>MFXH01000020.1:22129-30747 GCA_001788795.1 Candidatus Peregrinibacteria bacterium RIFOXYA2_FULL_41_18 | reverse complement strand
AAAGCTTGCGGTCTCAACTGTTGCAATTGCCACGACAGGTTTTACGCAATTAATTCCTTTTTCCTCTACCACCTTCTTGAGCTCGGGCTTATCTTCAACAGCCCGAACAATCCACAACGCCGTATCAACTTGCGACTTACTCATTCCCGCCAATTTAGCCGCATATTCGTAAATACTTCCGAAACCTTTTTTACGCCAAATCTCTTGGCGAGCAATCTCCGGCAGCAAGAGTGCGCACTGTCTCAGCCAGTGCTTCGCATTCGCGCCGTACTTAACGAATTCCTCATGCAGTTTTTCCATAAAATGGAATTATCAAATAGCACGACCAATATATCGCACCAACAGGAGAAATCAACCATTCCGACTAGACTTTTCGGCAAGTGATTGCGGACTCACCTTTTCTGAATTGCGCGGTAGCGTAGATATGTCTAAATAGCATCGTCGATAAATCTCCACATCTTATCTTTTCCAACCTTAATCCCGATCCTCGGCGTCTCTTTTATACAAGCAGGTTTATATCCGCGATCTTCCACATAAAACGAATCACTGGTACACAGATCAACGCCACTATGCGTCTTATCGATCCCGAATGTCTTACATAATCTGCCTGGACCGGAAACGCTTTCAACACCTCTTATCAAAACAGCCGCAGGGAACCCTTCTCGTTCCGTAACGAAATTCAAGCAATGATACATTCCGTAAATAAAATAAACATAAGAAAACCCTCCCTGTCCGAACATCACGCGATTGCGCGGAGTCATACCTCGAGCGGCATGACAGGCGGGATCATCTTGCCCTATATAAGCTTCAACTTCTGTTATTCGTCCGACCTTCCCATTAAAAACCATAAACTTGCCGAGCAACTCGCGCGCTACATCAAGAGTATTTCTTTCAAAAAAATCACGACTCAGTCTCATTCGGAGATGATTATACTGCCGGCCATGTTTTCGATTATAACCGAGTATTCAATTGCGCCGTAAATATAGAAACAAGAATTATCATCTCTTTCAATATAAATCCCACGCGATTCATCAGTTGTAAGATCCTTTGCGGATTTTCCATTTGCCAATGTAAACATTGGATCGCCACTTTGATCGTCAAAACTTTCGTCCAAAATATCCAATCCGACCAACTCCTCTCCATCGCTTGTAGAAGTGAAACCATAATGATTGCCACTTGCCGCATAATACCAGTTGGAAGGATATTGAATCGAAAAGTTTTTCGAGGAACTTTCCAAATAGCTGTATCCCTCGAGAAGACTTGCTACAACAGTAGCTCCGTTATCAGTCGGTTTGACGACAGTTTTTTGCAATCCTTTTGCTTCATCGGTTCCGGTCTCGACATCCCATGTCGTATATTCACCGGGATAGAAATAGGCGAGAACTTCATACGAAAATCCACCATCGAGAGAATAGGTTAATAAAACTTTTCTCATATCATGTCCGTCTTCATATTCTACATAAACATAATTGGGATCGGCAAATTCGTATTTGGTAACGTACCAAGTTCCACCAACAGCCTCTTCTTCCGGAGCGATTTCGGTAATCTGTTCGCTTACGCCGGAGACAACTTGATCGTAATTTCCGCCGGTACTATCGACGGGATCAAGACCGAGCGGAGTATCGTCAGTTTCTTCTCCTACGGAAGTTCCGCCAATATCAATAACTTCATATCCGGTACCGAAAGGTATGAACGTAAAAGTCTGAAGAGCATCCATGAACAAATTCCTGAAATAAGTTCGATTGGCTATATCGAAATTATAATGACTGATTTCATAGACAGAGCCTTCGGTTCTTTTTACGAAATACGTCATAACGTCTTGCATTTCAGTAGTGAAGCCCAAAGCCTCGAGAGAACCGTTTATAAGACCTTGGCTGGTCATCGAAACAGCTGTTGGATCGTATGTGCCAAGCCAATCTGTAAGAGAGAGGTTCTCAGTATTATCAAAAACTTTTACGGAAATATAATCGCTTGTCACAGTAGTACCGGTGCCGCTCGATTGCTCTTTCGCAGGTAGGGTGAATATTACATATCCGGAATCTCTTTCGATAGTCCAGTCACTCATTATATTCCAAGAGAAACCGACCTCTTGATCGGAATATGTCTGTTCGCTTGCAGTTGCGACCTCTTCCTGTTCTGGAGCCAATTCTATAGTTGTTATCTTGAGAATTTCGATTCCGTCATCTTCTGAGATATACACCTCCCCGTAAACCTCAACTTCTTTATTAATATATTCGCTATCGTTCAAATCATGCTTGGAACTGTAAACATAAACAACATCACCATCTTCAGTTTGAATCATATGGGTAGCCATTTTGCCAACCTTTATACTGCCGAGAGATTTAAGGGTGCCCGTATAGTTCGCATAAGTCGGTTCCTCGACAACAGTATCTTCCGAATTCCAGAAGCATCCATTTGCCGCCAGCATGAGAGATATAATTGCAAAAGAAGACAGGATTTTTTTCATATTTATTTTTTTATTAAATTTAAATTAATGATGTTTGTACATTTTTTGGAGCCTTGAGACCGATGTGCTTGTAAGCTTTTTCCGTAATCATTCTGCCTCGCGGAGTGCGGTCGAGGAATCCAAGTTGTAACAGATATGGCTCGTAAATATCCTCAACGGTATTTTGCTCTTCATTTGTGGCAGCTGCTATAGTATTGAGACCGACAGGTCCGCCTCCGAATTTCTCAGCAATCGCATGGAGTATCTGTCGATCGGTGTTATCGAGCCCAATCTCGTCTACGCCCAAGTCGGATAGGGATTTCTCAACCATTTCGAAGCTTATAATATGAGTATCGTCATAAACTGTCGCAAAATCTCTTACCCTCTTAAGAAGCCTGTTTGCAATTCTCGGCGTCTGGCGTGAAGATTGAGCCAATCTGCTTGCCGCACGCGCATCTATTTCAAGCTTAAGAATTCCGGCTGAACGCTGAATAATTTCTTCAATTTCAGACTTCTTGTAGAACTCAAGTTTAATCAGATTACCGAATCTATCTCGAAGAGGGGATGAGATCATGCTTAACTTAGTCGTAGCTCCTATGAGTGTGAACTTAGGCAGACTCAATCTCATGGATCTCGCAGCAGGTCCTTTGCCTATAACTATATCAAGGCAGAAGTCTTCCATCGCGCTATAAAGGATTTCCTCTATTGGAGCCTTAAGGCGATGAATTTCATCTATGAAAAGAATATCGTTTTCTTTCAGATTGGTGAGTATTGCCGCCAAATCTCCCTGTTTTTCGAGAGCTGGGCCTGCGGTCGTCTTAATGTTCACATTCATCTCGCGCGCAAGGATGTTGGCGAGAGTTGTTTTGCCAAGTCCGGGAGCGCCGTGAAGAAGAACGTGTTCGAGCGGCTCGCTGCGTTTCTTCGCAGCTTGTATGAATACGGACAGATTCCTTTTAACCTCGCTTTGACCTATATATTCGGTCATGGCTTTTGGGCGAAGAGTGATATCGTTTTTATCATTATCTTCGGAAGTGTTTTTCACAATTCTGGTATCCTGTTGCTGTGATTTTTTGGAGATTATCGCCATAGTGATTAAAAAATAGACGAAAATCGTACGAAATTCCATAAGAAATTTTTGCCGGAGCCTCCCTGCGGAACGGAGTTCGATTTTTTCATTAGACAAAAGAAAGAATATCCGTAAAATAAACACTGCAAAATCCACGCCCGCGTAGCAGGCCGGTAGCAAAGCGGACGGCCATAAAGAACAAAGAGGTGGATAAAACATACTTGCGAAAGCATTCAAAGGAATGCAGAATACGAAAGTAGTAGAAGGAACACAGCCCATTTACAATATCTGAAATATCACAACGCCCGCGTAGCTCAGTGGATAGAGCGGCAGCCTTCTAAGCTGAAGGTCGCAGGTTCGATTCCTGCCGCGGGTACCAGAATGTTGCGAGTTTTGCGTTTGGAAGCGCAAAGAGGCTGAGCTCCGTCGAAGCCTCTTGGAGCGGACAACGATTTTTAAGAAATAAGTAAATTTCGCAAAAAATCGAGCAAAACCCTACCTGAAGGAAAGTGTCAGCGGTTCCCGAACCATATTATCAAGCGATTGCGAAGGCAACCTTCTACTGAAAGAATACTGCAATTCAATTCGAACAGAGAAAGCTAGATGCAAACTTCTTTTATTGCGCTTGTGCAAGCCAGAAATGGCGGTTTTTGCGTATGGAATTCAACGACCATCAGCTTTTTGTTATACGGAGGCTTGACTACTTAGCGTGGTTATGCTTTAATACGCTTCTTTGTAATCAAAATTAAACTATGAAATCAGCAGACTTTCCAGGTGGACCACAGGGTGCATATAACTTCCTACTAGATAGATGTACTACATTCCGAAGAGAAATAACTCCGTTAAGAAATAGGGCTATAGATCTACAAGATAAAGGTTTTAGACGTAGCGCCATAGAACAAATGGAGCTAGAAAAAATAGATGGAAGAATTAGAGATGCTATTGATAGAACTCTAAGTGGCGTGGAAATCATGCAAGAACCTATGGGTATGCAAGATGACTGTATGGAGGATGACATAGATGATTGCATAGATGACGATAGCGACGACTTACCCATAGAACGACAAGTATTTGCAGAAATGATGGCAAGTTTACTCGGCGGTATGCCAATGATGGGGATGGAAGTCAGAGGTTTCAGTCGTCAATCAAGAGGATATGACGTAAACACAGTGGCAGACATGGAATTAAAAGATGTTGAAACAGACGGCCGAACATATTGTGTAAGTACTGCTAATTTGGTTTTAACGCCATGGAGTAGAGAATTTGCCCATGGATCAGATATGCTTATACCTATTACAAAAGCATGTAGTAGCCTTCTTGCTCCTGACGAAAGGCTTATAAGTCTTGATAGAATAAGCTGGAAAAAACCAGTGACAAGCAATTTGAAACTAACTGTGCGTGAAGGTGAAAGTCCTTTCAGCCCAGATGTTAGCGTTGACGGGAGGTTTAGAACTAGTAAAGGAAGAGTATTATCTTTTGGTGGAGTACAGATAGAGGATAGCCCTATATGTGAAACAGCTCCAATGAACACTTTTGCCGAAGGTACAATTTGCGAGTGTTCTGATTGTTGTAGAAAGGAAAGAGATGGAACTTATAGGTTCAATCTGACGTTACCAGATGTTCCAGAATGTTTGGTTGAATTTGAAAAATCGGTACCTTTAAGCGCTACAACATTAGTCGAAATATTAACTACCGCTTTAGTTAGAGCAGATTTCTTTAATGAAATACAAGATGGAAGACGTGGACGCCAAGTGCTTAGACTTATGGGTGGAGTGAGTGACATGCCAATACCATTAGACATGGCTGAAGTTTTTAAAGAAGGAGCGACTCTTACGTTAAAGTTTGATAGAGCTGGAATAAAAAAAGGACAATCCGGTATGACATTAGTTCCATTTCAATTTCAATTCCCTCATCAGCCTAAATTCGGAAAAGGTATAGCGGCAGTTACATGCAGAGAGGAAATTGCAGAAAGATGTATTAGGAGTTAATTAACGCAATGGGACACATGAGTGAACGAAACGATTTCGATGCAAATATAATCGGTTTTATTGGGGATGACTTCGACATAACAGCTCAAGGTTTTACAGGTGTTGAGCTTTATTATCTTGAGCCTAACAGACAAACACTTGCCGCTTTGCATCCTGAGGTTTTTCGAGCAATAAATATGTCGGTTTTAAGGAGAAGAGATGACGAAGCAGGACCTGCCGAAAAGTATTTTAAGCTAGTTTTGAGCTTACATGACAAAAAAGTACTGGATGTAATATCTCGAGGTAGAGTTAGAATGGCTCTATTGGAAAATTCCACTGGGGGGAGTGGTCTTCTTGCAAAAGGACTTTGTAACGGCTTGAATATGGTTGATCGCAATGGTGGTATTGCTAGTACTTATGGCGCGGGATTAGTTGCTAGTGCATCTACTCATATTTGGTCAGAGCCTCCTCATAAGTATGTTTTAGATGATACTCTTTCGGTTTGGCACACTCATACACCACGAGAGGATGAAGATGATATAGGAAGAGAGATGATGGAAGACGAAAGACGTAGTTTAATTAGGTTTTTCGAATATTACGCAAGCGAACCATTTAAGAGGAGAATTGTTCAGGTTTTGCGTGAAGACACTACTGCGCAACCAGAAGTTAGATTGTTAGGTCGTCAGTTAGCGGAAGCTGGTATTGCAACGCAGTCATTTTCAACATTAGATGAAATGAGAGATCATGTTCTTGTACCAATGGGATTAGTTGTCGGTAATCAAATAATCTTCGAACCAGCTAGGAAGTTTTTTGATGAAGCAAGAAAAGATTTGGATGAGTTTACTGTCAAAAGAAGGGCTTCGGCTTTATCGATTTAGTCTAAACGGTCATCCGCAGGAAACGTCTTTCACGAGCCAGAAAAGTCAGTTTTTGCATATCAAATCCAATGGCCACCAGCTTTTCGATATACGAGCCATTTAGTTCCTCTTGAAAACATTATTTGCAAAACCTTAATTTGCGATATACAATCGCAACCTTTAAATAATCATAAAATGGCCGGCCCGGAACAGTCTATTACAGATGACACATTGGATGACCTAGATCATGGAGAAGTCATTACTTCGGGAGTATATTGTTGCAAAAGTTGCATTAAAGAGTTCGAGGAATCACCCGAGTTTCCGGTTACGGGAAGGATGAAACCGAGAGATATATGCTCTGTGCATCCGGAAAACGCTAAATCGGATTTCATAAGAATCAGAGATTTGGAATTGCCAACAAGACTGAACCTAGAACCTGTCCAATTTGTAGAAACAGAGGGAATACAGGTAATGCCATTGAAAGACTTCATGGAAAGCTAGGTTGATCTCTCGCCCTTTTTATGTTAAAATAATAGGATAAAAACAAATCCTATTATGTTTATAAAAAACGAAGATCTCCTAAAAATACTTATAGATAAAGGACTTTTGAAAGAAGATGTCGCAAAAGGTCTTCTTGAAATGAGTGAAAGAAAAACCATTCCGGTTGAAGAATTGATAGAGGAAAAAGGCATAATTCAGGACGAAGAGATAGGAAAGATTTTGTCTGAACTTTATGGCAAGCCTTATATCAGACTTGGCGATCAGACGATTAAGGAGGGTTTGCTTACAATCATCCCTTATCAGATGGCTAATCACCAGTTGGTGATTCCTTTTGAACAATATGACGGGAGATTAAAAGTTGCATTCAATAATCCGCATAATGTCGAGCTGATAAGTTTTATTGAAAACAAAACAGGTCTTCTAGTAGAGCCCTATTACGCGACAAAGAAAGATATCAAACTGGCTCTTAAGGTCTACAACAGAGATGTAAACGAGAAATTCAACAAGCTTCTTAAGGGAGCCATGAGCGATATCCAGAAGATCGAATCGCTCGAAGACGCTTCGAAAATAGTTGATACGATAATACTTTTCGCATATCAAAATGAAGCTTCGGATATCCATATAGAACCGCATAAGCAAGCACTTGTCGTAAGAAACAGAATAGACGGTCTTCTCAGTACGATTGCAGAATTACCTCTGGAAATTATGGACTTGGTTGTCACGAGAATAAAAGTCCTCGGCAAAATGCGAACAGATGAACATCGCGCCGCTCAGGACGGTCGTTTCAAGATAGAACTCGAAGGGAACGAAATAACTCTTCGTGTATCAATATTGCCGACTTATGATGGTGAAAAAGTGGTTATGCGTCTTTTGACCTCGGATAACAAAACAATAAAACTCGAATCTCTAGGATATTCGCAACACAACATGGATGTCATAAACAAAAACATGCAAAAATCACACGGCATGGTTCTTATGACAGGCCCTACTGGTTCCGGTAAAACAACGACTCTTTATGCACTTTTGAGAATACTTAACTCGACAGATGTAAATATCTCAACGATTGAAGATCCTATCGAGTATAGACTGGAAGGAGTAAATCAGACACAAGTAAACGCGAAGACCGAACTCACATTCGCCAACGGACTTCGCGCTCTTGTGAGACAAGATCCGGACATCATAATGGTGGGTGAGATTCGTGATCAGGAAACCGCAAGCGTAGCAATCAATGCGGCGCTAACGGGCCACTTGGTCTTGGCAACACTGCATACGAACGACGCGGTTTCGACTCTGCCGAGGTTGATGGAAATGGGAGTCCAGAGCTTCTTGGTTTCCGCAACGGCGCAGATGATTATCGCGCAACGTCTCGTAAGAACGATTTGCAAACATTGCAAGAAGCCTTACGAAATGTCTCTTAAGAAGCTGGAAGACCTGGGTGCAGCTTTTCAACCGAAAGATTTTAAGAAAATGATGGAAAGAATTGAGCGTCAGGGTGCTGGTGCTTTGACTTTTTATATGGGCGAAGGATGCGAACATTGCAACCATACCGGATTCAAAGGAAGAAATTGCATAGCCGAAGTCCTTGAGATTACAGATGAAGTCAGAAAGAATATTTCGGGCAATACCAAGCTCGATGAGCTTCGCGAAATAGCTGAGAAACAAGGGATGATAAATATGTTTATGGACGGCGTCGAGAAGGTTCTTTCCGGTGACACAACATTGGAAGAAGTCTTGAGAGTTATGTGTGATTAGCAGCGCTCGGGAAGCGAAGCGCTCAC
>MFXH01000020.1:0-22123 GCA_001788795.1 Candidatus Peregrinibacteria bacterium RIFOXYA2_FULL_41_18 | reverse complement strand
AATACTATCAGCCCGATCGCGTATGCGATCTCAACTCACTAAGTTCTAAACTGCCTAAAGTCCTACTACAAAAAAAATGCGAAAATTCAATTACATAGTCAGCAACGCAGATGGCATAACCGAAAAAGGTTACGTCCATGCGCCGACCGAACAAGATGCGGCTGATAAACTTCGCGAAGACGGGAAGGTGATAATTTCTGTAATAGAAGAAGCCAGCAGGAAAGAGTGGTTTTGGGAGAAACCGCATTTGAGTTTTGTGGATAAGATGATGTTCGTGAAAAACCTCGCAACGATGATGAAGGTGGGAATTACGATCACCGAAGCGATGGACATCTTGAAAACACAAGTTAATGGCGCGAATAACAAGAAGATGTTCGACAATATAGTTGCAATGATCAGATCCGGCCAGAGTCTTTCAAAAACATTGGAGCAATACAGTACGGTTTTTTCCGATGTGTTTGTAAACATGGTTGCTGTCGGAGAAGAAAGCGGAACCCTTGAACGAACTCTTGAATATCTGGAGAAACAATTGGAGAAGGATTACAATATAAGAAAAAGGGTGATCTCGGCATTTATCTATCCGGCATTCATAGTTTCTCTAACATTAATGCTTACGATCGGTATAGTTATATTCATACTTCCGAAAATCACCGGTATCTTCGAATCTTTCGATGTTACATTGCCGTTGCCTACAAGAATTCTAATCGGGACCAGTTCTTTTGTTACGACGAAACCACTGCTTACAATACTTCTGATAGGTGTTTTTTCGGCAACGGTTTATTTCCTTTTTACATCAAAAAGCATCAAGTTAATAAGGGATACGGTGGTGTTGCATATACCTGTTTTCGGAAGATTGATGAGAGATATGAACCTCGCGAGATTTTCAAGAATGATGAACTCTCTATTGCAGGCAGGTGTCCCGATTACAAAAGCAATCTCGATTACAGGCAAGATGTTAACAAGCAAGCCTTATAAAGATGAGGTGGAGCGAGCGAGAGCTATGGTTGAAAAAGGAGGAACGCTCGGGGAAGCTTTTTCCAATAACGAGAAGCTTTTTCCAATATTGCTGACAAAGCTACTTTTCATAGGCGAAAAAACGGGAAGTCTGGAAGCCACCACTGCTCATTTGGCAAATATGTACGAGAAAAACGTCACAGATTTGACTAAAAATCTTTCAACTCTTTTGGAGCCGATCTTGCTTGTATTCATGGGCGGACTTGTGGGAGGAGTTGCGATATCTATTATCATGCCGATTTACCAATTACCAAACCTAATAGGGAAATAATGAATAAAAAAGCTTTTACATTTATAGAGATGGTGATCGTCATAACGATTTTCGCGGTTTCGCTGGGGCTTTTTACTTTATATAGTCAAACTTCACAAGTCAGATCCGACTTGAATTCTCAAAGAGATGTTTTTGTTTCTTATTTAAGATTGGCGCAGAGCGATTCAGCGTCAGGAAAAGACTCTGAAAGCCATGGGATACATCTTGCAGAATCTTATTATGCGGTATTTGTCGGTGATGCTTATGTCGAAGGTGGAAGCGGAAATATATCAATAGAACTGCCGGACAGTTTGATTTTTACAAATATAAATCTTAACGGTGGAGGGGAGGATATCATATTCGATTCGCCATTCGGCGAAACAGATGAATATGGCACTGTGGATCTTTTTTCAGAACAAACAAACAAAACATCTCAAATAACAATAAACTCACTTGGACTCATCAACTTCTAAAAGTCGTTCGGGATTTTCACTAGTGGAAGTTTTAATAGCGCTAAGCGTATTTTCGATTTTTACTACAGGTATAGTTTCCATTTCGTTGAATACGCTTCAGCGAAGCGAAAAAGCAATGCTTAACAACGAGTCTCTATTATACGCGGAAGAATGCATGGAGGCGGTAAGAAGCATAAAAGACAGGGATTATCTTGAGCTTGCAAGTGGAGAATACGGATTGTCTTTTGCCGATGACTTATGGAGTTTGATCGCATCACCCGAAATCATAGACGAATATTATTCAAGAACAGTCACTATAGAAGATGTTTACAGGAATGACGACGGGGATATAGCCGAGACGGGAACCATCGACGAAGAAGTGAAAAAAATCACATGCGACGTGGCATGGGATTGGAAAGGCGTCTTGCCACTCTCCTCAACCCTTACAAGCTACATGACTAATTGGAGAGGATACACTTGGGTGGAAACAACTTGTACGGATTTTGACGCAGGAACATATGATTTGATTGATAGTGGCGCTACTACCGCGCCTCCGGAAGACAACTGTGGAATTCTCCTTGATTTGGTGGAGGCGATGAGCGCATTTTTCTCGTCGGTTGATGTTGGAGATCATGGAGATGATGTCGTTGTAAGTGGCAATTATGCGTATTTGGCGGGAGCAAAAGTCGCGGAAGGATTTGTGGTTTCGGATATATCCAATCATTCGAGTCCTTTCGTTGTTAAGAAATTAGATGTTGGAGCAAAAGGCAGATATTTGGTAAAGTCAGGTAATTACATTTACCTCGGCGTTGAGAAATCGAATGCGGGTTTTGCGACAATAGACGTTACAGATCCTACAAATCCATCAGTTGTAAAAACCATAAACTTCAGCGCTTACGGCAATCAGCCTGCGGTTTCAGGTAGTTATCTTTATATGGGACTGGAAACCAACACGAATAGTTTCAGAGTGTATGACATTTCTATACCTGCAGACCCGACGCAAGTTGCATATTTGGATTTTTCTGCAAATACAAATGTAATTCACATAGATGGTAATTATGCTTATGTCGGTACGGACAAGTCGGGAAGCCAATTGAAAGTTGTCGATATAACGACACCGACAAGCCCTTCAACGGTCGCAAGTCTTGATATAGGATCGGAAATACAATCGATTGAGATATATGGGACAGTGGCATATGTCGGAGTGGAAGGTAGTTCTTCTCTGAAAATAGTTAATATCACAAATCCGCTCAGTCCATCAGTTATAGGAACGCTTGTGACAAGTGGAGAGGTCCAAGATTTGGTTTACCACGACGGGTACGTATATGCGGCAATAGATAATAACAATCCGGGATTGGATGCTATAAATGTATCGAGTCCGATGTCACCTTATGTTGCATATTCTGCAGACATAACCGGAAAAGGCACAGGTGCTTACGTTGACGATGGATATGTGTTTTTGAGTACCGATATAAGCAACAAAGGTCTTGTAATCAAAGAGGCCCTAAGCGCAGCTTATGCAGATAGCGGAACATATATTTCAGCCACGCTTGATACGGGAAGTGAAGCTACAAGATATAACTTCATAGACTGGGATTATACAGATACGGTTGGAGGTTCGGTCAAAATGCAAATCAGAACAGCAAGTACAATATCGGGACTTGCAACGGCAACTTGGGTTGGAAGCGATGGTACGAACTCGACTTATTACGAAACGCCACGAACAAGCATAACGATTGATCCTTCCGCAACAGGCAAAAGGTACATACAATTCATGGTCACAATAACTTCAGACACGATAGAAACGCCGATGATAGAGAGTATTTATGTAGATTATAACCCATGATAAATATTTCCAAAAAAAAAGGTTCGACACTCGTAGAGATACTTCTATATTTCATAATTTTGGCGATATTTCTATTGGCGGCAACGGTTTTTGCGTTCCAAATAATTGATGTAAGCGACGTATCGAATACTTTTAGCGAGATGGAATCGAATCGTGAATTTATCTCGGAAAAAATATCCTACGCCGTACAGACCGCAGAAGGAGTATCAAGTACGGGCAGTATATTCGATAACGATAATGGAATGCTTGTACTTTTTATGACGGAAAGCACCGCATCTCCTACTCAATTTTACCTGTCAGGAGGAAATACTTTCATAAAAGAGGGGAGTGCAGATGCGGTTCAATTAAATACTAACGATGTAAAGATAGATTATTTAAGATTCAATCTGGTTTCATACGATAAAAGTCCGGATCAGGTAATCGTTGACGCAGGCATCACACCGGTTTCAACCCAACTTGCTCACTTGCAAAAAGAGCTACTTCTACATTTAACAGCAACGCTTAGACAATGAAATTTTTAAAACAAAAAAGAGGCTCGATCGCACTGATAAGCTTATTGATAATTTCCGCATTTACTCTTCTGATAGTCTTAGCGGCTTCCGAAGCAAGTATATCAACTTATCAGATATATCTGAACGAATCCTCCGGTGAAACCGCATATTACGGTGCCGAATCATGCTTGGAAGAAGCAATTATGAGAATTGAAGGCGACTCGGATTTTTCAGGAACAACATTAGCGATAGACGCATCGACTTCTTGTACAATAACAGTTACAGGAACGTCGGAACAGAAAACGATATCGATATCCGTAGATTACGGGGATTATTCTCAGAATTACGAGGCTATACTAAACATCGTACAAGACGGATCTGTTTATAATTCCGATTTGGTTAGCTGGGAGGAAGTATAGATTTTCAACTACGTCACTTCCCCAACTTCTCCGACTTCTTCAACTTCTTCTTTGCCCTTGTGCCCAGTGCATTGTGCATTTAGAATAGCCATCGGATTCAAAACAAAAATGAAATTTTTTCATAAAACAGTAGTAGGCATAGATCTACACGACCACCTTGTACAATTGGTGGCGCTAAAGAAGCATAACGGCGATGTTTTGTTAGAGGCTTACAATAGGATGATAATTCCGACCGGTATAATCAAGGACGGTTCAATAGAGAAGGAAGAGGATTTCAAGCAAATACTTATAGACCTATTCCAAAAAGCCAATCCAAAACCTGTAATTGGTTCTGATGTAGCTGTCCTATTACCGACAAGGACGACATTCATTCATATTTTTTCGTTTCCGGCTAATTTGACCAAGAAGGATATTCTGAGGGCGATACCTTACGAAGCTGAAATGGTTATACCTTTTGCAATGCAGGACTTGTACTGGGATTTTTTGATTTTGGAGCAAGATGATAAAAACGCTTATCAGAATGTTTTATTCGCGGCGGTTTCCAGGCAAGTGGCTGACAAATATACTCAGGTATTTGAGTCCATAGGAGTAACGCCATCTCTGTATGGAATAAATGCTGAAACTTTGAAATATGCGCTTCACGATCAAATACCAAAAGACAAAGATAGTTTGATAATAGAAGTCGGCGCACTCTCTACCAACTATCTGACCCTAAAAGGGGATACAATAAAATATTTCATCAGTTCGAATGAAGGAACTTCTCAGCTTATACAAGAAATAGGAAGAAAATTTAATATAGATAACGATACGCTCTTCAAAGACTGGGAAGACTGCAAGTCGGATCCGAAATATAGCGAGACGATTAGTGAGTTTATAAAAGCAAAATACAGAATGGCCGTCGATATCATTCTCGAAAAACAGGATAAAAATAAAGAAGATGGATTGCAAGATGTGTTTCTAACCGGTGAATTCTCGAATTTACCGGGATTTTACGAATTGGCAAAAGCCAAATTTGCGGATAAGCAAATTCACATAGGAGACCCGAAAGGAAGTCTGAAAGTTGAAGATGAAAAATTCCTAAGCCAGTTGAAAAAGAAAGATTCAAAAATACCTTATTCTATATATTTCACGAATGCGATAGGGGTGGCGTTGAAGAAATTAAACATGAAAAACGGAGATGGGATAAATTTGATACCTAAATGGCTCAAAAAAAGTTTCGCAAGCAAAAGAACTACATTCTTGATAATCACAGCTTCGATATTGATGTCGATACTGAGTCTTTTTATAGCAAGTTTCATGTTTTACACGCACCAGAAACTCAATTACGAAAGGCTCAATTTGGAAATAGAAAAATCAAGCATAGAATCAACCCTTTACGGCACTAGATATCAGGAGATAAAAACAGCACTTGAAGATTTCAATAACGAAGTGATGGTGTTAAGCAATATAGATAACGGACTTTTCTCAGTACCTGAAACCATAGAAAGCATCTACGATCTGATACCATCCGATGGCATAACTATAACTTCAATTAAGTTCAATGACGAAGAACTATACATGGAAATAATAGGCGTCTCATCAACTCGAGATAAACTTCTGGAACTTCAAAGAAATGCGGAAGCTTCGGAAATCGTTAACGAAGCGGCGATTCCGCTTTCCAGCTATGACAAAAAAACCAAGATTCCGTTTCAATTAAACATATATTTAAATTTCACAGCACTCCCTCCATATGGTACAAGCGCAACCTTATAATTTTACAAAAAGAGTTTTCAAGATCACGTCAGTGCTTACGTTCATAAGTGTTTTTGTCGTTGTCGTGATCGGATATTCGATTGGAAATATGAATAACGAAGTGAAAAAACTGAAAGCGTTTCTTGAGGAAACTACCAATCTGCAACCTAATTTTGAACAGAGCTTGCAACTATATACAGAATCGACAGAGGAATCGATGGAATTTGTGAACTCGCTTAGACCTGATAACGAAACGGAATATATTCAGTTCATAGCAGATGTAGAGAGCATAGCGGAAAGTTTAGCGCTGGATGTTGACTTGCAATCAATAGAGGAAGAGGCAAAAGAGCCGACCAATAAAGGAAACACGCTCGAATATGAAATGAACTTTTATGGCAATAAAAATGATTTAATAGACTTCTTGTCGGAACTTGAAGGTATGATGTACATGATAAAGATCTACGAAATACAGTTTGAAGATACGGCAACAATCACAGATGCCGAAGAAGTCAAAATGCCAAATATAACGATAAAAATAAAGCTTTATGTTAAATAAAAAAGATTACATATATTTTCTTCTGGGACTGGTGTTTTTCAGCATAATAATAATATATTCCGCGATGATATACGTAAAATGGGATAATGAAATCGAAAATGGAGATGATGTCGAAATCAATTTGCCAATAATAGATTGGAATAGTTATTTCGGTTTGTCAAAGCAACCGGAGTGAATTAATATACCATTTGACAATAATTGGTCGCTTTAAACGACCTTTCAAATATAAATATAAAAACATAACAAAAAAACATGAAACACACTAAAAAAGCTTTTACGCTTATCGAGGTGCTCTTGGTAATCGTGATCATCGCTATTTTGGCCGGAATCGTAATCATTGCAGTCAATCCTGCAAGACAGATTTCTCAGGCTAACAACACTCAAAGAAGCAGCGATACAAAAGCTATATTGGATGCTGTTTGGGAGTATGCTGTTGATAACAGAGGCGTTTTGCCAACCGAAATCACGGCAACTGCAACGGAAGTGGGAAGCGATGCTGCTGAAATAGATATCTGCACATATCTTGTTCCAACATACATAAGCTCTATGCCGGTAGATCCAACTGATGCAGCGGCGGCATATACTGATTGTACAAGCTACCATACAGGATACAATATATCTGTTGATACAGATGGTCGTGTAACTGTTGCGGCTCCAAGCGCAGAATTATCGGAAACAATCTCTATTACGAGATAATTCAGATTTGAAATTAGCAAAGCCCCCTGAGGACAGGGGGCTTTTTATTTACTGGGGTTGCAAAAAAAGAGCCCAGCGCATTACACGCAGAGCTCTTCATTTACTACATTCACTATGTCACTATGTCACTTCTTCGACTTCCCCTACTTCCCCAACCTATACAAGACCAATATTACATCCTCTCTAAGCATACCTTCTGCAGGATTAAACTCATCTCCTTCGATATCTATAAGTCCCATGTTGTAAGCGTAATATGCATATTTGCGGTACCAATCCGTGGATTCATCGACCGCAATATCGCTGAAAAGCTGCTCGCTGGTATCAACTCCACTCAAATCTACTCCGGCAGTCTCAAGAATGATTTTGAGCATTTCAACTTTGTTAACAGTAGATTCAGGTTTGAAAGATCCATCCGCATAACCTTCGACAATTCCATTAGCTGTGGCAGCCATAATGTAGGGAGTATACCAAGCATTATCACTAACATCGCTATAGGTTGAAGCGTCTGTAACAGAGTCAAAACCAAAAGCTTCAATTAAGACTTTTGTCGTTTCTGCTCTGTTGATATCATCAGCAGGTTTAAGCTCACCGGTTTCATCATTGCCGGTAAAAATGCCCTCATCCTGAACCCAGCTTATTGCGGCACATTCCTCAGTCGAAAAATCCTCAGAATTCACATCTGGAAAATCGCCACAGGCGATATCTGAATCATCAGAAATAACAGTAACAGTGCCTGTCATGGAAGGATGTAATCCGCAATAATATACGTAAGTTCCTTCCGTATCAAAGGTATAAGAATAGGACTCTCCGTTTGCAAAACTGTCTCCAGTCAAATAGTCATCAATAACGATTTGATGAGACGCAGAGTCGTTATTTGTCCATGTAACGGTTTCTCCAACGATTATTTCGATCGAACTGGGATCAAACATGAAATCTTCAATATTTACAGTATTCTCATAGGTCTCCGGCTCTACCGCAATCGAGTCTCCAACGTTACAAGAACCGGTATAAAAAAGCTCTGTCTTGCATTCACTTCCGTCGGAAAACGTACATACGGAATAAGTGTCACCACCTTCATACGTTCTTTCTTCGACCGTACCGCCGTTATCGGAACAATATGTTGTTTCTAGAACGGTGGTGTCATCAGTTACAGCCTCTTCGGCATCGGAATATTCATATGCGCCGATATCATATCCGACTCCGTTAGGACGAGACACCCCTAGGTAATCATCAAGAACATTACTTCCGGCAAGATCGCTACCGGTATCCACAAGTGGACTAGATGAGGTTAACGAAAAATCGTCATTCTCAATATCGGTAAGAAGAGGATCGTAAGTTATATTATTCGCTCCAACAAGCGGTGCCGATTTGCTGGATCCATGGATGTAGCAATCGTAATTGTCGTTGTTATAAAAAGAATTATAATCAACCGTTCCGTAAGTTAAATAACTGCCTATATATATTGCTCCACCTTGACCTGAAGTGTCCGAATTGGCATTTGCGGAGTTATCATAGAAGACATTATTAATAATTTTTAGATTCGATGAATCTCCCTGTAAATAAATGGCTCCGCCGTTATTATCAGCGTCGTTATTAACAAAAGTATTGTTGTAAATATGCGGATAAGAATTTACGGCGCTATAGATGACTCCACCATTATCATTCGAGTCGTTGTCGTAGAATAGATTGTTTTTCAAGGTCAAAGTCTCATTTTCCATATAAGTGGAGTAAATGACGCCTCCTGTCATCGCTATGTTCGAATAAAAATCGGACTTTTCGATTGTGATGTCGGAAGAGGGGTCGATTATGGAAACAGCTCCTCCTGCCCCAGTAGCGTCATTTGAATGGAAAATACAAGAATTGATATCAACATGGGAATTGTACACATAAACTCCGGCTCCATTCAGCGCTCGTCCGTTCATAATAGTAAATCCTTCTATGACGAGACTATTAGAAGTAGCATCAATATTTTGTATATCAATACCGCTACCCAAATAATTCGCATCAAGAATCACTGAAGAAGGACTCTCGACATTACCTTGAAGGGTAAAAGTTTTACCATCTATAACAAGTATTTCAGTATAAGTTCCATCTCCAACAGATATAAGTCCTCCCTCGGCCACATTGTCTATAGCGTCTTGGATAGTCTCGCAATCTCCACTACCATCGGCATTAACAGTCAAAACGGCAGAATCCGCCACACAGCCTGCAAACCCTTCTCCTTTTGCGAAATCAATCCCCCAAGAGAAAGAAGAGATCATTAATAAAGATAAAACCAACAAGATGCTTTTGTTTTTCATGTTTATGAGTTTTTAATGGACAATTTTTTGACTACTACTCCATACTCAATAGAGAGGAATATTCGTCTGCGCCATTATAGCTCACGGCAAGCCATCTATAAATAGTTTCTGCAACTTCACCGCGATTCATATCGGCATCCGGCTCGAATTCAGAGCCTTCGACAGGTGTTATATTGAGTTCCTTTGCGGAATTTACATAAGCGGCAAACCAGTCCAAATTGCTAACGTCATCATAGGGATCGCCAATCATCACAGGATCTGCATCAAACTCTGCAGCTTTAAATAACATTTTCAAAAGTTCAACTCTGTTTACTGGATCAGCCGGTTTAAAAGTTCCATCCGGATATCCGTCCGCAATCCCAAGAACCTTCGCGGTAGCAATATAATCGGCATACCAAGCGGTATTATCAACATCAGGGTAAGTCAAATTGGATCCGTCCGAAAGCCCAATATCAAGAGCTTCAAAAATCATTTTAAGCGCCTCGACTCTGGAAACGGAATTATCCGGTTTGAAAGTCCCATCGTTATATCCGGAAATCACGTTTTCATCCCTAAGGTATTTAACGGCCTTGTAGAACTTATAACTTGCTCCGACATCAGAGAAAAGAGTGCTCTTAATTACACTGCTGAATCCGATTATCGCTCCGTTTTTTGCTTTGATAATAGCATTATCTGAAGAGGTTGGGGTAAAAGTTACAGTAGCAGTTCCAAATTCAAAGTCGCCTTTGTCTATCGTTGAAGGTTCGAAAACACCTTCTCCTTCAGTTAAAGTTAAATTGACAGTTCCGCTAACGCTGTAGGAAGGGGTGAAGTCACCATTTATGTCAATAGCCTTGATCGTTACCGTTTCAGGAGAATTTACAACAAAATATCCGTCAGTTTCGATTTCAAAACTATTTACCATATTCACTTGAGAGATGACTGAAATCTGAGTGCTTGTCTGATAATCTTCAAACAAGATATCGAGAGTGGTTGTACCTTCGGTGCTTGGAGAGAATGTTAACGAAGCGTGATTATTGTTGAAATCATCAGCTTCCAAATGAGAAATGCTCAACGTTCCGATGGAATTGTCGCTCAAAGAAAGCTCAATGCTTCCATCAAATTGCGGATCATCGACATTTTCTCCGTTTTCATCATAAAGATATAGATAAACACTCAAGTTGTTATTCGCAAGAACATAAGGGTCGTTATCAACTCTGATACTTGCAAAATCCATTTCAGGAACAACTGCTATAACTTCTTCTACTTCTGCGACCTCTACGACCTCCTCAACTTCTTCAACGACTTCTCCTGAGGAATAAACATAAGTCGTCGGAATTTCTTCTTCAACTTCTCCTACTTCTTCTACTTCCCCAACTTCCCCCAAATACTTCTCCACATACGCCATCGGATTAACTGTATAAGCCTTAACATTATCGAGTCCGAGTCCTGCGCTTACAGCTTCAAAAAACGAATAGCCGAGCGCGCTATATTCGGAATAAGTGAAAGGCCAATAAGGATGCCAAGATGCATCGGCATTATCTATTTGAAAATGTAAATGATTGGTAGTTGCAGTACCAGTAGCACCAACTTTTCCTATCATTTGTCCTTTCTCAACAATATCTCCTTCAGCAACAAGTATCTCGCTTAAGTGAGAATAGCTTGAATAAATATCAGTACTCGAGTTCGCATTGGTGATAGTGGGAACATCGTAATGAGCTATAACTACATGATTACCAAATCCGCTTGAGCTGTAAGAAGTTTTTTCAACAATACCATTAGCAATCGCATAGACAGGAGTACCTTCCGGAGCCTTGATATCGACAGCGGGATGACTGCCTGCATATTCGATACCATCAGCTTCATAAGTTCCTGCATAAACAACAGGATAGGTTATTTGAGTGTTAACAATTTTTTCATATTCGCTTGTACCCCAAGTCAATCCATCAGTTGAAGCAACGAGTATAGATGTGTCATAAGAGGGGATTGAGATCAATGAATCCGCATATTCCGAATAGTCCAAGCTCTGATCGGAAATCGCAGTCCAGTCGGGAACATATTGAATAGGGTAAGTAGTCCCATCAAAAGGATCCGGAACAGGAGTCGAAACCAAGCTCGTTCTCAAGTTCGCACCTCCATATTGAACCGTCAAAACAGATGTCAACATAAGTCCGAGAATAAGGATCCAATGTGTTGCGTGTTGCTTGAACGACATAGTAGGTAAAATTAGGGTATTTACAAATCCCTATATTATAGCAGAAAGAGGAGCGGAAATCCAGCGGAATAGGAGAGGTAAATATAACCAGTTATATAAATCAAATTCTTATTTGGAAGATTCCTCTATTGAATGAATTCGATCAAGATCAGCCAGTAATTTCTGGATCGCTGTAATAGCTCGTGCTCTATTTCTAGGATCTTCAGATGCAATATTATCTTGAGCAAAATTCAATTCGGCAAAAAGCCTGTCATATTCAGGCTGATCTATCAATTGCTTTTCTAGGTATCGAGTGATTGTCATACCATAAGCACTAGAATTAACTATTGCAGCAGAATAATAATCATTATCCTCTGGCTTATAAAGCTTCTCTTTTGTATGAATATTACCAGTGTCTATCACAAAACTTTGGAATCTTCTAGAAGCTTCTGTTTTGATGTTAGAATTTTCAGACCCAATATTCTTTCGGATAAAATCTAATTCATTAGATAATCTTACGTATTCAGTTTCGTCTATCAATTGCTTTTGTAAGTATCGATTGAGCATCACATCGTAACCATTACTATTGAGAACGTCTATATTGAAAGGATCGGCACCGTTTTTTTCTCGTATATCCATTGCGTCCTCATTTCTACTAACAAGATCATCTAGAATCTGAAGCTGACCTCGTGCTTCATCTATAGAAGAAGATCTACCAGACTCAATTTTTTGCCTGAGAGCACCTAGTTCTGCTATTAACGGATCAGCAATAGAACGATCAAGATATTTATTTCCAGCCTCAACCTTTTTAAGATCTGCAAGCCTTTGCTCAAGACTTACGACCTGCTCTTCTAGCTCAGCAGATTCAGGTGTCGACATCCCACCAATCTCGCGGTTGTCACTAGCTGGCACTTCGGCATGTTGGAAGACCGATCTTGTAGGGAACAAGAAGCTGCAAGAATGTTTGTTCATAGTTTTTTTATTAAAAATTATTATACAATTATAACACAGCCCCCCCCCCCCTCGTCAACGCTTGACCATTACAGTCTATAAACTATAACCTATAAGCTCCAATCTATCTCCATGCACTCTTTCATATCCAAAACCACCTCTCAAACCAAGCGCATCGCGAAAAAAATCCGCGAAACATACCCGAATCACAATTTGATTTTGTTATCAGGCGAGCTTGGAAGCGGGAAAACCGTATTTGCAAAAGGAATCGGTGCACTTTTGGGAATTGATGAACGCCATATAAAAAGTCCTACATATACGCTTATACATGAACACGCATCGACGCCTAAACTGCTTCACGCAGATCTTTACAGGTTGCAGGCAAAAGATGAAATAATCATGGAGAACATTAATTTATGGATAGAAGGGAAAGGAATTGCAATAGTCGAATGGCCGGAAGTTGCGCTGGAAGATTTTCAAAAACCTCATCTTCATATAACTATAGAAAAAAACGGAGAAGATGAGCGCTTAATAACGGTAATCGAAAAAAATGACGAGAGATCAGGTATATAAATTAATTGAAGAGTTTCACGTTCCGAAACACATTCGCAGGCATTGCGAACAGGTCGCTAAGGTATGTGAATTTCTTGGACGAAAATTGCCACACAAAATAAATCTCGAAAGTCTCATTCAAGCGGCGCTTCTGCATGATCTTCTAAGGGTTTGCGACGTGACGATTTGGAATCCGGAAGGGTTTCCGGATCAACATCACGAAGACAGTCACGACAAATGGCACGAACTGCGGTGTACGCACGAAGGCAAAGACCACGAAGATGCAGCGCACGAAGTGCTTGTGGAAAGGGGAGAGCATTGCCTTGCAGAGTTGGTTAAGAGTCATAGGTTTGAAAATATCCTGAATAAGCACCCTTTTAAGAATTGGGAAGAAAAAATTCTCTACTATGCGGATAAAAGAGTCGATCACGATAAAATAGTTCCACTTCAAGAAAGACTTGAAAGAGGAAAAAAACGCAATGCTGTAACTCCCGAACAAATCGCAATCTCTGATAAGGCTTTTGCAAAAATATACGAACTCGAACGCGAAATCTGTACGGCATGCGGAATAAAACCGGAAGATATCCGTTAACTATGTCACTTCTTCCACTTCCCCTACTTCCCCCACTTCCCCCTTACTCCTTCGCCAAATACACCTCATCCTCTCTTTTGACCGCGATATAGCTTTTTGCGTCAATTCTGTCTCGAACTATCTCGTTAAGATTACTCATAGTGGTAGGCCCGACAACTCCGGCACCTTGATCATCCATAGTCTCAACGACACCCAGTTTTTGTTGGAATTTAAACACCGCATGTTCTGTAACTTCTCCGTAATATCCGGTAGGTTCGATCATGAAATATCCGAGATTTGCGAGTTCTTCTTGGAGAGCATAAACATCTGAACCGCTGTCTCCTCTCGCAAGAGCGCCAGTGAAGTAATAAGGATCCTCTTTTAGGTCGCTATAAGATTGCATTTTCTGAAAACCACTACTGATTGCTTCGATTTTTTGCATCTCTGCTTCCATATCAAGGACATCAATCGCATTATCCATTGCGCTTCTTGAATTTATACCGAAATGTCCGGCTCCGAAATCATTCCAATCCTCAACAATTCCTTGATCAACTTGGAACATGAATACAGCTTCGGTCGTATCGTCGCCGTAATAACCGTCGATCGGCCCTTTATAGTAACCCAATACGGTCAAGTATTCCTGAAGTCTTTCTATATCATCATTTTGAGATCCATACCATAAGTCGGAAGTGAAAAGCGAAGGTGCCAACACGACTTCTTTTATGAATTTTTCAGCATCTGAAAATCCCTCCAAATAAGCATCTTCGATTATAGAATCATCAACTCCATAAACTGTTACCTCAACTGTTCGCATACCCCAGTTAAGAGCCCGATCAAGTCCGGTATCACCATATCCCATCCATATATCAAGTCTGTCATGTTTGCCTTCGGTATTAGCAGCAACAATCGCCCCACCTCTATCATGTACGGCAACAACTCCAACTCCGGGAATATACATTTTAGTTCCGAATTCATAACTCTTCGGAGCGGCAATCATACCGGGGTAAACCTCGGTTCCATCGGCACCATTCGTACCATTTCCATTTAACGTAATATCTCCTTCATAAGTTCCCGTTACATAATATTCTTGGCCGGGGAGGGGTGAGTAATAAGCGCTTATGGTAAAAGTCTTGATATAAGGATAAGCAACATCTTCAGCAAATGTAACTTGCGGTTGAGGAGTCGTACTTGTTAAGAGTCCGACCAGTACAACCAATTCCATCGCCAAGAAAGAAAGCAGCGGTCTAATAAATTTGTATTCTTTTATTATTAAAGAACGCATGTTTGTTTGGTTTAAGCGATACCGAGCTTCTTGCGGATAGAATCTGCTTCAGATTTATCGGATGAGCCTTTTGCATGTTCGATAACTTTCACAGCCTCATCTTCGATTTTTCCAGCTTCGGTCTTGAATTCCTTGACGATATTGTCCATCTCGCGAACAGCCACTTTTGCAGCCTTTTTGATATTAGGTAAATTTTGCGCTTCAAGATCTCTCTTCTCACGTCTGCGCTTCTCCATCTCCTCTTCGATCTTGGTAAGATTCTCTTCTTTATCATTTACCTCTTTAGCAACAGCATCTTGCAATTCATCAAAAACCGAATCTGGAATATCATTATGAGAAACGGCACTCTTGAATTTCTCAGTCAGATATTTTTTTCTCTCGTCACTCAAATGAGTGCAGTTTTCTATAATATCCAAGATGTCATTCAGGCTTAAAAGATCCATATAAAATTAGAAGTTAGTTGGTACAATGGCTTCGAAAGAAACTCTTCGTTTTTCATCGGAAGCAGGATTGAAATCATATTCTTCAGTCTTTGTAATGGTTTTTCCGCTATTTAGAAGATCGATACGACCGATAAGTTTGGTTTTATGTGTTGAAAGATTGACCTCCATTCTTTCAGGAAAATCAGGAGACCCTATGATTTTTTTGCCACTAAATTGTACGGTAACGATATTTGCATCGCCTGTAGTGCCAGGTATCACATACCCTTCTGCCGAATGGCTAGTGTAATCAAGGATTTTCGGATTACCATCTTTATCTTTACCTATTGTAGGTAACGAATATCGAACATCTACATGCCTTCCGACAGGTAGCTTATTGAATTTCAGCGGATCAATTTTTTGAGCTCTTTCACCCAAAGCATTTTGTCCGGTTTCATACCAAATATGACCTCTGCGACCGGTCAATTCTTCATAATAACTAACTAACATATCTTTTCTTGCGGAATCTTCAAGCTGTTCAATAGCTTGTTCAAGAGCGGGATCTCCACGCTTCATAGCGCCGTCAAGCATTCTCTCGAAATGCTTCAATACTTCAGGATTTTTCTGTCCATATTCAAGGAAGAACACACGTCTGAAATTAGTCTCAACAGCGCTAATATCGTTGAGTTCTTGTCTAACATTCTTTTCAAGTTCTGTTTTGCGCGCTTGAGCGGCTTTCTTAACATCAACCAAAACTTCTCTCAATGGGGTTCTGTTCCTATCTGCACGCAAAGCAACTCTCCAACTGTTGTAAGCTTTATTAGGACGCGGAATCCATCTCTTAGAACCAAGTCTTTTCTGAGCATCTTTCCAAGATCTCAATTCGCTATCAGCTGTAACTTTTTCCCTATCCAATCCCGCCAAGACACCATTGCAAACTTCAAGTTTTTTAGTAAGCCATGCCATATCCTCGGCCGTTCCAGAAGACATTCTCAACCATGCAGTACTGTTTCTAACGGCAATTCCCAGTCTGCTTTTTGAATCAGCCGTCATCGGGTCCAATTTTCTTTCAGTTATTTCATCGATTTTTTTCTCTACAGCTCCGCGTATCGGACCGGTTAAACCTTCTACAAAAATTCCGACTCGTGCTTTGACACCTTGCACATCAGCATCAACTTCTCTAAACAGTTCATCTTGTTGTTTTCTTATAAGAACCTGAACGGCATCTTCCGTATCAGCTTGATCTATATCAGCCTCAACTCTAGCAGTACCATCAGCGGGTTTCGCCGCTTCCGGTGCGGCATCCGGAGCAACAGTAGCTTCCGGTCCTCTTGCCGATTCCCACACAAACCTTCGATTATCTTCTTGTTGAAAATGATATAAAATCATCTTTTTTTTAAATTAAATCTAATAATTATAGCAAAAAACCGCCCGGAAGTCCAGAGCGCTAGGAAAGGTCGCCTTTCGGGCGACCGCTTACTTGCGCAAAACTATTAAGCCGTTTTGCGTATGCAAAACTCCATTCTGCAAAGTTTATGCATTAGCAAAAGCTCCCCTTCAACGGGGAAATCCTCGCCTCATTGGAAAATTTAAAGTCTGTTCTTTCGAACAGAATATCGAAATTTTCCATTCGGCGTCCTTTGCTCACGAAAAGCTCGCGGAGCTCGCTTTTCTACCGCTCCGGAACGGATTTCTCGCCGCTTCCTAATCAAAAACCGTCCCCAACCTCCTAAATATCTCCCTCTCGACAAACTCCTTATCACGACCGAACTTCAAACGAGATAATTGTTTTATCGCATCTCCAACCTCATGATCACCTTCTTCAGTATAAGGATTAACCGGAATAACGCTGAACGGACGACTCGGCTGTGTATCGATAGACAACTTCATTACAGCCTTATATTTATCTATATTAACCAAGTCTTGATCGGAGAATACAGGGGCCATTTCTTTGCCCATAAATTCGGAATCCTGAGCACCTATCTTATAAGCCATTATAGAGCCGACGTTACCGAATACGGCATCTTTAAGCGAAACCTGTTTCTGCCCCTTTTTAGCGGATCCGCCTTCCAACTGCGCAAGATACTGATGCGCGATGTGTAGACCCAAACGATATTTTCTCGCTTCAGACAATATAGATTCAATACTATCGGTTACATAGTTCTGGAACTCATCGATATATAGGAAGAAGTCTCTTCTTGCATCTTTCGATAGTTTCTGTCTGCGCATGGCAGCCATTTGGATTTTTGAGACGATAAGCATACCAAGTAATTTCGAGTTAAGATCGCCGGTTTCACCTTTTGAGAGATTCATAAGTAAAATTTTTCCACTATTCATAGCCTCGCTGAAATCAAAAGCCGACTTCGCTTGTCCGATTATATTTCTCATCATACCGTTGGTAACGAACGCACCGAATTTGGCTGCGAAATACGGGATCATCTCTTGTTTTTCCCTAGCACCGGTCTTCGCCATTTGATGGAGCCAGAAAGATTTAACCACAGGATTCTTAACATGTTCGACCTTCAACTTCTGGAAAGCATCATCCGTAAATAGGCGAACGATATCGGTTAAAGAACCTCCTTCGGGATCCGACATAAGAGTTAAACAACCGTTTCGGAAATAGTCCTGAATTCTAGGGCCGAATATTTCTTCATCAAACAATTTAATCATGATATTCATGGCCTCAAGCGCGACATAGTCTTTTTCCTCTTCACTACTAGCTTCAAGTAAGTTAATGCCGATTGGACGATCTAGGTCACCGGGATTGAAGTAAATGACATCATCAGCTCTTTCACGAGGGATAAAAGGAATTATATCTTCAATAAGCTGTCCGTGAGGATCGATAACGCATATACCGTGACCGAGCTTCAAGTCCTGTCTAATCATTACCTGCAAAACAGAAGATTTACCTGTACCCGTCTGACCTATGACATAGAAGTGTCTAAACCTATCTTCGTTCTTAATCCTTACTTCGGTCTTAACGCCTCGATAGACATTGTGTCCTATCAAAATACCTTCTTTCGGAAGATTGGAAGGGGGAGGAGCTATTTTGTAATTTTGCCAGTTGATTACGGGAGTCATGTTGTACTTCACATCGGGAAGGTGGAATAGACCGACAAGCTCTTCTGCGGAAAGAATCATTTTTTCGCTAAACAATCTTTGAGTCCAATTTCTCCTGAAATGTCTGTATATGAAATTATTTATTAAATACTTATCGCTGTGGTAGCGAGTGTATTTAAAAGCATTGTTGTCGGTTGTATTGAACTGAGCGAAAGCGCCCTTGAGAAGACTCTTAAGAGCACCGGCTCCGGCAATGGTAGGAGAAGATGTAACGATTCTAATGATAGTTTCATAACCGATTTGAGTGTTTTTCTGTTCGATAGCTTTGATTTGCTCGTCGGTAAGAGGCGTAACTCGTCCGCCCTGATGATCAGGTTTGTTACCAAGATATTCATCAGTAGGCCCTCTAAACAACAGATTGATAATCGCGCCAACCCAAGTAAGAGGATTGATGGTATGCCAAAAACCTGCAGGCTTATCTTCCATAATCTCTTTCGCCTTTTTTCTGCCTGATTTTTGCCACCCGTCTTGCGCGGGCTTAAGCATTATTTGAATTGCCGCAGCTTCATCTTTACCCATTTTCGACATGACATTAGTCATGTTATTGAGAGGATCGGCGGACATGTTTTGAGTAACCTTGATAGGGTATAGCGACTCTTTCGCAAGTTTCATATAACATCCGGTCGCCTTATTGTTTTCTTTGAAAATATTGTAATCACTAACCCTTTCCACGTAAGAGTCGGGATAGAAAGAAGTGATTTGTTTCTCGATAAAATCCGCCAGTTTTCTCGGAGCAATACAGTAAAAATCAACAAGTCCGTTCTGAACGGCGTACTCAAAAGAAAAGAAATCCTGACCTATAATTTTATCTATAAACTTGGAATTGTAAGTCGCATACATAGCCTCATAAACCTGCTTCATTACACCTACAACCTCCTTGAAACTCTTACCGGAAGAGAATTGATCGCGCTCTTTTTCGCGATCATCTTTTGACTCTTTCTTTGGAGTTTTTATTAACAAAAAAACCATATTAAGAGATCTGCCGACATTAAATCGCCATCTTATAATTGCGATCATGCCAGCAATCAACGCGGCAATGCCGGCAACTATTCCCAGTAAAATCAAAACATCTTTCATCGATTTTTGTTTCAGTTATATCCAATAATTATACCTGAAAACTACTCTTTTGGCAAAGACACTTTTATGTGCATCTCTCCAATTTGGTTTTCGGGAAGGGGAGTCGGTGCGCCGGTCATAAGATCTTTCGCTTTCTGATCTTTAGGGAAAGCTATAACTTCTCTGATATTCGGCTCGTTAAGAAGAAGCATGACAAATCTATCAAGCCCCCATGCGATACCACCATGCGGAGGCGCTCCATAAGAAAAAGCTTCGAGCAAATGCCCAAATCTTATTTGAGCATCTTCTTTTGAAATCCCAAGGGAATCAAAAATCTTGCTTTGTAGCTCCGGTTTGTGAATTCTGATGCTTCCACCTGCTATTTCAGACCCATTCATTGCCAAATCATAAGCTTTCGCTCTGACTTTGGCAGGCTCGCTATCAAGCAACTCAACATCCTCATCTTTCGGACAAGTGAACGGATGATGAGCGGAAACAAGTTTGTTTTCTTCCTTGCTGAATTCAAAAAGCGGGAAATCCACGATCCATGCAAGCGCCAATTTATTCGGATCTCTCAACTCCATTTTATCAGCTATTTTCAGCCTTATTCCTCCGAGGGCATTGCACGCGACTTCAAACTGATCCGCAACAAAAAACACAAGATCGCCATCTTCAACCGCACATCTCTCTTTCATTTTTCCAAGCAATTCAGGCGAGAAAAACTTCGCAATCGCACCTTTTACCTCAGCTCCTTTCCAACTCAAATACCCAAGCCCCTTTGCCCCATAAATTTTCACAAACTCCTCATAAGAATCTATTTCGCTTCTCGGCATCTCGGCACCGCCGAGAACGCGGAAACCCTTCACAACACCACCTTTTTTAACAGTATCCGCAAAAACACGAAACCCGCATCCGGAAACCAAATCCGAAACATCACTTATGGGAAGTTCAAATCTTAAATCCGGCTTGTCACTTCCGTAAACGCCCATCGCCTCATGCCAAGTAAGCTTCTTGAAAGGCTTGAACATAATCTCTTTTTTTGGCGCAACTTCCTTCAGAAGCTCGATCATAACTTTTTCATTTATAGCCATAACGTCATTCTCCTCAACAAAAGACATCTCCACGTCGAGTTGCGTAAATTCAGGCTGGCGATCACCTCTAAGATCTTCATCTCGAAAACATCTCGCAATCTGGAAATATCTATCCATACCGGCAACCATAAGCAATTGCTTGAGCTGTTGAGGGGATTGTGGAAGTACGAAGAAACTCCCCGGATAAATCCTTGAAGGCACAACATACTCGCGGCTTCCTTCAGGAGTGCCTTTCATTAGAATAGGAGTTTCGATCTCAAGGAATCCCTCCGCATCCATAAGATCTCGAATCTTTTTGATTATCTTATGGCGAGTGATTATGTTCCTTTGCATACGCTCTTTTCTCAAATCCAGATATCTGTATTTCAAACGGATCTCTTCGCTAACCTCTTTTTCCTGATCGATTTCAAACGGGGGAGTTTTAGCTCGTGAAATTATTTCAACTTTATCGCCAAGCACTTCAATTTCGCCGGTTTTCATATTGGTATTTTCACCACCTTTTGGTCTTAACCTCACAATGCCTTCGATTCTAAGGACAAACTCAGGTCTAATCGCCTCGGCCTCTATATGAGCATCTTTATTGCTTGATGGATCAAAAACGACCTGTGTCAGCCCGTATCTATCGCGCAAGTCTATAAAAATTAAGCCGCCATGGTCTCTTCTGCGATTCACCCAACCTGAAAGAGTTACTTTTTGGCCTTTTTCAGAAGTTGTCAGTTCTCCACAGGTGTGTGTTCGGTACATCTATTTGAAAGTTAAGGGTAAAAGTGCAAGGACGCGCAGCATTCCTTTGGCAGGAGTTGCGAAATGAATTTTCGCACGAGGTACATGAAAAAACAATGGGATAACAGTTAAGACATTTATTTGTATTTCTGCACGAGTCTGTCGATCGCGTATTTCGGATTGGTTTTGTCGGGGTGCTCGAGCAGTCGCCATTCGTGCGGTTGCTTATGTTCATTCCGGATCAGGCTGTGATGGGCTAGATGGTGGTGTGATTTGCAGAGCGCGTGTATATGTTTCGGGTTATGTGTCGGATCGAGGGCTTGCCTCTGTGTATGGTGCAGTTCTTCGGCCGGCTTGTGGCAATTAGGGTAGGAGCAGATTCCGTTCGTTCTTGCTCGTACGGTATTTTTGATGCGGGTCGGGACTTGTT
>MFXH01000019.1 GCA_001788795.1 Candidatus Peregrinibacteria bacterium RIFOXYA2_FULL_41_18 | reverse complement strand
CTATTGTCATATGCGGAAGGAAGCCTGAACCCATAATCAACAAGTGTTTTTTTGCGTGACAAATTCCCGTTATGCATACCTCCGATTTGCGGAATCGTCATGTGCGATTCATCAACAATCATCATGAAATCATCAGGGAAATAATCGAGTAAAGTTGCCGGCTGCTCCCCCGCTTCGCGCTGATTCAAATAACGAACATAGTTTTCAATACCGCTGCAATAACCTGTCTCGAGCATAATTTCCAAATCATATTCGGTACGAGTTTTCACCCTTTCAGCCTCTATGTTTTTTCCCATCGCTCGCAACTCCTTTACACGAGCATCGAGATCAATTCGAATCTGTCCGACGGCAGCCTTAATCTTATCTTCAGTAGTCACATCATGCTTAGCAGGAAATATGGTAACCTCACTCATTTCATTAATTATCTCTCCGGTAAAAGACTCAACCTCGGTAATGCGCTCGATTTCATCTCCAAAAAATTCAATTCTAAAAATCCCATCGCGCCCAGGAGTAAAAACCTCGACAGTATCACCCAAAACATGAAACATACCATGCTTGAATTCCATTTGAGACCTCGTATATTGCAAATCAGTAAGATGCCTCAAGAACTTATCCCTTTTTCGTTCCTCTCCAACTTTAATAACAATTTTAAGCGCATCATAATCACCGGGTGAACCCAGTCCGTAAATACAAGAAACCGAAGCAACGATCAACGTATCGCGACGCGTAAGCAAGTTGGCCGTAGCGGCGTGTCGATACTTCTCAATCTCCTCATTAATTTGAGCATCCTTCTCGATATAAGTATCGCTATGCGGAATATATGCTTCAGGCTGATAATAATCATAATATGAAATGAAATAACTGATCGCATTTTCCGGGAAAAAACTCTTAAACTCGGAAAACAACTGCGCGGCCAGAGTCTTATTATGAGCAATAACCAGTGTCGGCCTCTGAATGGATTCAACCAATTTCGCCATAACAAAAGTCTTACCCGTACCAGTCGCGCCAAGAAGCGTCTGGAATTTTTTGCCGGCCTCAACCCCTTTTATAAGCTTGGCGATTGCAGTCGGCTGATCGCCTGTCGGCTCAAAAGGAGATACTAATTTGAATTTATTATCTTGCATGAAAAATTAAAATAGCTGATTTAGGATAGCATAATAAAATTTTCAGGCAAAGAAGTTTCTCTTTCTCTGAACTTATTTTCTTCCTTTATCTTCTCTGTGTCTTGCTGTCTGCTCCTTACCCTTGGTACGCCCGGCAGGAATCGAACCTGCGGCCTTCAGGTCCGCAACCTGACGTTCTATCCACTGAACTACGGGCGCATATTCACAAAAAGACCGAAAGCAGTGGGATTTTAAGCCAAAACCGCCCCCACGGCAAACAAATCCAATCTCCTTCCTAACGGCCTAACTTCCTAATAGCCTGCTCACGGTCTTCCGCACCAAAGATATAATTCCCGGCAACAAGCACGCTTGCACCAGCCTTCACGCAAGCAGGTCCGGTCTCAGCATTTATCCCACCATCAACGGATATTTCTCCTTTGAAGCCGGCATCTCTAAGCCAAGAAATTTTCCCCAAAGCAGACTCCATAAACTTCTGTCCTCCAAATCCGGGTTCAACACTCATCACCAAAACCAAATCCAGCTCATCTAAAAATTCTTTCAAAACATCTATCGGCGTCCCAGGCTTAACCGAAACACCAACCTTCATTCCGTTCTTGCGAATAATATCCAGCACCTCTTTCAAATTCGGACAAGCCTCAAAATGCACAGTCAAATAATTCGTCCCAGCCTTCGCAAAATCTTCAATGTATTTTTCCGGCGAATCGATCATCAAATGCACATCCTTAACCAAACTCGTTTTAATGCATTTCACAACAGGCGCACCGATTGTAATATTCGGAACAAAATGCCCGTCCATCACGTCCACATGAACCCAATCGCAAAACTTTTCAACAGAAGCAATTTCTTCATTAAGCCTTCCGAAGTCCGCCGACAATATTGATGGTGCAATTTTCATATAACTTGTAACTAATAGTTTGTAACTTATAGTTTTAAGATAAATTTTCTCCAACTATGTCACTACGTCACTTCCCCTACTTCTCTAACTTATTCACTACTTCCCCATCATCATCTCAATTCTCCTTTTATGCCTTTCCTCCCCAGAAAAATTCGTCTTCAGAAAAACTTCCAACATCTTAACCCCCACTTCGTCTGTAGAAATACGCCCACCCATACAAATAATCTGAGCATCATTATGTTCGCGAGCCATTTGCGCCATAACTTCATTAGTACATAAGGCAGCCCTTATACCGGGGAATTTATTCGCAACCATCGACATTCCGATTCCAGTTCCACAAACAAGAAGCCCTCGCGAAGACGGCTCTTCAAGAACTTTCTCACAAACCTCTCTAGCCACAGAGGGATAATCAACACTCTCTTCAGAGAAACAACCAAGATCGGTAAATTTATATTCCGTACCTTCAAGCCATTTTTTAAGAGCCTCTTTCAGTTTAAACCCTCCGTGATCGGAACCAAGATAGACATGCATATTTTTATTTATTAAAAGCTTGAGTAACAGATTTTCCTTCATGAACATTCTTAATCACATCCGCAAAAACCGGAGCAACCGATAAGACATGTAGTTTTTTGATACCTTTATTAACCGGAATCGTATCCGTAACAATCACCTCCTTGAAATCGGCATTGTTAAGCCTTTCGACTGCAGGACCTGAGAAAACCCCATGAGTGGCAGCAACATAGACATCCTTTGCACCATTTTTCTTAAGCAAATCACAAGCCGCACAAACACTTCCGGCTGTATCAATCATGTCATCAAAAATAATACAATTCTTACCTTTAACATCACCGACCAAAGACGTAATTTCAGCCTTGTTAAATCCGGGTCTCATCTTACTCATAACAGCTATTGTAACTCCAAGAAGTCTTGCCAACCGATCTGCGTCTTTAGCGGCACCGGCATCAGGCGCAACAACAACCAAATCTTTTATTTTTTTATTCTGAAAATATTTTGCGAACAACTTTCTGGCATTTAGATGATCTATCGGAAATCCGAAGAATCCCTGCTGCTGTTCAGAGTGAATCTGCATAGTAATCACATGATCCGCACCAGCCTCTTCTATCAATTTCGCCATCAACTTAGCCGTAATCGGTTCGCGCGGAGACGCAACGCGATCTTGTCTAGCATAAGGATAATAAGGAATAACAACGTGTATGCTTCTCGCAAAAGACCTCTTCATCGAATCCAAAATGATAAAAAGCTCTATCAATTCCTCGTTAACATTCCCAGTACCGGTTTGAATAATAAAAACATCATCTCCCCTAACCGACTCAACAGGTTTCGCGTAAATCTCTCCACAAGCGAATTTGGAAATAGTCAGTTCGCTCAATTTGATTTTCAATTTAGAACAAATAGCCTTCGCCAGATCTGGATGGGAACTGCCGGAGAAAATTCTTAAGTTTGATGCCATATTTTGTTTATTTAAATCATCTGTAAAGTAAATTTACAGGATTCAGAGACAAGTCGCAAATAAAGTTATTACTTAATAACAGTCCTTTATTGACTTAAATATACCACTCGAATCAAGTCCGTATTTCCTATACAAATCATATCCGCTTCCGCTTTCGGCAAATCTATTCATGCCAATTCTCTTAAAAGGTATGCCAGCTCCTGCCTCTGACAAAACTTCCGCAAGGACACCACCAAGACCTCCGTCAATCTGGTGATCTTCAATCGAAAACAAACGTTTAGTCGTCTTGGCGCTATCAAGTACAAGCGCAGTATCAAGCGGCTTAATACTGCACATATTGCAAACCCTAATAGACAAACCTGTCTTCTCAAGCATATCTACAGCCAACATAACCTCGCTCAAAACAGATCCGGTTGAAAAAATAGTAGCGTCTTTCCCGTCTTTAACAATATGTCCGCGACCTGCTTTAAACTTATAACCATCATCATAAACCATCGGAACGGCATTCTTGCTCAAACGCAAATAAGACGGTCCGAAATCTTCACACATATATTTCATAACAGCCTTAGTTTCATAATAATCTGCAGGACAAAAAACCTTCATATTCGGAATAACGCGCATTAAAGCAATATCTTCCAAGGCTTGATGAACAACACCATCCTTACCAGCCATAAGCCCTGCGTGAGTACCAACTATTTTTACGTTAAGATTGGGATACGCTATGCAATTCCTTATCTCTTCCCATGCTCTGCCAGAAGAAAATACCGCAAAACTGCACACAAAAGGGCTTTTGTTCTTCAACGCCATTCCGGCCGCAATGCCAACCATATTGTTTTCAGCCATACCTACGTTGAAATACCTATCGTTAAAATTCAAAGCGAATTTCGAGGTTTTCATTGCAGACGCAAGCCCTGCATCAAGCACAACAAGATTGCGATACTTGGCACCCATCTCGAGCAGCCCCTCTGAAAACGCCATTAATGTAGAAATTTTTTCCATTTTGAAATTTTACTATGTCACTTCCCCTACTTCTTCTACTTCCCCAAACTTCTTCATAACCTCCTCCATCTCGGCATCACTGAACGGTACACCGTGATAAGCGGGTTTGTTTTCAGCAAAAGGCACTCCCTTGCCTTCGATTGTCGGCGCTAGAATAACAACAGGTTGCCTCGCAACGTTTTTCGCCTTCTCAAAAGCATAAACCAACTCCTCGATATCATGCCCCGAAACAACAGGAATAACTTTCCATCCAAAAGCCTCAAACTTATCAGCCAATGGAGCCACGTTCATAACAGCTCCACAAGCCCCATCCAACTGAAGCTTATTCTGATCAATAATCAAAACCAAATTATCAAGTTTAAAATGAGCGGCTGCCATAATGGCTTCCCAGCATTGCCCTTCTTGCAATTCACCATCTCCGGCAAGAACAAAAACATTCCTATTTTCACGATCCGCCTTAATCGCCATAGCCAAGCCAACAGCAATTGAAACACCTTGCCCAACAGAACCGACAGAAGCCTCAATCCCTGGCACCTTAACATTAGGATAACCCTGAAGAAGACCGCCGATCTGGCGCAGATATTTCATCTCGGATTTATCAAAAAACCCCTGCTCGGCGAGCACCGCATAAAGCGCAGGAACGGCATGGCCTTTTGATAAAACAAAATAATCACGCTCATCCCATCTTGGCTTATTAGGATTAAACTTCATCACAACGCAAGGACGCGAAGCATTCTTTGCGCCATCATTTAAGCCGTTTCGCGAATGCGAAACTCCATTCACAGCGCCATAATAAAGCGCAACCAAGATATCCATGCACGACATACAACTACCTGCATGACCCGATCCGGCTTTATTAATAGCAATCAGGGTATCCAATCTTAACTTAGCCGCAATATTTTCAAGAGATTTCTTGTCCATAAATTTTTCTTAATCCTCCATTCTACCTTATACTTTCTTAATCCAAGACCTGTCATCACACTCGTCCATCATCACAGCAACAGTCTTGCCCAAAACGGGATGAACCATATCTCCGGCGATCTCGTTCAAAGGAACAAGTACGAATTTTCTCTTATGCATTAGATAATGAGGTATCACGCAGTTTGGACTCTTATTAACGATTTGATCTTCATAAAAAAGAACATCAACGTCCATAATTCTGGGACCCCATTTTATACTTTCTATTCGACCAAGCTGCCTCTCTACTTCAAGACATATATTCACAAGGGAAACCGGACTCAAGTCGGTCTCTACCTTCACGACCTGATTTAAAAAACTAGACTGATTCTTTTCACCCCAAGGTTCCGTCTCGTAAATCCCGCTTTTCATAACGACTTTCACCCCAAATCCGGCAAGCAAATTCAATCCCTTTTCCAAATTGAGAGCTTTTTCGCCCATGTTAGAACCAAGATTCAAGAATGCATAAGCCATAAAATCGATATAAGAAGGACCCACAATATATCACGAAAAACATGGACAAGTAAAATACGCAGATTATTATAATTTTTGGACCAAAGACCATTGCAAAAACTGCCAAATTGGGATATAATATACCGATTAACAACCTGTTAACCGTTTTCAAACAAAAAAACAAATCATGAAAACCAAAATTAAAAATATTATTAACAAAATAAAAAAGATGTCACCAAAAGCACTATTCTGCAAGAAAAATCTTGCAACGATGTTACTTACGTCGATCATTATGGCTGGATCCATAACCGGCGCATTTATCATGCTAACGCATGCCGCACCAGCGACGACAATAAACAGCGTTGTTTACAACGCATCAGATCCCGGTGCTGGAAACAAAACTATTCTTACAGTAAGTACAAATGGTGATTTCACAACTACAAACAGCATACAATGTCCTCCGGTACAAGGAGTACCCGGAGATGGAACATGCTACGCGACAACAAGCGTAACTGCATCCTCTGGAATCACGGGAAACGTAACTGCAGTATTAAGAGGAATGCCAACAAGTGTATTGAAAATTTATTACGATGCTGCGAATACAGTAGCAGATCTTAATGCAGCTTCGATTTCAATCGCCGGTATTGGTGACGCAATTGGAACGCTTAGCAGAAGCGGATTCCAGCTTCCGCCACCACCAAATCCAACAAACATAAATGGAGGAATTTTGTATACAGCAAATAACGCCTCTTACGGGAACAAATCAACTCTGCAAGTGGAGTTCAACGGAAACCTTACAGATGCAAACAAGTTAGGATCTTGCCCTGCGGTAACCGGTGTCTCGGGAACTTGTTATGACGTAGCTGGAGTAACTGCTTCTTCAGGTATTACAGGCGTTATTACGGCATTAATGAGATTAGACCCTCAAACAAATAGACTGATGGTCGTTTACGACTCTGCGAATACGATATCAAACGTCGGAGCGGCTTCCATTACATTTAACAGTTTCGGCAACATCGGAAGCCCTATAACAAGCACGAATTTTACCACTCCGCCTCAGAATCCAACTGCTATAAATGGAGGAATAACGTACACCGCAAACAACGCCGCTTACGGCAACAAATCAACTCTGCAAGTGGAGTTCAACGGAAACCTTACAGATGCAAACAAATTAGGATCTTGTCCTGCGGTAACAGGCGTTTCGGGAACTTGTTATGACGTAGCCGGAGTAACTGCTTCTTCAGGGATTACGGGTGTTATTACGGCATTAACGAGACTGGATCCTCAAACAAACAGATTGATGGTCGTTTACGACTCTGCAAATACAATATCAAACCTTGGAGCGACATCGATAACGTTCAACAGCTTCGGAGGAATTGGAGGACCTATAACAAGCACAAATTTCGTAACTCCTCCTCAAAATCCAACCACTATCAACGGAGGAATTCTTTATACGGCTGACAATGCTGCATTCGGCAATAAATCAACATTGCAAATAGAATTCAACGGCAACCTTACGGATGCCAACAAGCTGGGATCTTGTCCGGCAGTAACAGGCGTTTCAGGAACTTGTTACAACGTTGCAGGAGTGACGGCTTCTCTAAATATAACAGGCAACATCACTGCACTTATGAGGATGGATCCAACCAACAGACTTATGGTTGTTTATGATGCTCAAAACGTGATCGCCAATATGGGTACAGCGTCAATAACTGTAAATGGTTTCGGAGGAATCGGAAGCCCTATTACAGGTACTAACTTCACAGCGCCGGTAGTAAATCCGACAGCGATAACAGGATCTGGTACTTATACGGCAAGCAATACGAATTTTGGGAACAAAGCAACTATACAATTTGAATTCAACGGCAACCTTACGGATGCCAACAAGCTGGGATCTTGTCCGGCGGTAACAGGCGTCTCGGGAACTTGTTATAACGTAGCAGGCGTAACAGCATCTTCGAATATAACAGGAAATGTAGCTGCACTTATGAGAATGGATCCTCAAAACAGACTTATGGCTGTTTATGATGCTCAAAACGTGATCGCAGACATGGCAACGGCATCAATCACATTTAACGGTTTCGGTGGCATCTCAAGTCCTATTGCAACAACAGGATTTGTAGCTCCTGCAGTACAAAACCCAACAGCATTATCAGGATCTATAAGTTACAACTCTCAAAACTACGAAATCAACAACTATAAATCGACGATGCTTGTAACGTTCAATCAAGAGTTAAATACAAGCAGTGGAACAGGATCATGTGCGGCAGGAATAACACAAGGGGCAACATGCTATGCATTATCGGGAGTAACCGATCTTAGCGGAGCAGGGTTGGCAAATGGAGTAACGAAATCGAACATTACAGCCCTCGTGCAAGCCAGTTCATACCCTCAATTCACAGGTCAAAATAATAAATTGCTAATAATATTTAACGTTCCAAATGCAGTAAGCAACATCGCACAGGCGTCAATAACATTTAATAATTTTAGCGGCATCTCTTCGCCGATAACAGGGACCTCTTTCGCAAATTCATCCCCGATATGGCATATCGGCGCAAGTGACATTGTGTACGTAGAATCTCAACAACCGGCCGCATTTTCATCAGTTACATCGGCAATAAATCAAATCGCAATTAAATTCTCCGGACCGATTGACATGACAACAGCAACAGATGCAAACATTTCGGTATTCATACCGGGACAAACACCGATATCAAAAACTAAAACGATCTCTTTCGACCAAACCACATACACTTTAACTTTAAGCTTACAACAAGCTATCAACGCGGGAGAAAACACTTTGGCAGTACAATTAAGCAATTTAAAAGCTGCAAACGGGACTTCTATATCAAATTCTTATTCCGAATACACCATTGCGGGAAGTGGGAGTACTGCGCCTCAAGTCACATCAACAAGCATAGCGAATAATGCAACCGGCGTAAGTGTACTCACTGGCGACATAGTCTTAAGACTTGATCAACCATTATCAACGCCAATAAACACCACAACAGGCATAACAATTACTCCTAATATCGACAAAAACACTCCGTATTTTGATACAAGCGATAATACTTTACACATAAAACCAAAAACATCTCTTGCTCCCAACACTCAATATCAAGTAAAAATCATCACAAGAGATGGTCAAAACCAAGCAGTAACAGATGCGACGGGAGCATCTATAAAAGGCATGTACAACAATGAAATGGCAAACTACGTTTTGACCTTCACGACAGGAGGTGCCGACAACACCGCTCCAAGGCTTACATGGGCATCATTCAAAACAACATCTGCAAATATAGGATACAACATACCTTTGCAACCAAATGCAATACTGACAAGCAACTGGACAATAAACTGTGGAGGCACTCCGGTTTCTCTTGGAAATGCATCAATAACAAACAGCTCGGAATATAACTATCTCGAATTCAAAAACGTAACAATAACGGCAGGCATAAGCTGTACCGCTACTCTAAGCAATATTAACGGTCTCAACGGAACCGCATTTTCAAACAGCGATAATGTAATCACAGGCACATCAACATCGGAAATTACTTATTCGCAAGAAGAAGGACAAAGCTGGGGATTTGGAATGTGTACGGGAGCAACATGTGATGCTGCAAATAAATGGTCTGACCCAACGGTAATGCAATGGAGCCCTCTGATATTTGAACCGAATATCAAAATTCAATCAACAGAAGCAAACGAAACAATGATAGGCTTTCCAACTACAAGATCATTGAACCATGGCGATAAAATCATCATCGAATTGCCGGCAGGATCAAGCATTAATACAAATACTCTCGGAGTTATAGGAACAGATATTAACGGAAGCGACGGAGTTACTTTAAGCAACACTTATTACGGAAACGGAAAAGTTTCAGTTTCTGCGTCATCATACGACTCGGCAAGCAACAAGGTAACCCTTACTATAAGCATTGACGCTGACGGAAACGGAAGCGCGGATGCAAGCGCCATGACAAACTCATATGGATATATTGAATTTATATTAAAAGGTTTCGTAAACGGAGCCGCAACTACTTACAATCAAGCAAATGGGTCCGGAGGAGCTTACGCGACATACAAAACGATGTCGGGAGCAACAGGACAACTGATCGAATCAGGAATCGGACAATCAAGTCCTTATACGGTAGCGGCATCTGGCAACGGATCTATTTCAGGCTCGGTAAAAGATGCAATTTCAAACGCCGGAATACAGAGTGTAAAAGTTATGGCTGACGGTCCAAACGGAATGATTAGCGCAACAACCGATTCAAGCGGAAATTACACAATATCAAATCTTACAAACGGAAGTTATTTCGTGTTCATAGAATCAAACACAACAGTTGGAGACTACGTAGTTTCATCCAGCCAAAACGGCGTAACCTTAGCCGACGGAAGCAATACGGCAACAGGAATTAATTTTAAACTAACAAAAGGAACAAAAACAATAAATGTAACCATTCAAAACGGCTCTGTAGGCTCAGATGGTACAACAAAAGTCGTTCTTACAGGATTCAATTATTCGTCAAACCAATACGTTGGAAAAGAAGTTACGTTGGCGGCAGGAGGCACCACGACTTCTTCACTTAAAGTTACACCGGGAGAGTGGTCGATAGGAGTGGAATATTTTGACAGCGCAGAGTTTATGTCTAGCTCAACCTCTCAAAATGCAGGCGATTACCAATTCATGAAACCACAAGGACAAATCGTAAACGTAACAGACGCATCTGGCACACAATCTGTAACATTATCGCTAAATTCAACGGACGCCACGATCACCACAACGGTTCTCGATACGTCCGGCAACGCAGTAGCATCTGCAACAGTATATGCTTACAGACCTGACGGATCAGTTGGCGGAACTCAAGGAACAACAGATTCAAACGGAACTTGCACGTTAAAAGTTAAAAACGGAACATACACGGTTGGCGCAATGCTTGCCGGAGCTCCGGGAATGCAAGAACAAAGCATAACAGTTGGCTCAAACGGAACAACTACCGCAACTTTTAAACTTAACGTACCTAGTATAATCATCACGGGAACTGTCACAGGCGATTCAAAAGAAGCATGGATCCAAGCTTACAATCAATCATCGGGATTTTTTGCAACAGTTCAATCAAACAAAGAAACGGGAATTTATTCGTTAAGAGTTAATGCAAGCACTACGTACACAATAACCGCATACAACACAAACGGACCAATCGCTCCAAGTGGATCTTATGTGTCGGGAAGTCAAAACGTAGTCTCGGTAGTAAACTCCAATATTACAGGTGTCAATTTCCAGTATTCATCAGGTAATTTCGGAACAATATCCGGAAACGTATCACCTGTCGAAAGCGGCGTAAGAGTTTGCGCTGAAACGTATAATACGACTACAAGAAATACTACGGGAAAATACAACTGCACAGTAACAAACGACTCGGGAACTTATTCAATAACTACAGCAAAAAATACGGCGTCGGAGAGATATAAATTATCTGCATACAGTGTAACTTACGGGAATTTACCTGCACTCGACAACATCGACATATCATCTTCAAACGCAAGCAACAAAACGATATCGGCTGGCACGACTTATCAAACAAGTATAACCATTACCGGAATGCCTTCGACAATAACAAGTGCATTCTTCGACATGGTAAACACTTCAACAGGTATAGGAACAAGTTTTGAAATAAAAAGTTTCTCAAACGGAAGCGCAACAAAAACATTCTCAATTCCTCAAGGGACATACGATGCGATTTTGCACATTCAGGGACTCGGAGAAGTCGCCCCTGATACGGGCAGAACGGTGAACGTAACAAGCAACCAAAGCCTAAACTTCACAATCGGCAACATGAGTGCCGACGTAAAAACCCTAAACGTTACAGTCAAAAACAATCTCGGAACCGCACTGCAAAACGCTTGGGTTGAAGCTATTGATCCATCAAATGGAGCATATGCAAGCGGAATAACTAACGCAAGCGGCCAAGTATCACTAAATATAAAAGTTGCAACAAGCGTAACAATTCGCGCGGACCACTCAACTTATTCAAGCGTTAAAACAACTTTCAAAAAATCGGATCTTTCTGCTACAAACAACGTATCAATCGAATTAGGTTCTCAAAAAACCTCAACGGTATCGTTCAATGTAACAGGTACAACAAAATCGATTTGGGTGGATATCCAATCAAGCGATGGAAATTTCTGGAACGGAACATCGTTAAACGCATCCGGTAGCGGATCGGTAAACGTATCGGCAAGTTTGAGCAACGCAACAGCATACTTCCACGCTCAAACCGGTGAAACCAAAACCGTAACAGGAATTTCAGCGGGACAAACGATAACAGTTGCATTCTCGAGTTTCAGCGCTAAACCAAGTTGGATGAACTCATTTATGGACGATACTCCGAACATGTCCACGTTCAAACCTAACCTTGGATTAGACCTTGATGATTCAGCAAACACAGGCGTCAAATTAGCAATCGGTACAAACGCAATTGACACCGGATCAGATCAGTATTCAACAAAAATCCAAACAGTTGCCAACTTACCAAACAATGCAGCTCTAACAACCAGAGGTATCATAGGAAAAGAAATCACATTCACAGATGCAAACGGCAATATCATAACGAACCTTGATGGAGAATATGAAATAAGCATTGTCTTATTTAAAGCCGAAATAGATGCCGCCAAAGGCAATGTCATAGATTCTTATGACGACTTGGAAACAATGCAGCTTGGCTATTGGGACAATTCAACAAATTCATACGTTCCAGAATCAACAACTAAGAAAGCCTACGTAAAAGAAAACTCAGGCTCGACATGGACTCTCGCAGGCCTATCAACCGTCATCACAAATCTTAAAACAAATGCTAATTATTATTACGACTACAAGATTGAGCTGACGGCAATGGTAAATCACGCAACAATATTCTCTCCGATTATAAACAGCGATGCTGAAGCTCCATCAGCTCCGGCCGGTCTAACCGTAACAGCCGCAAGCTCAACATCAGCGTTACTCGACTGGAATGACAACTCCGAAAACGACCTTCTTGAATACGAAATATATAGATCCGCAACTTCACCGGTAGCAATCAGCAACGGAAATCAAGTAAACACAAGCGCTGTTACATCGAGCACATTCACAGATACGACCATCACTGCCGGAACATATTACTACATTGTTACTGCAACAGACGATTCCGGAAATGAATCAACCGCATCTTCCGAAAGAAGCGTAACGATTACCGCCGCTACTCCAACTGTAGCAACAACGACTCAACCATCTCAAGGATCAAACGCCTTGCCGACTAATCTAAGAAACGACGAAGATCTGATTGCAGGAGAAGAAGAATCCACAGAAACAGATGACGGCGGAATAACAATCGGCGGAGACACCGACTCAGGCGAGATCACGTCAACCGATGGAACTGGAACAAGCGAAGAGTCTACTTCGGAAGGAAGTACGAGCGAAATCGATTATGAAAATCACTGGGCAAAAACTTACATTGAAAAAGTAATAGAAGCTGGAATCGCGCAAGGAATATCCGAAACATCATTCGAACCGGATCGATCACTCACTCGCGCCGAAATGACAAAGATGGTCTTAAACGGATTCGACTACAGCCCAAATACTTCTATAACGGAAAGCTCGTTCGAAGACATTGAATGGGATGCATGGTATGCACCTTATGTTGAAAGCGCTTATGAACTCGGTATTATCAACGGATATACTGACGGAACATTCAAGCCAGACAGCTTAGTGAATCGAGCGGAAGCCGTGAAAATCATTGTAAACACTTACGCAATCACGAACGATCTGACTCTAACAGCAAGCTCTCTACCATTTACCGATACGGTAGAAGATGCTTGGTACGCTCCATACATAAGCTACGCTTATCACAAAGGTGTTGTAAACGGCTTTAAAGACGGAACTTTCAAGCCTGAAGATCCTGTAACCAGAGCCGAATTCTGCAAGATAATCGTAACCCTTTTGGGATTATAAAAATGTAAGTATTCAAAAAAGCCTTCGCAAAAACGCGGAGGCTTTTTTATTAGCAAGGACTAGTAAGTCTCAAACAAATAAAAAAACTTTATTCTCAAGCGACCTTGATTCTGATCACGGGAGTGAAAGGCTAAAGTTCTTTTTATTCCCATCTCCATCCCCCCTTATACTCACTCGGCACTTCATTGAAAACAGACGTCGAAGCAGTTCCTTGAAGAGTCAAAGTCCAATCTTCACCAAGCAATCCTTCGTTCAAACCGGAAGAAGGCGCAACTGTCATAACGACAATCACATGCGGATGCTGCATGGACCAAGATTCGGTTTCCGCAAAACCCATATAAGGATCCTCAAGCGGCGAGATATAAAAATGCAAATCAACAATATTTATATCAGATGGCGTCATCGGAAGAAAATCAACATCATCAATGCTACCATCTTGCAAGTCCAGATCGGATTCCGGAATTGGATAGTCATAATATGTAATCCAGTCATATTCATAATGCCTAATGGTATCAAAACAATCATCTTCGGTTGCACATCCCCAGTAATCATAAACAGCATCACCATCAACATCAGATCCATACATAGACAGGCTCGAAATAACATACTCCGAACCATTCAATTCCCTTGCAAACATAACCTTTTCATAACCATCAGCGCTTATCAGATAAAGCTCATCCTGAAGCGAATATCCAACGTCATAACAATCGCCACCAACACTTTCGCAAAAAGCATTTGCGTCCTCCATAAAACCAGCCTCCGAATCGGAATAATAATGCCTACCGGTATCGCTATCATAAGTTCCGGCATCAAAATCCTCACAGTCCTCGGTAAAAAAATACTCAGTATCCGATCCGCAATCCGTACCATCTATACCATCACCACCATCTAAGCCAAGTACAAGCGGCCCGCCCGAACCGGGATCATAAAACGTCGCCTTATAAGCACCTCCATTTTGTCCGTAATAAGAGGATCCCAAAACATTCATACTGTAATACTCTCCATAATCAATTGCAGATCTTTGAATTTCCCTAATAATTCTTTCCATAGCCGCCTCAGCCTCGGAAAAAACATATTCTTGTACCTCAACTTTTCTGCTAACACCGGCAATATTTGAAAAAATTTGAATCGTCATAATCGCCAAAACTGCAAAGACGGAAATCGCAATAATTAACTCAATCAGTGTAAACCCACCTGTTTTATTTTTCATTTTATTCACGCAAATAATCTTACCAAACAACCAATCCTTTAACAAATCACTACATCACTTCTCATACTTCTACTACTTCTCATACTTCTGCTATACTCCACACAGAACTTAACCAAGCCGATATGACTAAATGGGTTTACTCATTCGGAGGCGGAAAGGCCGACGGAAACGAATCGATGAAGAATCTCCTCGGAGGAAAAGGAGCAAACCTTGCAGAAATGGCAGGCCATGCAGACCTGAGATTTCCAGTACCTCCGGGATTTACAATCACGACAGAGGTATGCACACATTTTTACGAGAACAAGAAATCTTATCCGAAAGGACTTGATGAGGAAATTACAAAATCCTTAAAACAAATCGAGAAAATCGCAGGTAAAAAATTTGGCGACAAGAAAAATCCACTTCTTGTATCTGTAAGATCGGGCGCACGCAAATCAATGCCGGGAATGATGGATACAGTCCTCAATGTCGGACTAAACGATGAAACAATAGAGGGCTTGATTAATCAAACCAAAAACCCGCGCTTCGCATACGACTCATACAGACGCCTTATCATGATGTACGCAGATGTTGTAATGGAGAAAGCCGCAGGCCTTGACCCGACCGAAGGAAGAGGAATTCGCAAGATAATGGATGAACATCTGGACAAAATCAAGAAATCAAAAGGATATAAAACAGATACCGACCTAACGACTGATGATCTTATAAAAATAGTTCAAGATTTCAAAAAAATAGTACGTGAAAAACTTGGCAAGCCATTCCCAGAAGATCCGATGGAACAACTTCATGGCGGCATCGCTGCGGTATTCCTAAGCTGGAACGGCAAACGCGCAATCGACTACAGAAGAATTGAAAAAATCCCAGATGAATGGGGCACTGCGGTAAACGTCCAAGCGATGGTTTTCGGAAACATGGGCGAAGACAGTGCAACGGGAGTCGCTTTCACAAGAAATCCGGGGAACGGAGAAAATAAATTTTACGGAGAATATCTTATAAATGCGCAAGGAGAAGATGTAGTAGCGGGCATACGAACACCTGCTCCAATAAACGATTATTCGAAAAACGATCAGAGCAAAAATCTCCCGACTCTGGCTGAACTTATGCCTGAAATTTACTTGCAATTAGAAGACGCAAGAAACCGACTGGAAAAACATTACAAAGATATGCAAGACATCGAGTTTACAATTGAAAAAGGCAAGCTCTACATCCTTCAATGCAGAGCCGGAAAAAGAAACGGAACCGCAGCGGTAAAAATCGCAATGGAAATGTATAAAGAGGGACTTATCGACGCACGTACCGCAATTTCAAGAGTACAACCGCAACAACTCGTAGAACTTCTTTTACCGATGATAGATCCCGCACATGAATTAAAAACAAAACCGATCGCAAAAGGTTTACCGGCAGGCCCAGGGGGCGCAAAGGGACGAGCGGTATTTTCATCGGAAGATGCTGTTAAATGGGCATCACAAGGAGAAAAAGTCATATTGATCCGCGAAGAAACATCTCCTGAAGACGTCGACGGTATGCACAAATCGCAAGCAATCCTGACCTCAAAAGGCGGCATGACCTCTCACGCAGCACTTGTCGCAAGAGGTTGGGGAAAATGCTGCATAGTAGGCTGTGGAGATATCGATATCTCACACGAAACCAAGTCCATGACAACAAAAGATGGAACGGTTATTCGCGAAGGCGACACTATCTCTCTTAACGGAACTCGAGGTCTTGTGTATCTGGGAGATATGCCACTATCGGAAGCAAGTCTCGCGGAAAACGAACACTATGGTTCACTTATGGAATTAGTGGATGCAACTAGAAAAATGCGAATACGAACAAACGCGGATACTCCTCATGACACTCGAAAAGCTATATCTTTCGGTGCAGAAGGGATAGGACTTTTCCGTGTAGAACATATGTTCTACGGCGAAGGAAGCGACAAACCACTTTTCTTACTGAGAAAAATGATAGTAAGCCGCACGGAACAAGAAAGAACAACAGCTCTCGACGAACTTTTTCCTTATGTAAAAAAGGATATAAAAGAAACTCTTGAGGCATTAAACGGATTCCCGATAACGATAAGGCTGATGGATCCGCCTCTTCATGAATTTATCCCGAAAAACGAAGACAGATTGATACAACTCAGTCGCGAACTGGGAATAAGCTTGGCGGATTTGCGCAAACGCGCAGACGGTCTTCGTGAAAACAACCCGATGATAGGACATCGCGGAGTCAGACTTGGCATAACATATGAAGAAATTTCCGAAATGCAAATACGTGCGATTTTTGAAGCGGCAGCTGAATTGATAACACGAGGACAAGATGTAGCGCCTGAAATAATGATCCCGGTTACATGTACGGTAAACGAGCTAAATCATCAAAAAATCATAGTGGAAAAAATCCACGACGAAGTATGCAAAAAATTCGGCCTTACAGAGATTCCCCATATGTTCGGAACAATGATTGAAATCCCACGCGCAGCTTTAACGGCAGATAAAATGGCTGATACAGCGGAATTTTTCTCCTTCGGAACAAACGACTTAACTCAAATGGGATTTGGATTTTCTCGCGACGATATAGGTTCGTTTTTGCCGGATTATATAGAGAAAAAAATCCTTGCAGCCGATCCATTTCAAACAATCGACCAAGAAGGAATCGGCGAGCTGATAAAATTCGGTATGGAACGCGGACGCGCCAAACGTCCGGATTTAAAAGTAGGCATCTGCGGAGAACACGGCGGCGATCCGGAATCTGTAAAATTCTGCCACAGGCTGGGAATGGATTATGTTTCATGCTCCCCTTTCCGAGTACCGATCGCAAAACTTGCAGCGGCCCACGCAGTACTCGAAGAAAACTTGCAATAGCATCCCTCTCGGTATTCAATATTCGGTATTCATCCCCATATGACAAACGAAATCGAAATAAAAATTCTCGGAATCAAAAAGACAAGCTTGGAGAAAAAACTTAAAGCACTTGGAGCAAAAAAGTTCTTCTCAGGAATGATAATTTGCAGACATTTCGATTATCCAAATCATTCGCTACGAGCATCGGGCAAACTCATAAGAGTCAGGTCATGCGGCAAAAAAACTGTAGAGTTCGCATACAAAGGACCTAAAAAAATAATCAACGGCTGCAAAATTCGCGAAGAAATCCAGACAACCGTAAAAGACAGTGCGGCCACGGCGGAAATACTGAAGAACATCGGACTCAAAGAAACTTTTTACTGCGAGAAAAAACGCACGTCTTATTGTTTGAAAAATATCCATGTCGACATCGACGAATATCCGGGCAACATCGTCTATGCAGAGATTGAAGCACCGAATCAAACAGCAATCAAAAACCTGATTAAAAAACTTGGCGAATGTGAAGTAAGCTGTGAAACAGCAGAAGAACTTTTTGTGCGAATGTGGCCGAATATCAAACTGAACGGACTCTGTTTTTAAAACATTTCTTGCGCTGAAAGCGCTTAATCAATAAAATGAGGCTTGTTTTCTATACAAAATAACAAAAAACCAAATGGCAGACATGAAAATGGTCAAGAGATTAGACATCTCTTCTGTCGCTAAACTCCAAGCGACAATGATGGCGGTTATGTACGGCATCATGGGCGCACTGACAACACTCGGAGGCGTTTTCGCATTATTATTCGGACAGGGCTTCAATTTAATCGGAATGGGACTTGGAATGTTAATCCTCGGCGCGGCTTTCGGTTATATCATAGGATATATCGGAGGTGCTCTTGGCGCATGGATCTACAACATGCTGGCGGCAAAAGTCGGCGGCATCAAGATTGAGTTGGAATAAAACACTACGATAACTATTAAAAGCCTCCGCTCTTTCGGAGGCTTTTTTGATTATTCTCCGATCGTAAAATACATAATCTCTTCATCTACATGACGTCCATTCCACCCAGCATTAGTTAGCTCATCAACCCTCCCGTAGAAACCGCTTGTGGTAACGGTTTTCAAATCCATAATCGCAACATCCGCCTCATTCTGACTAACAATAGAGGCAAAAACCAATGGCGTAGTCGTAAAACTCGACCCGAAACTTGCAGCTTCCCATGTCGATCCGATATCCACGCTGCCAGCAACACCATTAAACGGGTTATCTTCAGGTAAAAAAGCGATCCATGAAATTTCTTCCGCTCCATGCGTAATGTCCCATCCGCCAACAACACCGTTACCCTGATCCTCCCTAAGCTCCATCGAAAAGCCTGTCTCACTGGAAGACAAAATATTCGCACGTACAGTAGCAGTTCCATTTTCGGTTTGTTTTTGGACAAAAATCACAGGCTCCGATCCGGAAGAAAATGCCGAATCGAAAACAACATTTTGACTTATAGTGCCGGAACGATTTTGACTAAAAGTTTCAGTATCTCCATAAACTCCGGATGGCAGAGTATTCATATCAAAAGCAACCCACGCTACGGTTTCATACAAATGCCGCCCATCGAGCCAAACCCTTCCCGACCCTGAATCCTCCTCGATTTTTACGGAAAATCCGGTAGTACTTATATTTTTCAAATCCACATCCACGTCATCAACTCCACTCTCGGACTGAATTTGCGCAAAAACAACAACATCGGCACTTGCATCAAAAACTTCGCTGAAAGTTACAGGCTGCCAACACGCAGAAAGTCCGGCAACAGTACACCTCATAGATTGGCTGCCGCTCAAATAATCAAACGGTGCTTCTAATACAACATCGCGAGAATATATCCGAATACCATCGACAAACACATATTCCGTACCAACACCGCTCCCATCGGAAGCAATATTCTCTTGATAAAAGATATTCGGATAATACAAGGCCGATCCGTCATCCGCATTTTTCACAACTCTATTCCCTCCGAAATCATAACCATATTCATAAACAGTACCTCCGGCAGTAGGATAGCTGGAAATCAACTGATTCTTCGCATCATAAACATAGTCATAAGCGACATCACTAACGGCATTGCCGGCTTGGTCATATTCATAAGGATTACCTCCGACCGAAGTAACCGCATAGGGATTTGCAAAACCGGTCTCTTCGTACAAAAAATCTCCCAAATCTGAAGAATAAATCAAATTCGAAACAGCGTCATATTCATAAGAATACTGATAATCAACTGCCTCGCCGGAATCCGATGCCGAAGATCCGGCACCGGCATCGGAAGATCCATCATCACAAACATCTCCTTGCCCATCCGAATCGGAATCGGACTGGTCAATATTTGAATCAACAGGACAATTATCATGATAATCTTCAACACTATCATCATCTGTATCAATATGTGAAAAAGTAACAGATAAATAAACTGTCGAACCTCCAGTAAGAGTTACCAAAGTCATCCACACCCAATCTGCAAAATCACGACCGGTAAGCCACGTCGGATCGCCGCTCAAGTCAGACTCGCTATCTGCAAAATAAGAAGAGTCTAGCTCCACCCACGATCCATGATAGTAATCAAACGTATAATCAACATTCGAAATTTCATAATTCTCCATATCAAAACTAAAAGCGGCAAGAGCCTTTGCGTTAATTGCAAAAACGTAAGAACTATTCAAATAGTATTCACTCGACAAAATTCCACCACTATCAAAATAATAAGGACCGTCCCCAGAAGTAATATCGTTTATACCGCTGTCACCTATCGCTTGCACCGCTATAGGTATGGAATTTGTAGCATCAAGCCAATCGCTGCCATACACATATTCATCATAATCCGAAAACCCATCGTCATCGGTATCCCAATTATCAGGGTCGGAACCGAAATCTTCAACCTCCTCATCATCATACAAACCATCACCATCATAATCCTGACATGCATCACCAACGTCATCGCCATTCCAATCAGCCTGATATGGATTGAATTCATCGGGACAATTATCTCCGCCGTAAATAGTCAATCCATCGGCATCAACATCTGTAAAAAGTCCGCTCGTATAAAGATTCGTACCTGAGATAGCCGTAGTCAATCTGTATAAGTCATCATACTCATAATAAATATCTTTTGCCGTATCAATTCCAGACTCATCCAAAATCCATTCAATATTTCCAACATCATCGTATTGATACGATAAATCTTGCAATACTGTTCCAGTCCCGGAAACGGCAGTACGGCTATCAAGCAAATACATTTGTTCGGGATCATAAGTGCTTGTGACAACATCTCCATTTGCATAATAAACATTTTGCCACTGACCAAGAGAAGAATAGTCCATATCCGTAACCAGACTTTCGCCATCTACCAAAACGGTCTCAACCCTTCCGGCATTATTAAAAGTGTAATCCGCAACGGAACCTGTCGGATAAACAACAGACTCCATTCTACCCATTAAATCGTTCTCAAATTCGGTAATATAAGTTTCAATCCCTATAGTCCTCTCTTCGCTAACAACACCCCCGAAAGCATCATATTCATAAGAAACACTGCCTTGTTCATCGGAAACAGATGCAAGCAGCCCAACCCCATTCAGAGCCGTATCATAAACATATGTCGCACTGCCTCCGTCAGAAACAAACTCTGTTTCAACCCTATTGAGCTCATCATAGGTATAAGAAATACTTTCGCCGGTTGGAACAACTTCAACAAGCAAATTCCCATTCTCGTCATACTCATAAGCCCAAATTCCATAATCGGAATCCGCACTATCATGTCCTTCTTCCTGCATGGTTTTTCTTCCGAGAGAATCCCACTCGAAATTTCTCTCATTACCAAGAGCATCGGTAATGGAAATCATTCTCCCAAGCAAGTCGTATTCGTAATAAGTTGAGTAAATTTCACTCGATCCGGATTCGTCAGTCAGAAGTTCATCAACTTGCACCAAATTCCCATACGCATCACTGTAATATACCTTTACGTTCCCCATAGTATCTGTCGCTGTTTCGGTCCACAGAGAATAATCGCTATAGATATCACCCATTGAATTTGAAACAGAAATAATTCGACCGGCAGCATCATAATCATATTCATTGGCAGGCTGACTTAGGTCGGGAGTCGAATAAGATGAACCTGAAACAAAATAAGCCAATCCTTCCATTTCAACATTCCCATTCTCGTCATAAGAAGTATCGGTAACTGCATAATAATCCTCCCCTTCAACTCTAATTTGCACAGTACGCCCAAATCCATCGGCATAATTATAAGAATTAAAACCGTCAGCAGTACCATCATTTTGAGACTCATGCACAATTCTCGGCATCGAAACATCATCATAATCGTATTCGACATAAGTAATACTTCCGACTCCATCAACGTCTGGACCTGAGACGGAAATAAGTCTTCCGGCACCGTCATATAAATAGACAGACGCATATCCGTTATAGTCAATCGTTTCAGTCGGCTTGCCGTTTATGTAATTCACTTCGACCGAAACACTTTGTCCGAGAGGATTTGTAATTGTCTGCGGATAAAAATTCTCGGAATCATATGCAACACCGACCTGATATCCGCGCGGATCCGTCTGCAAGACAATATTCCCGTAAGAGTCATACTCGTAAGAAACAGTAACCCATGAACTATCGGAATCAAGCCACTGCATTTGATCGGTGAGAAGGCCGCTTGAGATGTCACCAAGAGACGTCGACCAGTCGTAATAATTTTCAGTTTTGCTTAAATAGACTCCATCACAATCGCTCACGTAAGAATAAGCCTGCTTAAATACCCATGAGCTCTCGCTATAAGAATAGGCATTCTCCGTACAAACCTCATCGCCATCCAAATCCGCCTCCCCAAATTGAGTTTCGGAAATCAACAAACCGTAACTGGTATCATATTCATAAGCAACTTCGACACTTCTGGAAGAGTCCGACCCATCAAAAGTAAAATTTGATACAAGATCGACGTGCGGATAATATCGGTCACCACCAAGATCAGTCACGCTCCACTCATTAACCGATCTATCATAGAGCGCCCCCGACAAATCATAAACCTCGATCATTATCGGCTTACCCTTCAACGCATGGCTCGCATAATCAACATCATAAATATATGTATCAGAAACGGAATCCCAATCTTCTCCTGTCCAAAAGCTCGACGAAAAATCAGCATCTTCATAAACGAAATACGCACTATCGCAATTTATATCGCTGCAAAATCCGGCGTCAATAAGGTTAACAGTAATTTCTCTCAAATAATCTCCATCAACAACATAGGTATAGCCCATGTCGGGATATGACGTGGATTCACCGTCAACGGCAATAACCATCCCATCACTCAAACCGATAGTACAAGCAATTCCATCGTTACATCCCAGATCAAAATAATAAACAGTCTCCGCCAAGCCATCCGTAACAGAAACTTCTTCAAACCCACTAAACTCACCGGTAATTCCATCAAAATATTTGTAATAATGACCACCGCTATATTGATAACTAATAGACGACTCATTGCCCAAGCCGTCATCGGTCACAACCTCAGAAACAACATAAATAGGAATAGCTAAATCGGTATTCAAGGAGTCCTCAAGTGCAGATTTGTAAGAAATCGAAAACTCTGCACCTCCAGATGTAGAAACAGAAGTTAGAAGATCCGGCTTGGTACCTATGCTTGTATAAACACCTCTCGGCCCCTCAAGACTGCTTTCGTTTGACTCATAGAAATCTAGGAGTCCGTCTCCATTCAAATCTGCATTCCCGTAAGTGGATTCCGACCCACTACCATACGACGTGCCACCGCAAGAGAACCTTCCGGCGGAAGGCGTAACATAAGTCCACGTATCAACTCCATCCCAAATATAAGCACCGGAATCGCTACCTACAAGATCAACTATCCCGTCACTATTAACATCGTTATAACAAAGCTCCTGACTATAAGCACTATAACTTCCATCAATAAATGTTGGCGTAAAATATTCCATCTCGACAAAAATCATCTCATACCCATGCCCATCCAAACCGTAATCCGAATCAACGACAAAACTACCATCGCCCGTATTCAAATAGAGCGTATATACAAGATCATCATCATCAACCCCATCAGCATCGTGATTCAG
>MFXH01000018.1 GCA_001788795.1 Candidatus Peregrinibacteria bacterium RIFOXYA2_FULL_41_18 | reverse complement strand
TATATTGGAGCATAAACCGAAAGTGATATTGCTAACGTCTCCGGATAATCCGACATCTCAAATATTGTCGGATAAATTTATAGAAGCCGGATTGAAAGCGGCGGAAGAGATAGGTAGTTTTTTGATTATTGATTTCGCATATAAGCATCTTGTTTTCGAGGAGTATCCGAAATATTTTTCATGGAGCCATAACGATAATTTTATTTCCATACATTCGAATTCGAAATGGTGCAGGGGATTGGGAAGAAGGTTGGGATGGATTTTCGCACCGGAATTTGTGGTCGAAGCAATGGAAAGCATACAAGGTTCGTCGATTTTATGCCCAGATATGCTGCACGAAATGGCTCTGGCGAAATATATAAATGATGCGATTGCAAAAAACGAAATGAAACCCTATATAGAATCTGCAAAAAATGCTTACAAACAGGCTGCTGACATTACAATAAAAGCAATAGATAAATATCTGGGAATCCCTCGTCTGCAACCGCAAGGAGGATTATATACAGTATTGAAAACAGATATGGACGGAGCGAAATTCGTGGAAGAAACGATTAAGCAACAGGGAGTGCTTTTGGTTCCAGGATGGGGGTTCGGGAGAACACTGATAGAAGGGGTAAGGCTTTGCTATGGTCCGCTTGTGAAAAATAGCGACTTGATAGAGAAAGGAATAGAAAAAATAAGCAAAGTAATAAAAAAATGAAAAAAGTTTTCATCACAAGAAGAATGCCGGAAATCGCCAGGACGATATTGAAAGAGCATTTTGAGGTTAGCCTGAACGATAAAAACGAAACATTAACGCAAGACGAGCTGATAAGAAGCTTAAAAGATTGCGACGCCGTGTTATCAACCGTTTTGGATAAATTCACAAAAGAAGTTATTGATTCGCTGCCGAAACTTAAGGTGATCTCAAGCTACGCATCAGGATTGGATAACATAGATATGGAACATGCAAAAACAAAAGGCATTTATGTTTACAATATCCCAGATTCGGTCACGAACAGTACGGCCGACCTTACTATGGCATCATTCTTGGCACTTGCCAGAAAACTTTGGCCGGCACGCGAATTTGTCAGAGAAGGAAAATGGAAAGCATGGGATCCTGAAATACTGCTTGGTGAAGAGCTTACGGGTAAAACATTTGGAATTATAGGATTTGGAAGAATAGGAATGGCTGTGGCGAAGCGCGCTCTCGGATTCGGTATGAATGTGATATATTTCAACAGATCACCGGTTGTATCAGATTGCTGCAAGGCGGTTACACTGGAAGAATTACTTAGCGAATCGGACTATATATCGTTGCATGTTCCGCTTACCGAGCAAACAAGAGGGATGATAAACGCGGAATCGATTAGGAAAATGTCGAAACGTCCGATTTTAATAAATTTTTCAAGAGGACAAATAATAAAAACGGAAGATCTTTTGAATGCTCTAAAAAACGGAGAAATAAGAGGAGCGGTATTGGATGTTACAGATCCCGAACCGATTTCAGCAGACCATCTGTTATGCAAGATGGAGAACTGCATAATTACTCCACATATCGGTACGGCAACGAAAGAATGCCGAAGAGATATGGCAATGGCTGCTGCGGAAAAAATAATTAAACATTTTTCCGAGAATGAATGAAGAATATATACTTAAAAGAATCGAAGAAGTATTTCAGGAAGTTCTTGAGATAAAAAACTTCAACGAGGATTTGTCGATGGAGGTCGTTCCGGAGTGGGATTCTCTCAAGCACCTTCAACTGTTGGTTGCGGTAGAAAAAACTTTCGGCATAGAAATTGAATTTCAAAAATCTCTTAAGATGACATCTGTTAAGGGCATGACGGAAATAATATCTTACTATATAAATAAATGATTGATCCGGCGAAAATACCGGCGCATCAACGTATAAAAACCGACATGCCGATTCGGTATAAAAACGTAGGAGATCTTTTTAATTCGCATGCACAATCTTCGCCGAACAAAGAATTTTTATTCTGTCCTGGAAAAGATGAAGAAATTTATACTTACAAGCAATTACAATCGCGCATATTCGAAACTGTTAATTATCTCAAATCCAAAGATCTTAAAAAAGGGGATAGAATAAGTTTAATTATTCCAAATTCGTCGGAATTCGTATGCTTTTATTTTGCCGGATTGATGAGTGGAATCGTAATAGTTCCGATTAATCAGGACTTATCTCCGCCGGAGATGGAATTCATAATAAAAAACAGCGGATCGAAATATGTTTTTTATGATCCTCTATACGAGCATAAGATATCCGATATGCGATTTAACGAAGTCGCGTTCGTAAACACGGAAGACTTGAAGAAACCTCAAAAAGAATCCGTGAATCTTCCGAACATAGAATTGTACGATGAAGCTGTGATAATTTACACTTCTGGGACAACGGGCAACCCTAAAGGAGTTGTCCTTACGCATCTTAACTTGCTGGCGGATGCTTGTGCGGTGTCGGGGTGGTTTAAATTTACTGAGAACACAAGGACGTTATGCATACTTCCGTTATTTCATAACAACGGACAGGTAATGACGCTACTGAATCCGTTATACACTGGAGGATCGACAGTGATAGTGAAAGGAAAAGCGAGCTTGATGTCTTTTTGGGGGCTCGCGGAAAAATATGAAATAAATTGGACAAGCGTAATGCCATCAATTCTATCGATTCTGCTAAGCTTGAAGATAGAAAGAACGGATAGTACTATGCAAGGAATATTTTGCGGAGGGCAAATACTTATACCTAGCGTACAAAAGGATTTCGAAAAAAGATTCAAGGTCCCGATTTTCGAAGGATTCGGACTAACAGAAACGACATCATTTGCATGTTTCAATGATTATCCGGCAGATAACAGGAGACAAGGATCTGTAGGCAGACCGCTGCCTGTTAATGAAATGACTATAGTTGATGACTTGGATAACGAACTCGGTCCGAATCAAGAAGGAGAGATATGTATCAGAGGATTGAATGTGGCAAAAGAATATCTTGGATTGGAAGAGAAAAATAAAAAAGCTTTTCGCAACGGATGGTTTCATTCCGGAGATTATGGATACAGGGATGCAAACAATTATTTCTATTTCAAGACGAGAAAAGATTTCTTAATTATAAAAGGAGGTGAAAATATTTATCCGGCCGAACTGGAAAATGTTTTGTTTAGACATCCGGCTGTTGCAGAAAGTGCAGTTATAGGCATTCCAGATAAACTGCTTGGAGAAGATATTTGCGCATTTGTTAAGCTGCATGATAATCTTACAGCAACCGAAGAAGAGCTTAAGGTTTTTTGCAAGGGGAAAATAGCCCAATACAAACAAGCAAAAAAGATAATAATTACGGATGAAATACCAAAAGGACCGACCAAAAAAGTACTTTACCGCATACTCAAAGAATTTTATATCAAAAATTACACATAAATGGAAGAAAAACTGAAAGAAATCATGGCCGAAATATTCGGCGTAAAAAGAGAAGAAATAAACGATGATTCAGGAATGAACAATATGGAGGCATGGGATTCGCTAAGCCATCTTCAGCTGATAGCAATGATAGAAGAGAGATTTGGTATAAGTATAGATACGGATAATCTAATGAAAATGACAAGCTTCGGTGATATAAAAAAAATTCTAGAATCCCAGAATGTAAAAAATTAAACAATGGACATAAAAGGTAAAAATATAATCGTAACAGGAGGCGCAAGTGGGATAGGAAAAGCACTTGCGACAAAATTGATCGAAGAGGGTGCGAATGTCGGAGTTTTTGATATAAACGAACCGGATTTTCAAGGGGCGAAATTCTACAAATGCGACGTAAGCGATCTGCAAAATGTAGAAGCGCAAGTTGAAAAGTTCTTTGGCGACAACGGAAGTATAGATGCATTGGTAAACAATGCTGGAATAGTGAAAGACGCGCCGCTATTGAGTATTTTCGGACAGTTGAAAAAACATGACATTGAGATATGGAACAAAATACTTGCGACCAACCTGACGTCAGTTTTTTATATGACGAGAGAGGTCGTGGAAAAAATGTTTCAAAAAAGAACAAAAGGAGTCGTAGTGAATGTCAGCTCGATCGTTGCAAATGGGAATCCGGGCCAGTCAGCATACGCTGCCGCAAAAGCCGGGATAGATGCTCTAACCAAAACATGGGCAAATGAATTGAACCTGCTTGGGATACGGGTCGCAGGAATTGCGCCGGGATTTACGCTTACAAAAATCGCGCAATATTCCATGAACGAGAAGATAAAGAGCGATTGGGAGAAACGCACACCGCTTAGACGCATGGCAAAGCCGGAGGAAATTGCGGATGGAATAATTTTTATAATAAAAAACGACTTCTTTCACGGTAAAATTCTCCAGCTTGATGGTGGCTTAACAATGTAAAAATGGAAATCGGAATAGATTGCGTTGATATTTGCAGATTCAAAGGAATAGAAAAAAACAAGCGATTGCTTGCGAAAATATTTACAAAAAAAGAGGTGGAATATTGCATATCCAGACGTTCGCACGCACAGCACTTTGCGGTTAGGTTTGCGGCGAAAGAAGCGGTTTTAAAAGCCTTGATGTGCTATGGCGAGAGCGTGCCTTTCAATAAAATAGAAATCATAAACGGAACCAATGGAAAGCCGGAAGTGAATCTCATAGGGCGAAAACACAAGTTTAAGTGTAAAATAAGCCTGTCTCATTCAAGAGAAATCGCAATGGCGCAAGCATTGATAATTAATTAACAAATATGATTTATCAGCGCAGAAAAACGTTTATACAACAAATCGAAATTGGTGCTTAAATGCAATTGTATCTGTAATTGCAAAAAAACTGGCAGATTCCGTAAAATTTATCTAAACTAACCCGAAAAAACTTATGAAAAAAATAATCATATTCGGGACAGGCAAGATGGGAGAAATGGTCCATTTTTATCTGACACACGATAGCGATCACCAGATAGTAGCTTTCACAAGCGATAAAGAATATATAAAAGAAGATAAATTTCTTGGTTTGCCGGTTGTACCATTTGAAGATGTTGAAAAAAAATATCCACCAAGCGAATACGACATGTTCGTAGCCGTGGGTTATGCGAAATTAAATGCTATTCGTCAGAAAAAATACAAAGAGGCAAAGGGAAAAGGATATAAATTGATAAGTTTCGTAAGTTCTAAATCGATTCAATACGGAGATACAAAGATGGGAGACAATTGTTTTATATTGGAGAATCAAGTGTTCCAGTCGAATATAAAGATTGGCAATGATGTGGTTATCTGGAGCGGAAATCATTTTGGACATGACGTGGAAATAGGAGATCATGCATGGATTTCGTCACATGTGGTGGTTAGTGGAGGAGTGAAGATTGGAGAATCAAGTTTCATAGGTGTTAATGCAACACTTCGCGATCATATTCAAATCGGAAAAGAATGCCTTATCGGTGCAGGGGCTTTAATTTTAAACAATACCAAAGATAAATCCGTATATATAGCTCAACCTACTAAGCCATACCCTATGGATAGCGAGAAGTTTAGTGCTTTTATGAATATTTAACTGATTTTATTTGAAATTCAACTGGATTAAATTAGGACGGATTATAGAACCCGGAAAATACAAATGGATAAAAACCAATATCCAAAATCCTTTCCAGGAACATGTGGAAGGAGATATCTTTAAAATTCATTTCGCCGGTCGTGATAAAAACAATTACTCTCGCGGAGGATACGTTTTGCTGGACATCAAAAACCCTCATGAGATTATCTCCTGGAGCAAAACACCTACGATAGACATAGGCAAGCCGGGTTGTTTTGATGATTGTGGCGCAATGCCTTCTTGTATTGTAAACAATGGCGATAAGAAATATATGTACTATACGGGGTGGACTCAAAAAGTTAAGACACCGTTCGCTTTTTATATAGGTCTGGCTGTTAGTGAAGATAATGGCAAAACTTACAAAAAATACTCGCAAATTCCCATACTGGACAGAAGCGAAAATGATCCTTTTATGACAGCTTCTCCTTTCGTGATAAAAGAAAACAACATTTGGAGAATGTGGTATGTCTCATGTATAGGATGGCAACTCAATAAAAAAGATTGGCCTTCAAAACATTATTATCATATCAAATATGCCGAATCACGTGACGGTTTAAAATGGACACCAAAAAATATAGATTGTATTTTTTATAAGAAACAAGAATACGCAATTGCTCGCCCAGTGGTTTATAAAGAAGATGGCTTATACAAAATGTGGTATTGCTATCGCGGAGGTAAAAATACATATAGGGCCGGATATGCGGAATCAAAAAATGGATTGCAATGGATAAGGAAAGATAATCAAGTGGGGATAGATGTTTCTTCGACAGGGTGGGATTCGGAAATGATTTGTTATCCATGCGTATTTGAGCATAGGAATCAAAAATACATGCTATATAATGGTAATGATTATGGGAAAACCGGTTGTGGATTAGCCTTGCTTGAAAAAATATGACAACGAATATAGATAAAAAAATAATAGCAAAATATTACAGCAATAAAATCCTCGAATATGGTGATACGCCAAAGGGGGTGGATTGGAAAGATAAAAAGTCGCAGTTAATTCGTTTTAAAAGCTTCGATCATATGTTTTTTATGGATGAAAAATTTTCAATATTGGATTATGGATGTGGGAAAGGCGACTATTTCATTTATCTTAAAAATAAATACAGAAAAATAAAATATAATGGAGTGGATTTGTCGAAAGAGATGGTGGATTTTGCCAAAAATAAATTTCCCAAAGAAAAAAACTGCTCGTTTTCGACAAAAATATTAGATATAAACGCGAAATCGGATTACTGTGTGGCAAGTGGGACTTTTACGGTTAAGCACAGCTTTAGCGACGAGAATTGGTACGCATATGTATTAAGCGAAATAGATAAGCTGTACAAGAACGTAAACAAAGGAATCGGATTCAATTTAATGACAAGTCATGTAGATTTCAAAGCAAAACATTTGTTTTATATGAATCCGGGAAAAATGCTGAAAATAATGATAAAAAAATACAAATACGTGGACATAATTCACAGCTACCCTTTGTACGAATATACAGTATTAATCAGAAAAAAATGAGAGTAACAATATTACAACCTTCTTACATCCCATGGATCGGATATTTTGATCAGATAAATAAGTCGGATGTGTTTGTTTTTTTTGATGACGTGCAGTATACGAGAAGAGATTGGCGCAATCGAAACAGAATAAAAACGACAAAAGGAGAAGAAAAATATCTGACAGTGCCGGTAGAGGCAAAGGGCAATTATGATGCGCTTATCAAGGATATAAAAATACATTACGATAACAAATGCTGGGAGAAGTCGCATTTGGGTTTGATAAAAGAAAATTATCGCTCGGCGGAATTTTTCCCAGAAGTTTTTCCGATATTAGAGCGCCATTTATTGGAAAAATATGAATACCTTTCAGATTTAAATTGCGAATTAACAAGAGAATTATCGGAATATCTCGGCATAAAACACGTACAGTTTGTAAAAAGTTCGGGATTGGGGATAACAAATTACAACGATTCAACGGAACATTTGGTGAATATATGCAAAAAATTTAATGCAACAACCTATCTTACCGGTGACAGCGCGAAATCATATATGAATGAGGAAATGTTCAAAAAAGAAAACATAGAACTTAAGTATCACGGATATAAACATCCGGAATATAATCAATTGCACGGGAAATTTTTGCCATATTTGAGTATAATCGACTTGCTGTTTAATTGTGGCAAAAAATCACTTAGCATTTTAAAGGCTTAAACACTATGAAAAAAAAAGTTTTATTAACTGGCGCGGCGGGATTTATAGGGAGTAATTTTCTGAAATACATGTTCGATAGATATCCTGATTATCATTTTCTCGTACTTGATGCCCTCACTTATGCCGGCAATCAAAACAACATTCCCGAACAAATAAAAAACTCAAAAAGATATGAGTTTTGGCATGGGTCGGTGACAAACGCAGATCTTGTGGATTCGCTTACGAAAAGAGCTGATTTAATAGTGCATTTTGCCGCCGAAAGCCATGTCGCGAGGTCGATTTACGACGACAGCAAATTCTTCGAAACTGATGTGATCGGTACTCAAACGATGATGAATGCGCTTACCAAACATAAGAACACGGTAGAAAGATTCATACACATTTCAACATCGGAAGTTTATGGGACTGCGGAAAAAGAATTGATGGATGAGGAACATATATTGAATCCAAGATCGCCTTACGCTGGGGCGAAAGCCGGAGCAGACAGGCTCGTCTATTCGTACTGGTGTACTTACGACCTGCCGGTTATGATCATAAGACCGTTTAACAATTACGGACCGAATCAGCACTTGGAAAAGATGATGCCAAGATTTATAACAAGCGCATTGAAAGATGAGCCTTTGACAGTACACGGGCAAGGGTTGGCAGAGCGCGATTGGTTATATGTGCAAGATCATTGCGAAGCAATCGATCAAGCGCTTAATCTCCCGGATTTTTCGAGTATACGGCAACAAGTTATAAACATAGGAACAGAAAGGGCCGTAAGCGTTATGGATATAGCGAAAATAATATTGAAGCAGCTGGGCAAACCGGAAAATATGATTAAATATATATTCGATAGGCCGGGACAAGTCGAGCGTCACATCTCATCTACGGAAAAAGCGGAAAAGCTGCTGAATTGGAAAGCAAAAACGAATCTTGAAGAAGGTATTATAAAAACAATCGATTGGTACAAGAATAATAAAGATTGGTGGAGCGAGTTGGAATGGATGAAGCAAGTTCCCATAAGAACCGAAGATGGGAAGGTAGAAATGTATTAAAGATTCTTCATATGAAAATCGAATTCTACAGGCACAATTTAGCAAAGGAAGACAAGGATGAAGTTATAAAAGTTTTAAACTCGCTTTTCCTTACCACAGGAGATTGCGTTGCTGAATTTGAAAAAAAACTCGCTAAATACGTAGGGAGTAAATACGCGGTCGGTCTGACATCTTGTACGAATGCGCTCGAACTTGCGGTGAAATACTTCGGAATCGGGCATGAAGACGAAGTGATAACAACGCCGATGTCATTTATCGCTACGGCTAACGCAATAGAATACGCAGGCGCCAAGCCGGTTTTTGTGGACGTTGAGTCGAATACGGGGAACATTGATGCAAGCTTGATAGAGCAAGCAATAACGAAAAAAACAAAAGCGATAATAGTAGTACATTTGTACGGCCAAATGTGTGACATGAAGCGTATAAGAAAAATTGCAGACAAATACAAATTAAAAGTGATAGAAGATGCGGCGCATTGCTTGGAAGGGGAAAGAGATGGAATAAAAGTCGGACAGCTCGGTGATATCGCTTGCTACAGTTTTTATGCGACAAAGAATCTTACATCCGGAGAGGGAGGGGCTATATCATGCAATGACAAAAAAATATATGAATGGATGCTTCGTGCGCGCCAGCACGGCATGAGTAAAAACGCTGCGACAAGATATTCGAAAAAATATGAACATTATGACATGGAATTTCTGGGCAATAAATGCAATATGAGCAATATCCAAGCGGCTCTTATGGTGAAACAACTGGACAGAATAGAAGGGTATTTGGATATGCGCGAGAAATTGGCTCGCAAATACGATAAGGGATTTCTGAAAAATAAAAATATAAAAACCCCTGCCGTTATATCTGGTGGCAAACACGCGCGGCATCTTTATACGATTTGGGTTGATCGGGATAAAAGAGATGAGTATATGCACCTTCTTCAAGACGCGGGGATTGGAGTAGCAGTTAATTTCAGGCCTATACACTTGATGAAATATTATCGTGAAAAATATGGATACAAAAAAGGATCATTTCCGATATCCGAAAAAATAGGAGACTCGACTATAACACTACCTTTCTACATAAAACTATCCGACAAAGAAGTGAAATATGTTATTGATACGGTTAACACAATAACAAATGGATAAAGAAAAAAATCTGAACGAGATTATGGATAGAGATAAATCATCGTTAGTAGATGGAAAGGTTATAGATCACCGAATAGTGATTAAAAATAGTCACAAAGAAGCTACAGAGAAATCTGTGATTACTTCCCTTAAAGAATTTGTAAAAAAAAATGAAAAACTTTACTATTTTATTATAAAAATACTAAGTCCGATTTGTCCGAACGAAGGGTATTTAAAAAGATTTATTGGCAATCATAAGGAGGGGGTAGTATTGAATCTGGGATCAGGGAATAAAAGAATTGGAGAACATATAATAAATGTGGATCTTTTTAATTATAAGAATGTGGATATAGTTACGGATTTGAAAAGCATGTCGGTTAAAAGCGCATCTGCTGATGCCGCATTGAGCGTCGCGGTACTGGAGCATGTCGACAACCCTGAAGTAGCTATTGCGGAAACAGCTAGAGTCCTTAAGAAAGGTGGAGAATGTTTTTTTACAACTCCGTTTGTTTTCGGATTTCACGCGAGTCCGTATGATTTTACGAGATGGACTCACGAAGGATTGCGCAAAATGTTCGAGCGACATGGGCTGGAAGTTATAGAAGTCGGAATTCAATCCGGTCCGACAAGCGCATTTTTATGCATAACAATAGACTTCTTATCGATACTTTTAAGTTTCGGAATTAAGCAGTTATATGAAATTTGGACGATAATTTTCATGCTTATATTATGGCCGTTTAAATTTATGGATCTGATTTTGATTAAAATCCCATTTTCAAAAGTGATAGCGGCGAACTTCTATATTATCGCTCGTAAAAAATGAAATTCCTCTCAAGCAAATACATAACTGCGATTTTGTTGACAATACTCGGGGGATTTTTTGCATATGACATTTACAATGCTCCTTTAACAGCTTGGCTCTGGGTAAAGTCGATAATATACATGGTGATATTTGTATATGTACCAGGTAAAATTATAGCGAAACGGACCGGTGGACCGGTGGTGTTTATGGCCGGCATTATTATAAATCTTGTACTTTTCATACCGGCTCAATATTTCGGAGAGATATCAATTCTATTGGTCCCGATTTTTATTGCAAACATTTATTTCTTATACGATCGATTCAAGAACGGGGAAGACGATACGACCGTTGAAAATATTGCGATAATAAACGGATTGCTGGCAGTCCTCGTTATAATGTCTCCGAATCTTGTTTTTAACTATTCAATAGGAGATTTATCTGCATTGAGTAACAGCTTGGACGGCTTGGATGATATTTTCTTCCACTTGGGGAAGATAGAGATGTTCAAGATCGACTTCCCGATAGGAGATTGGAGTGTTTACGATTTCCGAGATTCTACTTTTAAATATCATTATTTTTTCCATATTTGGATTGCCGAAATCTCCAAGCTGACAGGTGTCGAAACAGGTTTCTTATATTTCAGATTTTTCCCGTATTTCATTACAAGCGCGATATTTCTTGCGGTTGCCAAACTCGGATATGCAATTACAGAAAATCATACAAAGGCGTTGGCATCATCGTTTCTAGCAACGCTCGGAGGAGGCGCAAGCGTTCTACTCGGTATAGGCAGTGTTATCAAGTATGGAGGATTATCTTATTTATTTGCTATCGGGTCGCGTTCATTTACAGATTGGATTATTGAATCTCCGACAATGGCTTTAAGCATGTTATTTTTCATTGTACTTCTATATCTTCTTAATAAAACCGAAAATAAACTGTCATATGTATTATATTTGATTGGAGTTATTGGATTAACAGGTGCAAAAGGCTCTACAGCTTTGATTTATATCGGAGCGTTATTTGTATATGGCATTTTGTTTTTTGATAAAAAATTCTTATTAAAAATAGCAATACCTTCGGGCTTCACATTTTTGATAGCATACTGGATGATTTATTATGGAAAGGAGTCGGTGAATGGAGGACTGGGATTGTATTCGTTTAAGGATATTACGTGGCTTGGAAATTCCGTTGGATGGATGATGACACTGATACTTCTTGGCGGATATATTACAGGGACGATAGGAATAAAATGCATAGGGCTACTGGACAAAAGAAAAGACAAAATCACCAGATTGATCAAGATAGGGTTCTTACTAGGTACGGCGCTTTTCATATTGTCGCCATTGAGATGGGTCAACCTTTATTGGTTCGTTCCTTTTTCGGCGGTAATTGGGATACTGATTATAGATTTTGTTTTGGAAATCAAATCCAAAACGATAAAAAACATGCTTGTTGCAGTAATAATCATAGAAATATGCTTCGGAGCATTGTATGGGATAAACAAAGGATTTGCCTCGATAACTAGCGATAAAACAAAGGAAACACACATAGAACCGGAGAAGTATGAAGCTTATAAATTCATACAAGAAAATACAGACGAAGACAGTGTTGTATGGAGCATGGCCTCGGGCGAAAATCGCAAAAACACATTTGACTGTATGGTTATATGCTCTCGTCAAAACCTGCTCGAAGGCTGGGGTTTTTCGCCATATATGAATTACGAAGAACTGAGTCCGAAAGATCGAGAAGATCATACGATCACGAAAATTCTGGAGGCGGAACAACTATTGTTAAATGCGGATGACGAAATGCGGATTTCGGAAGTCTTAGATGGTTATTCGTTTGTGGATTATTTAATCATTCCAGTATCCGAAATAAAAAACATCAATATTTTCAGCGATTCCGGTCTTGAGGCGGTTTTTGACAATGGTGATTACATCATTTACAAAACGGAATAAAAACCTTATATTTTTCGGGTCTGAACTAATCAAAATCTATGAATATAACAGTAATAGGCACAGGATATGTCGGGTTGGTGACGGGAACATGTTTGGCCGAATTGGGCAATAGTGTTGTGTGCGTGGATATCAATAAGGATAAAATAGAGTCCCTGAAGAAAGGCATTATACCGATATACGAGCCCGGTCTTGAGGAATTAGTTAAAAGAAATTACAAAGAAAAAAGACTCGAGTTCACTTCTGATACAAAGTCGGCTATACAAAAAAGCGAAGTTGTTTTCAGCGCGGTAGGTACTCCGCCGGACAAAGATCACAGAGCGGATTTGACAGCAGTCATGAAGGTGGCCGAATCGTTCGGGGAATACATTAACGGATATAAAGTTTTCATAAACAAATCAACGGTACCTGTCGGCACTAGCGAAAAAGTTAGGAAAATAATCCAAGAAAAATCCGGTGGTAAATACGAATTTGATGTCGTAGACAATCCGGAATTCTTGCGAGAAGGTACGGCCGTAAAAGACTTCATGAATCCGGATAGAATAGTTGCCGGACTTCGAAATAAGAACTCTCATGCTCGCGAAATAATCGAGAAAATATATTCACCCCTTGTAAGAGCCGGCAGACCTTTGTTGTTTACAGATATTCACAGCGCGGAAATTATCAAATACGCATCAAATTCGTTCCTTGCGATGAAAATTTCTTTTATTAATGAAGTTGCCAGTTTTTGCGAACTTGCCGGTGCTGATATAACGGAAGTGGCAAAAGGTATAGGACTGGACGACAGAATCGGTTCCAGATTTTTGCATGCCGGTATAGGATATGGTGGCAGTTGTTTCCCGAAAGACGTAAAGGCCTTTATTCAAAAAGGTAAAGATATCGGATGCGAGTTCTCGATACTTGGCGCAGTCGAAGATGTAAACGAGGCTCAAAAAACGAAACTGGTGGATAAATTAAAAAGCGAAATCCCAAATCTGAAAAACAAAAAAATAGCGATTTGGGGGCTTGCGTTTAAGCCGAAAACAGATGACATGAGAGAAGCTCCTTCAATTACGATTATAAATAAATTACTTGAAGAAGGTGCAAGAGTTTCAGCGTTCGATCCGGTAGCGATGGAAAACGCAAAAAACATTTTCAAAAAATCCGGCGTCATTTTTGAAAAAACATCATATGATGCTGCAACGGCAGCGGATGCGTTACTAGTTTTAACGGAATGGGATGAGTTTCGGGCGGTGGACTTGAAGAAAGTTAAAAAAATAATGAAAGGAGATTTAATATGCGATGGTCGCAATATCTACAATAAAAAAGACATGGCGGAGATGGGATTTAAATATAAATCTATTGGCAGATGAAAGTAATAGTCACAGGATCAGCCGGTTTTATAGGATCGCATACCGTGCGTAGGCTTGTTGGGGAAGGACACTACGTAGTGGGGATTGATGATTTTAATAATTTTTACGACCCAAAAATTAAGAAAAAAAACGTTGCGGAATTTTTGAAAAACAAAAATTTCAAACTCGAAAAATGCGACATAAGGGATATGGAGAAAATAAGTAAAATTTTCAAAAAATATAAGCCGACGCATGTCGTGCACTTGGCGGCGAGAGCGGGAGTGAGACCGTCAATTGAAGATCCTGTGCTCTATTACGACGTGAATGTGGGTGGAACGCTGAATATTTTGGCCGCGGCACAAAATATAAAAGTTAAAAATTTCGTTTTTGCCTCCAGCTCATCCGTTTACGGCGGATGCGAAAACATCCCTTTTGAAGAATCCGAGTGGCCGCTTATGCCGATCAGTCCTTACGCGGCGACAAAACTTGCAGGAGAAAATTTATGTTATTTTTATCATAAACAGTTCGGAATGAACGTGACATGTCTTAGGTTTTTTACGGTTTACGGACCGTCGGGGAGACCGGATATGGCCCCTTATTTATTTACCGATACGATCTCGAAAGGCAAGCCGATTAAGAAATTCGGAGACGGCACGACGAAACGTGATTACACATATGTGGAAGATATAGTTGAGGGGATCGTTTCATCAGTAAAAAAACCGATGGGATATGAAATAATAAATTTGGGGAATAACAATCCGATAACTTTAAACGAATTTATTTCAATAATCGAACATGCGCTCGGTAAAAGGGCGAAAATCGAAAAAATGCCGGAGCAAAAAGGCGATGTGAGTATTACGTATGCAGATATAAATAAAGCGAAAAAACTGCTAGGATTTAAACCGAAAGTCAAAATGGAACAAGGCATGGAAATTTTTATAAAATGGTATTTATCAAAAAACAAAACATGATACTGACTTTGGCAAAATCAGCATTTAAAGACAAGTCATTGCCAAGAACGCTTATGGATTTGGCGATAAAGAACTATACGGAAAAGAACCCTTTAAAAGGCAAGGTTATAGATCTGGGAAGTAAAACCGACAAGGTGAGCTATAACGATTTTGCAAAGAAGGATCGCAATTGTCATATTACATATACAGACCTGCGTCCGGCCTCGGAAAATGTGGAAAAAATAGATTTGGAAAAAAAATTCGAGATAAAGAACGAAGTTTACGACATGGTACTTTGTTTTAATACGCTTGAGCATATTTATGACTATAAAAATGTCGCTTCCGAATCGCATAGGATTCTGGTGCCAAATGGAATTTTCATAGGTTCGACGCCTTTCTTAATACCATACCATCCGGATCCGAATGATTATTTCAGATATACATCAGCCGCTATAAGGAAATTCTTCTCTGATACGGGGTTTGAAGAAATATTAATACAGCCATTGGGAGTTGGTCCGTTTTCGACAGGGCTTTATTACATAATCATGCATGCACCTCGTATATTACGACCGATTTTATTAACGACGGTTTTATTGTTGGATAAGTTTTTAAATCTAATAACTAACAATCGACATACGGGAGAAAGCTATGCGGCAAGTTATTTTTTTGTATTCAAGAAAAAATAAAGCATGCAAAAAATATTAATTACAGGCGGAGCTGGGTTTGTAGGATCTCATTTGGCAGATCGACTTGTTAAGCTGAATTACAACGTAATAGTGTTTGACAATTTCAGCACGGGCAAGGTGGGAAACTTAAAAAATATAAAAAACAGAATAAAAATAATAAAAGGAGATATACGAGATGCAAAACAGGCTGATAAAGCCTGTAAAGATGTAGATTTCGTATTGCATCATGCGGCTCAAATTTTTGTTCCGGTGTCGATAAAAAATCCGATGGAAACACTTGATATAAACGCAAAAGGCACTTTGAATATTCTAATGGCGGCGAAAAATAACGGCATTAAGAAAGTCATTTTGGCCAGTTCGAGTGCGGTTTATGGAGATCTTGTGAAAATGCCAATAGATGAAACTTCACCGGTCAGGCCGCTCTCGCCTTATGGTATCAGCAAGGCTATGGGGGAATATTATTGTCAGGTTTTTTCGAAATTATACGGTATAAATACTTTTATATTCAGATATTTTAATATATTTGGCAGCAGACAGGATCCGAGCTCTCCTTATTCTGGTGTGATATCAAAATTCATGGATCTGTCGAAAAAGTCTGAACCATTAACGATTTATGGAAACGGAGAACAAAGCAGAGATTTTATACCAGTTGGCAAGGTTGTAGAGGCGAATATTGCGGCGATCAAAAGCACCTTGCAGGGAAGCTGGGTGTTTAATATAGGCGGAGGAAAGGCAATATCGATTAAGGACTTAGCAAAACATATTAAAAAAATTGGCAATTCAAACTCTAAAGTCCGATATGTTAAAGCGAGAGATGGGGATATCATGCATTCGTGCGCATCCGTTAAAAAGGCTCAGTCTATGCTTGCATGGTCGGAGGAGTATGATTTTCAAAAAGAACTTTCAAAAATAAAGGGATGAGAAACATCACATCTTTTATCGGCAAAAAATTAAATATAGACGCACAGTATTTTATTGGTAATTCGTTTTTGCTTTTTTCCAGATACGCTTTTTTAATAGCGATTGCATTGATAATGAATATGGTTTTTTCTAGGTATGTTTCGAAAGAAGTATATGGCAATTATCAGCTGGTATGTAGCTTCATGGCAACTATGGTTTTTTTTAGTTTGCCGGGATTCAATAAAGCGATTTGGTCAGATGCATCACAGGGTCAAGACGGGTCTCTGAATGTGGCAACAAACAAGAAAATCAAATGGTCTTTTCTTGGCAGTTTGGTACTCGGAGTGATTGCGGTTAAATATTACATATCACAAGATTATATATTGGCGCTTGCGGTAGTTGCGGCTGCGGTTTGCTTCCCGTTATTCAGTGGCGCCGATATATGGTCGATTTTTTTGGACAGCAAGAAAAAATATAAATTATCAACAATACTTTTATTTGCGGCGAACATTTTAAACAAGATTTCAATATTAGCCGCAATTATATTCTTTAATGAATCGCTAATATTTTTAGTGATTTTCAATGCGGCATCTATAGGCATTACAAACTATATCGGTCTCAAAATGGCCGAGCGGGAAAAAACTAACGAGCTCGTAAGCAAGGACTTTTCACAATATGGATTTTTTATTACAAAAACGGTAATAGTAAAAAGTTTATTGGATAAAATTGACAGCATAATAATTGGTATTTTTATGGGACCGGCATATCTGGCCATATACGCATTTGCATTGGTGATACCTGATCAGCTGGCCGTATTAATTACAACAGTAACAGATGTGATCATTCCCAAGCTTGGAGAAAACAATCAGCATTCCATACAGCTGAAGATAAAAGAAAAAGCATGGTTTCTTATAGCTGTGAATATAATTCTAATAACAATAGTAATTCTTTTAACACCTTTAGCGATAAAGATATTATTCACTGAAAATTACGCCGAAAGCATTTTATATTCTCAAATAATAACAGGCAGCTTGTTTGTTTATGTTTTTGAAGTGATTTATTCGAGAATTTTGGTTGTTAAAAAAAGAAAAGCGGAAATATTCAAGACGAATGTAGCAATGTCGATATTCAGAGGTATTGCGATAGTAATATCATTTATTTGGTTTGGACTTCTAGGGGTTGCCATATCTAGCATTATCGCAAGATTATTCAATCTCGTGATGTATTTGTATTATGGTAACACTGCAAGCAAGTCGGGAGATTGAATTTTATCATGAAGAAGGGTAAAATCACCCCGCTTATAAACAAGAATTCATGCCAACAGCTCTAATAACAGGTATTACAGGTCAGGACGGCTCGTATCTCGCAGAGTTTCTGCTCGATAAGGGGTATAAGGTATATGGCCTTGTGCGCAGATGCAGCAGTCCGAATTACGAGAGAATAAACCATTTATTGGACAAGATAACGCTTGTTGACGGCGATTTGCTTGATACAAGTTCGCTTATTCGAGTATTGCAGGAGGCGAAACCAACAGAAGTTTACAACCTTGCCTCTCAATCATTCGTAGGCGTGTCTTGGAAAGAGCCCATATTGACAGGAGAGGTAACGGGACTTGGGGCAACTCGTTTGCTAGAAGCCATAAGAATCGTGAATCCAAAAACGAAATTTTACCAAGCATCTTCAAGCGAAATGTTTGGCAAAGTACGAGAAACTCCGCAAACGGAGACAACACCATTCCATCCAAGAAGTCCTTATGGGGTGGCGAAGGCTTATGCACACTATACAACGGTTAATTACAGGGAAAGTTATGATATGTTCGCTTGCGGAGGAATTTTATTTAATCACGAGTCGCCAAGACGAGGACTTGAATTTGTAACGAGAAAGATCTCGCATGGAGTTGCTCGCATACATCTTAAACTGGCAGATAAAATAAAACTTGGGAATATTGAAGCGAAACGCGACTGGGGATTCGCCGGAGATTATGTTCGCGCAATGTGGATGATGCTTCAGCAACCGGAGCCAAATGATTATGTTATTGCAACGGGTGAAACGCACAGCGTGCAGGAGTTCGTTGAAGAATCATTCAGAGCGATAGGAATCAAGAATTGGAAGGATTTTATCGAACAAGACGAAAGATATATGCGTCCGGCCGAAGTGGACTACCTTATAGGCGACTGTTCAAAAGCGAAAAAAGAACTTAAATGGGAGCCTAGCGTGAGTTTCAAACAACTTGTCGAAATGATGGTTGCGTCAGATATAGATATGTTGAAAAAACAGATTTAAAATGATCAAAAAACGCGCTCAACAAATTGGTGTTGGAGATACTTGTATAAACGAAGTGGCTAAGAAATACGTAATGGACGCTTTGGATAATAACAGATTGTCTTACGGTAAATACGTTCATGGTTTCGAGAAGAAATTTGCGGAATTGCACGAGTCTAAATACGCAATAATGAGCAATAGCGGAACCAGCTCGTTGCAAGTTGCGATTCATACGCTTAAGGATTTGCATGGATGGCAGGATGGAGATGAAGTGCTTGTTCCCGCATTAACTTTTATTGCCACTTCAAATGTCGTGCTTCAGAACGGTTTGAAGCCGGTTTTTGTTGAAATAGATCCGATAACTTACAACATAGACACGTCAAAAATAGAAGAGAAGATTACACCTCGTACACGCGCCATTATGCCTGTAAATCTTTTCGGACTTTCATGCGAGATAGATAAGGTCATTGAGATCGCACGCAAACATAACTTGAAAACAGTTGAAGATTCTTGTGAAACAATGTTCGTTCGTCATAAAGGCAAAATGGTAGGCTCTCAAACAGACATATCGTGTTTCTCCACTTATGTGGCTCACTTGCTTGTAACAGGGGTAGGCGGATTGAGCGTCACTAGCAATCCGGACTACGCGGTAGCTATGAAGAGCATGGTGAATCATGGACGCGACTCGGTCTATATGAATATCGATGATGACAAAGGTGCGGTTAGAGACAGCAAGGAGAGTTTTTTCAAACTTATCGATAGAAGATTCTCATTCGTTCGAATGGGTTATAGTTATAGAGTGACAGAGCTGGAAGGAGCGCTTGGAATGGCGCAAATAGAACAGTGGGAAAACATTTTGAGTGCACGACAGAAGAACGCGGCATATCTGATAAAAGGCCTTCGTGCATACGAAGATCATATCCAATTACCTTCATGGCCGGAACATTCAGAGCATGCTTTTATGATGCTTCCATTGGTGATCAAGAAAACGAGTCCTATAAAACGAGATGATTTGATAATGCACTTGGAAGAACACAACGTTGAGACAAGATATATGGTCCCGCTTTTGAACCAGCCTTATTATATTAAACTGTTTGGCGATCTTGAACCGCAATATCCTATTGCAGCATGGGTGAACCACAACGGATTTTATATAGGTTGTCACCAAGGCTTGAAACAAGAGGATATGGACTACATGATCGAAGTATTTAAAGATTTTTTTGATGCAAGAAAGTAAAATCTTAATTACGGGTGGATCAGGATTTATAGGTACGAATCTTATAATAGAGTTGCAAAAACTTGGTTTCGAAATTGTGAACCTAAGCGCTCATGACCCCATCGTCTCTGTAAAAACCATAAAGCTCGATCTGATCAATGACGATCTGTCGGTTTTAGATGAGTATAGATTTGACTATGTAGTGCATCTTGCGGCAGTCAGTACGATTAAGCTTGCGGAAGGGAACGAGCAAGAAACAATAAGATTAAACGTAGAAGGTACGAAGAAACTTCTTGAATATTTTAAGGATAAGAATCTCAAGAAATTCATTTTCATGTCGAGCATGACTGTATATCAAGAGGTTGATACCGAGATGACGGAAGATTTGGATGCGCTTGTGGACAAAAAAAGTAATGCTTATTCGTATTCAAAACTTTTAGCTGAGAAAGAGTGCGAAAAATTCGCAAAAAAAATGCCGATTTTGATATTCAGATTGGCAAATGCGTACGGTCCGTATCAGAGGATTGGAAAAGTGCCTACATTGATCCCGCAAATAATCTCACAGGCGATTGCCGGTAAAATCGAAATATATAATGGCGATTTTGCACGAGACTTCATATATGTAACAGATGTTGTGAACGCAATAATGAAAGGACTTAAGTCGGATTTCACAGGCACGCTCAATCTCGGGACAGGCAAGCCGACAAAAGTTATGGAAATTGCAAAAACTGTTGCGAATATATTTGGGGTTGAAGTTAGTGATCTTAGGAAGAAAATAAACGCTCCTCTCGAATTGGTGCCGAATGTAGTGCGTATAAAAGAAACACTCAAATGGAAGCCCGAAATTTCTCTGGAAGAGGGGATTAAAAACACAATAAACTACTACAAAAATGCTAAGCAATAATATTTATTCCAAGACGGCAATAATCATTCCGACTTACAACGAAAAAGATAACATAAGGAAACTCATCCAAACGATTTTTGGCATATCGAAGGATATAACAATAATTGTAGTGGACGATAATTCACCTGACAAAACAGGAGAGATCGCAGATGCTATTAAGAAAAAATATCCTAAACTTAAAGTAATACATCGAACAAAGAAAAACGGCCGAGGAGGTGCGTGTATCGAAGGCTTCAAACAAGCGCTCAAGGAAGGATCTGAATACATTTTCGAAATGGATGCCGACTTCTCTCATGATCCTATCGACATCCCAAGGCTCTTAACGAAGATTCTGGAGGGATACGATATGGTAATCGGTTCAAGATATCTCAAAGGCAGTAAAATCCTCAACTGGGGCTTAAAACGCACTATTTTCAGCCGTTTCGCGAATATATATGCTCGCGCGATACTAGGAATACCCATTCATGACTACACGAACGGATATCGTTGCTATACGAGAGAAGCTCTTGAGGCGATTGATTTCGATAAAATAGAAGCCGCAGGATACATAGTCCTGTCTGAAATGTCTTACCAGCTGCATAAGAAAGGCCTGAAAATCGGCGAAATTCCAATCACATTCGTCAATCGTAAACGTGGCATCTCCAATCTATCAAAACACGAAATAACAAGCGCTTTCACAAGCGTAATCAGATTGAGATGGGACTATATTAAAGACGTAAGTCATAAGTCATAAGACGTAAGACCTATGTTATGACAGTATCATTATCCCTTGGCAATCTCCCAGAAGCCTTCGCCGAACTCTTCTTGCGACAGCCTGTGTTCATCAGGTTTATCTGCGTCGAAGTTCTGATTCACAAAATAAATAAGCGAAGATGGTTTTTGCCATAAATTCGCAACGCCATGCAGTACGCCACGAGGTATAAATAATAAACTCGCCTGCCCGTCACCCATTATTAATCTTTGCACAACATCATAAGTCTTCGATCCTTCGCGCAAATCTTTAAGTCCCACAAGGGCTCTGCTTGAAGGAGGTACAAACCAGATATCATCCTGATTAAAATGATAATGTCCTGCCTTTATGGCACCGGGCAAAATCTCGGAATAATTAATTTGTTTCAAGTCAAAACCTTTAAATTCGACCGGGATTCCTTTTGAAACCCTCATTATTTCAGAGAAGCTTCCTCCGCAATCAAGGAAGCGTTTCAAAGATATGACTTTTACGCCTTCTATATTGTTTTTATTCTTATAGTTTTGTGTTTCTGTTTTTTTCAAATACTTCTTATTAATCATAGCATTAACATAGTTTATAGTTTAAATTTTTTGGTCTGTCTTTGATCTTAACAGCCGGATTGCCAGCCACAACAGTATAAGGCGCCACATCTTTTGTAACAACAGATCCTGCGGCAACAACAGCTCCATCTCCTATGGTCACGCCGGGAAGAATCATGGAATTTGTGCAAATCCATGCATAATTCCCGATAGTGATTGGAGCATAGACGGATTTAAAATCAGTTCCGTTTATGTCATGAGAACCTGTTATAAAAAAACTGTATCCGGAAATATTTACATGATCGCCTATCTTAATTTTGTCTCTAGATTGGAAGAAATTATTTTTTCCGATGCATACATCACTTCCGATTTCCAAATTACCGGGCACGATAAACAGATTGCCTCTTTTGAAATCGACAGGTCCTTTTACCTTACTACCGGCCAACCGTAAAACGAGCTTCTTCGAAAAATCGCAAAAACTGTAATAAATAATAGAACGCAAAATAATATTTCTGAATGCGGGAAGCTTGTTCTTGAAAACAAAATCAAATAATCTTTTTGAAAATTTTCGCGACATTTTGAGTTGAAAAATCCTTAACCTTTTCCAATCCAGATTTTACCACTTCATCTCTGGAATTGGAATCAGAAACGAGTTCGACAATCCGTTGAGAAAACAATTCGATATGACTCGGTTCAACAACCTTATATTCGGCGGGAATAATGTCCTTCATGCCACCGACATCGGTTGCAACAAATGCGGTCCCGAGAGCCATGCTTTCAAGAATAACACGAGGGAACCCTTCTTGTCGTGAAGGCATTATGAGAAGGTCGCTCTCCGCTATATGTTTGATAACATCATTATTTGGAAGCGCACCGGTCATTTTCACTGAAATATTATCCCGAAAACGGTTTTGCAAATTCTTAAAAAGAGGTCCGTCTCCTATAATTAGAAATTTCAAATCGGAATCGGCTGCAAGACATCCGTCGACTATTTCAGGAAGCAAATCGGCACCTTTTCTCGGAGCGAGCCAATGTACAAAAACAATCTGTTTTGCGATTTTCCTAATCCCATTGGCATGAATCCTTTCGAGATTAATACTGTTTGGGACGATTTTTATTTTGGATTCTTTTACATGAAAACAATCAGCATAAAATTTCGCCATACTAAGAGTGCCGGTGACCAAAAAATCGCATAATTTCAGACAAATTTTTAATGGCAAATCATCAAAAAATTTCCATTTTAAATCCCACCATTTCCTGTCGGATCCGTAAGATTGATAAGCCTCGCAATGCCAGTAATAAAACTTTCCAATCAATCCGGCAATCATCCCCGACCAATAAGAATAATGCACATAAAAATTCCTATATCCTTTAAGCCTTAACCATAATAAGACAATAAATCTTTCGATTAAATTAACAGCGGGGTAAGGAAATTTTTGACAGTATATCTTATCGACATTTTTCAGAGACGGGCGCCCTTTCGCATATTCAATGAACAAAAAGACATCGATATCCTTAGCAATCTCGTCTATAAAATCGATAGTATGTGCAAAATGCGTCGAAGTATTCTCGTCATACTCCGGCAGCACAAATACCAGTTTTTTAGGCTTATTTTGCATCAATCAAGTTTAAATATGTATCCGCGTAAAACTTAAGCGCTTCACGATACTCGAATTTTTGAACGCTCTTTCGCCCTTCTTCCGCAATTTCTGCCGAGTCATCGGGATTTTTTATCGCCCATAAAATCTTTTCTGCAATATCACTGGCATCCCAATCGATAAACAATGCATTCTTCCTATCCAGAACAACCTCATTCATAACACCGACACGCGTTGTAATACTAAGAGCTCCGCAAGCCATCGCTTCAAGCGTTACGCGCGGTCCGCCTTCATTATAAGAAGTCATAACTATGCCGGCGCTCGTCTGATAAATCTGCGCAACATCTTTTTGAGTAGGAAGCCATCCGAGGAGTTCAATGTTTTTATTGGTTCTTTTTTGTACAAAATCACGCATGCTACCGTCACCGACGATTTTCAATTCGAACTCCGGTACTTCGGCAGCAACCTTATCTGCAGCGTCGAGAAGCAAATCCAATCCTTTATTTTTTTCAAGTCGTCCACAGAAAACAAACTGCTTGGAATTTCGCACAACGGAATCATCGGTTTTAAAAACCTCGAAATCCAAATAAAAAGCCGGTATATGCAGGATTTTATCTTTTGGAAATCCAAGCCTGTCGGTAACATAATTATAAGTGTCAGACTTGTTTATCAATCGCAAATGCGGAATATTATTTCGATTTTTCTTGAAAAATTTGTTTAAAGAAGCACGCTCGATTCGTTCCATCCAATTTTCAGCTTTCGGATAGCCGGGTATATGCATGAGCTCTACCACATAATGCACATTAAGCTCTTTTGATAATGCCATCGCAGCTTTTACATTTGCAAAACAAGGCGGTATTGCATGAGCGGTAATCAGATCGATATGATTTTTCTTGTGTATTTCGCGAACCGTTTTTAGTATGAAATTTTTATGCCTGAAAAAATCCAAATGTAAAAATTTCTTGTAAGATGACGGATATAAATAAACATTCTTATGTATTTGAATTACGCCACCTTTTTCATTGCTTGGACATATAACAGATACGCGTTCAAAATGTTCGGAAAATCCGCGCAACATTTCAAAAAAGACATTCTGCTTGTTGTAAGCGATACCGGAATCTCCGGTTAACATTAATATGTGCCTTTTTTCTTGAACCATTCAATGGTTTTTTTAAGTCCTTGTTCAAATCCGATTTTTGGTTCAAATCCGAGCTCTTTTTTTGCGAGAGTGATATCCGGTCTGCGCACCTTTGGGTCGTCCTGAGGCAAATCTTTATAAATTATTTTACTTTTTGAATCCGTGAGTTCTACGATTTTTTCTGCCAACATCTTAATCGAATACTCCTCGGGATTTCCCAAGTTGACCGGTCCTTTGAAACCTTCTTTCGCCATCATCGCAATAATTCCATCAACCATATCGTCAACATAGCAGAAAGATCTCGTTTGATATCCGTCGCCATAAATTGTTATAGGTTTTCCGGCAAGAGATTGAGTTATGAAATTCGGTATGACTCTTCCGTCGTGCGCGCGCATGCGCGGACCATAGGTATTGAAAATTCTTATAATCTTAGTTTTGATGCCGTATTTATGTCCGTAATTCACAACGAGACTTTCGGCAAAACGCTTCCCTTCATCATAACAACTGCGAACACCCAAGCAATTCACATTTCCCCAGTAAGACTCTCTCTGAGGATGTTCAAGAGGGTCGCCATAGACCTCTGAAGTTGAAGTATGTAGAAACTTGGCTTTTAATTTCACCGCAAGGTCGAGCATATTTTTCGTTCCGGCGGCGCTGACCCATAATGTTTCAAGAGGGATTTTCTGGTAATCGATAGGGGATGCGGGACATGCGAGGTTGAAAACCTCCGAAACCCCTTCGAGATCCAATTCTTCTCCTAGAATAGGGTTCGTAATATCATGCTCAATCAACCTGAAATTGGGATTCTTCAGGAAATGCTCAACATTCGCATGATCGCCGGTAATAAAATTATCTATACAGATAACCTTATAACCTTTATCTAGAAGCCTTTCGCATAAATGGCTTCCTATGAACCCGGATCCTCCTGTAACTATTGCCTTCATGTATAGTGAATAATTTGTAGTGAATAGTGGATAACTTTTACCACGATTAGGTGAGTTTTTCCAGCATTTGACGTAAATTGAGTATTGAATTTTAATACAAAAAGATTATTCTCGAGCAGTCTTAAACTTACAAAATGCACTCTGAACTGAAAAAATGGGAGGAAACCTCGAAAGAAAATCAATACTGGGATTCGGTTAAGATGAGAAAAATACAAGAAAAAGAAGCGAAATTAATGATAAAATGGTTGAAAAAGTTAAATAGGGGAAATTACAGGATCACAGAGGTCGGATGCGGAAACGGATATCTCGGATTAAAAATCTGCGAATTTTTAACCGAAGAAAACAAAGAGTTTTCATACTGCTTAACGGATTTGGTGCCGGAATGTATCGAGAAAGCCAAAAAAACATTTGCGGATTTCAATAAAAAAGAGGATGTAGACTTCAAACAGTTAAACGTGTATGAAATCGATAAACTGCTTGGCGCAAACTCTCAAGACATCATGATTTCAACTGGTTTTGCCTCAGCCGCAACTTACAAAGATGCGGTTCCGGCAGTAGCCCGTTCTCTCAAAAAAGACGGCATTTTGATCTGTGATTTCATTAATCATTTTTCGCCGGGAGTTTTCTTGCGAAATATTCCGAAGTCCATCTCAAGGTTGACGCGCAACAAAAAATATGCGAATGATGCAAGTTCGAAATACTATCATTTCGGACGGATAGGCATAAAATCATACTTCGAGAAATACGACCTCGAGCTTTTGGGAATCAAGTATGTTGGGCTTTCCCGAAATCCGATTGTCGCAATTTTCAAGAAGATGAGATAAAATAACCGTACTATGGGAAAAATCAGACAAAACATTTTGCTTATTTTAATCCTTGCCATAAATCTGGCAGTTGTTTTATATCCGACTTTTTTGACGCCACTACCTGTAACTCAAACGGACGGTCTTACATATTTTGAAACATCGAAACAGCTTGCTGATACGGGTGATTTTTTCGCGGAGCTGCAGGATTTCATCCCTGCAAAAGGGGATGAAGCAACGCATATAAACGAATTTTTGCCGGCACCTATAGTTTACATGGCTGGATTTATTAAGATTTTTGGAGAAAGGATTGTTATAAATGGAGGAGCGCTGGGCATTCTATTGGTTTTGGCGAATTTTTATTTATATCTTCTTGTTAAGAAACTTACAGGATCAAGAAATATCGCACTTATAACGACACTGTTTAACGCAATTAATTTTAGGCTGTACTTCCTGTTATTCGGAGGGAATTGGGCGAATGTCTGCGCCATGGCTTTCAGTATTCCCGCCATTTATTACTACCTTGAATATCTTGAGAAAAACAAAAAATCTTCTCTGATCCTTGTGTCTTGCTCCTTGATCCTTGTTGCCGGCAGCCATACGGTTCAATTTCTATTCACGATATGCTTGATGATCGGCCTATGGATTGGAATAAAAGTTTTGAAAAATGCACGCATAAAACTTCCGGAGATAAAATTCGATTTAGGCGTGCTTGGAGAAAAGACGATTTCGACGATAATTTACACGATTTTGATATCGGTAGTCGCATTCATGGCAACTTTTATACCTTTTGTGCTGGCAGGTACGAGAACGTATTGGGTTTCCGAATGGATAGATTATTTGAAGTTTTATGACAAAGTTCCTCAGTTTTGGCATTACGGAATTATAACTGACGGACCGGTGTTGATAATACTCGGATTCGCGGGATTTATTTATGCTTTTTACAAACAAAACTGGAAAATTCTCGGACTTGCAATCCCATCTTTTATAATCGTCAATCTGACGAATTTCTTGGTGCCTGATGAGATATGGCTGAGCTTATTTGTTTATCGATATCAGGCGTTCCATTTCATCATACTGACGATTTTGACGGCGTACTTAGCATTCGAAATGATGAAATCAGTACCTAAATTGAAAAAAATATGTTTTGCGATATTGACGGTTGGAGTGCTGTGGCAAGCGGCTCTCTTAGGATTGCTGGTAGCGGAAATCGAGCCAGCGATAACGCAAGACGAGTTGGCATCTGCTCAATACTTGAATGATTTAGGAGCGGATTTTTGGTTGGTGAATAATATAAGCGGAGCATCATCATTCAGATCTTATGAATGGATATTGGCTTATGGAGATGGCAACAAGGAAAACGTAAGCACGTCAATTACAGAAGAATTATTTGATCATGACTATTTAATGATTCAAGACGGTACAGTGTTATCGCAAGATGAAATCAAGATGCTGGAAGGCATCGATTCGGTTTTTGAACAAGGAGTCGTTTCAATTTATAAAAATGATTAAGTTACCGCCAAATTTCAGGCAATTTATAAAATTTTGCATAGTCGGAGGCATAAGCACAATTGTTGATGTCGGTACTTATACTGCATTAACCAGGACGATGGATTTTTTCATGCAATATTATCTTTTGGCGAATGCAATATCTTTCATAATAGCGCTTGCGAACAGCTATATTCTTAACAGAAGATTTACATTCAAAAGCAATCATAAAAAAGTTGGAATGCAATTTGCGAAATACGCGAGTGTTTATACAATCGGGTTGGGACTTTCCGAAGCGATTTTATATACGCTTGTGGATCGTTTCGGAATGCACGATTTAATCGCAAAAGCTTGTGCGATAGGAGTCGTTCTATTTTGGAACTTCATCGGAAGCAAATTCTTTATTTTTGACAGAGATTCAAAAAAAGATCTCGAAGCTTTCTCAGACTCTTTTCCTGGTTGAAATTTTCCGAGACGAATCTATAAGCTTCTTCGGTATTGTCTATGGATTCGGCAGCATTGATATTTCTTGCAAGATCGGACGGATTATTAGGCTTGGTAAGGATTGCCGTTCTGACGGTCGCGATTTCATTTGTGCCGGAGATGTTTGTCGCGATGACGGGCGTGCGCAGATACATCGCCTCTACTATGACATGAGGCAAGCCTTCGTAATTGGAATTTAATATAAAAAGATCCGCATGGGCAATTTCTTTCAACGTATCTTCATGAGATAGAGCGCCCAAAAACCGCACTTTTTCGGTAATACCTAGATCATGCGCGAGCTGGCGGAGACGCGTCCCCTCCGGTCCTTCCCCAACAATTTTCAATCTGTAATCTGCCATCTGCAATCTGCCAACTATCCCCAGCGCTTCGATTATTCCTGCAATATTTTTATGCGGCACCAATCTGCCTACTGTCACTATAGTCTTTGTACCATCATGTCCTTTCTTATGTATAAAAGGTATATCAATTGCATTATAAACAACAAAAATCTTCTTCTCTGGAATCAAATAATGACGGACAAGAACCTCTTTTAGATAATTAGACGGTACGACGACTGCATCAGCTCGTCTAAACGCCGAACGTTGTAATCTGCGAGAGATCCCTCCATCACCACAGGCCAAGAATTCATCAAGATTTTTCTCTGTCTTACCTCTGCGGTGAGCGGTTTCCCAAGCAATGTCGCCGACAAACTTCATAACTGTCGGTTTGCTTATGAATTTCGCTGCCAAGCCACCAAAAAATCCGACGACAAGAGGTCCTTGCAGATAAATCAAATCAGCCTTACGGCCATATTTCATTACGGCAAAAAACAGTTCAAATTGACGCAAAAAAGAGCCGATAAAGGGTATTTTTTTCAGCAAACCGGCACGAACTTTTATCTGATACAATTTAGCGCAATCGATTGGTTTGAGGATATCTCCAAAAGCAATAATACTCACCTCGTCATTAACAAGCTTATGCGCAAGCTCCCAAGTATAAGTTGCAGGGCCTCCGATTACAGGTGGGAAGATAGGTGTGACTATTAAGATTCTCATCAAAACTACAAGTTACCAGTTACTAGTTACAAACTTCTAAAATAAATTCTTATTCTCGCTCACCCAATCAAATAACTTCTTTACACCTTGCTCAACAGCGACCTTCGGCTCCCATCCGAAATCCTTCTTCGCTTTTGCAATATCGCAAACGAATACAGGCTGATCGCCGGGTCTCCAATCTGCGAATTTATACTCAATTTTTTTGCCTGTAAATTTCTCCAAAAACGCAATCAATTCAAGCAGCGACATCTGATTACCTGCGCCTCCTCCGACGTTATAAACCTGCCCTGCGCACTTCTCGATATTGCGGATAGCCGCATCATATCCGGCAACCAAATCTTCAATGAATAATATGTCTCGAACCTGTTTGCCATCTCCATAGATTGTAAGCTGTTTGCCCAAAACAATTGCGATAATAAACCAAGCAACCCATCCTTGATCCTCGACGCCGAATTGACGATAACCATAGATGCAAGACTGTCTGAAAACAACGGTTTTAAGTCCGTAAATACGGGAATAATCTCTTACATACTGATCGGCACAGCCCTTGCTGCATCCATAAGGAGAGTGGAAGTCGAGGATTCTGTTTTCCGGAACGCCGGCAGGTAAATCACGATACTCATATCTGCCATTTCGCTCGATGGTTGCAATATCCTCCATTCCTCCGTAAACCTTATTTGTTGAAGAATAAATAACTATCGGTTTTTGAGGTGCCAATCTGCAAGCCTCAAGCATGTTAAAAGTTCCCAAAGCGTTGATCTCGAAATCCTCTCTCGGATCAGTTACGGAAGTTGTAACAGCAACTTGCCCTGCGAAATGCAGTACGGTGTCGAATGAGCCTTCGGCAACAGTCTTTTTAATCGCGTCCGCATCTCTAATATCCGCGCGTACAACATTCACATTCGGATATTTGCTTTTTAACCATTCGAAATTCGATTCGGTTCCTTTTCGAGAAAAATTATCGAAAATCGTGACTTCATGTCCTTGTCCGAGGAAATAGGCCGAGGCGTTACATCCGATAAAGCCGGCGCCGCCTGTAATCAGAATCTTCATAAAATAGTAAGAATTAATTTTGCCATTAAATTATACATATTATAAGCCGTTTTACGCCAGTAAAAAGCCTATAAAGTATTTCATACGACCTATGACCTATGACCTATGACCTATGACCTCATACGCTTCGCGAACCTTATTCGTAATTTTATCCCACGAATATCTTTCGCGCACCATCTTCAGTGCATTATTCTTCATATCTTCCAATTTCCCGACATCGCTGAATACAGCCTCAATCGCCTCAGCAAGCCCTTTCGGATCATCCGGCTTAACCAAAATTCCGGTCTCTCCATCAACAACAAAATCCACAATCCCTCCGCTCGGGCATGTAATAACAGGTACGCCGCAAGCCATCGCTTCGACAAAAGAAACGCCGAAACCCTCAGCTCGCGAAGGTCTGACAAACAAGTCTGCACTGCGCAATAAATCCGGCACCATCTTATGAGGTAAAGTCCCCAAGAACTTCACGCGATCCTCAACGCCAAGCTCTTTTGCGAGGTGACTGAGCTCATCCTCCATCGGTCCTTCACCGGCAATTTCGAGCGTTGCCTCAGGTATACCGCGTGCGACATGCCCGAAAGCTCTCACAAGCACATCTATTCCATTGCGCGGAATTAGGGTCGAAGTTGTAACGATTTTATATCCACCAACCCTATCCGTAGAAGGATGAAAAATCTTCGTATCAACGCCATTTGGAATAATCATAGTTTTCTTGGCCCCGAGCATAATCGCCTTCTCCTCCGAATAACTGCTTACACATCCGCACAAGTCGGTATTCCGCATCGCAAATTTGACCCATCTCTCGGCAAACTTTAGCCATAAAAAACTCATCATTTTCATAATGCCACCCTTAACGACCAACTCCTCTTTGTAAGCGAGAGGATTTTGAATGGTTTGATAAAAAGATAATCCAAACTCGCGCTTCAATTTAGCCGCGATATAACCTTGAGGGTAAGTTTGTTTCGAGTGCACAATATCCACCTTATTTTCACGCAAAAACGCACGAATCTGCTTCAAAGCCGCACGTGCATAAAACACGCTATAAAGATTTTTCACTTGCCTGTATTTAACAGTATGAATCGATATATTCTCATGATCTAGAACAGATTTGATCGAATCATCGATCCCGACAAAAACATCAATCTTATATCCAAGATGAGCAAGTCTTTTGATAACTTCAACAATATGCACCTCCGCCCCGCCGAGGTCGTTTGGATTCAGGTCGCCGCAAATTATTAAGATTCGTTTCATAAAAATTAATTATCCAAGTCCAATTCAATTTCTCCTCCAATATAATCCGGTCCCCACAAATACACATCTATAACGGCGTTGTAAATAGCCAAAACTTCTCGAAATTTATAATATCTTGAAAGGACATAACTCTGATTGGTGGCTGAATATCCAGAACTATCAACCCCAAGCGCATTACAGGTAAAAATAGCCCTCGGCAAATGAAATCCTTGCGATATAAGAATTGCTTCATCAACGCCCCAAATTTCATGCGCACGTACGCAAGTATCATAAGTTCGTCTTCCTGCAAAATCCACGAAGACATCTTCTGCAGGTATGCCCTCGCTATCAACCAAATATGTGTACATTGCGGTCGGTTCATCATAATGCTCAAGGCTGTTATCTCCCGATACCAAGATTTTTTCGACTTTGCCGGAATCATACAATTGAGCAGCAGTTACGAGCCTGTCTTTCAGAGCGTCTGAAGGAGTGCCATCATCTTTTATACCGGCCCCAAACACAATTGCGACTTCATAATTCGGTACAAGATTAATGTCGGTATAAATCTGTTTTTTACCAGAATTAAAGATGAGTAAAGGAGAGATTAGAAATAATAAAAACAAAGGTAAAAATATCCCGCACGCAATTTTAAAAACACTTCTAAAAGATGTTTTATGAGCGATTCTAGAGAGAAAACTCACAAGCGAAATTGGCAAAAATTTCATAATAAAAGTCACCAGTTTTACAAGCATTCCGGCTCTGACATCAGCATCGATTTCATGATTGCAATAGATCGGCGTCTCGATCCCTCCAAATCTTTTTTTGAAGAAATGATGCGACGACCCGATTGCACTACTACCGAAATCCACTTCATTAAGTTTGAGTTCGCTCGCGCGCTCTATCGCATACGCATAAAGGGCGTTATTCACCCCGAGCCCGCTCAATTTACTAGCAGACGCATTGCTCCAAATATGCATTCTGCCGTCAGCGCTAGGACGCGAAGCATTCCTTGCGCCATCAGATAAGTCGTTTCGCGAATGCGAAACTCCATTATAGACAAAAGAAATAATTCCTCCTATAAACTTGCCATTATATTCAGCCAAATAAAGCTCGACTTTCTCACCGAAAATATTCGGTAAAACCGAAAAAGCCTTCATGGGCAGAGGCACGCGATTGAGTCGTAACATTGTCGAAACATACAGGCGGTAATAAGCAGATAAATGTTTTTTATTAAGCTCAACCTTGTAAACATGTACGCCCTCACGCACAGCTTTGTTTATCATGTTGCGCGTTTTCTGATGAATGACATGTTTCAAAATCTCTTCATAGCTTTTTCCACCTATCACGAGCTTGAACGTGCAAAATGGCGACTCTTTGAACCCAGGCAGTTTTTTTAAAGAAAAAACCTCCACCCCATCCGGTATCGCCACATCTCCGACAGGTCCACAATAGTCGGCCAACGGGATTGAGCTGCCTCTGAAAATAGGCAGCAAGCCTTTCTCCGACTCGATAGTCTCAATTTTCCCATGGAGAATTTTTTCTAAAAACTTCCCCCATTCAACTGTATGAAAAATTGTCTTATCGTGGAATTGCATTTTTAAGTTCGACTAATGAATTTAAATTAATAGGCAGATTGATAATTGTCTCAGCCAGAATTTCCGCATTTTTGCACGAACCCGTATCTGCGTTATACCACATCCTATCGGCAAAAACTCGTCTGCGCCTCAGTCGTAATAAAAGCTCATCTCTCGAAATGGAATCATCAATAACACGAATCGAAAAATTATAAGGAACGGAACCTTCGGGCATTTTTTGCATCGCGAAAAATTTGCCAAGTCCAAGATTATTGAAAGCATTTTTCATATCTTTATAGATATCGGAATCTGGAAGCTTTTTTTTCTCAAAAAGTTTCTTGGTCAGGTGAGAAGCCTTAAGCACATCCCACTTTTCAGATTCGGCCGGACTGCATGACGGTAAGCCTTTCAGCGATCTCGGAAGATCGAAAAAACGTGAATTCATAAACAATAAAGGCAAGTCGCGCACTCGAACACTGTCTGTTAAAAGATGATCGTAAGTCTTGCTCAAATCTTCGTCACATTCGACATATCCACCGCGTACATTCCGAATCTGTTTATACATACTGTAGAGCGCGAAATCTCCTTCACGCTCTTTCGACAGAAAATGAGCACAATCTTCAATAGTCTTAACGCCGCTCGGAACTTCGCATTTAGCTCCGAAAGTATGGCAAACAAATACGGCTCCAATTCCATCCAAATCAGATGCTGGAATTTTCATATTAAAACTATCCAAATCAGCATCGACGAACTCAACTTCAAATCCGTTTCGTCGAATAACTTCCGGAACAATCGGGCAGATGAATGCTGGAACAAGAATCTTCTTCGGACGAACATGCGCCAAAGAACTTTGCTTCAGAATGAAGTCGAGTCCGGACCGAATGTAGTTGAAATCGTAATGCATTATAGATTGTAACTGGTCATAAATCTTAGGTTGTATCTTCTCATTATTCACTATGTCACTTCTCATACTTCTTCTACTTCTCCAACTTCTTCACTACTTCTCCCACACCTCTTTGCAAAGATTCTCAAATGTCAGAAATTTCAGATTGAACTTCTGTCTTAACATATAGAATTTTTTCGCCAATTTGCTGTAATTCTCGCCATTGCAATAAGGATATTGGTCGCAGCTTTCAAACTCCCAAGAATGAGCCAAGAAGACCAAATGGGGTTTAACCTTAGCTTTTTTCTGACTCCATAAGATTCTCTTAATCGCCTCCTCCAGATCCGAATCGCTAAGGCTGAGAAGATAGTACAAGTTCATCACCCAATAATTTGAAATCGGAACAATAAGTGCGCGGCGTACGAAATGCGGTAACGGATCAAAACTGACAGGTACTCCATGTACATCACCTACTTTATACGGAATAGGGAATTTAATACCGAAATCCCTTCCGCGGAAAGACGCGAAAGAAGAGTCGTATTTAAACCCGTAATGTGCAAGGACATCGCAAGATTTTTCGTTTATAACCATATTGGGAGCGCGGAAACTAACAGGTTTATGCAATCCCGCCTTTTCGAAATTCGCCATAGCCTGTTCCATAAAAAGCATTTTCTCGGCTTTTGTGAGAGGCCTGTCTTGCAAAAACCATTTCGCCTTAGCCCAAAGTTCGTGATACATGCCATGCACGCCGATCTCATGCCCTTTTTCATCATATTCTTTGAGTTGAGTTGCGAATTTCGGAACCAAACTTCCCTGCACGAATAAAGTTGATTTAAGTTCTTGTTGTTCGCAGAAGCCATTGAAATCCGTGAAGAATTTTTCACAAGTTTCTTCGGTATGGTCGGTATCGCTGTCATCGGCGGCAGATCCGTAATTCCTCTCGACATCAACGGTCAGAGAACACAAAACCGGATCGGAAAGATTAATTTTTTTGGTATAGATTTTTGAAAAATTAAAATACCTCCAAGACTGTGAAAAAAACATATGAGGAAGTCTTGGCTCGCGCAAGAAGTCTTTGATTTTACTCCATACGGGAACTCCTTTTAGCGCAATCATAACGCGCTGGTAAACATTATAAGTTTTCTCCGCGCTGACATCCCAAGTCATCCCGGCTCCATCCAGTATCGCACGGCTCTGTTCACCCATATTCTTAAGATGAGGATTGTTCATGAAAATCTCAAGATACTGTTTAATCTCATCAGCATTTCCGGGTTGCATCAAGAATCCGTTTATATTTTCCTTAACCAATTTCGCATTATCGCCAACTTGCGTTGCCAAAATAGGCAATTTGCACGCGCAAGCCTCCATCAATGTCAAAGACTGCCCTTCGGAATAAGAAGGCAAAACAAATAAATCTGCATTCTTATACTCTTTTATCAAAGCCTCACCTTCAAGTCTTCCAACAAACTTAAACACTCTTCCCAAATGCAACTTTGCTATAAGTTTTTTCAGCTTATCAATTTCATATCCGTAGCCGACAAGTCTGACCTCCATCTGTTTCGTGCCAACGTCATTTCGCAAAAGAGACACTCCTTTTATTAGAGTCTTCAGCCCTTTTATCGGATCAAAACGTCCTACATAAAGAACCCTGAAAACGTCATCCGGTTCTCGGTCTGATTTAACCTTGTCATATGCGGAAACGTCTATACCATTCGGTATTACGGATATTTTTTTATTAACACCTTTTAGTTGCAAAAAATTCTCGGCAACGGTTATCACATGATCGTAAGATATTTTCGTAAGCAAATCTCTCTCGATCTGAGCCTGAAGTCCGCCTTTTTTATAAAAAAGACTCGTACCGTGAATCGTATAAACGATAGGCAAACCACACAAAAACCTGCCGAATCTAGCGGGATAGGCGCTCAAAAAAGCATGCGCATGTATAAGGTCAAACCCGTTTTTTATATGCAATTTTCGAGTGTAAAAACCTGCATAAATGCACCACCAAATTCTTGCAAAAAGATTATGAAATTTAGCCTTGGGTCCGAGCCTGTAAATCTTGAATTTCCCATCCATTAACGACTCTATGTGCGGATATTTCTTCTTCGAATCGTCAACCCTGATATTTCTTGTAATCAAATGAACCTCGCAGCCATAATTATTGATCAGTCTTGCGACAAGCTCTTTCGTGTGCACTTGAGCACCGCCGAGAATAGGATCCCAGCTGTCTATAATCATGCAGATTTTCCAAGGTTTGAGCATAGAGGAAAAATATCGAATACGGAATGCCGAATACCGAAATGCGAAAAGTATTCTACATTTTCGCTGAGCTTTTTGCTATCCTATTATCAACATGCAATCTTTCCGAAACAAAAAAACAATTCTCGCAGTCGTAATAATCGGCTACAACAGCTTTAAGTTTTTGCGCACCTGTCTGGATTCGGTTGCGCATCAGACACTATTCAAGAAAGGTCTGATGGATGTTATTTTCATAGACAATCTATCGCATGACGACTCGAGCTCATTTGTAATTAAGAATTATCCTTTCGTGCGAGTTTTTCAGAATCATTTCAATTTCGGATACGCCGGTGCGGCAAATCAGGGGATAGATATCTCAGGGGCGCCTTACGTCAGTATCCTAAATCCGGATGTTATTTTGATGCCTGATTATTATGAAAAAACTGTGAAAACTCTTGAATCGGACAAAAAAGCGAGTTCCGCTACAGGAAAACTCTTGAGATATGATTTTCAAAAAAACGAAAAGACGAAAACAATAGATACGACAGGGCTTGTTTTTCACAAGTCCACTCGCGTTACGGATAGAGGACAGGGGGAGGAAGATTCTCACCAATACGATAAATCGAAAATGGTTTGGGGCGTTTCAGGCGCATGCCCAATTTATAAAAGAACGGCGCTTATAGATGTAATGCAGGAAGGTGAAACATTCGATTCCAAGTTTTTTATGTATAAAGAAGATGTCGATCTTGCATGGAGATTTAATAAAAAAAGTTGGCATGCGATCTATGTGCCAAACGCGATTGCTTATCACGGCAGGGGAACGGGCGCAGTTGCGAGAAAAGGAATTCTTGGTCTATTGAAAGGCAGGCAAAGCCTTTCGGATTTTCAAAAAATTTATTCTTTCAGAAACCATCAGTTAATGCTTAAGAAGAACCTTGCGATTAAGGATTTTATAAGACACCCTATCGCTATTACATCATATGAAATTGCAAGCGTACTTAACGCAATCCGCGAAGGCGTATTTTTTAAATCTTTTAAAATATGAAAAAACTAAAAACAATTTATATCGCAGCGATATCATTTGCAGTTTTGTTCGCGATAGTTATTTACGGAATTGCCGCTGAAAATTTGACGGAGACGATAATGATAAACATGTCATTTATCTGGGTGCCAATGATCGTATTCGGCGCTTCAGGACTCGTTTTTATCAATAAAAAGCGTCCAGTATTGTTATCGATCTTATGGAGCATATTTAGCTTCTTCTTGATGATCGTTTTCTTCAGCATTATCTGGCCGCTGCTTTAGGCATAGGTCGTCGTAGGTCTGCGCCACTTGCAATCTCTCTGCTGTCTGTGTCTTGTGTCTTGCTCCTTACCCTCCAGCTCCAAGCATTTCTCAAGCGCGCAGATTGCAACTTCGAGTTGTTTTTCATCCGGTTCGCGGGTGGTTATTTTTTGCAACCACAAACCGGGAGCTGTGATCGCGCGAACAAACGCGGAATCCATATGTTTCGCGCTTAATTTGAGGGCTTCGTAGGAAATTCCTGCGATTAATGGCAGGAATGCAACTCTTTGCGCGAACATAATGAGGAATCCGCCGTCAGGTCGTGGAATGGCTGTGTAAATTGCAATACTGATTAATATGACAAGCAAGATAAAACTTGTTCCGCATCGCGGATGGAATCTCGTTTGTTTTTTTGCATTGGCGGGTATCAGAGTCTGTTCGAGTTCATAAGTCCAAATGGATTTGTGTTCGGCTCCGTGATATTCAAACACGCGTTTAATATCCGGAATTAAAGAAATCAATAATAGATAAACAAGGAAGAAACTCATTTTTACCAATCCGTCCAGCATGTTGAAAGCCCAGAAATGGTCGTCTAGAAAAATCCATTTTGAACTTGCAAAATTCGTAATCCAAAGTGGCAAAAATTTAAACAAGAAAATCGCAAATCCGAAAACAAGAATTAAATATAAAAAGGCGAAAACGGCTTCAAGGATCTCACGCCAAAGAGCCTTCTTGTTAATCGTATGATCCTTATCTCCGGCAATGAATTCGGAATTGGAAATTTGAAGCGCGTTTAATCCGATATACATGGATTCAAAGAGATGTATTAACCCTCTCAAAATCGGTAGCCCGAAAAGCGAAAATCTTTTGGTTAAACTTGTGAATTCTTTTTCATGAACTCGTATACGACCATCATCTTTTCTAACAGCAACTGCGTAAAAACGCGGCGATCTCATCATAACGCCTTCCATAACGGCTTGTCCGCCGACAGCAAAATCTATTTTTTTCGGCTGTTTTGTCATACCGCGCAATTATACACCAAAGTTGTTTACAATGAGAAACAAACTCCATATAATCAAAACAGTCTTATTGGCTTAAGCAACAAACAAAAATGAAAAATATAAAAAAATTCCGCCGTCCGATTTGCGGAATATGCTTGGTCGCAATTGCGGCAATCTTTGTAGCGTTCGTCGCAACAAGGAGCAGCGACAGCCTTTCAGGATTGGATCAGGGCGATTACATGATAGTCGATGTTCACGAGAATATAGAATCTCAAGATGGCATAAAAGAATTGATATCGGTTATGAATACGGTCAATATTGCCAAAATGGTTTTGGCGGCAGCTCCGGAAGAGATTTTCGATTATATTGGCGAGAAAGGTTTTACAGAATATGAAGACAATAATGATACGGTTTTATCGGTAGCCAAAAAATATCCGGATCGTTTCTATGCTTTTTGCACGATAGATCCAAATGATTCGAGCAAGGTGACTACGGCGATGAATTGCGTTGCGGAAGGCGCAGATGGATTCAAGCTTTATAACGGACACTCTTTCTTTTATGAGTATCCTCTGGATGATGATCGAATGTTGGGGCTTTATAATTATATTCAAGAAAAAGGGATGCCGGTGATTTTTCATGTAAATACGGGATATTACATTGATCAGTTTAAAAACGTGATGACTCTTTATCCGGATATGAAAGTCATTTGTCCTCACTTCTGCTTGTCATCCAAAAATCCGACACAATTGGCAGAGTTATTTGCTCAATTCCCGAATCTATATGTGGATATCAGCTTCGGATATAAAGATTACCTCGAGTCTGGCCTGATCAGAATTTCTGATAACATAGATGTATTCAAGCAATTATTCGCGCAATATCCTGACAGATTCTTGTTTGGAACTGTCGCGGTTGTTGAAGACGATGATGCTGAAAAAGACAGCGAATGGATTACGGATACATATCAAACATATAGGGATATGTTGGAAAAAGATACTTACACGACGTTCTACGTTGTAGATGAAACAACAGGAGAAGAGATTCAGTTAAAAGGTCTAGCGCTTGATGCAGCTACACTTGAAAAAATCTATGAAACAAACTGGGCAACTGTGATGATGGAATAATACTACATAAGTCCAACAACAACTTCCGGTATCTTCTCCGCTAAGTTTTTAGCTGTATAAGAATATCCTTTTTTCTTCTCGAGCGAATCTCCGGCCGCGCCAATCGTATAAGCTCCTGCGCAAGCTGCATTAAACGGATTCAATCCTTGCGCAATCAATCCTCCGCACAATCCTGCCAGAACATCTCCGCTTCCGCCGACAGTCATACCGGGATTACCGGTTTTATTGGTGCGGATTTCTCCTTCGTGAGAAGCAATAAGATCTACTCGGGATTTAAGCAGGACATTTACTGAAAAATCCTTCGCGACTTTTTGCACGAAATGCGCATCAGGAAAAACTCCGGCAAAATCCTTGAACTCTTTTGCATGGGGTGTGATTAAAACATTTGGATATTGCTTGCCATGCTCAAGTGCCATAATCGCACTGGCGTCCAAGACCAATTTGTTATCACTTTTGAGTAATTCTTTAACAGCATTTACGAACCTGATTTCTTTCAGAGATCCGGGTCCGACAACTATGCAATTCGCCCAGCTTATCCAGTCTGCAATATGGGGTAAAAGTTCAGGCTTGAACAAATCTCCTTCATAACCTCTAACGATAAATTCCGGACAATAACTTCTTGTAACTCCTAAATTGCAATTTGGCACGAAAATTTTTACCAAATCCGCACCACTATATAGAGCTCCCATGCCTGCCAATACCGCAGCGCCGGAATATTCCGAAAATCCGCTAACAATTAAGACTCGGCCGTTCTCGCCTTTATGCGAATCCAACTTCCTCTTCGGAAGCATTTTTGCGACCTCTTTTTTCGTTAAAGTCTTTAGCATGATTAAATTATATACTATGTCACTTCTCCTACTTCCCCAACTTCTTCTACTGTCTATTCAGGAATTCCGCCCCAGCCATATCACCCTTGTTTATCGGGATTGGAGGTTCTTGTACCGTTACAGGAGTTGGCACAACAGTTGCTGCCGTTGCATCAACTATCGGAGTTACAGGAATAGACTGTGCAGCAACCGGCACTACGGGAGTAGCAGGTGTCACAGGTACTACAGGTGTTACCGGTCCAGCAACCGCTGGAGTAGTAGCCGCATTTGCATTCCCTCTGCTGTCTGTGTCTTGTGTCTTACCCTCTGCCACCGCCTTCGCTTGCTCGGCGGCCTTGTGTTCCTCCTCAAGAGTTTCAAGGTCAAGGTGTTCCGTTTGTTCGGCTCCGTTCGCCTGTTTAACTTGTACATTTGGATCACCCGCATCTGATTTAGCCTGTTCCTCTTCCTCTTGAATTCTTTCCATTTCGAACTGTTTCATTTCTTCGGAAGACATAGGATGGGTTGAGATTACGTTCTTATGAACATCTTTATCAAAAACCAAATTCATCGTGTTAAACGGCATATCTATACCTGCCTTTTCAAGCGCATCTTTCAATGCCTTATGCATATCGGATTTCAATTGTACCCATTTCGACTTCGATTCGACCCAGAATCTGACCTTAAAATTTATCGAACTATCGCCAAATTCATCCAGAACAACGCTCGGTACAGGTTTCTTCAAAACCTTCACGTCGCTTTTTACAACAGCGAGCATAATGTTCATAGCCTTACTGATATCCGCCCTGTAATCGATACCGTAAACGATTTCGATTCTCCTATAAGGATTTGTAGTAAAACTTGTTACCTTGTTTGTAAAAAGATCTGCATTTGGAACGATAATTTTTGTTCCATCTACGGCTTGTAGAATTGTTGCTCTCGATTGGATTTCCTTAACTTTACCAAGCGTTCCATCTACCTCAATAAAATCACCAATAGTAAATTGTCTTGAGGCCAATATAAGAACACCTGCGATGAAGTTCATAATGATATCTTGCAAGGCAAAACCGATTCCGAATCCGACTGCGGCAATCAGTGCAGTTAAGTCGATACCTCCAACCTTAAGACCGGCAGTCACTCCGATAGCCAAAACGCCTGCAAAAGTCGCTCTGCCGACCAATATAAGTACATCTTCATGTTCATCTCCCATCTTTTCAGTGATTTTGTTTACAACAAGCTTTCTTATAACTTTTGCAAAATAAACCGAGAAAATAACAAGGACTATCGCCGCGATCCAGTTATCAAGGCGATCCCATACATAAGCCAAGAAAGATGTCACAGCCTCTTCACTTTGCGAAGCTGTTTCAGAGCTTTTGTCTGTTAGAGAAACGGCATTGGCGACAGGGACGAGAAAATGTAGCAAATTCATATGTTTTTTGTTTTTAAATCCTTAAATTATACCATTTCTAGGGCCAACTTGCAACTGGCGCAAACCTTATAAATAAGATATAAAGAAATTGTTATATTTTAATCTAAAAAACATGGAGATCGTAATAGGTGGAATGATAGCGCTATTCTTCCCGATAGTATTCATAGTCGGAATAATTCTTCTGATATCCATCAGACAGATAAACGAATACCAGAGAGGTGTTAAGTTCACTCTTGGTAAATATACGGGTACGGTTAATCCAGGATGGAGAATCATAATCCCGATTTTTCAATCTATGCAAAAAGTTGATATTAGAACGAAGGCGGTTGATGTTGCGGATCAAGAGGCTATCACCAAGGACAACATATCGATCCACATCAATGCAGTTATTTATTATAAGATAATTGACGCGGCTAAGTCTTTTATAGCTGTTGAAAACTTCTATTATGCGATAAGCCAATTGGCTCAGACCACAATGAGGAACATAGTTGGAGGATTTTCGCTCGACTATTTATTGCAGAATAAAGAAGAGGTTTCTGACAATATCAAGAAGATGATAGTTGATACGGCTGCACAGTGGGGAATTCTTGTTGAAGATGTTGAATTGAAGGATATAGTGATTCCGGAAAACATGAAGAGGACTATAGCGAAAGAAGCCGAGGCGGAAAGGGAGAGAAGAGCGGTGGTGATTAAAGCCGAAGGCGAGGTTCAGGCAGCTGAAAATCTTACCAAGGCTGCAAATATGCTTGCCGCAGCTCCGGGAGCTCTGCATTTGAGAACATTGCAATCCATTAACGATATTTCTTCAGATGAATCGAATACAACTATCTGGATGGTTCCGGTAGAGGTGTTGAGGGCTCTTGAAGGATTGGATAAGACTTTAAATAATAAGAAATAACAGCGCAATATTATCAAGTTTGTTTCGCACCAGCGAAACTCCATATAACACACGATAGAGTGAAAAAATTCGGCATTTTAGCACATCCAGCAGGGCATTCGCTCTCGCCCAAGATGCATAAAGCGGCGTTCAAAACGCTAAAAGTCTCAGCTGTTTATGAGGCATTTGACGTAAAACCTAATGATTTGGAAGACTTCATGAAAAATCTTCACGAAAAACATGTTGATGGATTGAACGTGTCTATGCCTTATAAAACGGAAGTTATGCAGTATTTAGCGGGGATAGATCCTGTTGCAAAAAAAATAGGAGCCGTAAACTGCATATACAAGAAAAACGGCAAATATCACGGAACGAATTATGACTGGAAAGGAATAATAGAGCCACTTAAGAAAATTACACCGTTAAAAGGCAAAAAGGTATTATTGCTCGGAGCCGGAGGGGCCGCAAAAGCCGCTTGTTATGGGCTGAAAAAAGAAGGAGCAAAAGTGTTTATATTGAACAGGACTTTTGAAAGCGCGAAACATCTTGCGGATCAGTACGGATTCAAGGCCACGGAAACCGCTGAATTCATGCCGGAAATAGTGATAAACTGTACTTCCGTGGGATTTGATAATCCGGAAGAATCCCCGATAAATCCGAGAGTGTTTAAGGATGTAAAAATAGTGCTAGACATTATTTACGGCCACAAAACAAGATTCGTAAAAGACGCGCGTGCGGCCGGAGTTCCATATATAATTACAGGGTTGGAGGTGCTACTGTATCAGGGATACGCGACACTCGAAAAATGGCTAGGCGTGAAAGCACCGAAAGAGGTGATGAGAGAAAGCTTGTAAGCCGTCTTCACTACGTCACTTCCCATACTTCCCCCTACTTCTTCAGGAACTCCCCACCCGAATAATCCTTCTTCATCCCAAGGATCTCCTTTTCGGTAATCTCCTCTTCCGCTTCAGGTTCCTCTTCATCGCGACCGTATTTCACATATTTGCTCAAAAAATCTATTCCATAAGAGTCATAAACAAACCTATAGCCCATTCCGACAAGTCCGTTAAATAGACCTAGCATCATCCATATAACCGGCAATGCGGCGAACAATAAGATTGTTGGATTCTGACCGACCAATTGATATAGAGCGAAATTAAGAGCACTTGCAAAAATCAAACCCAAGACGACATTATAAACTCCAAGCAGAGCATATTTCGCATCTGACAAAATTTCCAAAATCATTGCGCTGGCAATAACACTGAGCAATATCTGTATTGCGGCGACATAAGCCATTGTTGCCATGTCCAAGCCTGATACGATTATGTAAATCGGAGCCATCAAAATCATGATCGCAAGATTTACCGCAAAAATCTGATACATCGAAGAAAAAAGGTTCTTATATTTAGAGCGGTCCGTTAATCCGATCAGAAACGTACTAACGCAATTCGCCAAGCATGAGCTCAAAAATGTCACAGCCATAAAAACAAAAATGACGAGAGGGTTGAGAGATGTCTCGACACCTTGTTCGGTCGAGAAAAAACTTGCACCCAAGAATACGGAAAATAGCAAAACCATTGTCCCAACAATGCCGCCTGCAATTCCGGCGAGTGCGCGAAATCCGAGTACAAGCAAAGAAACTTTTCTTGGTCCGAAATCTGTTTTTGTATCACCCATAATATTTATTTTATTTTTTACCTGAAGTAATCTTATCGAATTTTACCCCAATAATTAACGCACCGCAAAAAATACACATATCGGCGAAATTGAATACAGGCCATTTCCAGATCGAAATATAATCAACTACATAACCTAGAAAAATGCGATCATACATATTGCCAAGCGCTCCGGCCAGAACAAGCGCTATGGCGAAAATCGCGAGTTTATTGCCAAAATCAAAATTTCTAAAAACAAAAACCAACCCGAAACCGATCAGCGAGGCGGTTATCAAAATAGACGCCCAAACAGGTATGGGGATGCTGAAAGCTATTCCGGTATTTTGCCTGTAAACAAGCTCGATAAAACCATTGAAAAAACTGTAGTCCATGTCTGTGGCAAAAACTTTTAGAACTCTGTCCGCAGCAATCAGTCCGACAACAAGAATTGTGCCAAAAAGAAGATTTAGATTTTTCATATCAAAAACTCTAACGTAAAATCGACAAATTCGCCCCTTGAAAAAACGGCGCAAAAGTGTTATAATTTAAAGATTAAACAAAAAATAAATGAGCGGATCGGAACACAAAACTCATCGCGATGAACCGTCAGGAGAATCAAATGTCCAAGATTTCGGCAAGTTTGCAGGAGGTGCTCTGTCGATGGTTGGACGTACGACGGAAAGCGTCATGAGAGGTGCGGAAGAGTGGACTATTAATCCGCTTGATACGGCGATGGAGACGGTAAGCACAACATTCAAGCAAATAACAGGTATGGTAAGGGGATTAGTTAGAAACACTTTGGCACCACTTGTTGTACTGAAAGATGATGAAGGGTTTTTCAAGAAGCTTGGGAATTCATTAAAAGAAATACCTGTATCAATGATATGGGGAAATGTGAAAAATGCTGCGGTTGGAACTGTCGGAGTTGCAAAAACCGTACTTGGAGTTGACTCTATGGAAGGCAAATTGCGATTTAACGACATGGGCGTTTCGGGATTGGTAAAAAGCGCATATTACGGATTGAAAGATGTAGTAACATCTCCTCTCGGCTTGCCGACAAACGACCCAGCGATGTTGTACAAATGTTTAGCCGAACAGGCACAAGAATCTATGGCGTCTCAAAGGGCGGACTCATTGCCGAAATTCATGGGAGGCACGGATGTCGGTGATAAGAAGCCCAAGACAGCTGCGCACGCGTAGTAAATATGTTATAATTCGACCGCCTCTTCTTACTATGTCACTTCTCCTACTTCTTCTACTTCCCCAACTTCCCCAAAACCATGTCCGGACACGCAGCAGCAAATGAAGCTCCAAAACCTGCAAGTAAAACAAAAGAATCTAAAGAGTCCTCTGTTATCGGCACGACGGTTTCAGATGCTATAGGAAGCATTAGAGATGCTTTTAGTAAGGTTGTATTGCAAGATATTCCAGAACCGGCGAGAGCCCTTAGAGAAGGTCACGTGGGGAGAGCGGCTGTAGAAACTCTGAGATCATCAATAGGTAAAAGTTTATTGCATACGATTGAAGGAATTGCAGGCACAACAGGTGCTTTACTTGGAGTTGGATATGAAAAAAAGACAGCGAAGGAAGGTTTTGATGGAGTTGTGGAAACTCCGGGTAAATTATGGAAAAACACAATATCTCCTTATACGGCTTTCAGAGAAGGTCATGGAGCTTTGGGTAAAATAGGCAAGGCATTATGGGCGTTCCCAAAAGACGTATTATGGGGGAATTTAAGAGATTTGATAAAAGGTATAGGTAATTTCTTGAAACCTATTACAGGCTTCAAGTTAAGATCTGACGCGGGGATTACCGGATTAATTTACTCAGCGCTTGTATCATTGAAAGAAGCTACCGCACCTAAAGCTGAAGAAAAGCCCACTCCTGCAGCGCCGGCTCCAAAAGCCGCAGCACCAACTACTCCTCCTACTCCTGCTCAAGGCGCACATTAGAACTGTTGCATATTTCGCATTTAGATTGTACTTTTGCAGGTGCCTGATTTTTTTTCAAAGAACCAAAAATGGGGAAAGGGTATCGCCAATTCGACCAACTTCTTTTATTAGCAGTATTTGGATTAATTGTTGTCGGGATCATAATGATTACGAGCATCGGTGTTCCCAAGTCTATTCAGTTGTCAGCTCCGGACATAGCATATCCGGATTGCAGCGACGACGCTGTCGACTGCTATTTAGTTCTGAAGAAGCATCTCATAAGGGTTATTATAGGCATAGTCGCCTTTTTGGCATGCTTGAAAATCAATTATAAATTTTGGCAAAAAATCGCTCCGGCAATATTTTTAACATCGATAGGTTTGCTTATAGCGGTTTTCATTTTCGGATCTGAAAACAATACATTTGCAAGAAGTTGGATTAACGTCGGATTTCCATTCTTGAATTCTATTCAGCCTGCAGAAATCGCAAAATTGGGCTTGGTGATATACATGTCCACATGGCTTGCAAAAAAGATGGAGAAACGTGATGAACTTAATGACTGGAAAAAAGGATTTTTATCGTTTGCGGTAATAGCCGGACTGATAGTTCTACCTGTAATGCTTCAGCCGGATCTGGGGTCGTCTCTTGTTCTCGCGTCTATAGCGGCAATAATGTATTTCCTGGGAGGCGCGCCTACGAAACATATTCTTGCGGGTATAGGCATCGCGGCGTTTTTCTCGATAATAGCTATTGCGGCTGTCTCGCATTTGCACGATAGATTCGCAGCTTTTCTGATACCGAGCGAGGCATGTGAAGAGAGTTACTGTTGGCAAGCTGAACAATCTCGAATTGCGATAGGAAGCGGTGGATTATGGGGGAAGGGTCTGACGCAAGGTATTCAAAAATCTTATTGGCTTCCGCAAGCATCGGACGATTTCATTTTCGCAGCGTCGGCAGAAGAGCTTGGATTTTTCAGAATTATGATGGTGGTCATGCTTTACGCATTTATTGGCTACAGAGGTATGAAAATCGCGATGCACGCGCCGGATAAGTTTTCCATGATGCTTGCATCGGGAATAACAATTTGGATTACAACTCAAGCTTTTATTAACATCATGGTTAATACATCGCTATTCCCGATAACAGGTATTACATTGCCGTTTATAAGCTACGGAGGCTCATCACTTTTCACCGCGATGGCGGGGATGGGAATCCTTTTAAATATATCCAAATTTACGGAAAACCATGCGTATACTTCTAACAGGAGGCGGTACGGCGGGGCACATTATGCCAAATATCGCTATAGCCGCTGAAATTAAAAAAAGAAAACACGACGCAAAACTGCTTTACGTCGGCTCCAAATCCGAATTTGAACGCAAGCTAATTTCGGAAGCTGGAATTGATTTCAAGTCAATTTCAACGGGAAAAGTGAGGAGGTATTTCGCAATACAAAACATAATAGATCTTTTTTTTAGAGTGCCTCTGGGGTTCATTCAGTCACTACGGATAATAGAGTCTTTCAAGCCAGATGTGATTTTCTCAAAAGGCGGATTCGTTACCGTACCGGTTGTATTGGCGGGAGCGCTCTTGCGCAAAAAAATAATAATCCACGAATCGGATTCCAATCTGGGGTTGGCTACGCGTGTCGCAAGCAAATTCGCATATAAAATACTGACATCTTATGAAGATACAATCAAAGGATTCCCTAGGCGTTTGCAGAAAAAAATCATTCACGTAGGAACGCCGATTCGCCCGGAAATCCTGAAAGGTAGCAAGCATGAAGGATATGCACTGACTGGATTTTCGCATGAGAAGCCGGTTGTTCTCGCAATGGGCGGGAGTTTAGGAGCAATGAGAATTAACAACGTACTTTGGGCATCTCTATCAAAACTTATTCCGCAATACCAGATAATCCACATCTGCGGTCATCAAAAAAGTGCCAAGTCATTATCAAATTTCCTTATCGAAAAACTGAAGAAGAATTATGTCGAGTATGAATATGTTGGCAAGGAGCTCAAACATTTTTACGCGATTGCCGACATTGTTATTTCGCGCGGAGGAGCGAACAGTTTGGCAGAGATAGAACCATTCGGGATGCCTGCTATAATCATCCCTCTTTCGGCCAAGTACACGCGCGGAGATCAGATTGAAAACGCGAAGGATTTCAAACAAAAAGACAAGAGGCGTTATAAGATCATAGAAGACGAGAAGCTCAATTCGAATACCTTGATCGAAGCGATTAAGGATCTTTCTCGTATTGGGAAGAGAGCGACTTGCCGCGAAGCATATTTACGTCCTGTTTCAGACATAGCGGAAATACTTCTGAAAAACTGATTTTACTTCTCCAACTTCCCCATGAAAATAGGTGTAAACGCAAGATTGTTGAGCCAACCTTATACTGGTATCGGTCAATATACGATAAATCTTTTTAGACGCATGGCGGAGATGAGTCCGGGAGACGAGTTTACATTGGTGACGAACGGCAAAACGGAAGAGTCATTTCCACCGAATGTTAAGATAAAAATTATACCTGAAAAAAAATGGATGCTGATTGGTGGATTGCGCAAAGGATTTTGGGAACAATTTCAGGTCCCGAAATTCTTTAAAAAAAATAAATTCGATATCATTCACTTCACATATCCGGCATATCCGCTACGCGGACTGGGGACAAAGTCTGTTATAACAATTCATGACATGATCCAGTTCACGGACTCGCGATATTCGAAAAAAATAAGATCTAAAATATATTTTTGGTTGGTAAGGAAATCCTTGTCGAAATCCGTGGCGAATCCTGATGTTAAATTCATTGGGGTTTCGGAGGCCACAACCGCTGAGTTCAAGAGGTTTTTCCCAAGCGCGAAAATCGAAACGATACACGAAGGCGCTTCGGAAGAATTTCTTCGGCCCGTAAGCGCCAAAACAGGTTTGAAGCAGCCGTATTTACTTTATGTGGGAGGCTACGATCCGCGAAAAAATACACAATACTTATTGGAAGTTTTTTCACATATACAGAAGGATATTCCGGAGATGAAATTGGTGCTTGCCGGACGCTTGCCAAAAGACATAGCAAGAGGTACACTAAACATACTCAAAACTGGGGCGGTAAACGAAGAAGAGCTAAACACACTTTATAAAGAGGCGGAAGCGTTCATTAACTTATCGGAGAACGAAGGATTCAATCTGCCGGTGCTTGAAGCGGCTTATGCGGGCACGCCGATAATAATCTCAGACATACCGGTGCATCGAGAACTGTACGGTCAGCACGGACTTCTGGTCCAGAAAAACAATGCGCAGGAAGCTTCAAGAAAAATATTGGAACTTCTGAACGACAAGACCAAGTTGGAGAAAATGAGAAAAGAAACTGCATTCTTGAGGTCCAAATACACATGGGAGAAATCCTCTAAAAAAACATACCAGTTATATCTAAAGAGCCTCTAACAACTGCCTAAGATGACATGGATAATGGCGATAAATACAGTTTCAATACTGTTTGCGGTCATGACCACATGGCTGATGGTGAGATATTTGCGAAAATATAAATTGCCACACACTTATTATAAACGCCTCTTCGGCTTCGTGAGAATTAGATATCTGCTTGGCATATATGCATTGTCGACAGTCGGGCTCGCTGCGTTAACAACGGGCCTTTTTTATACATTTTTCGTTTAATGGATTTATGGAAGATAATTCAAATAAACATTTCAAAGGGCAACAAAGAGACGAAGAGGTTGTGTATTACAGCTGTAAACACTGGATAACACTAGCTCCGCTTATGATAGAGTTTGTTCTTGCTGTAGCGATCTTGGCAGCCCTTGTTTCGTTTTTGATAGGAGTGGAGAACAGGCCGGAATGGGCTCGGTGGGTGTTTGTTGCGATGACGGGAGTTACCGCGCTATGGCTGCACAGTTTTTTTACCCGCACTCTCAATTACTTCTTGGATATAGTTATAATAACTAATTTCAGAGTTCTGAAAGTTGAAAAAAGCTTGTATCTGAAGGATGACCAAAACATAGTTGATCTGCATGAAATACAAGATATTAAGAAAATTCAACACGGAATAATTTCCAATTTGTTTGATTATGGTAAACTTGTTATCGTAACGCCGACAATGATAGAACCGATGATTTTAGAGAACATGCCAGATCCGGAAAGATTTTTCAGAAAAGTAAATAATTCAAAACGCGACTATATCTATCAGCGTCAACAACGCAAACTAAAAACATCGAATTATGAATACGCAGACGGACAAGTTGTTAACCAGTAAGGATGGAGAGAAAGTAGAGATAATGATAAGGAAGCATTGGATTATGGATCTCAAGGTTGCCATAATAGTATTATTGGCATACATAATTCCTGCGATGATTTTCGCAGCATTGATAATCATTTACTGGCCAAATTCTATTGATAAATGGGGAGGTTTGGGCAGCGTTATAGTGATTTTTTATCTTCTTTATGCGGGACTCACACTCTATATAAAATGGCTGAACGAAGAGCTTGATATTCTTGTAGTGACGAACTTCAGGCTCATAAATCTCGAACAAGTTACTTTTATGGAACGAACGGTTTCCGAAACAAACCTTATGCAAATACAAGATGTGAAAGGTATTGAAAAGGGTGTCATCGGTAATCTATTGCATTATGGCGACTTACAGATACAGACTGCGGCGGAAAAAGTTGCTTTCAACATACAATGCGTCCCTCAGCCTTTTAAATATGCAAGGGACATATTGGATTTGCGCGATAAGGCACTAACACAACAAACACAATGAACGACTTAATAGCATTGGGGATTACGGTTTTTGTGATTGGCGTATTATTTATGCTAACCATGTTAAACGTACTGAATCAGTATAAGCATAAGGCGGACGCTGCATGGAATGAACTTGATAAGCAGCTGATTATTAGGAGGGATACAGTGCCTTGTCTGCTTCAGAGTGCGCGAATTCAAGACAAGAGGTGGGACATGCTGAGAGATATGAGAACGGAGTTGTTAAAAAACGACATCCCGAAAGATAAAAGGTTGGATTTGGAGATAAAATTCGGGAATGCCATAGAGGCGCTTTTGGCTATCGCCAGAAATCATGAGCAAATAAACAAAAATACGTCTTTTCTTGAGGCTGAAAAAGATTTGCGCCATGACACAGCGGTTGATATCAGAGCGGCTTATGATAAGTGGGAGAAATATTCGCGCGAATATGATGAAAAGATAAGTAAATTTCCTTATAGTATTGCGTCAAAAATTTTCAGACTGAAAAATGCGTAAGTTGCGATATCTAATTCAAACTTTCGGGTGCCAAATGAACTATTCTGACAGCGAAAGGCTAACGACTCTTCTTGATGCGTGGGGATTCTCACCGGTCAAGACGATGCAATCTGCAGACTTGATTGTTTTTAATTCGTGTTCTGTTAAGCAAAAAGCCGAAGACAAAGTTTACGGACAGATCGCGAATACGAGAGCGATTAGGAAGAAGAATCCAAAGCTGATCACGGTTCTTATCGGCTGCATGGTCCAAAAAGGCAGAAGATTCAAAGTCGATATCGCTTGCAAAACAGAAGAAATGGGTGGCTTGTATGATCGTATTACCGAATTAAGACCGGAATGGAAGTTGAAGGATTTTAATGCGAAGGGAAGCTTGGAAAATTATTTTGAAATAAATCCGAAATTAACAACACCTTCCCAAGCATTTGTGCCGATAATGACAGGCTGTGATAAATTCTGTACTTATTGCATAGTTCCTTATTCACGGGGACGTGAAAAAAGCAGAACTTTCGATTCAGTTATCGACGAATGTAAAAAACTTGTTGAGAACGGGGTAAAAGAGATAACTCTGATAGGGCAGACGGTAGATTCGTACGGATTAAGTTTATCGGATAAGAAGAGTGGAAAATTCAAGAAATACACAGATGGAATTTCAACCCCTTTCAGTAAATTATTACGGGAGATCGATAAATTGCATGCAAAAGGTCTTAACCGTTTGCGTTTCACATCGCCTCATCCAAAAGATTTTTCCGATGACCTCATTGAAGCCATTGCGGAGCTTAAGACGACATGTCCGTATATCCATCTGCCGGTGCAGTCGGGATCGAATTCTTGTTTGCGAAGGATGAACAGACCTTATACGCGTGAAAAATACATTTCAATAATAAATCATATCCGCGCCGCGATTCCGGATTGTGCGATTACAACAGATTTAATTGTTGGTTTTTGCGGCGAAACGGAAGAAGAGTTTGAGGATACTTGCAAGATGTACAAGGAGGTCGGTTTCGACATGGCTTATCTGTCAAGATATTCGCCTCGCAAGGGCACATTCGCAGCCGAGAAAATGAAAGATAATGTTCCTGCTGCAGTGAAGGCGAAGAGATGGCATAAGCTGAATTTAATATTAAAAAAATACGCTCTTAAAGCAAATAAGAGGTTTGCGGGACTCGAAGTGGAAGTATTGATAGAGAAACAGAACGAAAAAGAGCTTATTGGCAGAAGCAGGGAATACAAAGAGGTCCATATAAAGAAATTCAAGAAAAATAAAAATTGGATAGGGGAAGTATTGAATGTTAAGATAAAAAAGGTTCGAGAGTGGGAACTCGAAGGCGAAATAACAAAATAAAAAATGAAAATCTCAAAAATGTTTCTCGTAATTCCTTTATTGGGAATCATGACGCAGTCTTTTGGCTGTGCAGTAGAGCCGAAAACGACAGAGACGATTGTTTCTTTTGAGAAAACGATCTCAGTTACGCCTGATGATACATATCAGTATGGAGCTTTTTGCCGAGTGAATTATTTAGAATCGAGTTCGGAATTCTTTGTTACGTTCGGAGGGTCGCAACCGGATATCCAGAAAGAACAAGCAGGCGAGAGGATAGGCGGAGCCGAAGGCGGAAACGGATATTCATATAAAATATATGATGAAGATTTTTCGTATACCGAAGAAAATGGCATAGTCCACGAAGGAGGCGGTGATGCGGCATCAGTATTTGCGGAAGGTTATTATTATTTCCTTGCCGGTTCGCCGAATAGCAACTGGGCGATTGAAAAAATAGACCCAAGTACATGGGAAGTTGTCGAAAAAGTGGAAATATATACGGACGAAGAGCACGAAGCTCTCAACGACCAGATGCTCGCTTACGTGAACGGATATTTGATAGCGAGTTCGCTTTATAACGAAGAAGGCGAAACGAATCAGCAAAAAACAGATGCGACAAAAGGTTACGCGACTCACAACAGAATTTTTACGCTTGATTTAGAAGAGGTGGATTATTTTGTCTTGGATGACACTCCGCATATAAACGGTTCATATTTGGTGTATGTTGATGGGGTTTACAATTACATAACATCGACAGCTTTTTTCGGAGATATAATAGTTATGCAATATGATGAGGATTGGAATTATCTGGGAGTTAAAACAATCGAAGAAAACGGGAATTGGGCGCAGGGAGCTTTATACGACGAAGCGACAGAGAGATTTTATGTAACGTATTTAAGCCGAGCCCATGGAGAGGGAGGAGTTGTTACAGGATCGAAAAACGGAGTTATAATGGGGGTTTTCGACAATGAATGGAATCTTATTGAAAACATCGAGGTTGCGGTATTCGATGACAACTCAAATACATTACCGGGACGTCCGTCGGTCATTATGCAAAACGACAAGCTCTATGTGTCTTACGATCTTTCGACAAGAGATCCGCAAACACACGAAGAAAACAAAGACTGGCAGTGCGAGGTGAGTATTTACGAGATAGACAACAGTTAGCAGTCAGCAAATAAGAAATCTCCCCTTCTTCTCTGCTGTCTGTGTCTTGTGTCTTGCTCCTTACCACTTACCCCACCACCGCCTTAATTCTCCTAACTCCAGCACTCGACGACTCCTCTTTGAGGATCTTGAATTTGCCCAATTCACCGGTTGATTTCGCATGAGGTCCGCCACAAATCTCCTTAGAAAAATCGCCGATGGTATAGACCTTAACGCGTTCTCCATATTTCTCGCCAAATATTCCCATTGCGCCATGCGTCTTCGCGTCTGCAAGAGCCATCTCTTCGCAATCGATTTTAACATTCGCCTGTATTTGAGCATTAACGAGCCTCTCAACTTCAAGCTTTTGCTCGTCGGTCATTTTTTCGCCATGAGAGAAATCGAATCTCAATCTCTCGGAAGTTATATTGCTGCCTTTTTGATAAACATGATCTCCCAATACAATTCTCAAAGCAGCAAGAAGCATGTGAGTCGCGGTGTGTAATCGAGCTGTCGCTTCGCTGTTGTCTTGCAATCCTCCTTTGAATTTGGCCTCTGCTCCGCAACGCGACAACTGCTGATGTTTCTCAAAAGCCTCGCAGAAACCTTTTTCATCAACGGTTAATCCATTCTCGCGAGCGAGATCCTTGGTCATTTCAAGAGGGAATCCGTAAGTGTCATATAACTTAAAAGCCATTCTGCCGCTGATCACTTTTGATCCGCCTTTCATAAGATTCGGCAAGATTTTTTCAAACTCTTTTTCGCCGTGTGAAAGCGTCTTGGAAAACTGATCCTCCTCTTTCTTGAGGGTGGAAATAATATGATCATGATGGTCATTAAGTTCGCTGTAATAATCTCCGTAAATTTCAATAAAAATCTCTGCAATTTCCTTCACGATGCTTTGGTTGATTCCGATTTTTTTCATATAACGAACAGCTCTTCTAATAAGTCTGCGCAAAACATATCCTTGGTCGGTATTCGAAGGAGTAATACCTTTTCGATCGCCGATCATGAAAACAGCCGCGCGCATATGATCTGCGATAATTCTGCGCGCAACAATGTCCGAATCGGAAGCCAAATTGTCCAGCATATCCATCACCGGCTTGAACAACTCAGTTTCATAATGTGAATCAACCCCTTGTAAGAGAGCAGTCACGCGCTCAACTCCCAATCCAGTATCAACGCATTTCATCTGTAATTCTGCAATTCTACCTTCTGCATTCTTCTCGTATTGCATGAAAACATCATTCCAAATCTCAACATATTTTCCGCATTTGCACGCAACGCCAAGGCGTGAACATTCATCACAAGGTTCGGAACCGGTATCATAGAACATCTCAGTATCCGGCCCACAAGGTCCGGTCTGTCCCGCAGGTCCCCACCAGTTTTCTTTTTTTCCATAAAACCAAATTCTCTTAGGTCCGGGTCCTTCTTTGTCAGCGCGCACAAATCCCAACTTCTCCCAAACAGCCGCCGCTTCCTCGTCGCAAGGTGCATCCTTATCACCTTCAAAACAGCTTACATTGAGCAAATCCGGATCTATTCCAAGCCCGATTTTTTTATCGGTAAGAAATTCATAACTCATCTTAATCGCATCTTCCTTGAAATAATCGCCCAAGCTCCAATTTCCCATCATCTCAAAAAAAGTGCAGTGAGTAGCGTCTCCAACTTCGTCGATATCATCTGTTCGAACGCATTTCTGGCAGTCGACAAGACGCTTGCCGAGCGGATGAGATTCGCCGAGCAAATAAGGTACGAGAGGGTGCATTCCCGCGGTTGTAAACAAAACAGTCGGGTCATTTTCAGGTATAAGAGATGCACCGGCAATCTCTGCATGGCCGTATTTTTTCACGAAGAAATCTATATATTTTCGGCGAAGTTCGGAAGCTTTCATAAAAAAATGCTATTTATAAGTGAAAAAAATTTACCCTAAATCCGTACAAATCGCAATGCAGGGTTGACAAAAGGTGAAAAAGGCATAGCATAGTGACTCAATTATTAATCACAAAAATATGGTAAACGAACATGATGAATACGCCGATATCCCTATGAAGTTATTGGAAAACTCCGTCGGGCAACTTATAAGAAATGGTCGCGTCTTTTATTCGAGAGGAGGCTTAAAACAGGCTGGTTATTCTTTTGAAGATAAAGGAGAAAAAGGGGTGCAAGTTAATGCGCCTTCCTTGGATTCGTTGGCGAGAAAAGGTTCTCAGCAACTATCGGACGAAGGTGACGATAGGCAGCGGTATTCTCAATTAAGAGGAACTTGCCGCGATATAGCTCCGGCAATTGGAGCTTTTTATGTTGAAAGAGGAGATGCGCAAGATTATCAAACAATGGCTTGTTATCAAGGGAAAGAAACGGAAGAAGGATTGTCACCAAACGAATACCATTATGTAACGATTTTGGAGGTTGAAGGTGGAAAAGTCTTGGTCGATATGGGCTACAATCAACCGATTCCGGTCCCTGTTAAAATTGACGGAGGCCCGGTTGAGTCGGATTTTTATGCGGAGAGTCAACCAAAAGGATTCTACGGCGGTATAGTTGTATATGAAGCAAAAAGCCAACCGGACGGATCGGTAATTTTGACGATAGGCACTCCGGAAAATCCAACTCAATACAAGAAATTTCAATTCAAACCGGTCGATTCGAAGCTTGATGAAGCAATTGTCGCCAAATTCGGACAATTAACCGGCAAAAATTACGCAACATATCCTGTTGCCGGTGAGAAGGGTTTTGTTATGCAAAGAGAAGATATAAAAGGTGAAAATCTTCTTGGTGACTTGAACGCTCTCCTCGCAGATACATCAAAAAAAGCAAGTGCGGCTATTGCATGTGCATAGATTCGCTAACTGGAGCCCACAAACCCATCATGCTCAGTACCTGAGTTGGTTCGGAAACAGTATAAGAACCAGAAAGTATTGCGCGAATAGCCTTCATTATTTCAGCCTCTTTTTGCGCAACTTGACCGGAAGAAACAATGCCGTCTCTTGCCTGAAAAATAACGCCTAACTGATCAGCAGTCCTTACTAAAAGTTCTCCTTCAAGATGTATTCCCGTTAAACATCTTGTTATATCTTCATGGCTTGGAGTCGGCCTGTCTTTGCCGAGAAAACCGATAAAAAGATCCGTCAATATGATGGACATTTGCTGTTCGGTTAGAAGTTTCGGTTCTTCTTGAATCGGATCGACAGCCAATGCATCTTCGAATTCATCTAGTCCCATATGTTTTAAGTTAAATTTTGGGGATCAAATTATCATCCGGAATAAAAACTGGCAACTCAAAACATTAACTATGTCACTTCCCATACTTCCCCAACTTCTTATACTTCCCCTAGTACATCTTTATTCCGGGAAGTTTCTTCCACTCCCTAAACAACTTCGTAACGTCGGCGGCCATAACGCCTCCATAAGTCTTCAAGCTCCTATCCTCTGATGCGCGCGCGATTTCGTCATAAATGAATTGATCATCAAATCCAATACCTGCCGCATCTTTCCTATCATTGCCGAAATACAAACCGGATAATTTTGCCCAATAAATAGTCGCCAAGCACATAGGACAAGGTTCGGTTGTTGAATAAATCTCGCATCCTGAAAGATCAAAAGTCTTAAGCGCATTGCAAGCCTTCCTGATAGCATTAACTTCCGCATGACAAGTCGGATCGTTATCAGTTGTGACGGTATTCCATCCTTCGGAAATCACCTTGCCGTTTTTAACAACGACCGCGCCGAAAGGACCGCCTTCGTATTTCATACAGTGATTGCGCGCAACCTCAAGGGCTTGAGACATGAATTTTTTATTCATAAAATTTAATTTTTATAAAATCAGTTTTCATTATACTCTACGATTTGCTATGCCAAAACAACGCTTCTCAATCTTGCAGAAAACGAAGACAATTCTCGGAGGCCTGTAGATTGTATTAGGCTTAATAAACAGTCGGCGGTATTTATCTCCAAGAATTCACGATCTTCATAAGTCCAAATTATGTCGTAAAAAAGCTTGAAACAGTCCTTGATAATATCGCTATCCGTATGAGTTCTAGAATCTCCATAAATTCGATGCCTGTCTTCTTGTGAAAATCTGCTTACGAGAGATCTGATGCGCAAAAATCTCTCAACAGGTTTGGGTCTTATATCGAGAGGTTCGCCATCAATAGATGACCAGAACTCAAAATCCTCCGGTGGCATATCGGAACGATATCCGTCTATGGAAGACCAAAAATCGGAATACGTCTCTATTCCAGGGCGTTCTCCTCTGAGAATTTCAACCATTCGAGGTTTCATTACCAAATCATCAAATGCCGGAAACCAATCCGGATCATCGTCTCCACGATCATCGGTTAATCCCAAGCTCATCCTCTTCATGTCTCGAGCCGTATCTAAGCAAAGAAGACTATGTTCATCCGCATCATCATTATTGTGCGCAAGCCGATGTATTTCACAGGCGCATCTGGTCATGGCGATAACTGCATCCTCATCCAGAGAAGGATTATACTCTCGTATTAACCTGGACATAACTTTTACATTATGCGTATTGCCGGCCATCACAAACCTAGGATCAAAAGTCATCCCAACCAATGCATATGCAAAATCAATACTGAAAAATTTTATCAACTCAGCCATATCAATATCCCCAGCGTCCACTAATGATTTACGTCTGGGAATCTTCTTAGCTGCCAATTTTCCGGCAAAACCAATAATTGCATCAACAGCTTGAACAGTTAAATGTCTGTTTGCAGGTATGGCTCGTGCTAACGAACCGGCTCCAGATCGAAATACGCGATCAACTTCAGTCCTAGCCAGCAAATAGCGGATAATATCTTCCGACGGGCTTTGATTCAGAGATTCCATTTTGCAATTTAAAAGACGCTATGTTAACATAATTAAGGTGCAAGTCAAGCAGGCCTGAAGCCGTAATCAAATTGAAGTGGACTCATAAACAGGCGCTGTGTACTATTAAACAGCCATGGAAACCTCACTTTTACAAATCTGTATTCCTGTTGGAGAAAACAAAGCCCAAGTATTTGAAGACCTTTTGGTGAATATGCATGAAGTTTTGCATCATACGATTATAGGGCTTGAAATCGCTTCGATAGACCAGCATATTTATTTTTTCATTCGCACACCATCGGATACGGCGGCGGCTATAGAAGGTCAGATTTACGCACTTTATCCGGCAGCTGAAATTTCGGAAGGAAAAGAATACATTAAGCATAAAGAAGGCGGTTTTGCGGCTGCGGAAGTTTACATGAAGAGGTCGGACATTTATCCGATCAAGACTTTTGGTAAATTCGAAGGGGATTCGCTGTCGGGCATTTTCTCGATTCTGGCGAAAGCTGATGCGGAGGAAGAGGTCTGGATTCAGGTTTTGGCGGAACCTATTGAAGAAGGATTCTCGCTGAACTTCGGTAGAAGATGGAAAATGAAAAAAAACGCAGTTGTGAGGATGTTTCGCATAGGCGATAGATTTAAACTGAAAGGTATAAAAAATCTTCGCGCAGAAGAGACGGAAGCATTCAAGCGCAAATCCGAGAAACACGCATATAAAGTCGGGATGAGAATTGCTTATTTGGCAAAAACACAGAAAAAAGCTAATGATAAATTAGTATCACTCGTGAAGGCTTACACTCAATTCAATACGATCGAATTAAATCAATTCAAATTCGGGAAAGTCTCAAGAGATACATTCGAAAAACAAGGTCGTGCATTGAAATACAGCGCCTCGATGACCATGAGCGATGAAGAACTTGCGACGATTTATCATTTCCCCAATCCGGATGAAGTTCCACATATAGTTCACGTAACTTCTCGAAAAGCCGAACCACCACAAGATCTTCCGAAGGCAGGCAAACTCGGTCCGGGCGAAATGTCCACATTCGGATTCACGAATTACCACAACCAAAACATCAAGTTCGGTATAAAAAGAGTCGATAGGCGCAGACATTTATATGTTGTCGGCAAGTCGGGTACTGGTAAAAGTAAAATGCTGGAGCTTTTGATTATATCCGATATTTTGGCGGGCAAAGGCGTTGGTGTGCTCGATCCTCACGGAGATCTCGTCGATGCAGTGTTGAAATATGTACCGGAAGAACGCAAAGGTGATGTTGTGCTTTTTGATCCTGCAGATGCGGAGTATCCGATAGCTTTCAATCCGCTCGAGCAGGTACCGCCCGAGTTGCGTCTTCGCGTCACAATCGGTTTCGTGGAAATTTTCCATAAGCTTTTCGGTGCCAACTGGACGCCTCGTCTGGAGCACGTGCTCAGGTATACGACACTCGCTCTCCTCGATTCTCCGAGGACGACGATTTTCTCGATTTTGAAGATGCTTTCAGATAAAAATTACCGTCAAAAAATTGTCGCAAACATTCAGGATTCGGTAATCAAAAACTTCTGGGTAAACGAATTCGCATCTTGGAGTGAGAAATTCGATAACGAAGCTATCATGCCACTTCTAAACAAGGTAGGTCAATTCGTCTCAACATCTCTTATAAGAAATATAGTCGGTCAGCCGGAAAATAAGATAAATATTCGTGAATTAATGGATCAACAGAAAATTTTGCTCATGAAGATTTCAAAAGGAAAACTTGGCGAAGAAAACTGCGGACTTATCGGTGCCATGATGGTGACAAAAATTCAGCAAGCCGCCATGTCGCGAGCGGATATTCCGGAAGATGAGAGAAAAGATTTTTATCTGTATTGCGACGAGTTTCAGTATTTCGCAACAGATACATTTGCAGAGATACTATCAGAAGCCCGCAAATACAGGCTCAATGTTACGATGGCGCATCAGTACATGGGGCAGCTTAACGACCTCGTGAAAACAACAGTATTTGGCAACGTAGGTTCGATTATAAGTTTCCGCGTCGGCGCAGAAGATGCTGTTATCTTGGAAAAAGAGTACACGCCGAAATTCACAGTTCGAGATATTATTAACTTGGGTGTAAGAGAATTTTATACAAAAATGTCGGTCAATGGGCAGATAAGAGATGCGTTCTCCGGAAGAACGGTTGATGTACCGAAACCTGTCGAGGATCTTACAGAAGAGATTCGTGCAATTTCCCGCAGTAAATATGCTCGTCCTGTCGCTGAGGTGAACGAAATCTTGAAAAGATGGGAAGAAGGTGGAGATATCGGCGACGCGAATGGTGGTCCGGCAGCGGGAGGAGATGAGAAATTTGCGGAGCCGCTTATATAAGACAAAAGCAATAGAGACACAGCAGCTTGACAAACCACCCTGTCTATTTTACAATACTCTCCTTTAATCGTTAGGATGGGTATTAACGGTATGAAAAAATATTGTGAAAGGGTGTGCAAACCAATAAAAAAAGAGTCTTCAACCTCTTGGGTCGGTCAAAGGCAGATTAACGGAATCCGTCCAATAAAACCGGGCTCTTTAAACGGGAGAAACCACGCCATGTATTTCGGCAAAATAAGTCCTTTAAGTGTCCGATCGAGGGTTTGGAGAATTTTGGGCGGTGAAAAAAGAGGTAAACATCCAACTTATACGGAAGAGACCATATCGGGAGGCTTGGATTTTTTATTTGAAAATCTTGCCGAAGGTGAGTGCGCGCGTGTTGCGATAGGCTGCAGGCTAAGCGAATATTGCAACGGAACGGATAGTGTTGCGGCGACTATGTCGTTTGACCGCGAAAAAGCTCTTATAGAGAGTCTTGCGGGGGAAAGGGAGGTGGAAGTTGTCGATATGATTGGAGAGCATCCCGAACTTGATGTGGCATTAAGACAATGTGAGAAAGACGAATCTACGGGAAGAATAATTCCAACGGAAGTTCTGTCGAATTGCGAGCTTCCGGCAAACATCGATTCGAATATTACGGCATTGCAAATCGCCAAAATCCTTTATGTCGGAGCGATGGAATGCCCTCTGCTTTTGACGGACTTGAAAAGCCTGCCGGCGGACGAATTGAAAACAAAAAGGACATCCGCTCAAAATGAACTGGACTCAATAGATATGTATGGACTTTTTGAAATAGCGATAAGAATTACGGACATGCTGCGAGGAAGAGTCTACCAAGGAGGGATAGATAGGCAGAGCAAGTATGATAACGTGATAAATCGTCTTTTAAAGGAGGGAGGAGATTTTTATTCACAATCGGCAACGCTCAAGCCTCTTCTGGATTTCTTGAGAGGCAGACAGTTTGGCGCGATGTATATAAATCGGGATAAGAATTTTCACGAGAGAAAATCTGTTCAAATGCGCGCAAGAATAAGAACGGCGATTTTCGCCACGCTCGGACTTGGTGCGGTTGCAGTCGGTGCGGAAGGAATTGAAAATACAGCCGACTATTTGCATGAACGAGCGGAAGAGCAGTCAAGGGCGGAAGAACGAGAAAAAATAATTGCCACTTACGAGCAAGAACTTGATTATACTTGCAGGCAAGTTGATTTATGGTCGGTTAAAAATGCCAATGTGATATTGGGCGAATATGTTTTTGATAAAATTGAAAAAGAGCTGACGCACAGGTACGGGTTAGATCGAGAAACAAGTAGGCTAATTGCGATACAAATCATTCAGGAATTAGGCAAGAAGAACGGAAACTGGAACGTATGCGATATTTACGCGGATTATTCGGTACTGACCAGAGTTATAGATGCATATCTTGCGGAAGGTAATCTCTTCGCAAGTCTGAATGGCGGAGAAGTCAGGCATCCTTATCAAGGATTTTCTCAGTATTACGGGCTTATATCCGCTACGGCGAAAGATCCAGACTGTAGAATATCGGAAGAACAAGATACGGAATTGAACCCGAAAGGAGAAATGGTAAAACTAGGTACTTATAACCAAGCGCTTGAATACGAAACGGATTACGTCGAGACGGATTTCTATGTTGCAGGCGACGGATTATTGCTTGCAACGGAACCCGTTTATAAACCAACAAGCTATAAAGATGATGCCGGTCGTGTTATAGGAACTTATGAAAAAGTCGGGGATAGACTCTCAAGAAATCGGGCATGCAAACTTGCTCCGATGTTCGTAAGTGACATGAGAAGATATGATGCGGATATAGTGAACGCCGAAACTCGTGAGAGAATATTGGATTTGCTGAGGAGAGATATTGCGGAAATATCAAACATGACGCAACCGAATTTTTGTATAGATAGAGGGATGAGTCCTTTTACGGCTTTTAACGGAGAATTTTCGTTCAAAACGGGATGGGCTTACTACGAACTAGACAATCCTAATAATGAGACTTTTACAGCGGATTGCTCCATTCAAACGGGGTTGGAAGCATCTTGCTACTATCTTCGCAATACGACGGAAAGGTACGACGATTCCGATTTCGAACATTTCGTTACTCATAACAAACTCGATCCGGATACGATTGATTATTGCGTTACTTCTTCTCAAGCATTTGCCAATTCATCTCGAACATTTGATGCGCCATCCCAGAGAGTGCGGAATTAGTGATCTTTACTGCACTTATTTCATCCGTTGCATCAAAAAACAAAATTCTGTCGAGATACACGAAACAAGTTGTCTCGAAAAAGAATTTTTTTACGAGTCGAGTCTCGCGGCAAGAAACGGAATCTAGTCGCTGAAAAGCTCTCGCCATTTTTGTATCTTGCATGATGAGCCGAGTGTGGATTTTTTTCTCTATTCGCTCATGAGTCCACTCATCTTCGCGTTTCATGTCGAGCCCCTTATAGAAATTATCAAGATGGATCCATACGATCAGATCTTTTGGTTTTACCCTCAGGATTTCTTCATATATCTCGCGATAGCCCTCATACCCTACGTAATAATTAACGCGGATTCCTTTTTGTACATTGGCACTGTTTTTCAAATCCGACACGAGCTTTCTGGCGATGTCGGCCTTTTGTTTTTCTTGGAAATAAAGATTGTTAAGATCCTCGATTACGAAAAAAGTATCATCCCCCTGCTTGTAAGAGCCGATTAAGTTGCGATCGATAAGTCCGTTTAGAATATCGTAAATGGAAGTCCTTTTTACATTCGAAACCCGAGCCAAAACGGACGCCATGCTCGGTCCCATCCGTAGAAGGCTTAAATAAACGGCGATTTCTTTTTCGGAAAGTCCTAGTTTTCTAAGTTCGTTGCGATACATAGTTGATATTTTTCGACACACTGAATTTTAACGAAACGAACCTAATAAGTAAATAGCATATTGACACAACGGTTGATTATTCCCGACACAGGAGTACTGTTGATGACGAATATGCCAAAAATAACCCAAAAATGCAGAATTACAGGCAAGCCATTCGTTGTAACCGAATGGGAACAAGCCCATCTTGAGAAATTTGGGATGCCTTTGCCGACATTGTGTGCGGAAGAAAGATTAAGGCGGAGACTCGCGCACAGAAACGAGCGCAGGCTTTATAAAAGCATCTGCGCACTGACCGGCAAGCCGATAATTTCCATTTATTCACCGGACAAGCCTTTCAAAGTTTATTCGCAGGAGGCATGGTGGGGAGACTCTTGGGACGCGAAGGATTATGGAGTTGATTACGATTTTTCACGCCCGTTTTTCGAGCAATTCGCGGATTTGCAGAAAAAAGTCCCAGTACTTTGCTTGATGAATAAGAACGGAGTGAACAGCGATTATTGTAACATCACCCTAAACAATAAAAACTGCTATTTGGTTTTCGGCGGTGATTACAACGAAGATTGTATGTATTCGGTTTTCAGCATGCACTCGCGCAATATGGCCGATGTTTACTGGGTCAATAAATCGGAACTGGTTTACGACAGTGTTAATTGCCTGCATTGTTACGGTATAAGATACTGCGAAGATTGCCAAAACTGCAGCGACTCATCATTCTTGTTCGCCTGCAGAAATTGTCAAAACTGCTTCGCATGCGTCGGTTTGGTTGCGAAACAATACTGTATATGGAACAAGCAATACTCGCGTGAAGAATACGAAAAAACAATCAAGCAATTCAGGTCGGATACATGGTCAGGTGTACAATATACGAAGGAAGTCTTCGAGAAATTCAAATTAAATTTTCCGCACAAGTGCCGAACAATAGTTAATTGTGAAAACTGTACCGGCGATCAAATTTCAAACGCAAAAAACTGTACGGATTCATTCTATTTTGAAGGCCCCGCGGAAGACTGCAAAGACGTTTTTATAGGAGGTTATAACGCAAAAGACATAATGAGCTCGGATCATGTCGGCCACGATTCCGAACTGTTTTATGAAATGCTCGGTTCGATACGCGGACATCATAACGCACTATGCAGATTTTCGTGGTGTTCAGGCAATACTTATTACTGTTCGTTTGTTGATAACTGCAGCAATCTGTTTGGATGTATAAGTATGAAAAGGGCGGAATACTGCATTCTGAATAAACAATATACGAAAGCCGAATACGAAGAGCTTTTGCCACGAATAATAAACCACATGAAATCGACGGGCGAGTGGGGAGAATATTTTCCGATCGAAACTTCTCAATTCGCTTACAACGAGACTGTCGCAAACGATTTCTTTCCGATGACACGCGAAGAAGTTCTGAAGAAAGGCTATAAATGGTTTGATGAAAAAAACACACCTCCAGAAAAGCTAAATATTCCGGATTCAATCCGTGATGCGAAAGACGACATTCTGACCGCGAACCTGATGTGCGAAAAAACTGGCAGGCCTTATAAAATCATAAAATCGGAATTAGACTTGTATCGCAAAATGGAAATTCCGATTCCTCATTACGCGCCGGAAACCAGAAATGAATTAAGGATAGCGAAACTAAATCCGTTGAAAACATTCGACCGCACATGCGCGAAATGCGGAATGTCGATCCAAACATCTTACAAACCCGAAAATCCGGCGATTATTTATTGCGAAAAATGTTATCTTGAAATAATTTACTAATGGATATGAATACGAAAACCTGCAAAAACTGCTCTCAGCAATTCCAAGTCTCCCCCGAAGACAAATCTTTTTACGTTAAAATTAACGTTCCCGAACCGACTCATTGCCCCGCTTGCCGAATGCAGCGAAGGCTGGCGTTCCGAAACGAGCGAAACCTTTTCAGGAGGCAGTGCGATATGTGCAAGAAACAGATCGTTGCGACTTTTGATACCGATGCGCCGTTTCCGGTTTTTTGTCCGGAATGTTGGTGGTCGGACAAGTGGGATCCGTCTCAGTACGGAAGAGATTTTGATTTCGGAAGAACGTTTTTCGAGCAGATGGAAGATCTGATGCGCGTTACCCCGAAGTCGAGTGTGCTTCACCTTAATAACGAGAACTCGGACTATAATACACTGTTGGCTTACAGCAAAAATACTTACATGAGCCCCGGAAGTTATTTCATGCAAGACTGCTTCTATTGTCGAAAAAGCCAATACTGCAAAGACTGCGTCAATAATAATCTTATCGATCACTGCGAACTTGTAGCCTCAAGCGTCAATTGCAAAGAATGTTATAACGGGCACCATCTGATAAATTGCCGTTCTTGTTCCGATTGCGCATACGTGGTGGATTCGTCGGCGAGCCAATATTGTTTCATGTGCGCCGGGATTGCGAATAGTAAATTCAAGATAAAAAATCGCCAATACAGCCAAGAAGAGTATAAGAAACTGGTCGAGGAATATATGCGAAAAAATCCCGATGATTTAATGCGCGAATTCCAAGAGTTTAGCGTGACGGTTCCGAAGAAATATCAGAACCAACTCAATTGCGAACACTCCTCCGGCGACTACATCCAAAGCTGTAAAAACGCGATCGATTGTTATGATTGTTTCGATCTTGAAGATTGCAAATATGTGATTGAAAGCGTGAACGCAAAAGACTCGATGGATCTGTCGATGCACGACAAGGATATCGAGCTTTGTTACGAGTGCAGTTCGGGAGGGGAAAGTAACAAAAATTTAAAGTTCTCTTATTGCACAATAGCGAGCCCGAATTCGGAATATTTATATTCTTGTTTTTATCTCGCAGACAGTTTCGGCTGCGACGGGATTCATACGCGTAGCAAGAACCAGATTCTTAACAAAAAATATTCCGAATCCGACTACAAACTCATGCGTCAGCAAATTGTAGAGCACATGATGCGCACCGGCGAATATGGGGAGTTTTTTCCAATAAGCATTTCTCCATTCCCATACAATCAAACACTTACGCAAGATTACTTCCCTCTAACTCGTGAACAAGCATTAGCGAAAGGATACAAATGGAAGGATCCGGATCCGAAACAGTACATGCCGGCAACAGCTCAAATACCTTATTCGATAGAGGAAACGCCGGACTCAATTACACAAGAAATTCTAGCGTGTGAAGCTTGCGGCAAAAATTACAAAGTGATTGCGCAGGAGTTGAATTTATATAGAAAACTCCATCTCCCTATCCCGAGGAAATGCCCCGAATGCAGATACTTAGGCTTACTCTCATTGAAAAATCAGCGACAATTATGGAATCGCACATGCGCCAAATGCGATATGCCGATACAAACAACTTACTCTCCGGACAGACAGGAAACTGTCTATTGCGAAAAATGCTACTTGGGAACAATATATTGAACGCGAATTTCAAATCAACTAAATACTCCCATGCGCAAATTCATCTTCTGGACCCCAAGAATCCTAGCAATAATGCTTGTCCTGTTTTTGACATTATTTTCGTTTGATGTTTTCGGAATGGGTTATGGATTCTGGGGAACACTTCTAGCCTTTCTTGCGCATAATATTCCGGTATTCATTCTTATCGCCGTATTATGGATCTCTTGGAAATATGAGATCGTTGGCGGAATCGCATTTATTCTTGCTGGAATTTTTTATATATATTTTACGATTTTCAGGAACGATCCGTTTGAATGGTACTACCTTTCTTGGAGTTTAATTATTTCAGGTCCGGCCTTTCTGGTGGGAACGCTGTTTTTGATAGGGTGGTTTAAGAAGAAACACGAATGACGAATTTCGAATACCGAACACCGACAAAAAGATATACAATCAAAACGGTATTCGTAATTCGATATTGGGTATTCATCTTACGGCCATGATATGTAAAATTACAAATCGCCAATTTGAGATAACGCCTGCTGAAATCGCACTTTGCGACAGAATGGGTATTCCTTACCCAACAACTTGTCGTGAAGAAAGACTGAGAACTCAATTGGCAGGTCGAAACGAATGGGGGCTTTATCCAAGAAAATGTGATGCAACAGGAGAAAAAATCCTTAGCGTTTATAGGCCCGATAGCCCGTTTATAGTGTATAAAAACGAATACTGGTGGGGTTCGGCATGGGATGCCGTTTCATATGGTCGCGATATCGATTTCGCCAAGCCGTTTTTTCAACAATTTGCCGAGCTACAAAAAGTTGTTCCGCGAGAAGGAACTACGGTTTTTAACTCTACCAATTGCGAATACAACCACCATATACGCGAATCAAAAAACTGTTACTTAAACTCGCTTATAGCCAGATGCGAAGATGTTTATTATTCATACTGGGTTGTAGGCGACAAAGATATTTATGACTGCCTATGTACGAATAAAAGTACGCTCTGTTATTGGTGCGGCGATATAAATAACGGATACGGATGCATAGCCGTAGAGGAGTCGAATAATTGTAGCGATTGTTATTTTTCTTTTCAATTACGCGGTTGCGATCACTGTATTTTTTGCACCAATTTAGCTACGAAAAGTTATTACATCTTTAATCAAAAATGTACGCGCGAAGAATTCGAATCTATGAAGAATAAGCTATTTAACGGATCTTACCAAACATGGACTCAATCTTATGAAAAATTTTCGGAAATGAAAAAACAAACTCCTCACAGATTCATGCATTCTCTAAATCACGAGAACTGTACGGGTGATCATATTTATAATTGTAAAAATTGCCATGATTGCTACGATAGTTTCAACAGCGAAGATTGTCTGAATGGACTCTCTTACGATAGTTCAAAAGATGTCCATAACAGTTATTCGGCCGGCTGGACAGGCTGCGAAGTGATTTATGGCTGTACGGTTATGAGAGGCAGTCAGGACTGCGCATTTTGTACGTATTGCTGGTATTCGAGCGAGCTTCGTTATTGCGACAGTTGTGTATCGTGTGAAAACTGCTTCGGTTGCATCGGCCTTCGCCATAAAAAATATTGCATACTTAACAAGCAATATTCGCGTGAAGAATATGAGAATTTGGTTCCAAGAATAATTGAACTTATGAGTAGACAAGGCGAGTGGGGAGAATTTTTCCCACCTTGGCTACTCCCATTCGCATATAATGAAACAGCGGCAAACGACTATATGCCTTTGACCGAGCACGAGGCTGTAAAACTAGGCTACAGGTGGCTTACGAAAAACAAAAAAGAGTACATACCGTCGACCATGGCGAACATACCCGACAATATATCGGAAGTTTCGGAAAACATAACAAAAGAGATTCTAGCCTGCGCACATTGCAGTAAGAATTATAAGATTATAGAAAAAGAGCTTAAATTTTATAAAACGATTGGATTGCCAATCCCGCGGTTATGTCCGTCCTGTCGAAACGCTATGCGATTCGCAGCCCACAACCCTTGCAAATTGTATAAACGCTCATGCGCAAAATGCGAGGCCGGAATCGAAACGACATATGTGCCAGACCGGCCGGAAACCGTTTATTGCGAGAAGTGCTATTTGGAAACAGTTTATTAAAACGAATTGCGAATTTCGAATACCGAATACCGAAAAAAGAATATATAATTCAGCCGTAATTCGTCTTTCGTACCTCGTAATTCATCTCTTAAATGTCCAAAAAAAATAAAAAGTCTGAAAAAACCTCCGAACCAAAAACAAAAAAACACGAGCAAAAAACCGAGCACAAAGTCGAACCGAAGCCGGAACACAAACCGGCGGTAAAAAAAGACACGCTTCCACTGAAAAATAAACTAATAAACGGTGCAATTCTACTGATAATTCTCACGGCTTTTTCGCTGATGGCTATCTTTATGGCGCAAAAAGTTCTTGAACCGACAAACCTCGGAAACATTCTTCCGGCAAACCAAACGGTCGCCTTTGCGACAATCAATGTCGCCGACCTTTCAACAAAAACAACTCTTTCCGAAGACTATTCGCTCAATCCTGCGAATCTCGAAAAGACAGTTGCCGGATATCTCAATCAAGAGAGTTTCGATCTTCTCAAATCTTGGTTCGGCAGCCAAATCGCAATAGCGCTCATAGCTGACACAAATCAGTCTATTGAAAAGATTTATTTTCTTGAATATCAGAGCAGGAGCGAGGCGGAAAAATTTCTCAATTCCCTGACTGTCGAAGACGAATCGCTCTCTCGCGAAACTTACGAAGGGCATACGATTTATTCATATTCTTTAAGCCAAAATTTTTCCGCGTGTTTCATCTCGAATTACATGGTAATTTCACAGAATGCAGAAATCCTTAAGCTAATAATAGACTCTTCAAAAGGCAGTTCATCTAACTTGAAATCTCTAAGCGCATACAATACGATTGCAGATAATTTACCTTACGATGCAACAGGAATTGCGTTCTGGAATGTGGAACTTTATCCGGATTTGGCAGCATCTTATTTGCCGATTTACGATATGATTCCGGAAGCGCTTATTGCTCCTGTAATGTCGATTTTTAACGGATTTGGTGCGGCTATACAGGCGAATGCGGACGGGTTTTATATACAGACTTATACGTCTGTTGATAAAGAACTTTTGGCGGACAATTCTTATTTCAGTTTGGTGAAAAAATACAATGCGGATTTGGCGACATTTATTCCAAGCGAGCCCGAGATGTTTTTTGGCGGTGAGAATTTGCAGGGCGAGATAGCCAAGACGGTGTCGGTCTTCCAGCAGTTTAACGAATCTGCGGCGATAATTTTTGAAGGAATTTTGCGCGGAGCGATCAAGGATTATTTTGGCGATTCGATTGATGTTGATGATGATGTTTACCCGATTTTCGAGGATGAGTACGCCATATCTGCTTATGAAAACGAAGAGGGTGTAAAAAAATATTTAATATTGGTTGGGTTGGGAGATTCTGAGGAAAAACAAATTCATATAGATACGCTGAAACAGGGATTTTTGACTCAACAAATTTACAGTGAACCTTATGTCAAAACATATGTTTTACAAGATGGAAGCGAAGGGAAAGAGGTGGTTGCCGACTTGGTGGAAATTCTCAATGAACAAGTCGTGTACGGCTCGAATACAATAGATATGTTTTACCTGTCGAACGGTACATCACTGGCATACATGACAGTTCTGAACAACACATTGGCGATATCGACAGACCTCGACCTGCTGAAACAGTCTGTTGATTTAATGAATGGATCGGGAAGCGAAAGTTTTGAAGATACGGAAAACATGTTGGCGCTAACCTCAATCATAGGATCTGCGGATGAGGCAAGCGTAATAGATATCGGCGCAATGAAAGATTCCGAATTTTGGGGAATAGAATTCTTCTCTCCATTTTCAAGCATCAGTTCCGGTAAGAACTTCTTTGATGATGGAATTGCGACATTCCATATGCTACACTACTAGTCCCAAGAGCAAGGGAAGCGAAGCGCTCACTTGCTCCATAATATCAAGTCGTTTGCGGATGCAAACTCCTTGTCAAAAATAAAAAAACAAATGGGCAATTCCATCATAAGAATTCCAAGCCGTCCGATAGAAGACAACGGAGCAAAACCGCAGAGCTCTCCGCATATTTTGAAACTGGATAAATCACGAAAAACGGAAACCGAAAAATGTGGTGACATAGTTTCGACGGAACAAAGGGAATCCGAAACGAAAATAATTCCGTCCGAATCACGCAGTCCGAAATCAGTCAGGAAAATCGAGATAATCAAGCTTGCAGCAACAGGTACAATGGTCGTGCTTTTGCTAAATATCTCACAGATTTATTTCAAGACAATGCAGGCAAAAGATGCGGTAATGAATTCCGCATACGCAGGGTATGAAGATCTTATGCAGGCGACACCGAGCGATATGACGGCAAGTGGACAGGCATTTGAGAAGGCTTTTTATCAATTCTCAATGGCGGAAGAAACAATCTGGTATTTATTGGATCAGCCGGAGCAAATGACGGATTCAAACAAATACGTGAAAACAGCATCAAGCATGTTAAACGCTGGGCAGTCTGTCTCTAACGCAGGCCAACTGTTTTCGGAATTCGCAACGGAAATTTCCGAATCGGGCGAAAATCTTTTTCAAGAAGATTCAGCCGGCAAGCCATCGGTAACAGAAGCGTTGAAAGAAGCTTTTTCGCTTTATCTGGAGCCGGCGAGAAGCGAACTCGCTGAAGCGACAACGTATCTTGATGAAGTGGATACGGACGTTTTGCCGGAAGAGTATCGAGAAAAAGTCGAATTTGTACGCGATCAAATGACAGATCTAAATAGTTTTTTTGCAGATATTTCGGAGAACGTTCCTACAATCTTGCAGCTACTGGGAGATGAATATCCGCAGAAGTATATGATACTTCTTGAAAACAACAGTGAACTTCGTCCGGGAGGCGGATTCATAGGCAGTTTCTTAATAGTGGATCTTAATGACGGATACATAGATGCGATGGATTTTTATGATATTTACGAATGGGACGGCGCCTTCAACGAATACATAGCTCCGCCGGTTGATGAAATAGCTTATTTGACCTGTTGTTGGGGACTAAGAGACGCGAATTATTCGCCGGATTACGCGGTTTCATCGCAAGCGGTAATGGATTTTTTTGAACGCGAAGGCGGTCCGACAGTCGATCATGTGATGATGGTGGATTTAAGTTTGATGTCAGACCTTATAGACGCAATAGGTCCCATAACGATGCCGGGAACGGAAGCGGAATTGACAGGCGGTAATTTCGAATTGATTTTAAGTTATATGGTCGAATCAAAACTTGCCGGCGAAACTAGCCCGAAGTCGGTCGTGGAAGATTTGATACCCGTTGTGAAAGAAAAAATAACAGATAGCGGTAACTTGATAAAAACACTTGGCGTCTTATTGGACGCAGCCAAATCTGAACATATTGCAGCTTACAGCTGGGATGATGATTTTCAGCAGTTCTGGAGGAGCATGAATTTGGACGGCGAGGCTTATATTCCGAGTGCGGATGAAGATTACTTGATGGTTACGGTAAGCGGAATCGGAGGCAATAAAACCGACAAATATGTTGAGCAAGAAATAAATCACAAAACTCTTATATCGGAGGACGGTGGACTTCTCGATAAGCTGACAATCACGAGAGAGCACACTTATGGCGAAGCTGTGAAAACTTGGCAGGAAGAGACTCTCGCATCATTCGGATATACGGAAATTTCCGACTCGGTTCGCAGTATTCTTGGGTCCGGCGACAACGTGGCTGGCATAAGGGTTTATGTGCCAAACGGAACGCAGTTATCCGGCAGTACGGGAGTATTTGAACAAGAACCCAAATTAATGCACGACAACGACTTGAATATGGATTATTTCTATATGGTTGTCCGCACTCGTCCCGGCGAGACATCCAAGATTGAACTTACTTACAAGTTACCTTTTGCTCTAACCATCGATCCGGTTGATGATTATTTCTTGTATGTGGAGAAGCAACCCGGACTCGACAACACGGTTTTCACCAAAGAAATTATCGCTCCAAATCTCAATAATAACGCACTTTATCCTGAAGGCGAATTCACAGAACAGACAGATTTAAGCTACAAATTCGAGTCGGAACTGGATAGAAGCTTCCACCTAGGCGGCGTGTTCAGTAAATAGTTCATTGGTGCTTTCCCAATATCCATGAAGATTACAGTACGCAATAGCGCGAATCCCGTCTTTATAAACAATATCGAACATCGCTTCAGGAGCTTGTCCTGCGGAAAGCGCAATTTTTTTAAGCAATTTGGATCCGTCATATAAACTTATAGCCATAATATAATGTTCGGCGATCATAGGATGAGGGACCATCCCGACAAAAACTCGGGTTCCTTTACCAGTATTCTCAATTACAGGTACATGCTTGTTCTGCGCCTCGCCACCTGTATCAGGCTCTCCAAGATGATGCACCATATCGAACTGCGACTTGGCGGCGCCGCAAATCGGACACTTCCAGTCATCAGGCAAATTCTCGAATTCAACATTGCCGTTAAGAGTTGGATTGTATAGAAATCCACAAACCTTACAGATATGTTTTGACATTTTATTTTTGGGTTAAAATATGTTTTTTATGACATGATTTGCACAATCCGGGTATTTCAAGCGACCCACAATCAGGGACGAATCCGCATTTTTTAAGCTCCTTCGATCTTATTATTACTCCTCGACAATCAAAAATATCAATTATTTCACCACAGTGTTTGCATGTTAGATGTCTGTGAGGAGATGCTTCACCATCGTATCGCGCTTTTTTGTCTTTGATTTTCAGTTTGATTATATATCCGTTATTCTCAAGAAAATCCAAATTCCTGTAAACAGTAGCAAAGCTTATATTCTTAATGCGCTTCTTCACCATTTTATAAACAGACTCTGCGGTAGGATGAGTGCAGACCTTTCGGAGCTCTTCAAGGATTATTCGTCTCTGCTTAGTGAGCCTGTAATTGGTGCCTTTTAAATTTATCTCCACGATATCTTATTGATAATTGTTCGCAATAAGTATATCAAAATAAACACGATAAGCAATAGGGGTTTTGCAGTATAAGTGGAATGTGAGTAAAATAAAAACATGACTAATCCATATAGTTGCAAATCCTGCCGATCACAATTCCAAATCTCGCCGCAAGACGAATCTTTTTACAAAAAAATCTCGGTTCCAACTCCTGAAATTTGTCCGGACTGCCGCTCTCGAAAAAGACTCGCATATAGGAATGAACGTACGCTTTATAAGCGGAAATGCGATCTTTGCAAGAAGTCGATTATCTCGATTTACGCCGAAGATAAGCCGTTTCCTGTCTATTGCCAGGACTGTTTCTGGGGGGATAAATGGGATGCTTTGGATTTCAATGCCGAACCGGATTTTACCAGACCGTTTTTCGAGCAATTTGCAGAGCTTATGAAGAGAGTTCCACGACTGGCAATCGTAAACAAGCAGTCGGAAAACAGCGAATATTGCAATTATTCTTTCGCCAATAAAAACTGTTATTTGACGTTTGGCAATCACTACGAAGAGGATTGTCTGTACGGCCATTATTCTACGCGCAACCGTAACTGCATAGACTACCTCTGGCTTTATAAGAGCGAACTTTGCTACGAATGTATTTTCTCAAAAAACTGTTACAGATCGATTTTTCTCGATCATTGCGAAGACTGTCAAAATTGTTTCTTTTCGGTAGACTTGAAGAACTGCTCTAACTGCCTTTTCTGCTCAAATTTGCGCCACAAAGAGTACCATATTTTCAACAAGCCTTATTCGCGCGAAGAATTCATCAAACAACTCAACTCTTACGGATTGAATGTTTATGAGAATTTTGCGAAAGCGGAAGATTTTTACAAAGGGGAATTCAGGAAGAAATTCCCATTCAGGGCGGTCTATCAAACCAATTGCGAAAATTGCGAAGGCGATAATCATGAAAATTCAAAGAATCTTAAAGGATGTTTCGACTGTACCGCTTGCGAAGACTGTTCTTACGGCTTTCAAATGGATGAAACTTACAGCTCGATGGACTTAAACTGCATGGGCTACGACAGAAGTGAATTGTGCTATCAAACCATCGGATGTTCGGGGATTTTCAATTGTATCGCGTGCGATTCGTGCTGGCACGACAACGATCTCGCATATTGCAACTCATGCTTCTCGTCAAAGGACTGTTTCGGATGCATTTCTCTAAATAAAAAATCAAACTGCATATTGAATAAACAATATTCGCGAGAAGAGTATGAGAAGTTAAGATTAAAATTAATTGGGCACATGAATCAGACGGGCGAATGGGGTGACTTCTTTCCGATATCGCCGTTCGATTACGAGGAGAGCGTGGCTAACGAGTATTTTCCGGAGACACAAAAAAGCGCAAAGAAAATACAAAAACCAGACAATGACGCACTCGTTTGTGTTAGTTGTGACAAAAACTACAAGCTCATTCCGCAAGAACTGAAATTTTACGCGGAAATGGGGATACCGTCTCCGCGGAAATGCCCAGCATGCAGACACTATGCGAGAATAGAGTTACGAAACCCACGTCATTTATGGGATCGCGCCTGCTCAAAATGCGGAGTGGCGATTCAAACAGCTTATACGCCTGATTGCCCGGAAATTGTTTATTGCGAGAAATGTTATTTGGAGATGGTTTATTAGTTCGTCAAAACCTGCCCGGGCAGAAATTAACAGATCGGGTTCTCCCCCAGGGGATGGTTTACGAGTGCCGTTCCGGGCTTAGAAGTTTTTCCTCTTAAATCTCTTCTCCAATTCATCATACGTAATTCTAATCATCGTCGGTCTTCCATGCGGACAAGTTTCTTTGCGATCAATCTCTGATAATTGCGCAAGCAAGCCGGCCTGTTCTTCATACGATAATTTCTGACCGAATTTAACAGCGCTTCTGCATGCCGCATAATGAAGCAAATGTTCGCGCCTCGATTGCAATTCGTCGCTCCGTCCATCGTTTATCAAGTCGTCAATCACCCCTTTGAAAATAGAAACAATATCCTTGCCGGCGATATCAGAAGGAACTGCGGAGATTAAAAAAGTATTACCTCCAAAAGATTCGATTGCGAACCCGATTTCCTCAAGAACAGATATGTTTTCGCCTAGGGTTTCAGTTTCTTGAAGGCTTAGCTCAACGGACATCGGTGCGAGCAGGGGTTGAGATGTAGCACTCTTTTCGGCCAAAGCACTCATTAATTTTTCATACATGACTCTCTCATGTGCCGCATGTTGATCGATTATCACAACACCCTCTTCGTCCTGCGCCAATATATAAGAATTTGCGATTTGCTGAATCGGTTTAAGTTTCGGTTCTTCGATACGTCCCTTTTGAAAAACACCAAAAGAATCTTGTCGATTCTCATCCTCTATATGTTCTTTTATTCCGCGCGGAGAACGTTCTTCGAATGACATAACCCTATTCTCACTTTTAATCGGAGCTCCAAAATTAACATTTGTAATTAGCGTGTTTTTATTCAAAACTGCATCAATACTCTTATAAGCCGCATCATATAATTCATTTTGCCGCAAAAATCTGACCTCAAGCTTGCGCGGATGAACGTTCACATCGATATCTTCAGGCTGGACTGTCAGATTGAGCAAAAACCAAGGATGCTTGCCGTTCATAAGCAACGAATGATAAGCACTCTTAACAGCATAAGAAATTAGATGATTCTGAATCACGCGACCGTTTAAGATAAGCCATTGGCTCTTGCGATTGGATTTAGACAAGGAAGGCTTCCCAACATATCCTTCCAGCCTAAATCCTGCCCCACCCATATCCAAATGGATTATATTGTCCAAAACATCCCTTCCCAATAGGTCCGCAATGCGTTCCGGCAGGCTGGTCGCCGAAACATCCAGGGAAGCTTTTCCATCACTTATAAGCCGAAAAGAGACACTGGGATTGGCAAGAGCCAAATCCTGAATAACCTCTACGATCCTCTTATGCTCGGTATTTGAGCTTTTTATGTATTTTCTTCTGGCGGGAGTGTTGTAAAACAGGTTAAAAACTGAAATTTTGGTGCCTTTTGGGCATCCGCAATCGCGTTCTTCCGAAACAACCCCATCAGTTATTTTGAGAAAAACCCCTGACATATCAGATCCGGTCTTGGTCTCCATTTCAACCTGTGAAACAGATGCAATAGAGGCAAGCGCCTCACCCCTGAATCCGAGAGTTTTTATGGAAAAAAGGTCATCTTGAGATGAAATTTTGCTCGTTGCGTGGCGTTCCCAAGCCGTTTTCGCGTCTTCGCGCTCAATTCCGCTCCCGTTATCTGTAATAATTATAGCTTCAAGGCCTCCGGATACGATCTCGCAAGTTATATCTGTTGAGAGGGCATCAAGAGAGTTTTCGACAAGCTCTTTTACAACAGAAGCAGGGCGTTCGATGACCTCACCTGCGGCGATCTGGTTAACCAGATGTGGCGGAAGAACCTTTATTTGAGCCATTTTTATTGATTATAACAAGATAAATTTTGCCCTTTTAAACATCTCTTGCATAACAATTATACTTGACAAAAAGGCTAGTTGCAGTAAAATCGATTTCTTTTATGCTAAAATCCAAACATTATCGGTATTCGGAATTCGATATTCATAATTCCTCTCTCTAAATGTCTACGGTTAACGAAGAAGCTCGCAAAACCCGTCACAAGAAATTTTTCTCCATATATTCCGCCAGTCCGGTAATGGGAAGAGTGAAAAACAGCATATCCAAGGCCGGCCGTTATTTGAGTTCGTATACTCCTGTTAAAATAGCTCCTACAATAGCATTTCAGGAGCCTTTGGAAGTTGCTTATACGCCAAAGCGCTTCGCCAAAAATATGGTTATGCTGACTTTGGCTTTTTTCATGATTACATCATTTGATATAGGGCAGGCATCGATGGATTCCGGCCAAGGACAGTCGAGTTTCAACGAGGATATAATGGCTCTAAACAGCGATGTCAGTCTTCTAGCCGATCAAGAAGGATATTTGGTGAAAGCTATGCCTATGAACGGAGATCCAACATATCAGCTTAATAGAACAGAAGAGGTCGCATATACGGTTCAGAGCGGAGATACGCTTTCTGCAATCGCTTATAGATTCGGTATCAGTTCGGAATCTATTATGGCGGCTAACGAAATGACGAACGCCAACTATTTGAAATCGGGGAAAGATCTTTCAATTCCTCCGAGAGATGGAGCTTATGTTTCGGTTAAGGATGGAGATACCTTGGAGAGTTTGATTGAAAAATATGCAGGCGACATTGCGCTGACAAAAGAGATAAATGAAATAGGAGACGACAATGCTATAGAAGTGGGCGATAAGGTGTTTATAGCTGGTGAAGAAGTTGCTGAAAAATATATAGCCTCGATCAAGCCTGTTTATGTAGCAAGTACGGCAAGCACTTATACCAGTTATAATTCAAGCGATGTCGGTACTTCTTATGCAAACGTTGATGTTGAAACGACTTACGCTTCTGCAGACTTCGTCTATCCGACAGAAGGTACCTTCACGCAAGGTTATCATAGCGGACACTATGCTTATGACATTGCTGACAGATCTCAGCCTCCGATAGTTGCTGTTTCTGATGGACTTGTAGTGACTGCTGCATACGGATGGAACGGCGGTTATGGAAATTACGTTATTATCGATCACCAGAACGGATATAAAACTCTATATGCCCATATGGAAGAATTGTATGTGGCCGAGGGTGACTATGCGGTTATGGGCGAAGCGATAGGTAAAATGGGTAATACGGGTCGTGTTTATGGCGCCACAGGTATACACTTGCATTTCGAAATAAGTTATGAGGGCTATAAATTCCCCGGTTGCGATGTGGGGATATGTTACTAAGTAGCGAGAAATCCGTTCCGGAGCGTTAGCCCCGCAATGCGGGGCGAGAGCGAAGGACGCCGAATGATAATTTTGGCATATATGTTCGTGAGAACAGAAGGCAAAATTATCAACGAGGCGAGGATTTCCCTATTGAACCGAGGCTGTGAACACGTACATCTTCTTGCAACGAAGGACTTTTACTAATAAAATCAGCGACCTGAATAAACAATATTTATGCCGATAGATAGACCAACTCCGTTAACCGATGAAGAAGTAGGCGTGATAGTTCGTAATTTCGAAAGAGTCGGTATAACAAGAGTAAGAGTAATGAGTGTTATAGGAGATGTGGCGGCTACCGCGATGAGTTCGGAACCGTTAAGCGAAGTTGTAGATCATAGATTACGGAGTTCAAGAAAAATTTATGCAATTATTCCATTGCCCGACTCGCAAGAATAGACTAAAATCCCTCCGGCCCAAGCGCAAGGACGCGTAAGCATTACTTGCGCAATAGTATCAAGTCGTTTCGCGTCAGCGAAACACATTCTAATCCTCCTAACCGAATGTGGCGTAAAATCCTCAACATACCGAGAAGTTTTGTTGTGACGATTATAAGCCTTTATCAGAGCACTCTTTCGCCGGATCACGGCCCTCTCAGAAAGATATTCCCAGGAGGTTTTTGCAGATATACGCCTTCGTGCTCCCAATACTCGCGCATGGCAGTACATAAACATGGCGTGATAAAAGGAGTCCTAAAAAGCATCTGGCGTATCATAAGATGCAATCCGTGGTCAAAAGGCGGCCTCGACCTCCCATAACTACGTCACTTCCCATACTTCCTATACTTCTTAAACTTCCCTACCCATGACTCCAGAATCAACAGAAGGAATCCTACCTATCAAGCGAGCACTCATAAGCGTTTCGGATAAGGATGGTATAGTCGAATTTGCCCATGCCCTTGAAGAGGCGGGAGTTGAAATTATTTCGACCGGTGGAACTGCGGAGATGCTTAAGAAAAACAAGATAAAAGTTGTTGAAATTTCGGAACATACCGGATTTCCGGAAATGATGGGTGGACGCGTTAAGACGCTTCATCCGAAGGTGCATGGAGGGCTTTTGGCCATAAGAGATTCGGAAGAACACATGGAGTCGGCTGAGAAACATGGGATAAAAATGATAGATATGGTGGTTATAAATTTATATCCTTTCCAAAAAACAATTGCGAAAGAAGGTGTGACAGAAGAAGAGGCGATTGAACAGATAGATATCGGCGGGCCGTCTATGCTCAGAAGCGCGGCGAAAAACTTCAAGTATGTCACGGCGGTTACTGCAATAAAAGATTATGAAATGGTGGCGGATGCGATAAAAACGCATGGCGGAATCCCTTTTGAAATGAGACGCACACTTGCCGTGAAGGTTTTCGAGAAGACATCTTTTTATGATCAAAAAATTGCGGAATATTTGAAGACTCGCGGTACCGGTGTGGAACTGCTGAACTTATATTATGAAAAAGTTCAGAACTTGAGGTATGGCGAAAACCCTCATCAGAAAGCCGTTTTCTTCCGCGATCCGCACAATCACTATCCGAATGTTACAAACGCAAAACAGATTCAAGGCAAAGAACTTTCTTTCAATAATATCGTCGACGCAGACGCTTCTCTGGAACTTGTAAAAGATTTCACTCGTCCGACTGCGGCGGTTATCAAGCACACAAACCCTTGCGGAGTCGCTTCGGCTGACACGATTACAACAGCGTTCATAACGGCTCACAAAGTCGATCCGATGTCTGCATTCGGATGCGTTATCGCACTCAACCGCGAATGCACGAAAGAGATCGCTCAGTACATTGGCAAAAATAAACTTTTCGTTGAAATAATTATCGCTCCATCATTCGAAAAGGAAGCGCTTGAGCTCTTGGGCAAACGCCAAAACTTGCGTCTTCTTGAAACAGGCGAATTGAGAATCAACCCTGTAGAACGAGATATTAAAACGGTTTCCGGCGGAATCCTCGTCCAAACGGCGGATCAATATGTTGTCACGGAAAAAGATCTCAAGACCGTGACGAAAATCAAACCGACTCCTGAAGAAATCAGAGCAATGTTGTTCGCTCGAAATGTCGTTAAACATGTGAAATCCAATTCCGTGGTTTTCGCTCGTGTCGAAAAAGATGAGGCGAGCGGCGAAGAGGTTGAAGTGACAACAGGTATCGGCGCAGGCCAGATGTCGAGAGTAGATGCTGTCTATATCGCAACACACAAAGGTGGCGAACGAATAAAGGGTTCAGTCTTGGCATCAGATGCATTCTTCCCATTCTCAGACGGAGTCGAAGAGGCGCACAAAGCCGGCGTCACCGGTGTTATACAACCGGGAGGTTCAATGCGCGATGACGAAGTATTCAAACGCGCTGACGAACTCGGTTTGTCGATGGTTGTGACTGGGGTGAGGAGTTTTAAACATTAAAGCGCAAGGCGAGCCGGACGGCATGTTTTTCTCCGCGCGGATAATTATTAACAGATTTGCCCCGAGGCGATACGAACATAACTGCGTGCTAACATCTACTAAGTCACTTCCCCTACTTCTTCTACTTCCCTCCCATGTCACTTCTTCAGTCTATCTTCCTCGGCATCCTCCAAGGCATCACGGAATTCCTTCCGATATCTTCTTCCGGCCATCTTGTTCTTGTCGAAACAATTTTCAAGCTTAATGTGGAAGAGCTGAAATCTTATGATGTCGCTCTCCACATCGGTTCACTCGCCGCAATTTTGATTTATTTCCGCAAGACAATCCTGCAAATCATCACAAAAGATCGTAAATATATCGTTTACCTTATCATCGGCACGATTCCTGCAGTAATTGCAGGATTCACGCTAAGCGATTTTATAGATAAAATTTTCCGCAACACATTATCAATCGGCATAATCCTGATACTTGTTGGTGTTTATTTTCTTATTGCCGAAAAAATCAGTTCAAAGTCTGCTACCCGCAACCTGCAATCTGCCAACTACAAACTCCCTCTCCTCATCGGTCTCGCCCAAATGTTCGCACTTATCCCAGGCGTCTCACGTTCCGGCTCAACGATCTCGACAGGCATCTTGCTCGGGCTCGAACGCAAGAAGGCTGCTGAATTTTCTTTCTTGTTAGGATCGATTGCGATTACGGGAGCGGGTCTTCTTACGGCTCTGGATATTACGGATAAAATAGATTGGCAAACAACCGGTATCGGCTTCGCCGCATCTCTAATCTCCAGCTATTTTGCGATTAGATTTTTGATGAAATTTTTTGAGAAAAATACTCTCCGTCCATTCGCATATTATCGCTTTGCAATAGGCCTACTTGCCATCATCTTGACGTTGGCGTAAAATTCCTGCGCTTTATACTTAACAAGCAAAAAAATGGAGACAGGATTTATAATCTTAATCGTTGCAATCGCAGTTCCGATTCTGTATGTCGTTATGGCATATAATGGACTCATCACCAAGAGAACAAGATGCGAAGAAGGTTGGTCCGATATAGATGTCCAACTCAAACGCAGACATGACCTTATCCCGAACCTTGTTGAAACCGTAAAAGGTTATGCGAAACACGAGCAGAGTGTTCTTGAGAACGTTACCAAGGCGCGCGCCGAGGCTCTTAACAATCAAGGCACTCCGGCTGAACAATCAAGGACGGAAAATGCGCTTCACGAAGCGTTGAAGTCTCTCTTCGCGGTTGCAGAAAACTATCCTGATTTGAAGGCGAATCAGAACTTCTTGGATCTTCAACAACAACTTGCGGATACAGAAGACAAAATCCAAGCATCACGCAGGTTTTACAATGGAACTGTCCGCGATTTCAATACTGCAATTCAGGTTTTCCCAAGAAACATAATCGCAGGAATGTTCAAGTTCGGTAAGAAAGAGTTCTTCGAGATAGAAGACGAAAAAGAACGAGAAAACGTAAAAGTCTCCTTCGATAAGAAATAACTACGTCACTTCCCATACTTCTCCTACTTCCCCCATGTTCGTCTACCACGAAATCACAAAGAACAAAATTAAATCCAGCCTTCTCTTCGGAGGCTTCCTGATTTTTTTCATGCTATTTGGGTTCATAATGGGAGAGGCTGCAGGAAGCGGAGGAGGATTCGGAGGGCTGACGGTGGCGGGAGTTATTGCGATAATTTATGGATTTGTAATGTATTTTGTCGGTAGCAAGATCGCTCTCGCAACTGCAGGTGCTAAGAAAATCGACCGCCAGAATCTCCCACAGATTTACAACATGGTGGAAAATCTTTGTATCGCAGGCGGACTGCCAACTCCTGAGATTTACGTTATGGACGATCCTGCACTCAACGCATTCGCAACAGGTAGAGATCCGAAACATTCTGCAATCGCGCTTACGAAAGGAATTATTGAGAAACTCGACAAGCAAGAACTGGAGGCCGTTATCGCGCACGAACTATCTCATGTCGGGAATTATGATATAAGATTCGGGATGTTGGTGATCGCACTTGTCGGAGCGATTTCGATTATGGCAGATTCGTTTTTGAGATTTTCTTTGCATTTCAGAGGTGGTAAAAAAAGCGGCCAAGCCCAACTTGTAATGATCTTGATTGCGATAGCCCTCTCGATTCTTGCGCCATTAATTGCAGTTATGATTCAGCTCGCCATATCGAGGAAACGCGAATATCTTGCAGATGCTTCCGGAGCTTTGTTGATAAGGAATCCGGGTGCTCTGGCTGACGCACTTGAGAAGATATCAGGGAATTCAATAATGATGTCTATGCCGAAAAGCAGTGCGCATTTATGCATATCGAGTCCTCTCAAAAAAGGACTAGTGTCAGGACTTTTCTCTACTCATCCTCCTATAGAAGAGAGAATTAAGAGATTAAGAGAAATGGCATGAGCTTAGAAAACGTAAGCGATTTTCACTTGCTCAAATTCAAAAAAATGATACGCTAACAAAAAACATTTAGCGTCCAATCATGGCAAACCAAAAAGACTACATCATAGCAACCCTCGGGAGCCACACAGCTCTTCAGATACTGAAAGGTGCGCGCGATGAAGGATTTAAGACTCTTTGCATATGCAGAAAAGGAGAAGAGGCGCCTTATAAGAGTTATGGAGTGGCTGATGAAATAATAACTGTGGACGATTTCGCGAAAGATTTTTTCAGAATAGAGGCAGACTTGATTAAGAAAAATGCAATCATCATTCCTCACGGATCTTTTGTGAGCTACATAGGAGCGAAAAAAATGAATGACGTGAAGATGATGCATTATGGTGAAAAAGCTATTCTCGAATGGGAATCAGATAGAATAAAAGAACGCCAATGGCTTCTTGCAGCCGGCCTTAAGATGCCGAAGATTTTCAAGACCCCTGAAGAAATCGATCGTCCGGTAATAGTGAAATTCCACGGAGCCGGTGGTGGATTCGGATATTTCATTGCAAATAATACAAAAGAGTTCCACGAGCGTATAAAGGCATATCCGAACAATAACGGATATGTTTTGCAGGAATATATCGTCGGAGTACCGATTTATACGCATTATTTTTACTCGCTGCTTACAGATGAATTGGAGATAATGAGTTTCGATAAAAGATATGAATCAAACGCAGACTCGATCGGAAGAATAGCCGCAAAAGATCAGATAGATGTAGGATTGCAAACCAGTTACACGATAACCGGCAACATGCCTCTGGTTATAAGAGAATCATTACTGCCTCAATTGTTTGAGATGGGCAGAAGGGTTGTTGAAGAATCTCGTAAATTAACGAAAAAAGGCTTGTACGGGCCATTCTGCCTTGAAGCGATTCTGGATCCGAAGTTGAATTTCTACACATTTGAAATATCTGCAAGAATAGTCGCAGGAACGAACCCTTACACGAACGGCTCTCCTTATACATGGCTCAAGTATAACGAGCCTATGAGTACAGGCAGAAGGCTTGCTCGCGAAATAAAACAGGCGATTGAACAGGGGAGACTAGAAGAGGTCTTGGGATAACAGCGCAAGAATGCGAAACACAAATCAAGACTGACAGTTGATAGTTTTTACGGTATTCTTTAATCACAAAGTAATTTTTCTAAATATGATAAACCCAAAAGACATTGCAGAAATTCTAAAAGGATATGATCTAAAAAACATAACTATCGGCGCACTCGGAGGCCACAGCGCTCTCGATGTATGCAGAGGTGCGAAAAAGCACGGCTTCAAGACTGTAGTTGTTTGCCAGAAAGGACGCGAAAAAACTTACGCAAAATACTACAAAACTCGAGACGGCAAAGGATGTATAGATGAAGTGATTTTGGTCGATAAATTCTCGGATATAGTGAATGAAGATGTGCAGGAAAAACTCTGCGCGCTCAATACTCTTTTTGTTCACAACAGATACTTCTGGGTTTATTTCAAGGATTATTCTCAAATCGAAAATAAATTCAGAGTACCGATCTTGGGCTCTCGCGATATGGTCAGACTTGAAGAGCGCGATCAGCCTAAGAATCAGTATTACTTGCTTGAACAAGCCGGCATAAAAACTCCAAAAATAATTCGCAAAGGTGGCGAAAACCTATCAGATGATGAGAACCATAAGAGATTGAATGAGTTTTTCAAAAACGCAAAAGGGAAACCGCTTCTCGTTAAGGCGAACGAAGCGACAAGGTCTTACGAGCGAGCGTTTTTCGTAATAACGAATACGAATGAATACGCTGAGAAATCCGGGCAAATGATTAAAGCGGGGATTACAACTCGCGAAAATGTTAATAATGCGACAATCGAAGAGTTCATAATCGGTGCGCAGGTTAATTTCAACTATTTTTATTCTTCATTAACAGGAGAGCTTGAGCTTATGGGCACAGACACGCGCAGGCAAACAAGCCTTGATGGATTCTTGCGTCTCGACGCAAAAGTACAAACGGAATTACTCGATGGCGGTTACAAGCCGAGCATGATCGAAACGGGTCACATTACATGTACTGTTAAGGAATCGATTGTAGAAAAAGCTTTCGAAGCTGGCGAAAAATTCGTTGCGGCAACTCAAAAAGAACACGCTCCCGGAATCATCGGTGCATTCGCGCTTCAAGGAGCAATTGCAGCCGAACACGGGAAGGAAGAAATCGTTATATTCGATGTCAGCATGAGAATCCCAGGATCTCCGGGAACGCCATTCACGCCTTACTCAAGCTACCTCTACGGCGAATCGATCAGCTACGGGGAGAGGATAGCGATGGAAGTGAAAGAGGCGGTGAAAGAGGAGAAGCTGGAGAAAATTCTGAGCTAAGAATAACTTAGGTTGGAATGGAGACAATCCACCATTTTCCATCGATTTCTTCGACCTCTGCTTCGTCAGTAGCGGAATCGGCTTCACCATCTATTATTACTTCCATGTCGATGGTGACATAAGGATCTGAAAACTCAACAACCTCGACTTTTGTAAATTCCCAAGTTTGGATTTCTTCCCAATTGCGTTGAAATTTTTCATTTTCCTGTGCTTCAGCAGATACGAATTGTAACGCGCTATCAGGAGAAACGGCGAATGCCTCATAGAAAGACTTCACAACATTCTCCGGAGAATCTTGTGCGTCAGCGGAAGGAGTATATGAAGCTCCGCATCCCGCAAAAAGCATAATAATTGGAACGAGAATGAGGTTTACCTTTCTCATGAGTTTTTTATTAAAAAATAGAATTTGAATAAACAATACTACGAAAAATGTTTAATTCCAAACATCTTCACTCGGCTGCTCGAGCATTTGCTGATCCCGTCTTTCCGCCTGCCCTTCTTTTTGCAATTCGGCCTTCGTCTTTTCAAGTTCGACTAGAGTGTACTGGTTCAGTTTTTTCAAAATATCATCCTTCTTACTTGTGCCTAGAGAAGAATTGCCAAGTAGCGTCTTGATCATTGCTCGAAGTCGGCGTTTCTTGCGATCTTCGGAGTCGAAGATGCCGGGGGATTCGGGATCAGGGGAAGAAAGATCCTCATGATCAGAATTTGAAATGAATAAATTGTTGTCGTTGAACTGCAAAATCATACATAACAAAAATAAACAAAATGTATGATGATGTCCAATTTGAGTATGAAAGAACGACCCCAGCGCAAGGGTTGATTACTTCGAGGTAATGTGATATAATTATAAGATATTAAAAACATGTACAATGTTAAATTTGTATAGAAAAACGTGTTTCACGCCAAATAGACTTGTATTTCAGGAAGTAGAAAATCCAGAATTAACCGAGTCGGGACGCGAAACAGAACCATCAGTAAATTTTACAGCAGAAAAGGCTGAGCTATATAGGGATATATTGCTGAAGCAATACAAGGACGAAAGACAGTCGATTGGATTTCAAATCGAAGACTTGTACAGAGACGATACGGTTGATCTGAGAAATCAATTGCGACTTGCCCCAATAGAGAAGCTGAAGACGGAATCGTATTCGATGTATATACCAGATGATAAAACTTATTTGGGACATGTTCTGAAAAATTTTGCAAAGAAATGCGGAAGTAGGAATACAGAAGGAGATATGTATGTAATGCTTGGCAATTTGGCACAAAGGATGGATGTTGACGGCATAAAGAAAGGACAGCTCGTGGAAATAAGCAACAATACGATTACAGTATATGCAGATAAAGATAAGCAAACAAAAGTGGTAGAAACCGTTTTATTCGCAAGCGATACCTTACAAGAAGGTGAAGAGGTCGTAGAAGAAGTTGAAGAGGATAGTAACGGAAGAGAAATGGAGCGAACAAACGAAAATACATATAAGATATATAAAAACGGCATAGATATAAATTTAATTGCGCCTTCAGATTGCAGACATATAAAAGTCACAGATTCAGACGGTTACATTCAGTTATATGTCAGAATAGGTGATAGATTTTATTGTTCAAACCCAGACGAGGACTCTCCAAGAAATACGTTTTTTGCACGAAAAGGCATGGTGATAGAAGTAATGCCTTCATTGGCTGAAACCAAGGATATATCAACTCTAGTGCCTATCGAGTCAGTAGCGCAAGATGCATATAAGGAAATATCAAGAGATGAGCCATTGGTAGAAAATGAAATTGTAGGGAGACGAGTTATACTGAGAATTAATGCCATGAGAGCATTGCAGAGTGCTACAAAAGATATGGTAGGAATCAATGTTAAACTTTTGGTTAACGAATCATTCAGAAGCGAAGACGACCAAAAACGATTAAAGAAGAAAGACCCTCTTAAGGCTGAAATGCCGGGTCTAAGTACTCATCAAACAGGTGGGGCAATAGATGTAAGTCTTGCAAGCTACGACGAAAAGATAGAAAAACTAGATCCGGCTGCAAGAGAACAAGCTGTAGCAATACTGGCGAATTATGGATTTCATCAGGTATATGAGTCCGAGGATTGGCATTTCGAGTTTAATCCTGATAAGAGAGACGGAGGTAGGGCTTATGATGCTTATAACATAATTACAGAGGTTACGGGTATAAGCGATGCCGATGATTTTAATACCATAAAAGAAATGGTTAGAGGATATGCCTCAAGCGATGTTGAAGCTATCTATCTAGCGAATATGATTCAGAAAAGCATAGATAAGTGTTCTGATTTCCCGATAACTCCGGAAACAATCGCTCTTCTGGTTTCAACATTTCATCGTGAATCAGGATTTAGACAATATCCTGAAATCAACGAGAAGCAGATTGAGAAGATGGAGAAATATGTAGAGATGATTCTTAGACCGGATGCCGTTGATGCCCTTTTGCAAGAGTTTATAGACAAGACACTTGCAGATACCAAAATGAATAAGCATTCCGGCATGGCAAAGCGAGTAATAAAATGGTGTCTTGAAAATACAAATCTTGATGAGGAAATACTTGATGAAGTAAGAGTTACATATGCGGATTGGAAGAAAAGTCTGCCAATGGGTAAGCCACAAACGGAATATGACATATTTAAATTCGAAACAAATCTTAGAGATAAGCTTGTAGACAGGATCACAAAAAAAATAGTGGAGGGAAGTCGTATAGGGTTTGGAGGCGTGGAGTCAAAACCGCTTGAAGACGAATACGTAAGAGGAATTACAAGTTCACTTGTCGATTATCTTATAGATAAGATGGGCATAAAACCATCTTCTGTCGGTATAGGACAGGTAAATGTACATAAGGCCAAGCTATTGATTGAAGAGAACATAAGAGACAATCCAAGCAGTACAAGCTTCCCACCAGATATGATGGCGGAATATAAATCGACAGGTGAGTTAAGCGTGAATACAGTTGAAAATTACCTCTATACAATTGAAGGAGGCATCACTGCATCAACATTGTACGTAAGAAATCTTTTGAATAATTATGATGCATGTTATGGATCTCATAATTGTAATCAAGAAGCTAGGATTGATATAACAAACAAACTTCCGTATATAATTGCAGATTATAATGCGGGGGAGTTTTCATCTAGGAATGCATTTTTCCAAAATGCACTATTGGAAATAGCGGAGCTTACAGGGTCTGAAATAGAGATACCGGAAGAGTTTGTGGATGGTGATCTTGGTAAACGAACGGTAGATTATCTGCAAAAGCTTTTAGCGCATCTGAATAAACCGGAGGTTAAGGGAAATCTTCTCAAAAGGGGTATTAATATTGATAGCTATGAGCTTTTATTTCAACCAGAATATGTTGAGAAAATATTCCTAGAGCAAAAAACAGGTTATTCAAAAGAACTCGAAAAATTGGCCATATATCAATCGATAATTGATTTACACGAGGTGCTATACGTAGGCGAAGGATTAAAAGTGTCAGATCTTAAGCTGATGATCCCTGAGATAAAAACGGAAATTACCACTACAAGTAACTATGTAGGAGGAACTCTGCTAAGGGTTATGTCAAAAACCGATCATAGGTTGTTTGAAGAAGTATCCAGAGAGCAGAAAAAGATTGGCAAGAAAGAGAAATTGCAATCTCAAGACTATTTATCTGCATGGGGTAGAGTAGGCGGATTTGCAGAAAAATATAGAGAGTCGGAAATAAAAGAAGTCATTCTTGAGGGCACTCAATTTAAAGAAAACAAAGACGGTAATTATGAAATAAGTGGAGATGCAATAGTCAGTAGCGGTAAAGACTTATATCGAGTAAGCGGAGAAAGTACTATATTAATTAGAAAAAACGATGGTAGGTGGCGCTTGGCGAGATATAACGACAAGAAAGAAGGATATTATTTCGGGAACAAAGACGGGAAAGAAAAAGTTATGTTAATGAATAAGAATAAATATGAAATAAAAATACCATCCAATGAGGAAATCAAGGAATATGAGAACAGAGCTGCTTTTTCAGCTACAAAAGAATATGCAACTTATTCAATCGGAGGGAAGAGGATAAGTGCGTCGCCACGCGATTTCTACAATTACATGGGAGATAGAAAAATAAAAGCCGATTATATAGAAGTAAAGACGCACAATCCTTTGATGGTCAGAGAATCGGAGAATATTGACGATTGGAAGCCTGCGAAATGGGATCCTATAATGGAGAAATATTATTACATGGATACTTATAGAGAAGTGAAGTTTCTGAATGAACATGATTATTTAATAAGATTAGCTTCTAAGGAGAGACTCGAGCAGCAATTGAAGCCGGATACGTTTATAGAAACTAGATATGGAATTCAGATTTACGGAGAGTTTATCACTAAAACTGGAAGGGATTTTCATGAAGCTTTTGTATATGAACGAATTTCGGTGAATGGAAAAGAAGCATTATGGAATGCGAGTAAGAAAAATTATTTCTTCGTTGATACGGGGAATCCGATGAGATTAACAGGCGGTAAATACGTCATAGAAGACTTGGATTACATGACGAAATTGTCAGCTAAGATCGATAATGATGCCGCTAAGGCTAAAGCGGAAATTGGTAAATATATAGAAAACGGCAAGCTTGAATTGAAAACAGGACAGCATTTTATTTTTGTTAATAAAAATTCAGCAAAACAGTATATATTTTTAGGTGTTTACAATGGAGATGGTAATTTTGATATCGTTAAATACGATAAGATTTCAACTGGTAGATCAAAAACCGCAACATTAAAAGGTGTCCACAAAATAAGCAGAATCAATGCTGTAAGAGAATGGGGTAAAAGTTATGGATCGGAACGTGATGAATATGATTATAGAGCTTTTGATATATCACGAACTCCGGGGCTGGGAATTGCCCTACATCCTACGAACAGACCGGATCTGCTTGGTCAAACTGCATCAAGCGGTTGCGTAAGAATATCGTTCACATTTTCAAGAACATTGGAGGAATATGCAACTACCGGAACACCCGTAATAATAAGCGCAATCTAATTAATTTTCTGATTGCACGTCCAAGCTGCTTGCCCACCTTGGCCATAATTTTGCAAACAATCTGTTAATCCCAAACTTGCAATACACGCATTCATTCTGTGCCTGACAAGATCGTCAGTATGAAATATCAATTCCTCACTCTGTTCAGTATTTTCAAGTGTTACTGGTCTGGTTTTATAAAATTCTCTTATTCTTTCTTCTTCCTGATCACCAGCCATTTGAGATTCCATAGCGCATTTATCAGTCAAAGAAGGATCAATGACTTTAGGGTCAATTCTTATAAATCTTTCAGGGGGAGTGCCATGAGTACACATGAAGTCAGATCCTTGCAAAGGAGAAGATTCCGTTGTTGACATGCATTTATATCCCTGAAAGGATCTTTCAACACAGGCCAACGCAACAGAAAGTTCGTTTGCGCGTGCGGTATCGGGGGTGGGAGATGTCCTAGCGGAGTCTTCGCCTTTTTTTATACATATTTCGGTTGAAGATTGATCTCTTTCCATAGGAGAAAAACTTTTAACAGATTGTGCAGCAGCTCCGTTACATGACGATAAAGCGGTAATTGCTATAAAAGATCCGGTTGCTAAAGAATTTTTCATTTTGAAATAAATAATTTAAATAAAACTAGTAATATAGACTAGGCTATTTTCTGGCTTTGTCAAATAACCACAACGAAATAACATCAACTCTCAACTCTCTCCTCAACCCCCACAAAATGCAGCACGTTATTCGGCTCAAGGATGCCGAGTGCTTTCCCTTGTTTTACATTATCAAGCAAATATTTGGCAGCTATAGCTCTTACGCCTCTTACCAATTCAGGATTTTCTTCTTCCGTAATTGCGAAGCAAATATCTCCTTCCGAACAAACAACAACTCTTGAAAAAGTAGCATCGATGGCATCGCCGATTACATGAGAAGATGCTTCGGTAATTTCTCCATCCTTATCTGTTTTAACCTTGGTTGCATATGGATATTTCTTCGGCCCCTTTTCGGTTCGGATATCTGCTAAATGGTCGCTGTATTCGCGTGTTCTGATAAGTGCCCCGACAGGTATTTTCACGGTAGCGCCGGCCATCATGCCACGTTTATGTAAATCTTCATTTATCGCTTGTCCCATGCCTTCCAACAGCTTGTAAGACGAAGCATAAACGTGTTTCGCCATCTGTTCGCGTTTTTCTTTTTCCGCACTGGGAAGCTCCGGATCGACTTCGCCATATACATTTCCAAGCAGATGGTATGATCCAACATCATCAACCTTTATCATTTTTCCGGATTCCGTAAGTTGCTCGACGACATCATAAGCATTTGAATCGGTAATGACAGGGAATTTTCCGCGATTTTCGAAATGATATTCTGCTTGAAAATCTTGATTGCCGAATTTATGAAGAGCATTGCGATAACTCTCGAGAGAATCGGAATCGGGATAAGAATTGAAATTATACTTAGAAAATTCAGCTCGAAAAAGGCTTATCTCGTAGAATTTCTCGATCTGAGCTATTTCATCGGCATAGTCGCCGCTTCGTATTTCGCTAATGGGAATTTCAATGAATTCTCCATTGATAGACTTTGTGACAGATCGATAAACCGGTTCGAATTTATCAACTTTTCTTTCAAACAACGCTTCCAGAATCGAACGTCTATCCGCCGTATTGCGAATGGGTATGCACAAATATCTAATCCCATTGTATTCTGTGATATGAGTTTCCGGCATATTGAGTCTTTGTCTAATATCGACAATGGTTTCCGGCGAAGGGGTAATTCTGTTGAAAACATCCTTTAAGTTTCCGGTATGAGAGTCCCCAGTCGTATTTAAAAGTTTCTTTAAGCCATCAAGAGCTCGTTGTACTCCAAAAGTTATAGAAAGCCTCTTGAAGACTGATGGACTTTCCTTGTCGGATTCCGTAGGTTTTAAAGGTGGTTTTTCTACCATTTTGATACAATTCCAATCCATTAATTATACGCCATTTCGACAGATAGGTCAATCCGGCTTTACTCAGTAAATAATGGATTTTCTGGTAAAATAATCACGTTATTAACCAAATTCAATGCGCGCAATAATCCTATCAGCCGGCCGATCGAATAGAATGAAGCCGATAGAGGACAAAAATTTCATCAAATTTTTAGGCAAACCGCTTATAATTCATCAGATAGAAAACGTAAGAAAAGCGGGATTCAAAGACATCACAATAATAGGAGGTGCGCACAACCTCGCGCAGCTCAAGAAAATCGACCCCAAGATAAAAGTTATAGAGCAGGAAAACCTCGATCAAGGTATGGCTGGTGCGATGCTTAGTCTCGAACGCCACCTCAAGCCGAATGAAGAAATTATTGTTTTGAGCGCGAACGACTATTTGGATTTGGAGGCATTTCAGTTAATGAAAAAAGCCGCACAAAAAAGCCACGCCACAACCCTTTTGCTTGCGAAAAAAGTAAAATCTTATTTCCCCGGAGGCTACATAAAAGTCGACTCGCAAAATCGGGTCCAAAAGATAATCGAAAAACCGGGAGAGGGGAAGGAACCGAGCGATATGATAAATATTGTGCTTCATATCCACAGAAAACCGCTCGAATTCATTAGTACGCTCAAGAAATTGAAGACCAAGAATGACGACCATTACGAACTCGCAATCGACAAGATGATCGCATCTGGCGCGCATGTTGAGGCCATTCCGTTCAGCGGCTTCTGGCAAGCGCTCAAATATCCGTGGCACATCCTCGAATTACAAAAACATTTCTTGTCGCAAATCACGCACGCAAAAATTTCACGCAAATCGCAAATCGCCAAGACGGCGGTAATAAAAGGTGCGGTAATTATTGAAGAGGGAGCTAAGGTTTTCGATCACGCGACTATCGCGGGTCCGGCATATATCGGCCACAATACTATAATCGCGAATAACTCTCTCGTAAGAGAATCGTGCATAGGCGAGGATTGCGTTATCGGTTTCAATTCGGAAGTTGCGCGCAGCCATTTGTCAAATAAGGTTTGGCTTCACACCAACTATATCGGAGACTCAGTCTTATGCGATAATGTCGCGCTTGGAGCAGGTTCGGTCACGGGGAATTTGAGGCTTGATGAAGGTGAGATAAAAGTGAAAATTCAAGGCAATAAAATCAATACCGGTACGACAAAACTTGGCTCAATTATAGGTGCGAACACAAGAATCGGAATAAATGTCAGCATGATGCCGGGGGTGAAAATCGGGAGCGGATCATTCATAGGAGGCGGACTGGCAATAGCGGAAGACGTACCGAATAACAGTTTCGTAAGGGGGAAAATGAAACTGAAAATCACGGCGAACACAGCCAAAGTAACAGATCGTACTTGCAAAAAACCATGACGCCAAAACTTTCCATAACAATTGTCAATTTCAACCAAAAATACTTCCCGCGTATGTGCGTGGAATCTTTGCGTCAAAGCAAAGTTGATTTTGAATATGAAATTATATTTGTGGACAATAATTCTACGGACGAGAGCATCACTTATCTTGAAAAAGCCGAAAAGCAAAATTTAATAAAGCTTATCAAATCGCCAAAAAATCTCGGCTTCGGTCGCGCCAACAACCTCGGCGCCAAGAATGCAAAAGGCAAATATATCTTGATAATGAACAACGACATTACGGTCGAAAAAGATTTGCTGCAAAAGATGGTTGATTATATGGAGAGTCATCACGAAATAGGAATTCTTGCACCAAAACTTGTTTATCATAGCGGACACGTTCAGGATTCATGCAGAAGGATTATGAAATTCTCCGATTTAATCGCAAAGCGAACACCTCTTAAATTTTTACCGTATTTCCGCCGTCGATGCGATAACTATTTGATGAGAGATTTCGACCACGACAAGACGCAAGAAGTCGATTTGCTCGTAGGGGCGTTTTTGCTTATGCCGAAAAAAGTTTTTGACGAAGCCGGCGGATTCGACGAGAGGTATTTTTTGTTTATGGAAGATTTCGATCTATGCAGAAAAGTGTGGGCGAAAGGGTATAAAGTGGTCTATTTCCCAGAAGTGGAAGCTATTCATTACCACAAACGTCTTAGCGGCGGCTCAATTCTCGGCCAGCTTACAAAAAAAGTTTTTTGGATTCATGTTTCAAGCGCCTTCAAGTACTTCTGGAAGTGGAAGCGCTAGGATACAATCGTCGCTCATTTGTCATCGACCATTCCATGATGTAAAATCCAATTCCGATAATTTTTAACAACAAAAATATGAAAAGAACATCTCTCATCATCTTGCTCGCTCTATCCATGATTGCAATCTCTGGATGTGCGGAAGATACGGTTATAGAAACGGAAAATCAAAGTTATTATGTCGCCAATCTAGTGGGCGACCCGAGCAACAGAAACGTATTCAGATCAACAACGGCATGGTCGAACACGGCGGCTTTTGAAATGCTCATACCTGATTATTGGGAAATCAAAATGGATGAAGACGATTTATATAATACGGATATATATATGTCTTCCGACGAATATGATAACGACTCATGTATTGTTTTGGCGGGAACCGTGGGTTATGGAATAAGTGACGAATATGAAAAAGAAATATGGCAAACAACAACATCGTACGGGGTTGCGGAAGATTATTATTTTTATGAAAGAATTTCGGATACGGAAAAAAGACCGGTATTGAGAATAGTTACTTTCTCGGACGCTGAAGAAAATTATTATATCCTTGAAGCCAGATTCCCAGAAACCGATTACGAATCTTGCAGTGCGGATTTTTCAAATATGGTGGCAACATTCAGCACGTTGGATATCGAATTGGAAGAAACTTATGTTGAGGAAGAAATTTTCCAACCGAAATGGATTTCTCTTGTATTAAATCCATATGGAACAGAAGGGGATGAATATGAAATAATAGTGGACTATCCGCCGAATTGGGTTCTTACAAACAACGAAGGAGACAAATTGAGTCAGTATATAATCACGGATCAAGAGACGAGCTGCGAAACATATGCAGGTGCGGCACAGCGTGATTTAACAGGGCTGACTTATAGCGAAGACGTTCTGGTTTTGGACAACAACGAGATAGCCACAAAATATATCGTTACAACGGAAACAGGAGAAACATCTATGGAAATCGTGACATTCGTACACGACGAGCTGACGTACAGCTTTGAATTGAGAAATATTGATCAAAGCCAAATTGCCACATGTATGGAAGAATTCGAATCTGTTGTGAAAAGCTTCCGCACTTACGCTGAAGAAATGGAAGCTAAGGGAGTAACAGATTACTAGGGCCTATTCGTACTCCTTCATCAACGGGGCGATATTTACGTCCTCGACGCCATATTCACGTAACGTCTTATCGGCCAGTTGAGGCAATTCGTCATTATAAGTCGGCTTCTCCTCTTGATAATACACTCCGAGCGGGATTTTTTTATCCCATTGTTCAGCAAGCTTGAGCGCCTCCATCTTATCTGAAGGATTGTGGTCGGCGCTTACTTTATAGACTTTATCTTGAAACCACTTGTAAGTATTGATTTTGTTGAAAGTCACGCACGGTTGTAATACATCGATAAGGGCGAATCCACGATGTTTATGCGCCTCGACGATTAGCGATTTTAAGTGTGGGATGTCGCCTGCAAATCCACGCGCGACAAAAGTCGCACCAGTAACGATCGCTTGTGATAACGGCCTCATAGGCACCTCTATAACGCCGAACGGTGTGGATTTCGTATGCATCCCTTTGTCTGTCGTAGGCGAAGCCTGTCCTTGAGTAAGACCGTAAACTTGATTGTTATGTACGATATAAACCATATCTATATTTCTCCTCATTGCGTGTATAAAATGGCAAGTGCCGATTCCATAAGCATCACCATCACCGCTTGTCGCGAAGACGTCAAGTTTGTGATTTGCCAATTTAATTCCGGCGGCAACAGGTAGTGTTCTGCCATGTAGAGATTGGAAACCGCTAACATTTACCCAAAGAGGCATTTTAGGTCCGCATCCGATTCCGGAAACGAGTACGGTATTTTTCGGATCAAGTTCAAGTTCGGAAACAGCTTGTTTCATAGCCATAAGAATCCCGAAATTCCCGCATCCGGGGCACCAATCCGGCTTTCTTCCGACTCCAGTTGTATCAAGATCTTGTAGGCTAACCATGCTGAATGAATTTTAAGATTTCTTCAGGATAAAAAGGTCTTCCGTCATATTTCAACAACTTATGTCCAACCGCAACACCCGTAAATTCACGTACGACTCCGGCAAATTGCGCGCCGATATTGCCTTCTATAATCACAGCTTTTTTCGCTCCTGCCAATTCTCGTGCAATATCTTCGGTAGGGAACGGCAAGACGCAAAAAGTATGAACGAGCTTAACTTTTATTCCTTCTTTTTTCGCCAATTCCATCGCTTCCAAGACAGGTCCTTTTGTCGAACCCCAAGAAAACACAGTTACATCGGCTTCATCATCGCCATAAATTCGCACGCGTTTATCCACGACTATGTTTTTTTTCTGTCGTTTTTCAACCATCTTTCTTCTGATGTCCGCATCCTCGGTGAAATCGCCGTCACAATTATGCTCATTTGAAAAAGCACCGAATACAACATCTCCGGCAAGTGCGCGAGGTGAAACGCCATCATCGGTAAATTCGTATCTTTTATAGTCGGCTACCGGACTTGAAACCAATTTACCACGATCGACAGTCCATCCTTTCGGCACCTTAAACGGCGGCACGCTCTGATAGCTTTCACCCAAAAACTTATCTGTAAGAATTATTACAGGTATCTGATATTTCTCGGCGTAATTAAACGCCTGCAATCCCGCTTCAAAACATTCCTCGATATCTCCGGGTGTCAAAACAACACGTGGAAAATCTCCTTGAGCCGCATGCATTACAAACCTCAAATCCGCCTGTTCGGTCCAAGTCGGCAGTCCTGTTGCAGGGCCGGGACGTGAAGCAACTGTAAGTACAAGTGGAGTCTCGGTCATAGCGGCAAGTCCGAGAGATTCAACCATTAATGAAAACCCTCCGCCGGAAGTCGCAGCCATAGACCTTACTCCGGCATGCGAAGCTCCGATAGCCATCAATATACCGGCGATTTCATCTTCGGTGTGCTTCATGACAAGTCCCATCTTCTCGCTATGCTTGGCGAAAAAATGCATTACTGCAGTTGATGGAGTCATGGGATAAGTAGAAACGAATCTGCAACCAGATTTAACAGCTCCCATGGCAAGAGCATCATGTCCGCTTATAGATATCATCTTGTCCTTTGTAGCTCGCGAAATTTTGAAAGAAAACTCTTTATCTTTTACCGCCTGATATCCAGCCTTTGCATTATCGAGATTGTGAGCGACTACATCTTTATTTTTTTTGCCAAAAGATTTTTTAATCAAATCTTCCAGAATAGAGTAGTCGATGCCTATAAGTGCAAGCGAAGCACTCAACGCGACCATATTTCTCATGACTTTTTCTCCCTTATACTGATTAACAATTGCAGTTAAAGGAACTGGGAAGAAATTCAAGGTTTTCGGTAAGTCATCCACCTTAACATTCTCCGGATCGAAGATAATTCCTGTATCTCTCGCCAATTCGGATTTGTGGAACTCGATTGCGTTTTGATTCAAGGCTATAAGAAGATTTACAGTCTGAACTTGCGATTTTACAGGTTTGTCGGAAATTCTTGTTTGAAAAGTATTGTGTCCCCCGCGAATGAGCGAAGGATATTCGGAATAATCAAAAGTATAAGCTCCACTTCTCATGCAAGCGCGAGAAAACATGGTACCGGTTGTCATTATTCCGGCTCCTGCCTCGCCCCCGATTTTCCAGGTGAAGTCCATGAATAGCTTATAGGTGATAGATGATAGCTTATAGATTGAAGAAAAATCTCCTCTCTTCTCTTACTTATCCCTTCTGCCTCATCCCTCATGCCTTCTCTTCAACGTGAATTACATTCACAGGGCAAGAATCCGCCGCCTCCTTGTTGCATGCGTAATCTTTCTCTTCTATATCGAGCTGATTGTTTACATTGCCTTTCAATACGGATTTGCCGTCATCTGACATACTCCAGAAATCAGGACAAACCATAGTGCAAGCTCCGCATCCGATGCAGTTATCTCGATCGTGTTTAACAGTGTATTTAGCCATATGTTTTTGTTAAGTGTTTAATAGCGAGAAAATTATACTTTAAAAAAATCCAAAAGCCATAAGACTTATGACCTATGCCTCATGCCTTCTGCCTTCTGCCTTCTCTCTCCGTTAGCGAACATTCTTATAACTTCCGGATACCACTTCTTTTCCAAAGCCTGTACGCGATCCTTTAACGTATCGGGCGTATCATCAGGCTTAACCTCGCATTTCTTCTGTACGATTATTTCTCCATGATCGCATAACTCATCTACGAAATGGATAGTCATGCCGGTTTCCTTGTCGTGATTGGCAAGTACAGCTTCATGGACGCTCGCATCATAAAAACTTTTCCCACAGTATTTAGGTATAAGCGCAGGGTGTACGTTGATTATTTTTCTAGGGAAGTGGTGCACGAACCATTCACTTAATATCCTCATGTATCCAACAAGTACTATAAGATCAACTTGGTGTTCGTCCAATATCTTCGCCATCTCCTTGTCAAACTCTTCTCTGGTTTTGTCCTTGGGGTTTAAATAAAAAGCCTCATATCCTTGAGCGCGAGCTCTCTCTAAGGCGTAACACTCCTTATTAGTGATGACGCAAGCGAGCTCGACAGGCAGGGTCCCAGCCTTGATTTCGTCTATAATAGCCTGAAGATCCGTACCTTTTGTGGACGCGAGAACAGCAATTTTAAAAGTTTTTTGCATAATAGCCTTATCTGTTAAGTGTCGAATTAGAGAATAGATGCTAAGGGTAGTCTAGTGCTAAATGTTTGACTTTTTATTTATTTTGGATACAATGACGTGAACACTTGATAACGATCAAATGTTCCAAACAGTTCCTTCACAACTCAAACAAAAACAAAAGTCATCCTGTAGAGCTAAGAACAACCGCATTATATAGGATTGCAGCCGGAAAATTAAATTATTTTTACCAGGCTCACCTCAAAAACGGTTTTCACGGCTTCACAGCGACATCTATCAGATTAGAATCTCGCTTAAAGAGGTGGAGAAATCCCCCTCAGCCGCGCTACCCCCGAATCATTTTTTAAAAAAATCGATTCAAAAGGTCGCAGTTCTCGGTTCTCAGGATCGCTTTGCAACGTGTCCCTTACCGCTTCCGTTATGGAATCCGGAGACCCAAGGGGCCGCGCGCGACGCTTGTAGGCTCGCACGAAAATAAGCTTCGTATTTTAGTCTCTCCAAGTGCAGCTTTACGCAGCCACTAAAATACATAAAGGGGCGGCCGTGGTCAGGCCATAAACTAGACCGGAGCAAGGCACCATCAAAGGAGGTTTGGTCACCTACCTACCAGCCGTTTATTCTGGGCATTATCCTCAGCAGTCAAAGAACTCGTTGATAGGATTTCAGAACTAGCGGCTGTTTTTTGTATAGTAGCGAGAAATGCGATCCGGAGCGGTAAGAAGCCGAACTCCGTGAGGCTTCTGAGAGCGAAGGACACCGAATGATAATTTTGTTATATCTGTTCGTGAGAACAGAAGACAAAATTATCAATGAGGTGAGCATTTCCCTATTGAAGAGTAGCGAGTTTTTCGATCCGTAGCGGAATTTAGGCGAGCTCCGTCGAAACCTCTCGGAGCGGACAACGATTTTTAAGAAATAAGTTTCTTATTTCGCAAAAAATCGAGCAAATCCCTGTTGAAGTAGTAGCGAGAATTTCCCTATTGAACGGGAACAATGAGAAAGAACAGATGTCCGCAAGTAGTATTATTCCGCAAAAAAAGAAATCTAAATACTTAAAGCGTTACCATTCGGTATAATATCAATTGGTATTTTTACAGGAGAGGAATGTCCGCAAGCATCATCTATAACCAAATAGGTGCCAGAGGGAGTCTCTTCACAGTCCGTTGCTATGAACTCAAGTCTAAAAACACACTCCTCTAAATCCATTAGCAATTCCCGAACATTTAAAATCAGAAGAGCATCCATAATGTCCGCAGCTGTAATATTTCTAGCTACAAGATAGTCAAATGTTATTGGTTTGATTACGGAATCTGGATAAAGAGATGGAGTTTCTGACATGGTTTATTAATTATTTTTATTAATTTTTGCAAATCTGAAAAGAGCATAGTACAAAGCCTGAGACGCATAATGTCCGCACATTGCAATATCGGATTCAAATCCGGCAAATAACGTATCGTCCCCTTCCAGTATTTTTAAATCTGTAATCATTTTACTTATCAAGCATACAGCCTCTTCAAATAGCTGTTCGGAGTTTTTTTCATTTTCAGAAGATTCAGAGGGGAATACAGTAACTTGACCTGTATATAGGGGTTGCAATAATGCATCAAGGTCTAGGAATAAAGATATAGCCAGATCCTTATCTGCATACCTGTCATCAGGTATGAATCTTCTCATATTGCCCTCTACGACAGATATTGGCTGACTTGATTGGCTTTCAGGCATAATTTTTAACTTAAAGGTGCCTAACTATAAAACACATTTGCGGCTCGCGCAAGTATATTGATTGATTCCTGTGTCAAAAGCCTTGCATAAGCATGGGAGGCGTGGGATAAATAATCCCTTAATCAAAATCAAATATGTCACCTGATGAAGACGCACCAGTATTGGATATTGATTTAGAGGTTGATCCGACACAACGTGAAGGTTTATACAAACAAGTTGTTGCGCATGAGGTTCAGCCGGCGCTCGGATGCACAGAGCCGGGAGCGGTTGCTTATGCGGCATCGATAGTTGCGGATATGCTTACGATTGACGGGGAGAGGCCATCTTTGGATGATCTGAAGCAGATTTTGGTTACTGTGGATCCGGGAACTTTGAAAAATGCAGCCGGAGTGGCGATTCCCGGAGTAAAAAACGGAAAAGGTCTTGCTATAGCTGCGGCACTTGGTTTCATACAAGGAGAACCTTCGAAAGTTCTACAGAGTTTATCGGGTGTAACAGATGAAGGTGTTGCTCAGGCTATTGGCGCAAAAAACAAGGTTAAAGTTGCTAAAAGCGAAGATAGGGATTTTCTTGTAAAAATAGAAGTGGAAATGAATGATGGAAGACGAGCCGAAGTGGTTTTACAAGGAGGTCATACGAATGTCGTATCTAAAAGGCTAAATGGCGATACCTTTGCAAGCGATTCGTCAATTGGAACCAAAAAAGATGCGGTTACAGGTCCAAAAAGTTACGAAGAAATATTAAGAGCTTGCAAGATTTCAGATCTTATAGCGATGGCCGGTTCAGTAGATGAAGAGGATAGGGCATATCTTAGAGAAGGATTTGAAATGAATCAGCGTGTTATGAGAGAGGGATTAGGCCTTCAAGCGGCAGGAACATTGCGTACGGGAATTGATAATGGTGTTTTTGCCAATTGCATTGCCGCTAGGGTAAAAATGGGCGCCGTAGCAGCGGCTGATGCACGTATGAACGGAATACCATTGCCGGCGATGAGCAGCGGCGGAAGTGGTAATCAAGGATTTGTAGCCGCGTTGGTTCCATATCTTTATGGGAAAGAGAGAGGAATTGATGATCGGATAATAGAAGAGGCTGTAGCTCTATCTCATCTGATAAACGCTTACGCAAAAGTTTTCACAGGCAAATTGGCTCCGGTATGCGGATGTTCCGTTGCGGCAGGACTTGGTGCGGCTGCGGCAATCGCTTACATGCATGATAAATCTCCAGAGGTGATAGGACGAGCGATAGATTATGTCGCAGGAGCAATTTCGGGTATGACGTGCGATGGTGCAAAAGGATCTTGCGCATTAAAAGTTGGTGTGTCGGTTGAAACAGCAATTCAAGCGGCAATTGCGGCAGTTTACAGCCCGGAATATGAGCTAAGGAGACAAGGTCTTGTTGGGCATACTCCGGAAGAAACAATTCAGAATTTAGGTCGATTTGTTACAATTGGTATGAGAGAGGCGGACGAGGTGATTCTTGGTGCGATAGCGGTAAATCTTGCAGAAAGATTTTGTGCTGCAGCTTCGGTAGACAAATTAGTTAGAGTTTCTTCTATAAATTAAACAATAAAACATGAACACACTAGGAGAAAAACCGGTTGCTGATGGAGTCGTAAAATTAGAAGTCGTTGAGATTAGCGGGGAGACATCTCATCATGTAGTGGCAAGCAGAGATGATGAAATGGGAGGCGATTCGGTTGGACTGACAAACTTAACAACTCTTAGTGAGGCACAAGGTGTTTATGATGAAGTTCAAGGTGACGAAACGGTTGCTCAGCTTGTCGGTAAAGCGGGAGCGAGAATGGATTCAGCCTTGCAATCACAGGCTAATTAATATATAAGAGCCTCGTATGAAAACCACGAATCAAATAGCTTTGGCTTGTTGCTGTCCTTGCAATCACTGCAGGGCGTATTGATTTGTGTCATAAATAAACTTTTTTACCGCCCTGCTTGCAGAGGCGGTATTTTTTTAATATTAAAATCCTTATGAACTACACAGTTAAATACATAGAAGTCTCATCGGTTATGCCTCATGAAGAAATAGATCCGAATCATCTAAGCGAGCTCTTGGATCTTATGAAAAAAGATCAGACATGGCGTAAGCCGATTGTCATTGATGTGAACCACAAGATAATTCTCGATGGACACCACAGATGGAATATAGCGAAAATACTTGGAATAAAAAAAATTCCGGTTGTGGAATTGGACATTTTTGATGAAAACATTTCGGTTCTGCCTTTCCGTGAAGACATCCCTGTTTCAAAAGAACTAGTGATCAAATCTGGCAAAGCCTGTCGATTACTTCCATGTAAAACAACCAAGCACGTCTGGGGAAAAGAAAAATCTCCGATAGCGTGCGTCGTTCCAACAATTAATATCCATTTATCCAAATTACAATGACAAACATATTATCACTCATCGGCAACACTCCAATCGTAGAAATCAAAGGTATAACAGAAAACCCGAATGTAAAAATTTACGCCAAACTTGAAGGCCAAAACATAGGAGGTTCTGTAAAAGACAGAATTGCGCTTCGCATGATAGAAGAAGCGGAAAAATCAGGAGATTTAACTCATGAGAAAACAATACTTGAATCAACAAGTGGAAACACGGGGATAGCATTGGCAATGATAGCCGCCGTAAAAGGTTACAAGATAGCTCTTACGATGCCTGCTAGCATGAGCGAAGAACGCAAGAAGATATTAAGAACTTACGGAGCGGAATTGATTTTGACTCCTGCGGAAAAAGGAACCGGAGGTGCAATAGAAGAGGCTAGAACAATGCTCGCTGCCAACCCTGAAAAATACTGGCTGTCCAATCAGCACAACACGTTAGAAAATCCGATGGCGCATATAACGACAACAGCCGAAGAGATACTCAAACAGATGCCGACTGTAACACATTTTGTTGCCGGCATGGGAACGTTCGGAACGCTTAGAGGTGTAAGTACCGTGCTGAGAAAACATAATCCTGCGATTAAAATTATTGGAATCGAACCTGTTCTTGGTCAAAGAGTGGATGGGCTCAGAAACATGAATGAGCCCAGTCCGCCAAGCATATTCGACATGTCTTTTATTGATGAAAAATTAAATATCATGCGTGCCGATGCGGTGGCGATGGCGCGTGAAGTTGCGAAAACAAACGGACTTCTCGTAGGGGTGAGTTCAGGTGCATCGCTCTGGGGTGCGCGCGAAGTCGCAAAGAAACTTGATAAAGGAATTATCGTAATAATTTCGCCGGACAGAGGTGAGAAATATTTGAGTACGGATTTGTTTGAATAATCTGCTGTCTGCTCTCCTTACCTCAGATTCACAAACACATCTCTCCCCAAATACTTCGCCTTATCGCACAACTCTTCTTCGATACGAAGGAGTTGGTTGTACTTGGCGACTCTCTCGCTTCGGCATAGCGATCCGGTCTTGATTTGTCCCGTCTCCATCGCTACAACGAAATCGGAAATTGTAGTGTCTTCGGTTTCCCCACTTCTATGAGAGACGACAGAAGTCCAATTGGAAGCATGAGCCATCATAATTGCGCTTTTTGCTTCGCTGACCGTGCCAATCTGATTTAATTTAATCAAAATCGAATTTGCGGTGCTCTCATTCACGCCTCTTTGCAACCTCTTTGGATTAGTCACAAACAGATCATCACCGACGATCTGAACTTTATCACCAATATCGCAAGTCAGTGATCTGAATCCGGACCAGTCATCTTCCGCCAAGCCGTCCTCAATCGAGATGATAGGATATTTTTTAACCAAATTCTTATAATAAGAAACCATATCCGCACTCGATAAAACGGAAGGTTTGCCATTAACCTTAATCGAATAACCCTTGGCTTCATCATAGAAACTGCTCGCCGCAGGGTCGATCGCAATCATGATATCTTTTCCAGCCTTATATCCCGCCTTCTCGATAGCTTTCAAAATATAATCAAAAGCCGCTTCATTACCGGGAAGATTAGGGGCAAAACCACCCTCATCGCCAACGCTCGTTGCGAATTTATCCGCAGATAACAACTTCTTCAAATTGTGAAAAGTCTCCGCTCCCATCCGTAGAGCCTCCTTGAATGTCTTCGCGCCGACAGGCATAACCATGAACTCCTGAATATCGAGTCCACTATCCGCATGTTTGCCGCCATTCATAATATTCATCATTGGAACAGGGAGAACGTGCGCATGTGAATTCCAATATTTATATAGGCTGACACCTTTTAGTTGAGCTGCGCATTTGGCAGCCGCGATAGAAACGCCCAAGATAGCATTTGCGCCAAGTCGAGCCTTATTCGGAGTGCCGTCCAATTCAATCATGATTTCGTCTATGCGTTCCTGATCTGTTACATCAAGACCTTTTACCTTTTTCGCGATTTCGCCATTCACGTTCGAGCAAGCCTTGAATACGCCGAGACCGAGATATCTTTTTTTGTCACCATCTCTTAACTCAACAGCCTCGTGCACACCTGTAGAGGCGCCACTTGGAACAGCCGCACGACCGACCGTGTCGCCACAAGCAACCTCAACTTCAACAGTCGGATTGCCGCGAGAATCAAGAATTTCACGAGCCAGAACGGAAGTAATTTTAGACATTTGATTTTGGTTTAAATTTACCGAGTGAAATTATAACATCAATCTGTGTTCGACATCAGGGTTTTTTTCTATTAAAATGCATTTCGCTATAATCTATTATCTATAACCTATTAACTCTCATGGAAATCATCTGGCACGGCAATTCATGTTTCACAATCAAGGATAAGGGTGTAACAATCGTTACGGATCCATATACAAATCTAGGCACCAAATTGCCGGATCTGAAAGCGGATATCTTAACTCTATCCGACGAGCTCATTGACACGAAAGACAATGTCGCTCCTGTTGCAGGAGATCCGAAGGTAATTTCTTGGCCCGGAGAATACGACGTGAAAGAGGTCGGAATCGAAGGTTATAACGCATTTCATTTCGCAAAAAGCGAAGAAGATACCAAAAAAGCGAATTGCAAAGTTGTAATTTATAATTTCTTCATAAACGGATACAAGGTTTGCCACTTGAGCGGTCTTGGCCACAGGCTTACAAGCGAACTTACGGAATCTATCGGCAATGTTGATGTGTTATTGGTTCCAGTTGGCGGAAATTTGGTGATTGATTACAAAAAAGCCGTAGAGGTTATAGAGCAAATCGAGCCAAAAATCGTTATACCGATGTATTACAAGATACCGGGTTCCAAACTCGAATTGTCAGGAGTGGAGGAGTTCATGAAAGCTGTTGGGAAGCCCGGAGCGGAAGCGCTTGACTCGCTTGATATTAAGAAAAAAGAACAGTTACCGATCGATAAGACGGATTACATTGTTTTGAAGCCGATGTTGGCTTAATTCTCTTCTCGGTATTCCTCTTCGCGTCCCCGTAGTTAAATGGATATAACGACTCTCTCCTAAGGAGTAATTACAGGTTCGATTCCTGTCGGGGGCACCACAGCCGGTAGTGAGCCATTAGGCGAACGAACGGCCTTTCTATTATGAGTTGTTTTGCGAAAGCAAAACTCCTTATGTTGCGAGGGCGGCGTTCCGAAGCGATAGGAAGGCGAGTTCCATCGAGCAGGCCGGTAGCGAAGCGGACGGCTTTTATTATCAAGCTGATTGCGAATGCAATCTCTTCTTAGAAAACATAGTAATTGCGCAAACCATTTCCATGCACTTTTTCCATAAAAATTTAATGTGATACTGCTATTTTCCACTTATGGAAATGAAATTTTTCAATCAAAAAATAGAAGACTTCATCAGGGGGTTGGAAAAGCCGACAATTGCAAAAACATTGAGGACTTTAGATTTACTGGAACAATTCGGCGACAAATTAAGCATGCCGCATAGTAAAAAAATAGATGCCAATCTTTTTGAGTTGCGAATAAGGGGCAAAACAGAAGTAAGAATTATTTATTGTTTTCATAAAAATAGCGCAATCCTTCTGCGTGGTTTCATTAAGAAAACTCAAAAAATACCAAAAAGACATATTGAATTGGCGAAAAAACATTTGAATTCCATTGACCCGATATAACATATACGTTATACTTACAATGACATGAAAAACTACTCGGATTTCAAAAAACGGTTACTGAAAGATAAAGTTGTTCGTAGAGCGTACAAACAACTCGAGCCCGAATTCGCTATAGCTAAAATTATTATTGAAAAGCGACTTGAAAAGGGGCTAACTCAATCCGAATTTGCAAAAAAAATTGGCACAAAGCAATCCGCCATATCACGCCTCGAATCTGGTAATTACAACCCGAGTTTGAGATTTCTTGAAAAAGTTGCTGATGCTTTGAACTTAAATTTCGTAATTTCGTTATCTGCGAAAATCTAATTGTCGGTATAGGTTGTGAAATCTTCTTTTTAGAAAACCGCCTTTGCCTTTTTGCTCAACTGCTCTCTTCTGACTGCGACTTTTTGTGCTTTTTCAGTCGCTCTTTTATGTCTTTCTTCGTTTACGGCTAAGGCAATTTTTTCAACAATATCCATGTCTAATTCAAAAGATTCTTTGTTCACCATCATAGAGCGCTCACCATATCCAATACTGATTTCAAGAAAGAGTCCAGGTGCATTTACTTGAACGGTCACCCAATCCGGCCCATCAAATTTCCTGTCATAAGAACTTCTGCTATATATCAAAATTGCTTCTACGGTAGATCCATCTTGGAGTGTATATGGTATAGTCGTTTTCCAATTATCACCTTCATATTGAGGATCATTTTCTTCAAAAAGAGTGCGTATTCCATTAAGCAATGCTATATCCGGACTTTCCTTAGGTCCACTTTGGACGTCGGAATTAGGATTTGGCATATATGATTTTTGGTTATTTACAAGATTAAACGATACCACTTCTTCTTCTTCTTCTTGTCAAATCAGATGTGTGGAATTTTTGTTTCAATAATACAAAATAACCCACCCAACAATTTAATAAATTTTCCACCCAAAGTGGATTGACCAGTCTTGTAAGCGAGTAGTATTTTAGGAGTCCTGCCGCAAGCAATTGATAAACAAATAAGATATGGATAATAAAAAAATAGTAGAAATGCTACTCAAGCATGATAGTGATATAGAATGGTTAAAAGAAAATGTTGCGACAAAAAAAGATTTGGAACGAATTTACGAAACATTAGATAAAGTGGTTGAAATTGGCGCGAGAAATTCTCAAGAGCTAACGGTAATGTCTAGAATAATAGAAAGACTGGATAAGAAAGTAGAAGAGCATGACGTTGTTATAAAACAAATGAAGCCGATGCTGGGTATTGTTTAGCTCTTAACCCGTTAATTTTACAGTCGACTGTTGCTTTAAAACATAAGTCGCTCGTGTAAACACGTGATTTCGACAAGATTCTTGACGGTGAGCGACCGCTCACTTAGTATGTGCGTGTAAGCTCACCAAGGCGCCAAAAAGAGCAGTAACGAAAAACTAACAAAAAAAGAATATGACAACTCTTATCATTATGTATGCCGCGAAAATAGCACTGGGTCTTATGCTGATTCCTTTATATAAAGAATATAGGAATAAACAGATCAGGAAGTTAAAAGTAAGACAATGGCGCGCTAGAATTTTAAGCAAGAGGGATTTCGCACAAGCAACTCTTTTTTAACCTAATAATCTTCACAAAATGCAACTACCTACCGAAAAACAAAAAGCGATTCTGCATTACATCGAGAAGTATCAATTGAAAAACGGAGCCTCTCCTACAATTAAGGAAATGCGAATCAGCTTCGGGGTAAGTTCCGATAACAGTATTCTGAAACATCTGAAAGCGCTTGAATCTCAAGGTCTTATCAAGAAAGGGGACACCCCAAGAAGTATCAAGCTTCTAAGCAGCGTGAAGGAACGTATGGATGCGGCGGCTCAAATTTGTAGCTTGCCTCTATTAAGCACAATTCCTGCAGGAGGACCTGCGATCTCTTCTGAAACAGTAATGGATAGAATAGAGATAGGAAAAAGCATGGTCAAGAGTCCTGAGACATCATTTGTACTTCGCGTTAGCGGAAGAAGCATGGAAGGTGCTGGGATTTTCGACGGAGATATGGTTATCGTTATGCAAGGGAAAGAACCGCGAACGGGAGATATAGTTGTTGCACTTGTAGATGGCGCAAATACATTAAAGAGGTTTATAAGAGATGGGCGTCGTACTTATCTAAAAGCTGAAAATCCGGAATACGAAGACATACATCCTGCCGAATCGCTTGAAATTCAAGGCGTTATTACCGGATTGATTAGGACTTATTAGAAGTAGCAGACAGGCGAAGCGATCCAAGTAGCACCTTTTTTATCTTGAAGAGCTTCTCTCGACATGCTTAAATTGCGTGTGCTCTTGTCGTGCCGGGATAGCTCAGAGGTAGAGCAACGCACTCGTAACGCGTAGGTCGTGGGTTCAATTCCCATTCCCGGCTCCAGAGCGCTAAGGAAGTGAAGCGCTCCATGTTCGAGTTCGCGAAACTCATTTTCTCTCCTCAACCATCGCCTCATAAACGCTTTTTTGCGAAGCCCATTCTAATACGCCGGTATCTTGAAGTTTTTGCATTTCTGAAAATAATAACTCGAGAACCTCTTCATTTTCAGATACGAATAATCTCGCCGGTATGTAAAGATTGTATTTTGCGATTCTCGATGTATCGCGATCATCGGCAAGCTCTGTAATATCGTCAACGAGTGCTTCAATATCAGCATTTGTAAACGGACAGTCGTCTTCGCCACAATCAACAGGCGTATTATTACGACCTCCAATCTCTTCCCATCTCGATATATCAAAAGTTTCTCCCGAACTAAGAAGAATATCGCCATCAGAGTCTTCAACGAAATCCTCAGAACTGTCTATCCAAAAAGGATAAAACCGAGAGTCTCCAACAGGGGCCGGATAATGAAAAAAATCACTAATGATCGTTTCATCAGTCCATCCTTCCGGTCTATTATCGAGCGACATTGCAAGATAATGTGCTGCAACGGTTCCATCCATATATGAACATCCTGCTCCTTTTGCGACAGAGTACCAATCTGTTTTTCCACCAACCCCAGAACATCCTAGGTTGTTTTCCGAACCAACCAAATTATCCACAGCCTCTTTACGTTCACTTGTATAAGAAACGGCTTCAGCCATTGGCATCTCTTTTTTCGCAGCTAAATCAACATGAGTGCCAACGCCATGACCTCTTTCAACGGCTTCCATCAATACATTATCATCGAAATTCACACATCCTTGCGCAAATGGTAATGCGCTCTCAAGCGTTAGAATGGCATCATACTGCTCGGCAATATCCATCCCGTATCGCAATTTTTCCGCAATACTATTGAAATAAAATTCGTTACTCGCAGCCGTATCCCAACCTTCTTCCAGATGAGTCATGGTCGTTAGATATAAAAGTTCAGTCGTCTCAATTTCGGTATCAACTATTGGGGTTGGATTTCGATCCTTGATTATATAAACAGCCATTCCTATAAAGATTATCGACAAAACGACAATTGCGAATTTGCTTTTCATCTTTTTGGATTAAATTGTATTCTTCGAATGTATGATATTCGTAATTCGACCAATATGCCATTTGTAAAAATAGTAATTTATACGCCCTTGTCGCATGCCGATAAAATTCGCCAAGCATTAGCGCAGTCTGGAGCGGGCCACATCGGCAATTACGACGCATGCTCTTTTTCCGTAAAAGGTACCGGAAGATTTCGACCACTTAAGGGATCCAAGCCGTTCATAGGAAAGGAAGGCGAGATAGAAGAGGTGGAAGAGGAGAGAATTGAAACGATTTGCACCCAAGAGAACCTCCAAAAAGCATTAAAAGAAGTGAAACGTGTTCATCCGTACGAAGAGCCTGTAATAGACATATATCCGCTCTTAGATATATAATCTCATTCCTATCGGCATTCGGTATTCTATATTCGTAATTCCTCTTCGCATGCCAACTCCAATGATGCAACAATATGAGGAGATTCGCGCGAAACACGCGGACTGTATATTGTTTTTCAGGCTTGGGGATTTTTATGAAATGTTCGGAGAAGATGCGATCACCGCTTCCAAGATTCTCAATATCACTCTTACCGCTCGAAACAAAGGCGACAACCGAGTTCCGATGTGCGGAGTTCCGTATCATGCGGCGGAAAATTACATAGCCAAGCTCACTCGCGCAGGCAAGTGCGTTGCGATTTGCGAGCAAACAAGCGATCCGAATTTGCCGGGGATAGTTGAGCGCGAAGTTGTGAGAATAGTGACTCCGGGAACGACATTTAATGAAAATATAATTGAGAACAAGACGAATAATTTTCTTATAAGTATTTTTCCTAAACAGACCTATTTCGGTCTTGCGGTTTGCGACCTTACAACGGGAGAATTCAAAGTAACAGAGCTTAACGGATACAGCGAATTAAGAACGGAAATCATAAGAATAAAACCTGCGGAATGCGTGATCAGAAAAGATTTTCTTGAGGAGGAAGGCTTAAAAAAATTCCTGCATGAATTCGAAGACATGTGCGTATTTGCGTTTGAAACGTTTGAAGATCCTTATAAGTTTCTGCTCGCGCATTTCAATACGCGAAGTATGGAAGGATTTGGGATAGAGAGATGGCCTTTTGGCATGCGCGCCGGCGGAATTCTCCTCTCTTACTTAAAACAAACTCAAAAAAGCGACCTTAAACACATAACACGCATAAATTCATATTCGACAGCTGAAACCATGCTGCTCGACGAAGCAACTATTCAGAATCTTGAACTGGTTGCAACTCTTCGAGAAGGCAAGCGCGAAGGTTCTCTTCTCGGAGTAATCGATTCGACGGCAACAGCTATGGGTGGACGTATGTTGAAGAAATGGCTGCTTCGTCCGCTGCTTAAAAAAGAGGAAATAGATGCGCGTCTCGATGGTGTCTTGGAGCTTACGCGCAAACCGACTTTAAGAAACGACTTGCGCGCCAAACTCGGAACCATGTTGGATTTGGAAAGATTAATTGCGCGATTGAGCTGCGCAACAGGGAATGCTAGAGATTTGATAGCACTGAAAATTTCACTCCAAACAGTTCCGGAGATGAAGAAAATCCTCTCCAGTGCCGAGTCGGAAATTCTGAAAAAAGCAAACGAACGCCTGTTCGAAATAGAGAAATTAACAGATTTAATCGAAAAGGCGATTTTGGATGAGCCAAAAATGATTTTGCGTGAGGGAGGTCTTATAAAAAAAGGATTTTTCCGCGAACTTGATGACTTGCGCAACTTGAGCACGGAAGGGAAAACTTTTATCCAAAATCTTCAACAGAGGGAAATAGCTCGTACGGGAATCAGCTCGTTAAAAGTCAGATTCAATAAGGTTTTCGGATATTATATAGAAGTGAGCAAAGCGAATTTGAGCCTTGTGCCACCGGATTATATCCGCAAGCAAACACTTGTGAACGCTGAGAGATTTGTGACGCCGGAACTGCAGGAGTATGAAGAAAAAGTTCTTACCGCGGAAGAAAAAATAATCGAGCTCGAATATAAAATTTTCTTGGAAGTGAAATCTCAGGCGCTGGAATTCATAGAGGAAATTCAGGCTGATGCTGAGATAATCGGAATACTTGATGTAATCGGATCTTTTGCGGAAACTGCTGTGAAAAACCGTTACTGCAGACCTGAAGTTACAAATAAACAATTATTGAAAATAAAAGAAGGCCGCCATCCGGTTGTAGAGCAAATGACATTTGCGAGAACGTTCGTATCGAACGATTCATTCCTCGACCATGAGAATAGGCAGTTGTTGCTTATTACGGGTCCGAACATGAGCGGCAAGTCGACTTATTTGCGCCAAGTTGCACTCATAACCTTGATGGCGCATATCGGCTCGTTCGTTCCGGCAGCCTCTGCTGAGATTGGATTAACAGATAGAATTTTCACGCGCGTCGGTGCTTCTGACAACCTTGTAAGAGGCCAAAGTACATTCATGGTCGAGATGCAGGAGACTGCGAACATTATCAACAATGCGACAGAAAGAAGCTTGATAATCCTCGATGAAATAGGTCGCGGTACTAGTACTTACGACGGGATGTCGATTGCATGGGCGATTTGCGAATATATTCACGATAAGATTAAGGCGAAGACGTTATTCGCAACGCATTATCACGAACTTATACCTGTTGTTGAGAGATTGGAAAAAGGGGTGAACTGCCATGTCACGGCAAAAGAAGATAAGGATAAGGGTATAATATTTTTATATAAAATTCTTGAAGGCGGTATAGATAAAAGCTACGGTATTGAAGTTGGACGTCTGGCCGGCCTGCCCGTAGAGATAACAAGCAAAGCTAAACAAATTCTTGAAGAACTTGAGGAAGGAGTTGTAGAGCGCGGTATCAAAGAACGGCTTGCAAAAGGCAAAACTCGCGTACCGGAAGATCAGATGAATATCTTTGGCCAAGCGACAAGCACATACGCTGATTCTCGAGAACCGGGCAAATTAACACATCCTGCTCTTGAAGCTCTCAAAAAAATTGATATAAATACTTTGACACCGCTTGAAGCACTAAAAAAACTTGATGAACTTACAAGGCTATAGAACAAGATTTAGAAAATCTCTCGGCAAAGAGTACGTTTCGGTGATGTTTGATATAGATGGAACGCTTACTGAAATAGGTGAATCGAAAATCCCCCAGTCTCTAGCGCAAAACCTTGCCGATCTTAGCTTGAAGATGCCTCTGGCTTTTGTGACGGGACGAACGATTTCGCATACTCGCGATAAAATTTTATCTCAAATTCTCGCTCTCTCCAGTAATCCGTTGAAAACGCAAAAAAACTGGTATTTCATATGTGAAAACGGCGCGCTTGGATATTTTTTCGACACTCGCAAAAAGAAATATGATCTTTTTTATGAAATAAAATGGGATATGCAAAGGCTCGATAGAAAAGCGCTTAAGGCGGAACTTGAGCATGGACTTAAGAAGCTCTGTGAATCTGTTGAAGAGAGGCATACTCAGTTGCTTTTGAGACCTACAGGACCCGGAATGACAGTGGCAATCGCCAAAAAAGGAGCGCAAATACTTGAGAAATTCGAGTATGGAGATGAGTTTGAAATATTGGATTCGGATTTGGCGGTTCATATAAGTCCGAAGAACGCCAATAAGGATCAAGGGGTCAAAAGATTGGCGGAATTTCTTGTCGCGAAAAGAGGCATAGACGCAGGAAGAAATGCTCAGAAAATAGTTGTGATAGGAGATCAACCCAGTATCGGGAAGAACGATCATGCTCTTTTGAAAGGGAAATTCGGCACGCCGTTTACGGTAGGAGATATATCGTCAGAGAAGTGGCCATTGCCTATATTTGATGGAAAGGGGAATAGATTAAAAGGTCCAAAAGGTACGGAGTGGTTGGTGTCGGCGATTAGCATTGCAAACAGGTGATTTTCTCTTGCGTTAGCCAAGCCCCTCTGGTAACTTACCTTTCGCCTTATTTAAATTTATCTTTCTGCCCTTGTTTAAGGCTAATAAGGGTAGTAACCAAAGAAAGAACATGCCAAAAACATTTTCTGAAGCTCGACAATACGAGCTTATGGTCATCTTCGGAGCTGATAAGAGCGACGATGTGATCGCAAAACAACTCGAAACGATCAAGAAACTCATTACCGATGGTGATGGGAAGGTTTTACTTGAGGACGTTTGGGGTAGGAGAGACATGAAGTACAGGATAAAAGGTCAAGATGTCGGGTACTACGTTGTCCTGAATTTCAAAGGAGAATCTGCAAAAATGAAAGAATTGAGAGAGGCGCTAAGAATTGATGCGTCTATCTTGAGGTCTTTATTGATCAAGGTTCCGGATGACTATATCCCAACCAAAACAACAGAGGCGGATTTGGACTTCAGCAAGAAGGTGAAGGTAAAAGAAGGACCAAAGGAAGAAAAACCGGTTGTTGAGAAGAAAGAAAAGCCGGTGAAGAAGACTGTAAAGAAAGAAGAAGTTGAAGAAGTGAAAGAGGAAGTTAAGGAAGAAGAGAAGCCAAAGAAAGTTAAGAAGACTGTCAAGAAAGAAGAAGTTAAGGAAGAGGTCGAGGAAGTAAAAGAAGAGAAGAAAGAAGAAAAGAAGAAAACAGCTAAGAAAGACGATAGCTTGGATGATTTGGATAGGAAACTGAAGGCTATCATGGACGATACTGATATAGACATCAGTATTTAGTAGGCCGGTAGCGAACCTGCCTGTCGGCAGACAGGGCGGACGGCCCATACTATAAGTCCGATTGCGTATGCAATCTCCATATAAATTATCAACGTAAAACTTAATAACTAGAACAATGAGAACAGTAAACAAGGTAATACTTATCGGTAACTTGACCCGCGATCCTGAATTAAAAGAAACTCAAGGCGGGCAAAAAATCGCAACATTCGGAGTTGCAACAAACAGAGAATGGGTCACGTCAAATGCGGAAAAACACGAATCCGCAGAATTTACAGAGTGCGTTGCATGGTCTAGATTGGCTGAAATCTGCGCAAACCTTCTCAAAAAAGGGAATTTGGTTTATGTAGAAGGCTATTTGAAGACTCGCGTTTGGGATTTACCGGATGGAACAAGAAAACACAGAACGGAAGTTGTCGTTGAAGATATGATAATTTTGGAGAAGAAAAAGAATGGCGGTTCCGCACTCGGAGCTACTGAAGAAATGCTCCCTGTAAGTGAAGAATCCGCTCCTGCGGCTGATGCGGTAAGTGCTGACATCGACGCAACATTCGAAGGTTAATTTTTAATCTGTTTCGCATTAGCGAAACTGAAATAATAATCTCTCACCAAACAATATGAAAAAATGTCATTTTTGCACAGACGCAGTTGAATACATAGATTACAAAAAGCTTAGCAAGCTAAGATCTCATGTAACGAGCTTCAACAGAATACAGGCCAGAAGATACAGCAAACTCTGCTTACATCACCAAAAGCAAGTTGCACGAGCTGTGAAAATCGCCAGAGAAATGGCATTGTTGCCATTCGTTCCGTGATGGTTCGCAATAAGCAAAACTCAAATCGAAAACCCCGTTCCGACGGGGTTTTTTTGTATCTGTTTGTGGCTTCGCTAAGCCCTGCATTCGGCATTCGGAATCAGGCGTCCCTACCCAAGGGTTGTTTTACTGATGTAAATATGCTATAATAATAAGATTTTAAAACCGCGAATGAATATGCAAAATGAAGAAAAACAAAATTTTGGAGTTCCGATTCTGTCGTGGATTGCGCCGGAATATGTGAAAAACGAGAAGGGAACTGTTTGGGTTACGATGGCGATTTCAATTACAGCGGGATTGATAGCATATGCCATACTTACCAAATCTTGGACTATGTCGGCAGCTTTTTTCATGCTGGCTATTGTATATTTCATCGAGCACAAAACAAAACCTGAGAATATACCGATAGAGATTACAGAAATGGGAGTCAAAGTGAAGGATAGATTTTATCCTTTCAGCCATTTCAAGACGTTTTGGATTATCTACAATCCTCCAATGGTTAAGACTCTGCATATGAGGTTTGCAAGCAGAAATAACAGGGATCTACTGATTCAACTTGGAGATCAAGATCCGGTGAAGGTCAGGAATTTGCTACTTACTCAACTCCCAGAATGGGAAGGGAAAGAAGAGGCTATAACAGATATTTTAACGAGAGTCTTTAAACTATAAAATGGCACAACAAGAAAAAAAACAAGATACGGTATTGGAGCACTCTCAATCAGAGGCTGATTCAAGACTGGACAAGAGGATTGAAGAGGTTTTCGGTGGATCTGTGAAAGGTCAGCCGAAGGGCAAATTCACAATGGAGAAAGCAAAAGAAGCTGCGGAATTTTCTTCGGAAAAGATAACCGGCAAAATGCAGTCGGAAATAGATTCGGCAAAAACGGAAAAAGGTGCCGCAACTCAGGCATATGAAGACGCAAAGACGGAAATCAGAGAACGTCACAAGAATGCTCTTGGAAAGCTTTATGACAGAATAGTGTCAGTATTGAAATTATCGGGAGGTGAAAATAGAAAAATAGATGAACAAGATGAGTTCTTGGATACTGTGAGATATGCGATCCCCATGATTAACTCGATCAACTTGGCGGAGCTTGTGAATACGGCGAATGGAGAGAAGATTTATAGCGGGGCTCACGAAGAGAATAAAGAACTTTTTGTGATTACGGAAAAAGTTGCCAATAAAGAGGCTTTGACGGAACAGGATTACAAAAATATTGCCAATAGGCTTGTGGACATTGCCGGTCAGTCGGTTAATTTCGCAAAAATGGATGATCTCAGGAGGTCAATATCGCTTATAAGTCAGACAACGGCGGTTTCGGTAATGGTATTTTTATCGCCGAGCCAAAGATTCGAAGTCGCGAAACATCTTGCTGACGATCATGGCGATAAGGGAGCAAAAATAGTGAGTAATCTCACAAAGGTTAATATATTTACAGTTTCGCAAATGGAAGAGTTTTTGAAGTATGGAAAGGGTAAAATCTCGCAAAAGACATATGACGAGTTAATGAAAACGGTTAGAGATGGAACATATGGAAAAGCTCAAGAAGCTATGAACAAGCTTGATAAGACGACAATGGAAGATCTTACAAAATGGTTCCACGGTACATTTGCATCCGAAGAAATAACATATAAGAATGTGCTTTTTTGGGAAGTGGGTAGGTATGTGTTGCTTGGAACTGCATTCCTGAATTTGATTGTTAATGCAAAAAACAAAGATGTTGGAGGTATATTGTTTAACGTTCCAATGTGGGCGAGCTTGGGAGGCGTGGCATATATTTATAACGATGTTACAAAAGGCGGTTTGGAAAAAGCGCTCGCGAAAAAATCCGAAGCGGAACAGAGAGCAGACACGCTGAATAAGAAAGAAAACGATTTTCGCGCTGATTTCCAGAGGCATCCGCAGTTGGCAAGATGGTTTATGGATAACTTGTCGGCTGTAAACAATGGATTTGAGAAGGTTAACGTGAAACACGACAAGCAAGTTGTGCCTATGACTTTTGCAGATATGGGAGTGTCAAATCCGGGAGAGAAGGACGGGCGCAAAGATGCGCTTCTCGAGACTACGATAAGCGAGTGGTACGCGACACTTTATTTCGATATAGGAAAAGTAGATCCGAAAACGGATCAGAAAAAGTATTTGTACGACGTAATTAACGGCAAACCTGAAATAGCATAATAATCAAAAATGTCAGAAAATTCTTATACAACTCGTGAGGTAATGCAGAACCAAGTGATTCCGGCTCTAAGGTCGGTCATGCGTAATGCAAACGTTGATGGCGAGGTGCGATCACTTCTGAATAATCCGACTCTTGCAACGGACTCGCTCAAACAGAGCGTCGCTGACAGATACCTTGCACCGTTTTTCGGGAAAGATAAAGATGCGCAGTTATTACTGCTCAATGAAATGCTGAAAACGGCTTCGACAAAAGAAAAGCTGGAATTGTTGAAAGACTTTCTTGAAGGAATACCAGCTTACGGTGGAGGATTCGATCCTAAGAAATTCCTTGAGAACACATCAAGAAAAGTTGCGGAAAGAGTTAAGCCGAAAATATCGGGATTCATAACGCAGAACGATGAAAACAGCGTGGAAAGAGCGGTCGGGAACCAAGAAAGAGAGGATGCCGAATTGGAGAAAGAGGTTGGGAGCATGCAAAGCACTCAAACGACTTTTAAGTTCGATCCGAACAAAATTGAACTGCCTATTGAACAAAAAGTTGCAGTTCCGTTTCCGCCACTTCCAATACTTCCGCCGCCACCAATACCGCAAATGTCGCCGGAAGAATCTTATGTGAAAAATCAGGTTGAAGGCGCAAAAATAAAAGTTCCAGAGACTCCAAAAGAGCCGGTAAAGAATGAAATACCTGCAACACCGATGGCTGCGGAAAATGAACGAGCTAAGAAATACAACAAAGGAGTTGACGAAGTCGGAGAGGAAGTCGCGAAAGACGCAAGCAAGGCCGCCGAGAAATCCGGACAGACGGTTACGACACAAACAAAAAATAAAAAAACTATTATGTCGAGAATTATGAGTCCGACAGGGATCGGAGTTTTAACAGGATTGGGTACAGGGGGCGTTGTCGGAGGAATATTTGGATTGGAATTAATAAGTTAAAATGAAAAATTTAAAAGAAAAACTAGCACACATAAAAGTAAGGGCGGCAGTTATTATGCCGGCAGTTCTTATATGCGTATTGATTCCTCTGACTGCATTTGCGGCTACCAAGAGCGCTTCAGATGAGGCGATTGAAAAATTGCAGACTTTTGTAAATACGGCTTTTGGAGTTGTGCATGCGATTTTCTGGCCGATACTTCTTCTTATAGGAAGTTTGATGGATAACGATCTTATATTCGGCCCGACTGTCGGAGAGAAATTGAGAGAAATATGGGTGGTGATTAGAAATATAGTTAATATCGCATTCGTTTTCGTGTTGCTGGTTGTCGCCTTTTATAATGTTACGGGGTTGGGGGGCGAAGGGAATTTCGCTCTCAAATCAGTCCTTCCAAAATTCGTAATTGCGCTTATAGCGGTCAACTTCTCATTCTTCATATGCAAAGTGATACTGGACGCTTCAAATATAGTTGCTATGTCTGTATATGATCTTACAGGCTCTTACAACAGCGAGACGGCGACGGAAATACATGACGAAGCGGAGAGTACGATATGCCAAAACATATCTTATCAAAACTGTATAAAATCAAGTGGCGGTTCGTCCGATTCGGGATCCTCCGGCAGCGATGCGGGAGTGGAAAGCGGAGAAAGCTCCCCTCTTACATGTACAGATTCCGATACCGGATCTGAATATAAAATTACATGGGAAACGAAAAGCGCTCCGGCGCTATCGAAGATTTTCTGTTGCGATACGACGGACATGGAGGATCAAGAGGAGGGAGGAGAAGTAACCCAAAAAGCCGATACGACATGTACATCTTCCGCTGCGAATATATCATCATACGATAGCGTTAAGAGTGCGTCGGGAACAGTCTATCCGGTATTTAACAGTTTCGGAGAGAGTTTTTTCAAAACGGTAGATCAGAACAATATAGGCGTGATCATGGCGATCAATTTGGGAAGTTTGAACGAACTTACGCAAACCGCGGAAGTTGGTAATCTTACATTAAAACAGCTTACGATAAACGGAATATTCGGGATAGTGATGTACTTGGTGTTCGGATTCGCTTATGCAGCCTTGTTCTGTGTCTTATTGGCAAGGGTTGTTGTTCTATGGATGGTTATAGCGCTGTCGCCAATAATAGCGCTTACGACGGTAATGCCTCAAATAGGACAGTACGCATCCGAGCTTAAACTCGGCGAAAGATTCATACAGCACATCATCGCCCCGATAGTGATAGGGCTCTCCATGTCTATCGGATATGTGATGATCAATGCCATGAAAAACGATAAAGGCGGAATAGACTTTGGAGGGGGAGATATAAACTTTGATATAGCTAGTTCCGGGGATGTCAGTGGCCAACTTCTAACATCGAACGTCAGCGACATTCATCAATTGATGCTTGCCGCGCTTGCTGTCGCGATAGTATGGATGGGCGTTTTCGGAGCGGCAGACAAGACTCTTGCCGGTTCGATTACGGGCAAGATAAAAGAGGCAGGTATAAGCGCCGCCAAGTTCGTAGGCACCTTGCCGAAATATGCACCGTTTATGCCTATGATGACGGGAAGCAAAGGCGTAGAGCCTTACAGTTTCAGCGATATTACGGGTATATTGAATTCAATAAAAAGCGCACCTGAAAGCAGATCGAGATCAAAAGTCAGCGAATGGGCTCAAGAATCTGGTCTTAATGATTGGATGAGAGGCGAAGGTACGGCTGAATACTCGAAGCTTTTCGATAAATATAAAGATGCGGAAAGAGGAAGCAAAATACAGGGTGAAAATCTTAAAACCATGTTAGCATCGGGCGAAGTCAAGGCAACTAATTTGGGAGAAGTTGTCGCGGAAATGAAAAGAACAAAAGGACTTGAAAATGCAACCATACCGACAGACGTTGCAGGATTCAATAGATGGATGGAGACAAATCAATCAACACTTCGTGGTGCTTACGGCGGTACGGATTTCACGGGCGTGCAATTGAAGCCAAAACAATCAAGCGGATCTGAAGAATCGGCTACAACGGAAGGTGGAGATGAAGGTGGTGGAGATGCAAAAGCAAATTTCACAACCATATTCAATGGCAGTCAAACTGCGACTGAAAAAGTGAAATCCGCAAAAGATCAGAACCTTGTATCAGGAGGAACCGATCAACAATTGGAAGCACTCATGACATATCTTGCTGCAAATAAAGGTCAGGCGGACACGGTACTTAAATTTACTGCCGATGGTAAGCAGGTAGATGTTGCGGCATCAACGACGGCGATGCAAGCGGCTCAAAACCCAAGTGGCGGTTCGCCAGCTCAGGGCAGCGGAGCGCCGGCTAACGGCACAGGAAGTACGCCTCCTCCAACAACGCCACCACCAGCCGCCAAATAAAAACCTCTTTAAATGTTCAAATACAATCCCTACAATTCGTTCATGAAAGAAAACAGACTCATATATATGGCTGGACCTGCAACGCCGGGTACTCCGGGAACACCGGGAACTCCGACGACGCCGACTCCTCCTCCAGCGGAGGAAGAACAGCAAAGACGAAATCAAGGTTTGGATTTGATTAACGCCGATCAGCAAAATGAACAGCTTAGGCATTATTCAAGCAAGACTCTTGAAGAATTAAATAGATTAAAAGAAAAAACAGTCCCGTTCATCGAAGACAACAGTATAGTGAGCGAAATGGATCAAAACATAAGCGAAATAAACGAATACAATTACTATGGGAAATTCCTGCAGCATACGTTGAGATCGATAGATACAAATAATAGTTTTTGGCTGTTGCCTGCGGAGACGGAAGGCAAAGCGGAAAGTTTGCAGGCTTTTAAAGACAGCCTTTTTCATGCACGCAAAACTCTCGGCATCAGCGGTGTTTCGACAGCGAGTATAGATGCCGTTGCAACCAAGAAACAAGCGATGGACGTGGTTAGAAGCATGATGAGAAAGGTAAAAGAGCAAAAAGACAAAGCGGAACGAACTTTCTTGGATAGAGTCGATTCGACTTTGCTTCGCGAGATAGACAAAATAGAAGAAAATTATAAGAACTCTCCGCAAAAAACGGAGGCGATGAAAAAACAGGTTGCGGCATTGAGAGAAACGATAGACCTTTTGAGGAAAATTTCAGGCAAATCAAAACCGCAAAGAATTCAAATACTTACAGAATACACCGGATCAAACGAATACATACATTTGGGCACTCCGAGCGAACAAGTGAAAGAGTTGGAGCGTCATGTGCAAGGAGCTCCGGGCGTAAGAGAGGCGTTGATAGGATTAAAAGCGCATCTTTTATCTTATGGTGTAAAGGCTGGAGATGTGAACAATTTGCGCCAAATAATTCTCGGCCTGTTAAACAAACACGTTGCCAGAGAAACAAATTTAAACAAAAAAAAGAAACTGACATCGGTTCGAGAGAAGCTTCAAGACATGGACGAGTCAACCAGAGAAATGAAGGACTTCATAGGGTCCAACTGGTATCTGATTTCACCGGAGGAATACGAAGTTGATATGACAACCGAGGAGTTGAAAAGTATCGATGAAGAACCTGATTTTACGAACGATATAACCATGAGGCTCGAGCTGATGCATGGCATCAAAGCGCGCGAAGGCTATTCAGAAGAAGCGAAAACCGACTCGAAAAAATCAGAGAACGTCGATACGGCATCTGTAGAAAAGAGCTTCAGAGAATTGCGTGAAGAAAAGAAGAAAAAAGTCGATCCGTTGGTCGCGGCGATAAAAGGCAAAGCGCAAGCGATGATAGATAGAATAGACAACGAATTATTCCCAATAATAAGCACGCAATTCAAAGGCGAAGATAAAAAGGATTTAAAAGATCAGCATACGGAAGGCCTTGTAAGTGCGAAAAAAAGCCTTGCGGGATGGATGGATATGGACAAGACATACGACATGATGCTCGAAGGGCCGGCGGCTTTCGAATGGGAGATAGATAAAGATGGGAATGTAATAGAAAAAGAAGGCGTAAATCCGGGTATTGCGCAATATATAGCATTGGCCACCGATCCAAGAGCGAGCGAATCTGTGAAAAAAGGAGCTCTGCTCTCGGCGACAGAAATGATGGATTTGGCAAAGGCGACATTGGACGATCCGAAAAACGTGCTCGAAAAATTCATGCCGGAATATAATAATTCAATTTCCGGTTACAAAACGCATCTTCTTAATAAAACAAGGCAGTCTCTGAATACAAAATATCAGATATACTTCCTTTCGGTGCAAGACTTTCAACACATGGGAGAGAAGCTGGTAGAGTGGGCGAAAAGAAAATACAACAGACGTTCGGACGCACATATGGGTGATTTCGGTACGAAACTTTTCAAGGGCTTGCCCGGTCCGCTCAAAACCGCATCAAACGAGTTCGACAGATTAAAAGAACACGCTGAAATTGAGGAAGTCGAACAGTATGAAAATGCTTATAAGAACAAGGATGCTTGGATGATTATGGAGAAAATGGAAACCACGAAAAACGTGGATGAGTTTAAGGCTTGTATAAAACTTCTTTCACATCATGGACGTATGAGGTGGGAGAATATCAAGTTTTGGAAACAGCTTATGTATTTCTCTCACGGTACAGTTCAGTTCGATGTTAACAATCCGGAAGCTGAAACAGGGAGGAAACATATGTTTGAAGAAAAACTTTCGAAAGCGATCGGTTACATATGGGATTTCGATACTTATGAAAAATGGGTGCAGGAAAATGGCACGAATGCCGGTCAAGAACGTGAAAAATACAACAGTTATTGTGATCAAACCGCCGAATCGGCCGGAGGTATAGATGGTGCCATGGCGACAATGTTGAGTGCATATAAGGCAGAAAAGAAACACGGACATATCCCGAAAATCGATCCTCATAAATTCGAAAAACTGATTCATTACGGTATAGATAAAGGTAAAGGTTCTCCTGAATCCAAGTTGTACTTCTTGATTCAAGGGGTGGCATGTGGACTTCTGCCTCACAGTACTTTGTCAAAGATAAGCAGTTTGAAAATCAATGACTATCCGGTAATAGATCTTCTTGGTTCAGGTACGGAAAGAGGAGAGAGACCTACGCCGAAGGACGTGAAAGAATGGGCGAGAATAGACTGGGACTTAAATCAACCAGGAGCCGCTTTTCATAAATGGTGGTACACAAAACTGCTACATATGCCGAAAATTTATCAGCGCGTAAGTAAAGCGCTGGTGCAAGGTATCTCGCAGGATCATGATGATGCAACAGGATGGTTTGGAGCTGCGGATATGAATACGATGAAGACTGTATTATCGGAAAACGCACAAGGTTTAAGAATGCCTCCTACGGGTATTCAAAACGCGACTGTGGGCATTTTGCATTATTTTGATAACCTTATGGAATTTGGGAATGAATTGCCTCTTGAGGGAGAAAGCGGTTTGTACGATCAATTCGCAAGACTTGCCGGAGCGTTTGCGGTTATGGACGGTATTACATCGGATAGAATGTTCAAAGGCCATTTGAATTATTTCAGATGGAGAGGGTCGGATGAAAGAGAGCCTAGATCGACATATCTTTATAAATCATCTTACGGAAGAGGAACTGGCGGCGCCGACTTGGCCGCAAAAGGTAGAAAAACGCAATTGGGTTTCACATCGGGATTGCGAACGAAAGACTACGTTTCTACAATTCGCGAATACATGGCTATTTTTGACAAGGATTATTTCGGTTTCCTTATGAACAAATCTTCTTCAGCAAGTCCTGGCGATATAGCCGGACTTGTAAATCAAATGAAAGCGAGATACGGCCAGAATGTATTCGAAGGTAAAGATCCGACAACGGGGGATGCACTGCATGAAGCGACGCAAATATTCGTAAAAAATGCAATGCGGACAAATGAAGGGAAAAGAAGATTTATGTCCATGAGATCGACAATTTTGCAAGACCACAGAGATTTGATAAAAACTACTGGTATTCAAACAGACTGTGTATTCTCAAGACTCGACTACATAAATCAACACAAGAAAGAACTCGATGATGAAATAGCTGGTAAAGGGCATGGATTGCATAGCCATGCATTACACGCCGCAGGTGCGCATGGAGAAGGATCTATCGAAAATCAACAAGGACATAAACTTGCAGCATAGATGTGCACAGGCTATTGGAAAACCGCCTGAGCCTCTTTCGCCACTCGCGCAACAAATTCATCCTTTCCGACAACCTCCTGTTTTTTTGTCGCATAATCTCTTACCGCGACAGTCTTATCGGCAACCTCTTTTTCGCCGACAACAAGCATGTAAGGAATTTTCATCATTTCTGCAGAGCGAATTTTCTTCCCAAGACTTTCATCGGAGTCGTCGAGACGAACACGAACTCCAGCGGCTTTCAGTTGCGCGAACAACTCAGAAGCATATTCGTTGAATTTCTCGCTCACCGGCAAAATCTTCACCTGAATAGGAGCAAGCCAAACAGGGAATGCACCTGCATAATGTTCGATCAAGAAGCCGACAAAACGTTCGTGAGTTCCGAGCGGTGCGCGATGAATACATAGCGGAGTTTCTTCTTTCCCATTCTCATCTATATAAGTTAGTTCGAATCTTCTTGGCACCGCGAAATCAACTTGGTTCGTAGCCAGAGTGAACTCGCGTCCAATCGCGCTCCAAACCTGCACATCGATTTTTGGTCCATAGAAAGCGGCCTCATTGGGGACCTCGATAAACGGAGTCTTGGTTTTTATCAAAACATTTCGGACCATGTCCTCGGTCTTCTTCCAGAGAGCAGGCTCGTTAACGAATTTCTCACCAAGTTTTTTCGGATCATGAGTTGAAAATCTCATCACGTATTTTTCAATTCCAAAAATCTCAAAATACTTCAAGTACATCTCGTTAACCGCTTGAAACTCTTGCTCGAACTGCGCCTCGGTGCAGTAGATGTGCGCATCATTCATCTGCAAAGATCGAACTCGCATAAGCCCGAACAACTCGCCAGTCTGTTCGTAGCGGTAGCAAGTTCCATATTCGGCAAGACGCAGAGGCAAATCACGATAGCTCCTCTTCACGCCTCCGAAAATCTTGTGATGATGAGGGCAGTTCATCGCTTTCAAATAATATTTAACTCCATCAACATCCATCGGTGGGAACATCGATTCCTTATAATAGGGCAAGTGTCCGCTCTTGATGTACATAGACTCTTTCGCTAAATGTGGAGTCCTGACTCTTACATAACCTGCACGATCCTCGACAACTTTCGCCAATTTTTCAAGCATCTCAATAAGAACTCCGCCATTCGGCATCCATAACGGCAATCCGGGTCCGACATCTTCATCGAATAGGAAGATTTCAAGCTCTTTCCCTAGTTTGCGATGATCTCTTTTCTTAGCTTCTTCAAGCATTTTCATATAAGCATCCAATTCCGGCTGTGTTGCAAAACAAACGCCATAAATTCTCTGAAGCATCTTGTTTTTCTCATCTCCGCGCCAATAAGCACCGGCGATTGTTGTGAGCTTAAACGCGCCAACTTGTCCGGAATGATCTACGTGAGGTCCGCGGCACATGTCTATAAAAGTTGCCTCTCCACTTGGCATGAAATTTTCATAAAAACTTATCTCGCGTTCCCCCTCTTTCTTAAGATCCTCAGCCATCTCAACTTTGTAAGTCTGTCCGGCCCCGCTCAAGAGAGAAATGGCCTCGTCTATAGGAACTGATTTCTGCACGAATCTCTGGGCATTCTTGACGATTTGCTTCATCTTTTTCTCAAGCAAAACCAGATCCTCCGGTATGAGAGTGCGAGGCAGGTCGAAGTCATAATAGAATCCATTATCGATATCTGGACCGATTGCCAGCTTGGCATCAGGGAACATCTGCATGACCGCTTGCGCAAGGACGTGCGAACACGAGTGGCGCATAGTTGATAGTTCGAAAACTTTTTTCTCTTTTGACATATGATAGTTGTTTAAAAATAACCTGTAGAAATTATCTACAAGGGTCCTTTTATGGACGGTTCCACCTTGTTTCTCCGCACTTGGCGGAGCGCTCTTGTGAAAATGTTTTGATTCTCAAGGTAGTATTTTACAAGTCTTGTTTCAGAAGGCTTTCAGCCGCGACCTTCATTCTCTTTCGAAACAATTTCTTGAAAACATGTCCTTAAGCAAAAAAATTATATCCTTGAAAAGCCACCTGTGTCAATTCGTTTGACATAAGGGGAGGTAATTGTGTATAAAAAAGTCTAAATTTTAACAAAACATATATGGGAACAAGTATACCTAGCCCTCACGGAGTTAGCTTAGATCAAACAACAGTAATTCCGAATAAGTCGATCGGTGCCTTGAAACCGGGCGATGCCGGATATGAAGAACCTACAGGAGAGCCTGTTATTGAAGGAGATTTTGATCCGACTATAAATCTAAGAGAAAGCGCAAGGAGTATTCTGCCGAACGCTATGATAGACGAAGAAGATCCACCGAAACTTTAATTGCAATCGTCCAACAAACCTTATACCCTTAATTGCGATATAAGGTTTTTTTATGTTCATATCACGACTCGAATTAGAGAATTTCCGTAATTTCCCGTCTTTAGACCTGAATTTCAGCGAAGAAAAAAATCTTACGGTTTTGTTTGGCGAAAACGGCCAAGGCAAAACGAATATTTTGGAAAGTATTTACTCCCTTGCGCTCACAAGATCATTCCGCACCAAGAATTTTCAAGATGCGATCATGTGGGGGCGTGAACATGGGCGTATAAAAGGCGAGATCGCGAATAAGGAGCGTACGCACAAACTCGAGATAGCTTTTACAGGTGGTCCATCCAAGCAGAAACGCCTCAAAAAAGAAGGCGTAACGGTTGAAAGCAAAAAATATCTTCACCATCTGACAGCAGTGATGTTCTCGCCGGAAGATGTTCATATAATAATCGGCGAGCCGGATGACAGAAGGAAATATTTGAATCTGATAGGAGTCCAAGTCTTCCGTGGATTTTTGGAAATCTTGGTTTCTTATAACAGAGCACTCAAAAACAGAAATGAGATTTTGAAATCCATTGCAAAAGGGAGAAGTAAGATTGCGGATCTGGAAATTTGGGATGAATGCTTGGCTGAGACAGGTTTGGAAATTTTTGCCCGAAGACAGGAAATACTCGATTACATCGGCAACAAGATGAACGCGAAATATCATGAGCTTTCCGGTAACGGAGGCGAAATTGATATACAAAGAAAAACGTATATACCTCTCACAAAAGAGGAATATCTATCACGCCTGAACGAATCTCAGGATTTTGATATTAGGATGCATAAGACCAATTTCGGTCCACACAGAGATGACTTCATGATGACCTTGGGCGGACACGAGATTAAGAAATTCTGTTCTCGTGGAGAGTGCAGAACGATAGTTCTGGCTCTCAAATTGATAGAGATGGAGTTCGTAGAAGGGCAAACGGGAGAAAAACCGATTTTACTTCTTGATGACGTATTGTCGGAGCTCGATCATAAGCACCAAGAGCATTTGATTAAAGCGATATCGGGATATCAGACGTTTTTGACTACGACTTGCGCCGAACATTTGGATAAATTCGGAGGGAACAGGATTGAAATGGTGGAGGTAAGATCAGGCGTATGTACCCACGCGGATTGCCCAGTCGGCTAAAATATGTTATAATAATAGGATAGTAAATAACATATTTCATGCCATCAGCGCATCTCCTGAAAATTCTGGTTTCGATAGCGCTTGCCGCTGTGCCTGCATTTATTTGGGCGATCATTTTTCTCAAAAAGAGAAAAGAGCCGCTTGGTACGGTAATGATTACGTTTGTTGCAGGTATGGTATCGGTCGCGCCGATAATCATATACAAGCTGAGCTGGCAATATCTTCCGGGACTCAATTTATTCACTTATTTCGACAGATTCGGTCAAAACACGCTTGGATTTACAGGTTTGCTCTATCTTCCGGTAAGTACGCTTCTCAGCTTCTTGCTTGTGGGTGTTATCGAGGAGTATGCCAAGCATCTCGCGGTTAAAACTGCGGACAGTGGCAAGTTCAAGAATGTAGATGACTCGATTGAATACAGTATTATAGCGGCGCTCGGATTCTCGTTCGTCGAAAACGTGATGTATTTTTTCTACATATGGCAATATCAGGGGATAGATACGCTTTATTTATCTTTCATATTCAGGGCGATCTTCTCAACTTTTGCACACGTCCTGTTTTCCGGAGTTTATGGCTATTATTACGGATTGGCATATTTCGCAGAACCTATTTACCAAGACGAGATAAGGAAGAATAGACATCCTGCGATAAATTTTTTGCATAAAATTCTCAATCTCAAATCCGAAACTATTTTCGCCGATGAGAAAATCGCACAAGGTCTTATGTATGCGGTGATCCTTCATGCATTCTTCAACGTTATGCTGGAGCTTGATATTACATATGTTATCGTGCCGTTCCTCATATGGGGGTATTCGGGTCTTTCCTACCTGTTCGCGAAGAAAAAATCACAGGTCGAATTCGGAAATGTGGTGGGGCGATAAGTAAATAAGACTTGCTTTCTTATTAATAATCATTATCATTAAGATGCTCGATGATGATTTTTATTTTTTAACAAAAACAAATCATGAGTAATATAAAAATAGGAAGCCAAGCTCCTACATTCCAAATGGAGGGATATCACAAAGGTGAGAAGAAGAATTATTCTCTTGCCGACTACAAAGGCAAGTGGGTTGTCCTTTTCTTCTATCCTTTGGATTTCACATTCGTATGTCCTACGGAGCTTATAGAGCTTAGCAAGAAGAGCGCGGAATTCGAGAGCTCAAATGCACAGATTCTTGGGGTCAGCGTTGATAGTGTTTATTCTCACGAAGCATGGTCGAAAAAAGACCTTGGCGATTTGAACTATCCGCTTCTCAGCGATCTTACCAAAAAAGTCAGCGCAGATTACGGAGTGCTTATGGAGGATAAGGGGATCAGCCTTAGGGGAGCTTTTATTATAGATCCTGACGGATTTTTGAAGAGTTACATAGTGAACGATGTGACGATAGGTAGAAATGTCGAAGAGCTTTTAAGACTTGTAAAAGCTTTCCAGACCGGAGACTTGTGTCCGGTAGGTTGGAAACCGGGCGATAAAACACTTGGGAAGGCTTAGGAACCAGCAACCTCTTTATCCTTGAAAACACGGCTACCTACAGCTTTTTTCTGTCCTTGATACTTGCCGTCATATGGCTTGTCGGCAGGGCAGTCCATTTTGCAGAAAACCAACTGGCATATTCGCCTCCCTCGTTCGAGTTTAATAGGAAGGGAGTTGGCATTATAAAGTTCAAGAGTTATCTTGCCTTTAAATCCGGGATCAACCCATCCGGCATTCTGTATGAAAAGTCCGATTCGTCCTATAGAACTTCGTCCTTCTACAAAGGCCGTCAAATCGTTCGGCAACTCTATATACTCTTCAGTCGTTGCGAGTAAGAAAGTATGAGGTGGAATTGTAATGGAATCACCCTCTATCTCTCGATATTGTATTTCCGAATCGAGGGTTATAGACTCCATTTTATTCTGTTCCACGACAAGGTAATGGTTGCCAAGCCTGCAGTCTATAGATGCGGGTTGGATAGAGTGATCTGTGATTGGCGAGAAGACGAGATTCCCAGAATCAATCAGCTGTTTTAATGTTTTATCAGACAGTATCATGAATTAAAGATATCAAATTTGCACGACTAAGTGAAGTATGTTATCCTCCCTAAGCTGTGTTTTATGATCGAATATCGAATACAGAATGCCGAATACCGAAAAGATAAAAATATTCACAGATCTGGATGCATGGAAGGAAGGGCATAGATTAGTATTAGCTGTTTATGAGATGACAAAGGCGTTCCCAAAGACAGAATTATTCGGGTTGGTAAGTCAGATGAGAAGATGTGTAGTATCAATAACATCCAACATTGCAGAAGGGTTTAGTAGAAAATCTTACAGGGAGAAAGCGCAATTTTATGCGATATCGAATGGTTCATTAACAGAGCTACAGAATCAATTGATAATAGCAAAAGATATAAAATACATAACTCAACAAAAATTCGAAACGGCAAGTGAACAAGCGATTAAAGTAAAAATGATACTCGGTGGATTGATTCGCAAAACAAAATCCTATTCTTAAATCTCTCCAAGTATTCAGTATTCGGAATTCGGTATTCGTAATTCATTACATATGTCAGTTGATTCAATTGTAGTAAAAAAAGCACGCATCCATAACCTGAAAAGCATCGATGTCACGATTCCTCGCGACAAGATGACAGTTATTACAGGTCTTTCGGGTTCGGGTAAATCTTCGCTCGCTTTTGATACAATATATGCGGAAGGGCAGAGAAGGTATGTCGAGAGTTTATCGACTTATGCCAGACAGTTTTTGCAGTTGATGGAGAAGCCGGATGTCGAATCGATAGAAGGGCTTTCGCCGGCGATTTCAATAGATCAGAAGACAGCCAGCCGCAATCCTCGTTCAACGGTTGGTACAGTCACCGAAATATACGATTTCTTAAGACTTCTTTTTGCGAAAGTGGGACATCCGCATTGTTATAAATGCGGCAAGGCGATTGCGCGCCAGAGCGCGAGTCAGATAGTGGATCACGTCGCAAGTATGGAGGAGGGTCGCAAAGTTTTGATTTTGTCGCCGGTGATAAATGACAAGAAGGGCGCTCATCAGAAGGTTTTTGAAAATATAAAGAAAGAAGGATTCGTGCGTGTCGTGGTTGATGGTGAAATGCACAGCATTCTCGAGTTACCGGAATTGGACGAAAACAAGAAACACACGATAGATATTGTTATAGATAGGCTTGTTGTAAAAGATTTCGGAAGGAAAACTCAAAAGTTATCTTCTGGACAAGAGATAGACTTGCCGAACCCAGACAGATCGCGTCTAGCCGACTCGATAGAAACCGCAATCAAGCATGGAAACGGTATGATGATCGTACAAGATTATGAGAAGGGCGAGAGACAAGTTTTCTCGGAGAGATTTGCCTGCGCTGATTGCAATATAAGTCTTCCTGAAATAGAGCCGAGGAATTTTTCTTTCAACAGCCCTCATGGGGCTTGCGAGGCTTGTCATGGGCTTGGAACGAGACTTGAAGTTGATCCGGATTTGATTATGCCGAATAGGAAGTTGTCGATTTCGGAAGGGGCGATTATGCCATGGTCTGCGACGACATCGCATTTGAATTGGTATAACAGAATACTGGAAGCTGTTGCGCGCAAACATAATTTCTCCATAGAAGTGCCTATAGATGAAATGAAAGAGGAAGATTTGCAAAAAGTTCTATACGGAACAGGAGAGGAGAGATATGCGGTAAAAATGGAAGGAAATGGGGAGGGCGGCGGATTCGAAGGGGAATACAAGACGCGATTTGAAGGTGTTATACCTAATTTGGAAAGAAGATATCTTGAAACGGATTCCGATTACGTAAGAAGAAAAATCGAGATGTATATGCGAGTTTTGAAATGTCCGAAGTGCGGAGGTAAAAGGTTGAAAAAAGAGATGCTGTCAGTTCTTGTTAACGGGAAATGCATAATAGACGTGACGGAATTATCGATTGCCGGCGCAAAAAATTTCTTCTCGGATATGAATTTGAGCGAAACTGAAAAAATGATTGCTGAGCCTATATTGAAAGAGGTATCGAGCAGGCTGCAATTCCTTGATAACGTGGGGATTTCATACCTTACGCTCGACAGGGCGGCAAATACGCTTTCAGGCGGCGAGGCGCAGAGAATAAGATTGGCGACTCAAATAGGTTCGCATTTGGTTGGAGTGTTGTATGTTCTCGATGAACCTTCTATAGGGTTGCATCAGAACGACAATGAGAAGCTTATAAAAACTCTTCATTCGCTACGCGATATAGGTAATACGGTAATTGTTGTGGAGCACGATATAGATACGATGATGGCATCGGATTATATTTTGGATATAGGGCCGGGGGCGGGTAAGCATGGAGGAAATGTGATTTTCGCGGGAACGCCGAAAGAGATTTTGACAGATAAACATTCAATAACCGGACAATATCTTTCCGGAAGGAAGAAAATAGAAACTCCGGAGAAGAGGAGGAAAGGGAATGGACAGTTCTTGGAAGTTCTCGGTGCCTGCGAACACAATTTGAAGGACGTGGATATCAAATTGCCGCTCGGAACATTTATAGGTGTAACAGGCGTCTCGGGTTCTGGTAAGTCCACTCTCATAAATGATATTTTGGTGAGAAAAGTTTCAGCAGTTATAAACAGGTCGAAGGCGTTTGCCGGAGGACATAGAGAGATTCGCGGTATTGAACATTTGGATAAATTGATAAACATAGACCAGTCGCCGATAGGACGAACTCCGAGATCTAACCCTGCTACATATACAGGGGTGTTCACGGATGTGCGCGATTTATTCTCCGGCACACCGGAAGCGAAATTAAGAGGTTATAAGCCGGGAAGATTCAGTTTTAACGTAAAAGGCGGTCGCTGCGAGGCTTGTCAGGGTGATGGTATCAAAAAGATCGAAATGCACTTTTTGCCCGATGTTTATGTGCCTTGCGAGGTTTGCAAGGGTAGGAGATACAACCAAGAAGCACTTGAAATTACTTATAGAGGTAAAAGCATAGCCGACGTTCTTGAAATGACTGTCGATGAGGCGCTTGAATTTTTCAAATCAATCCCTTCGATAAAAACGAAATTAAAAACCCTATCCGAAGTCGGTCTTGGCTACATTCATATCGGCCAATCGGCAACAACGTTATCGGGAGGAGAGGCTCAGAGAATTAAGCTCGCGACCGAATTATGCAAAAGATCAACCGGCCAGACTCTCTATATATTGGACGAACCTACTACAGGTTTGCATTTCGACGACGTGAAGAGGCTTCTCGATGTATTGCAACGTCTTGTCGAGAAGGGGAATACGGTACTCACTATCGAACACAATCTCGATGTTATCAAGTCGGTTGATTATATAGTTGACCTTGGTCCGGAAGGTGGTGATAAAGGCGGCATGGTGATTGCGGAAGGAACTCCGGAAGAGGTCGCAGAAAGCAAAAAGTCTTATACGGGCATGTGGCTGAAGAAGATGATAGCCGCTTCATAAGCGGCCTATATTATAAGTTGTTTTGCGTTAGCAAAACTCTTTTTTTGTATTTAACTAGATTTAATAAAATATAATCAAATTAAATAAAATAGCTTTAAAGCGTATTCACTTGTATAAAAGCTACTACTTTTAACATAAACAAAACAAAACTCTCCAAATGCAACTAGAAATATATAAAATGCTATTAACTTTCATAAAACATGCTAAAATACATCTCGAAAACACAAACAAAAACAAAAACTTGTATAACTTAACAAGACATAGTAAAATACAATAGAATTAAATAAAATTAAACGCGCGAGAAAATGGGAAGCAACCTAATGACACCAGAGCAAGCGGCCAAGGTCTTGCAAGTACATCACCTGACTGTGCTGAAATTGATCAAGAATAAGAAATTGCGTGCGATAAAACTGGGACGTGTTTACAGAATAAGGGAATCGGACTTCGATTCATTCCTCGACAAGCATTACTCTTGAGTAGTGAAAGCAATCTCTCTACATCAAAATAAAAATCTAATCTATTCCACCCTCCATGCTGATCAACTGCCTAAGCTGCGGCAAAACCGTATCGAACAGAAAAGACTTCTGCCCGTACTGCACTCATGAAATTCCGCTCCACATCCAAGAAATGGAGAGAGGTCGCGGTGTTCTGAAAAAAAGTTTACTCAATCAAACTTACAAAGGGACTATCTTATCGCTTGTGAAGAAATAAATCCGCCTCTTCCTCTGCTGTCTGTGTCTTGTGTCTTGCTTCTTACCCATTACACTGCTTCTTCGCTATCTTATGTGATGTCTTATTAACGGTTGTAGATAGAATTTTTGCGGTATATTCAATGGAATCGTTCAAATCTTCTATGAGTCCGCTCAGTGCGTCACCGATCTCGGCACCACCTTCGGAATATAGCGTCTTGTATTTGGCAAGCAGCTCGGCTTCGGTGGCCTCGGTATCATATTGCGCCAACAACTGTGAATATGTATCGGAAGTGCTGATAATGCTGTTGTCTGTATAATGAGAAGATTCATCACCTTCGGACTCGTCTTCCGCAGGTGCAAGGGCGGATTTTATATCTTTTGATATCTCATCGACACCTGGTGTTTTAAATCCGAAATGTTTCGCGAAAAATCCTTCATTATCTTTCACGGGAGCATCTTTGGCGCTCAATCCACCGCTTTCCTCTTCGGTATCCTCTTCTTGTTGAGGCTCGACTTCGGTTTTCTTAAAAACATCCATAAGCTCCTGCCATTTGTCGGCAACTTCGCTCCAATCTCCGTAATTGCACTCTATATAAGTCGGTATATCATCTTCATATTCTGCAACCCAACCTTTGAAATATCCCTCAAATTCACCTTCTTCAAACCAATCCTTATTTGTTACATATTTCTCGACCATTTCCGGATAAAGCATGTCTTGTATGTATAAATCTATTTCGTCCTCAACGAAAATTAGTTCATCGGAAGTAAGAGCATCGGTATCCACGAACGCGACATTTCTGACGAAATAAAGCTCGGCTTTCGTAACCTTATACTGACGCGACAAAATATCGACATTCTCATAATCGCAAGAGTAATAACTTTCGCGAAGCTGCTCCGCAATCGCATCAAGATTCTCTTCCACATCAAAAATATCTTCGATTTGGCACATATTTTTCGTGAAAATATCCGCCCAATAAACCGAAACATCTTGGAAATCTATTACTGAAGATAAAAACTGACCGAAACCTTTTCCGCATTCATTTTCGTCCTCTGCAAAAACTACGGCAGGGGATAAAGATGCGATCACGATTGCGGTCAAACAAATTTTAATTAATTTTCTCATCATTATTTATAAGGTTTATCAAGAATTGTAGTCAGGTAATAAACAAAACCGTCATCACCGCCGGTAATAATTGACTCCATAACATAGAAAAAGTCGTTCATCTGCTCCATTTCGGAAGAAACCGCTTGATACATCGCGCTCATATCTCCCATTTGAGAGCTTAACGCAAAACTCTCTATGGCCTCGATTTGCGCCTGCAACTGTTCATAAGCCAAGTCGGAAGCCTCCTCGCTCAATTCTATTATATTCTGCGTCTGACCGGCGGCTTGCAACCTTAGAAGTATCTCATCCGAGTCGGTATATTCGCTCGAATCGGGTGTTTCATAATTAGGGAACAAGGCGGATAAGAAATCTTCTTTCAACTTCCCTACATCAACAATCGTGTCGTCATTGGGAGGCGTGAGAATAGGACTGCCTATTGCGAACACATACATATTTGGAACTATTTTCAGACTATCCTCCTTGCAAGTTGCATCTTCAAGCGCGTTGCCTGTTACTTTGCTCCCCGCCAAGTCGTGAGAGGTGATGTTCTCAAGCATTTTCTCGATGTAAGAAATATGGCAATAAATACAGTCTGAATCCTCTTCCATGCCGGCCTCTTCCGGCTCATCCGATTCCGAAACGAAATTAATTTCAAGACATAGTGTTTCAGTGCATGGAAGATCGTTCGACCAGTCTGCAGCGGAAGGAGCCTCAATCACCGTATCATCTCCGGAGTCGCCACTATCTTCAACGGCAGGAGTTTCAGATTTTTCTTCCGGCGTTTCGCCTGATGAGGTATCGCCTTCAGCAGCTGTATCATTTGTATTTTCAGTATCGGATTCGGACGAAGAATCGTTATTGCCAAGAGCATCCGCCAGTTCATTGCTCAGGCTGTTGTCTTCGAAACATTCGAAAGAAGTATTGTGAGTAGTGTCTTCGATTTCCGATGATGAATCTTCGGAATCAACATCCGTATCGGTTTCAGAAGACGCTTCATCGGCGACATCGGTCTCAGCACTTTCATCGCTACTCTCTCCGATATCGCTATCTTCACTGGCAGAAGACGAAACAGGTTCCTCCACTCCTCCATCCCACGGATCCATACTGCTTGCCAATCCTTCCTCGTTTTTGCCGAAAAACAGAACTTCTTCGATATTCCAAAGATCGACTATCAAGTCGAACCCAGAGTCTTCCGTATTGCCGTTTGCAAAAATTTCTTGAGATGCAGCCGTACTGCCCAGTTCGCTGTTGAGGGTTTGAACCGCAAGCTGCTCTTCGTAATAATTGATGATATTGTCGTACATTGTTGTCAGACCTTCAACAGACTGGAGATCCGATGCAGTGTTTTCGCCCCAAGTGTAATTGGATGCCGCTTGATCAAAAGAATAAATCGCATACAAATCTCCATCTATGATGTTTATCATTCGATTTTTCGTATATCCGAAATATCTGGCGGTGTTTTCAAGAGCCTCGGAAGAAGGTTCGTTTTTTATTTTATTATAAATTAGCAGATAGAGATTCTTGCCATTCTCTTTTCCGGTTTTGCCAAAAATATTATCCCAATTAGGTGTGACATCTGGATCAATGCCGTTCTCCTCATAAATGGTTTCACTCATTCCTTCATAATAGCTACCGTAAAATCCACTCGAAGAATAATCATCATCGTATTCATCCGCACCCCATGATTGAGGAACGATATATTTAATCGCGACAAAGCAGGATATGAAGAGTGTTACTCCGGCAAGTATCAGTGAACCCCATTTTTGATCGAAACTTTTTTGCATTTTTGTTGTTATTTGCATTCCGCCTCCCCTCTGCTGTCTGTGTCTTGTGTCTTGTGTCTTGTGTCTTGCTCCTTACTTACAGTCCGTCGTCGATACGTCTATGAAATCAGCTTCCCACTCGGCAACGTCTTCTCTCAAATCTATCAATTCGGAATCATAATCTTTCAGGACATCCAAGGTGTCCAAATAGCTGTTGTGCATCGGAAGAGCTATTTGAAGTTCATTGTATGCGGCGAGAGACATATCGAGTATTTTTATCGCATTCTCTTGTTCGAGTGAGATAATTCGCGATCTTGCTTCGGCCTTTGCAGACATATCTACAAGAAGGATTTCGCTGTTGCTGTCTTCCGCATCGATGGCATAAAGACTATGATCTTCAAGTCCCGATTTGAATTCGATATACTCCTTCACCATAGATTCCGCTAAGCAATAGGTCGATATATTAAATTCGTCATCACAGGTTTCTGAGTCGAACAAAAGATCCTCTTCGTCGGCGGTTATGAGTATTTCGATTTTGTCATTCATCAAATCATTCAACGTGGAGTGATATGCGACAACCGCATCATAGACGCTTGAGTAATAACTTGTTGAATACTTACTTGCCGAAGGAGCGGTATAAGCGGAAATTATTTGCCAATTTATAAAAACCGCCATCATTACGAAAGCAAGAGTTAGCCGAATATTTTTTGTTATTTTTATTTTCATTGTTGTATGCAGGTTTTTGTAAACCGAGTAAAGCTTGTGGACATCTTGGATAAATAAGATTGGATATAAGCAACAGACATGGACATCTCGCGCAAATGTTCATTTATCCATTTGTATTCATCAACGAGGGCTGTGGTTTTTTTTGCGGAGACGCTGGAAGCCACTTCGGATTTCATTATTTCGGTGTTGGCATCCAAATGCTCGTCCATTATCGCTTTGCATTCGGAGATTTTATCGCTCACGTCGAGCAGGTCATAACTGCCGGAAACATTTGTGGCACTTTCAAGGGCAGCCTTTTCTCCTTCCAAATATTCGACATATTTCGGGATAAGATAATTTGTTATCAAATCACTGGTTGTGCCGGTGCTGGTGAGAGTCGAGTCCAGAAATTCGCCAAACTCTTCATCGACAGGATTCAAGTATTCCATTACGGCAGTTCTGCAATCAAAATTATCTCCGCCACCTTCAGTTACAGTCGTTTCTTCGGCTTCGTCAGCAAGACTTATAAATCCGACATCTACAACAGCACTTATTGTCAGCACTATCATGCCGAATATTATTACTTCCGAGAATTTTTCCAACATTTTCTTCATAATATTTATGGTACTTGATATTCATTACTTACCGAATACATCTGGGTGTTTTCTGTGTTTGTTATAGCGGCGTAAATTATATCACCCGACATAATTTGAGCGCCATCAACGACGCTGGATGGACAAGGACATATATTGCACGCGTCATCGATGAAATAAACTCCAGAATCAAGTTCGACCAAAAGTTCGCCGCCCGAATACGTATCGCCGGCATCATCGCTTGCATCAAGAGGATCAATATCGGAATTAACCTCGACTCCATCCCAAACGCCACCATCATCCGTGTCCGGATCCCAAGGATCTGTCCCATATACATTGCTCTCATCATTATTGCTGAGCCCATCGTCATCCCAATCATCATCGCTATCATCAAGAGGATCTGTCATAAGTTCCAAGACCTCTTCGCCATCTGTTACACCGCCATCATCCGTGTCCGCGTCATAAGGATCGGTTCCGTAAATATTCTCCTCGTCCCAGTCGGGCAATCCGTCGCCATCGGTGTCAGTCAAGTAACAGTTGTAAGCTTTAAGTGCGCGAACAGACATTTCTATAAATTCATAACGCGTTATTTCATGAGAAGGATCGAGCGCCTCTTGCGCAGTCACTATATATTGTTCCTCACCGCCGGAATTGTTTATCAAATAAGGAGTTAAATCTTGTCCGATCGCCATGTAAGGATCCCACCACGGATTGCCCGGTGTTACTTCGCCAAGGTTTATAAATCCTTCTTTATCAAGCGCTTCAAGAATGATTTTCACAGCCTCAGCTCTTGTGATATTTGCAGCCGGCTTGAAAGGCGCCATGCCATTTTCATCAACTTCGCCCAAATAACCGGTAATGAAATCTCTCAAATAAGACTCCTTCGTTTCGTCGTAATACCAAGGAAGATTATTCTCATCATAAGGGATGTCATTAAACACGCTTGGAGACAAATAAGCCTCGTCGCTTGGGATGATACACAAGATTGCAAGAATGATTTTTGTAAATTCGGCGCGATTGATTTCCTGATCTGGATATAAGTAGGTGAGTCCGTCGACATCGTAGCCATCTAATATGCCTTTTTCGACCATGCCGTAAATATCCAAGAACAAAGGATCCTCAACCGAGATGTCCGCAAACGGTTCGATTACTTCGGTCAAAGGATCAAGACCGTTCGCAACCTCGTCAAAATCCGAAATGCCGTCGGAATCGGTATCGCTATTATTCATATCAGTGCCATTTTCGATTTCTTCCGCGTTGCTCAGACCATCTTGATCGTAATCTGCGGTATCATCGCTTCCATCGGTTGGATCAAGACCGTAAATCAATTCGGTCGAGTCCTCAATGCTTCCACCATCGGAATCCTGTGATTCAAGCTCGGAATTGATAGAATCGTTTATCGAAGGCAGACCTAGAGATTGCGTTGTGTCTTCGGTGGTAGATCCGTTTGTCGCAATGTAGATGTCAGCCATCGATTCGTTCCTGTAATTCAAACTTATTACTAGAGGCTCATCCAAGCTTTCGGCGACAGCAAGCGACAAATCAAAATCTTCATTCAATAAATAAATATTGCCGTCGGAAGCAATGAGAGCATATCTGTCGCCATCGCGAGTTACTTCAATGCTGCCGGGGAATAGGGGATCGGAAGCACCGATAGTGCTTATCGTGAAGCCTTTGTCATCGGTTATCCTCATGTGTACACCGGAAAGACCATCGATGGTTTCAACAGTATATTCATAATCATCCAGAGAAACATCCGTGTTCGCGTCAGTTACCAAGAATATGCTGTAAATCACCTGTCCGCTCGCGATTTCGTAAACAATCAGCCTTGTCGGCCATTCCAGATCGGTAGGCAAAACATCAACATTATATCTATCGTCCATTATGAGGATTTGTCCGGTGTCTGGATTAAATTCTGCAATAGTTTCTCCATCACCGTTCAATATGAGAATCCTGCTGTTTATATCCAAATCGGTAACCTCATAAGAACCATCGTCGATTGTATAGAACTTGCCGTTTTCATCTGAATCAACGGTAGTTAATTGTTCGACGACTCCATCACGATCTCTTATCAATATAAACGGCATATCGGGCGACGCCGGATCGGTTTTGCCGTTTACAACCCCTGTTTCAGCGGAAGCGTAATCCACGGTAATATCCGGCACGTAAACATTAATAGTGACGGATTGACCGCTTGCATTGCCCGCCTCGTCTTTTACCCACAATTTAACATAACGCGGACCTGCTTCATCATAAGGACCCATTTCGAATACCGGATTTTCGGCATCAGCCGTTATGTCAGAATCATTTTCAGAATCGGAGTCGCCATCGGAATCGATATCAAGATTTTCATCTATATAATAATCGGTTATTTCAGACTCGGAATCAAAACTCCCACTCGCATCAAGCTCAAGCACCGTGAATATCGGTACATCTTTTTCACTGGCTCCGGCATCCGCATACGGGGTCGAATCATCAGCGCAAATTTGCGGTGCCAAGAGAATTGTATTTGAAGATGTTGAACGAGTGCCGTTTGTATCTATCGCATATACTTGCGCATAATAATCTCCATTATCCAGAGAAATACTTGTAAGAGGATTGTCCGAACCGGAAAGATCTCTATAGAAATATTCCTGACCTTCTATTAACTCGACAGTACCTCCTATGGATAAATTAACAGAGATATTACCGGAAGAGACTTCGATCCTATCATCTTCATATAACAACATTCCGCTCGCGATAGATTGTTCTTCAACCCTGCCGGTTTCGGAGAAATCTATAATTTCAACTCCGCCCGACTCAACTCTCATTGTCAAATCTCCAGTCAAATTATCTCCGATAGGGAAGGTGGTGTTTTGGCTCAAAACAAGGGTGTAAGGATCTGAAGCGTCGAGATAAATGGTGATTTCACTATCTTCAAGAGTATGCAGAACCTGTCCGGCCAAGACTGAGGTTTCGCCATTTTCATATACCGGCGTGCGAGCAAAAGAATTTTTAAGAACTCCTTCATTCGCTTCATTTATATAAGCGAAGCCTTTTTGCATATCGGGCATTAAGAATTTGGCTTCGGCTGGAATCATTATCAAATCATCATAAGCACTGTTTCCTATTACGGTTTCTTCGGTCGTTTCCAGTTGCGAACCGGCTTGGTATTCATTTCCGCTTTCATCTTGGAAATAAACATCGGTATTATCGGCATCTTGGATAAGACTTATTATCCCCAACGGAGTATCTTCGACTTCCGGTCCGTCCAAGCTGTCGTAATAATCAACTTCATATCCGACCGAATCTGATGTAAGTATTTCATTAACCTCACCCAAGAACGTAAATGTCGCTTCTTCGTTTCCGTGTTCTCCGGACATAAATGCGTTCACGCTTGTGATTTGCGGCAAGAAATAATCCACGCTCGCAAGTCTTGGAACCTCGGTATAGTATTTAAGCTCTGACGGATTGTCCTCATAATTTTCTTTCAAATAAATCGTTCCGCCATAACTGTAAACTATATCTTCGTCGCCATCATTATCCATATCGAATGAAACTATTTTGCTCGGGCTCTTGCTTTCATTCGTGTAGTTTATAAGGCGTTCATTGACCTCTTCATCTTCGTTGTATATAAACAGACCTTGAGTGACGGGCTGTAAGTATGATTGAGAACTTGAGCTGCTTGAATCATCTGCGGAAGAGCTGGCGAAAAGTTTGGAAACGGCATCTGTGAAAGTATTCTCGATTTCGGAGAAGTCCTCGCTGGTTAAAGGCTCTCCATTTTCAAGAACATCGTTTACGGAATGTGCATTGCTCCATTCAACGCCATCTTCGCTTTCATAATCCGCAAACAGATAACCTGAGTCAGGTTCTTGGACAATCAGTCTTTGGAAAGAGTCCCAATCTGTTAAGTCTTGAGTCAAATCTTCGTTGTCTTCAACATAAGCCACAAGCATTTCTTTCAAACTCAAAAGATCTCCAGTCGGTGTTCCGGCAATCAAATTGTAATACTGATCATAGTCCTCATAAGCAACGTCTTCATAATCCGGCAAATCGGCTGCAGCCAAATATCCTTGTTCTGCGACTATCGAAATTTCTTCGGGCAACGTTTCCTGATATGCCGCCAAGTCATCATTCAGATCTTCAAGCGTTTGAGCGAGCAAAGAAACTTCCGCCTGCATTTCATCCGAATTGACGATGGACTCATCAACTCCAATCGTATCGAACAAATCAAGAGAGCTTATATCAGCTTCGACATCAGTAGCACTTGCATCGACATCAACATCGGTATCAGTCACATCATCTACAGCTTCGGTTCCCTCATCGAGAGTATCCTGCGCCGCATCTTCAACCGTATTGGAAACATCATTCCAAGTACTTGTGAACAGAGTCGTAGCAGAATTGGCAACATCGGCAACCGATTGCACGGCAGTCACCAAGAATTCGGTTTCTATAGATAGATTCATCCTCGCAATGACCTCTATGCGTTTGACGAAATCAATTGAGATGGATGGCGAATTAAATCCAAATCCGAGATCCCATGGGAACAAAACATCGAGAGGTCTCTGAGTAAGATCTTCAACTTTTGACCTCAATTGATATTCAGGCGTAGGTATAATGCCTTGCTTTACAAGACATATGATTTTCAAAATATTGCCTACAAGCTTAAGCGTTATTTGAAGCGCAACATCAAGAGAAGGAACTTCAGGTGGCGGAGGTATATCCGGCAAATCAGGTATAGGAATACCGGGTAAATCAGGCAATTCTGGCAAATCTGGCGGTCCGGGCAAAACAGGAATTGAAGGTAAAGTGAGAGAAACATTAAGAGTCGGCAAATCGGGAAGTGTTAATGTCGGCAAATCAGGGAGTACCAGAGGTTCAGCTTGGAATTGTACATCCGGCCAGCTTATTTCAAGACCGGCTTGTATTTGAGAAATATCAAGGACGATGTCGGGCCACTTCGGAAGATCTATTATCGGAGGTTCAGGTATGAATAAGAATAATTTAAGTAAAAGTTCGATAAGGCTGCCTCTTTGATTCGTACATTTATCGCAAGAATCTTGATAATCGATTGCAACTTGGAATAGCGCTTGCCAGCTTTCAAAAGCTTCAACAACATCTTTCCCGAATTGCTTCCACGCCTCAATGCGATCCTTGTTGAAGTCGATATAACCTCCGGTGAAAGTGATAATAGCATCGAGATAGCAGACAATTTGTTTTATCAGTTTAACCTCGGCGGTTCGGTATTCGATAATTTGACCGGGGAACTCCATGTACTCGTCTATAACTCTTATATTGGCTTCCACATTCGAAATAAGCTCGTTTACGCCATTAAGTTCCGCAGAGAATCCATTTTCAATCCATCCGCTTCCAACCCTTACAACCTCGTCTTTCGCATGATCTACCCATTCTTCAGACTGCTCTTTGTATTTCATCCATTCTTCTTTGCTTAGAGAAGGTATGTTGAACGTAACAGGCTCGGTATTTATCTGTATGATTGGTATGCTGTTAAGTACGGTGAGGAATTTCGACAAGCCGTTCAAATCGGAAGTTTCAAGACCCTCATAAGTAGCAGTATTCTTGAATGATCCGAGAATGTTGGTCGGATAAATGAAATAAATATCGGGTAAATCGAGCAGTCCTAAGATCTCTTGTTTCTGTTTTTTCCACCATTCGGTAAATACGGAAGGGAAGCCGGGTACTTGTATATTTTTCTGGAAATCAAAATTAAAAGTATCGCCTGTAGATTCCGAACTGGAATCAACATTCATCACCATAGAATCGCCGGAAGATTCGGTTGCCGTTGAGAAGCCGAGGGCTTGAGAAATGGCAGTATTTATCTTGTCACAAATGCCGGTCATTTGAAGTATCGGTATATTGAAAGCCCAACATTGGCCGATAGGATAAGTGCCTACGCAAACAGCCATCGCCGTGCCGAGAGTCGTGGTTATATCTAGATAAAGCCTAAAAGGTCCGGGGGCGTAACACATAGGTCCGGTACACGCCCACGGTGGAGAAAAGGTAACTCCGAATATCGGGAATCCGGGTGAATATCCGACAGGTATTCCATATAGATTAACAAATCCCGTTGACAAGAATGCAAGATTGAGAGGCGAAGCGATGCATCCTCCTCCGCATATCATAGCCTCCAAAACACCTTCGACTACAGCGGAAACGGCGGACGCTTTTGCAGCAACATCAGTCGCCGTTGAAACTACCGAATCCCAGCTGTCCACAAGTCCATCTCCGTCCGCATCACTGGTATCATTTCCGAGATCTTCGATGGCACCGGAAGGCTCTCCGTCTTCACTTGGTTCGATATCATCAGGAGTTCCATCTTCATCCGCATCAGTAGTCATATCGATATCTATGCCGGCATTGCTGAGGATTTCAGCCATCAAATCTTCGCTAACTTCGGATTCGGTCGCCACATCTGGAGTCAACTTGGTGTAATTGATAACGCGAACGCCGCCGAACATACTCATAAGTCCGCCCTCATGTCGCATATAAGATCCATTCGAATAGAAATAAACAACATCACCGCCGGAACTGTCTGCAGGGGAGGCTGCAATATCGGGATAGTTATCATCCCTATAATCATCGAGGTCGTTTCCTATAGTCATTGAAACTGCAGGAGTCGACAATACGTAAGCGTCATAAGAAACCTCAATTGTTTCACCGCTACTTAGAGACACTCCATGTAATATAAAAGGTCTGGAAGAGTCTCCCGTATCGAATATTTCAAAATCGGAATCAATGCTCTCCAAATCAACATCGAGCGCGCCTGAAACCCAATCGCTTATATATAAATCAACAATATCGGAAGTGCCATTATTCGTTATTGAAATCACGTATTCAATTGCGTCTCCGACTTCGACCACTTCGCCGTTCACATCTGTTCCGGTCTTATCAATAGAAAGATAAGAGTCATAACTCGACTGTACGAAATCAACCATCTCGGTTGCGGCTGACTCTTCGGATGCTATTTCGAGAGCTCCTATATCGGTCTTGAGCAAGTCTTCGAAATCCGCAACAACGTCCACGCCGGAATCTCCAAAAGTTTCATCCACCAAGTCAAATCCGGCAGAAGATTCAATCGGCAATGCATAGAAATAAGTGTCATCTTCCGTAGTTGTGCTGTCATCTTCGACAACCCCATCATAATAAACAAAAACTTCATCGGCAAAATCATCTCCTCCGTCAAGTTCTATACCGAGATTTCCGACATAATTACCATCTGTATCTATTTGGCCTTCCGCATTGTAGAAAACCGTAATCGTGCCGGCGGTATCGGAAGCAACTACGTCGGGATATCCGTCTGCATTCATATCTACAGCCTCGATTTGATAAACTTGGCTTGTCGTATTTAAAGCTAAATTCTCTCTCTCGAATTTGCCTTCATTATTTCTATATAAATAAACGCAAATTTCACCGGCGATACAACTGTCTTCCGTTGCAATCAGCAAGTCGTCATATCCGTCCAAGTCGAAATCCGAATGGTCGAAACTCAATATGCCACTAACTATATCAAGGATTTCCCCTTTGTCCTCAAACCTTTCATCGGATTCATAGTTTTGCAGGAGTCTGATTTTCCCGCTTTCATAAGCGACCATCAAGTCTTGCAATCCATCATTGTTGTAGTCGAGAGGAGCAATGTCCTGAATCGTTTCCGAACCACTCAATAAAATTTTACCAATATCTTTCGTATATCCCAGCGTATTGGCCGAATCGGAATTATCAAGGCTTACAGTCGGATCCCCGAGCAACACGCCGATTTCCGAAACGCCATATTTATTCGATTCTCCGGCGGTATTGCCTGCAGAGAAAAGTAATATATTTTTATTGTCATCTTCAAAACCCACGCCGCCATCTTTTTGCGCGGATTCAAGAGACGAATAGCCTAGTCCGGGGGACTGATCGGCGGACAAGACGGCGTTTTTATCAACCAAGAAATAACCTTTCGGATCAGTGCTCGAATTTCCACTGAAAGACAATTCGAACCCGTAATCCTGATTCTCATGCTGTTTTATATAAACTCCGGCGTCGAGAGTATTGAAATCGGACAAGTCGAAGTCTTGATCCAGAACCTGAACATCATTTGTGGAATCTATTACAAGAAGAACGGTTGCTACGAGAGTTTCATCGTTCATTATGTCTATGGCAGGGGAGTTGTAATCACCATTTGTTTGAAGAGTGTAGTTTGCGGAGAAAAGTTTTATCTGTCCGTTTGAACCGACTCTTGCAACCTCATCTCCGTCCTGCAGCAAGCTTATCGAATTATTTATGCGCGAAAATTTCTTTTTGAGCTCATATTCATCATCGGTAGTTTGAATCGAGATGTAAGCTCCGGATTCGGTTTCGGACTTAAGGTCGGTGCTCTCATAAACGCCACTATCTCCCAATACAAGAAGTATTTCTGCCAGAGTTATATCATCGGCATCATCTTGCCAAACAATCTTCATCGGAAGATCCGAAGAGCTTTGCGGTAAAACTTTTTCAACCAAAAAATTACTTTCTATAAGAGTACTCTTGCCGCTCGAATCCAATTGCATAAGTCTCTTATGAGGTTCCGGATAATCAAGCAAACTCGCAACAGCTTGCGTCTTGCCGTTGAACAAGAAATATCCTGCGAAATAATCTTCGTGAGTTACCTGTCCGACAGGAGCTCCAAGGAGAGTTGCATACAAAACCTGCGGATCGATTTCATTCATCTCATCGCTTGTGATATCGCTTCTTACATCGATACTTATCGTACCGGAAATCAAATTGCTACCTGCCGCCACAACGTTCAGAGAACCGCTTATATCTCCGGCCGTCACGGAAGCGGAAGCAACTCCCTCGGAAGGATAAATAATGTTGTCAGCCATGCTTCCATAGTCTTCGCTGAAATCCGTCAATCCGATGCTGATTTCGGTCGAAGAATCTTTGTAATTGAAATTCCCGTATTGATCATAAGTCTTAACAACCAAGTTTTTGGTCTCACCCGTCATTATCAAATTATTCCCATCATCGGTTTCAATACGAAGTTCATGAGTAGACCCAGGTTCAAGAGTAACAACACCGGTTCCGGGTTCCACGCCAAGAGAAGAAGCCATGATATAAGCATCGCCGGCGACAGTTGAAGAAACGAACGTGCCTTCTCCGTATCCGGAAGAAAGGGTGATTTGAGATGAAGAACCGAGAGCGCCATAAGTGTCATCGACAACGCTCAAATCGACTGTAGGGTTGAAGCCCGTAAGGATATTCCCGTCCGCATCATTGGCGGAGACTATGAAAGCTGTTGAACTTGTACCGTTTGCGGTCAATATCGAATCTTGAGGATTTACGACAAGATTTATACCTTCCAAAACTTGAATATCCAGCGCGGAAGAAACATCCCCATAAGAACCGCTTAATGTA
>MFXH01000017.1 GCA_001788795.1 Candidatus Peregrinibacteria bacterium RIFOXYA2_FULL_41_18 | reverse complement strand
GGTACCGAGGCGAGGCATACGTTTGGAGAAAGGTTTCATGTTATGAAGAAGTTAAAGAAGTAGAAGAAGTAGAAGAAGTGACATAGTGACGTAGTATGACTTATGACTTACGACTTATGACTTTCAGCGCTTGTTCAAAAATTTCTTTCGAAGTGATTCCGTATTTTTTCATAAGTTCTTCAGGTTGGCCGGATTCGCCGAACGTATCATGGATTCCGACCATTTCCATTGGAACGGGTTTGTTTTGTACGAGCACTTCCGCAACTGCGCTTCCGAATCCTCCTGCGAGCTGATGTTCTTCCGCCGTTACAACGCAGCCTGTTTTCGTCGCAGATGCGATAATTGCGTCTTTATCAATAGGTTTGATTGTGTGAAGATTGATTACTTCCGCTGAAATCCCTTTTTGCGCCAGCGCTTCCGCCGCATCCAGACTTTCCGCGACCATTACGCCGCAGGCGATGATCGACACATCTTTTCCCTCTTTCATGGTTATCGCTTTTCCGACTTCAAAAGGAGCGTCTGCGCTTGTTACAACCGGTACTTTTTCACGGCCGAATCTGACGTAAACCGGTCCGTTTATTTTTGCCGCCGCCAAAATCGCTTTTTTTGTTTCATAATAATCCGTAGGCACGATAACTGTCATATTTGGAAGAACTCGCATGATTGTTATTTCTTCCAATGCTTGGTGGGTTGCCCCGTCAGGTCCCACTGAAATTCCTCCGTGTGCGCCTCCGAATTTAACATTAAGGTTTCCGTAGCAAATCGAGGTTCTGATTTGTTCCCATGCTCTTCCCGACAAGAAAACTCCGTAAGTGGAAACAAACGGTATTAGACCTGTTAACGACATGCCTCCGGCAACATTTATCATGTTTTGTTCGGCGATGCCTATATCGAAAAATCTTTTTGGAAATTTATCTTTGAATTGGCAGGTGAGTGTTGATTTCGCCAAGTCCGCGTCAAGCACTACGATTCTTGGATCGTTTGTACCGAGTTCTATCAGTGCGTCTGCGAATCCCTGTCTTGTGAGTAACATTTCGCGCATGTAGCTAGTAGTTAGTAACTGGTAACTTATAGAAGATTTACTTTTGCTTCCTGTTCGTCGAGCTCTTTCAGAGCCAGAGCCAATTCATCTTTGTTTGCGACTTTTCCGTGCCAGCCGGCTTGGTTTTCCATGAAAGAAATTCCTTTCCCTTTGGTGGTGTGGCCGATAATTACGGTTGGACGACCTTTTAGCGTTAAGGCTTTTTCAATCGCTTCATGTATTTGGTCGAAATCATGTCCATCTATTACAAGAACATTCCAGTTGAAACTTTTGAATTTCTCGTCCAGAGGATGGATACCCATAACATCTTCGACATTTCCATCTATTTGAAGCTTATTGTAATCGACGAAAAGTATGAGGTTGTCGAGTTTATAATGGGCTGCGCACATAATCGCTTCCCAGCTCTGTCCTTCTTGCAAATCTCCTTCGCTTGAAAGTCCATAAACACGGTTAGGTTTGCCTTGCGCCTTAAGACCTAACGCTACTCCTGTTGTAATTGAGAGATTTTGACCCAAAGAGCCCCCCGACATTTCAAGGCCTTTCGGATAGAAACGTGATGGGTGTCCTTGCAGTTCAGATCCGAGTTTCCTGAAAGTCATAAGCATCGCCGGATCAAAATATCCCGTGCGTGCGAGTATCGAGTAAATCGCAGGCGTGATGTGGCATTTGCAGAAAATCATTCTGTCACGATCTTCCATCTTCGTATTTTCCGGATCGTGGTGTAAAAACTCGTTATATAGAACAACAAGCATTTCTGTTGCAGACAATGATCCTCCCGGATGGCCGGAGCCTGCCGCCGAAGTCATCTCGACGATATCGCGTCGCATCCTAATGGCTTTTAACAGACGTTCCTTTTGGGAAAGTTTTATTGGGTATCTCATTTCTTAATTATATTGAAAGAAGACGATTTGATATCTTGAGTAAAATATATGGCATAGCTTTTTGCAACTTATCGGGCCGATTAGCAATTGACTTTTTGGAGAAAAGTGATACGGTTTACTCCTTTTTATTTTCTAATAAGTTCTCTCATGTATAAACAGATTAAGTCGGTTTTCGCTCTTATAGTAGCGATAGCGATGTTCTTTTCCGTAAATGTAAGTATTGTTGATGCGGCTACAGGAACGAAGGTGATGTATGTAGATACGGATCAGTCTCTTTACTATGCCGGATCTGTTCGAGAAGGATTGGGTTTACTTCCCGGTTCGGCGTGGGGATCTACATCAAAGCCTTATGGAAATATTGAAGAAGCCATATATGCAGCTGATGCCTTGGGGTATAGTGATGTGAATATATATTATTGCTCTCCTTCAGGTAGGGCTTCCGGTACAGGTTTTGGAGCTCCTTGGATTAAGAAAAATATGAATATAACTGTTGTGCCGTGGACTGGTTCGAGTTCGGCGTGTGGTAGTACGACCAGCAGTTCGGTTTATTTTGGAGGAGAGTTTAATAAAGTTACTTTCTCGAATTTCACATTTACAGGAGGAGCGGGCGCCAGTTATTCAGGTATTCTTCTCGGTTCAAATACAAGTAGAACTGTTGTTGTCAGTGGCAATACTTTTCAAGACGATTCGCAGCTTGCTTTGATACATCCTGCTGTGTTGTCCAGTAGCTCGACCAGAGCTGAGCCTGTCACCATTACGGTATCCAATAACGGATTCTATGATTATGGTACGGATGGTGATACCAGTCTTAGTCTTCAAAAACTGCAGTCGAGCAGTATCGAAATTAATAATAACTATTTCGAGTCAACGCTCGGTATCGCTGTTGCAGGAAGTAATGTTGCCATAATACGTGACAACAGTTTTATGGATTATGGTATTACTGCCTATGATTGGTTTGGCAATGCTGCTTTTGTTGGAGATATTTATAGGAATAATTTCTTGGGTTTGTCGTCGGGATATTCAAATTATGGGATGTGGATTCAGTCTGGCGTTGAGGTTGCCTCGATACATGAAAATAGTTTTACTCAGGACTATGGTCTGTTATTGACTAGTGCAGATGTCGGGAATATAGACGAAAATAATTTCTGTTATTATTCTACGACAGCCTCTCCTTATATTGGGATCTATTCGGAATCCAGCACGATTGATTCGGTATCTTTCAACGATTTCAACAGCTGCAGATATGGTGCATATTTTTCAGCAGGCAGTGATGTTGTGGGCGTTGTTGATAATATTTTTACATCTTCCGATTTGAAGTCGGGCATCCAGCTTTATTTCATTGATTCCGAGGCTGATTCCATCTGGGGGAATAAGATACAAGCTCGTACCGGTTTTGCTCAGGATGATACCGGAATTTTGATCAATTCAAGTAGTGTTACGCAGATTCTTGAGAATATTCATACAGGGTTGAAAATCGGGACATCTGTTTCGAACAGTTCAACAATAACAGAGATTGTTAGTGATAAATATAATGATGTTGTGACGGGTATAAACATAAAATCCGCTTCGTCCGTTGATAAAATCTTGAATACGGAAGTTGATGATACTCCCGGAGGAGTATCTTTTACATGGGTTAATGATACTAGCGGAATTATTGTTTCCGATGATAGCAATTTGGGTGAAGTTTCCACATCTTCATTCGGTGGACTTGAAAGGGGAGTGTGGGTTTATGACGGTTCGACTGTTGGTAGCATAGGGGCTAATAATTTCAGTTATGATAAGTATGGAATTGTTGTTGAAGATAATAAGTCCAATTTTGAAGCAGGGTATGAGACGGGTGAAAGTGGGAAACCCGGTATTTTGAGTGAGGTAGGATCCATAGTCGATAATTATTTTATTGCAGGTAGTCTAGATACCGAAGTAGGTGTTGCTGTTTATGATTCCAATATTGGTGATATAAGCAGAAACTTAATTACCAATCTTAACCCTGAAAATGGCGTTAAGACTTTTGCATATTTCAATGGTGGCAATTTTGGCACGATGACTTGGAATGGCTTGTTTAACGGCACTATGGACGGGTGGGCGACTGATACTTCCGCCATTGTTCTTGAGGACGCTGCCGTTGGCGGTGATTACAGTTATAATACTTTTTATGATCTCACCACTTATATGCCGGTTTTCGCCAAGACTATAAGTTTGGTGAACAACGCTGATATAAATATCCATGATAATTCGTTCAAGTCGTCGAGTGTTGATATATATGCCCTTGGTGGAAGCTCGACGTATATAGATATCGATCATAATAACTTCTTTGGAACGCCTATTGCTGTTTGGACGGATTTTGATTTGAGAAGCATTTCCGATAACTACTTCCAGAATAATATCGATGTTTCTGTTTTGATTTCTTCTGCGGCCATGCAAGTTGCGGAGGCTTTTTCCAATAATGTTTTTGAAGGATCCGGATGGGGAGTTTTAGCCTCTAATTATGAGGTGGATTCGTTCAACAATAATATGTTTTTCAATACGGCACTCGGGTTTGATGGTAGCGGAATGACTATGCATGATATTGATTCCAATTACGCATCATCGAATGATGTTGCGTTTAGTTTCGATCAGTCTTCTGTAGAGAAGTTTTCGAATAATAATATATCTTCTGCGAGAATCGGATTCTCTTCTAAAGACAGTTATGTTTATCAGGCTTATCAAAATCTTATTACCAATAGCGAGGTTGCATATGAAATAATCGATGTTACCGGTGATGCCTTCTTATACAATAACAGTTTCGATGGTAATAATTACGATATAGTTTTTGATAATTCTGGTGGTTACTATTTGTATGCTTATAATAATATATTCTCTCTTGCCGCCGATGCAGTTGCCAATATGCTGGTATCTCATTTGAATTCTTTTTTCCCACTTAATGGTTTGTATCAAATTGCCGATTCTACTGAAATGGTTTTGACCGAATATACTGGTTCCGCCGATATTTATACGGATTCTGCGAACTATTCTTATTATTCGTTCTCAGATGTTGAGGACTATCTGGACGGTTTGGGGTATATCGGTAACAATAAGATGGATTTCTTGGGGCAAACCTATAAATATCCGGCGTATGGAGACTACTCGTTGTTGGCTAACTCTTTTGCTGTTGATAATGGTGAAAGTTCTTATTCCGGCATACCTACGACAGACCTTGCCGGTAATGCGAGAATTTCCGGTGGTAATATAGATATGGGTGCTTATGAATTTGCTTTGACTTTTGATAGTGACTTGGATGGTTTGTGGGATGAGGCGGAGACTGCGTGGGGTACGGATTTGACTGATATCGATACGGATGGGGATTCCTTTACCGACGGAGACGAGGTTCATGTTTACAATACCGATCCTACCGAGTCTGATAATGATGATGATTCTGATGGTATGGATGATGACTGGGAGACTTATAATGGACTTGATCCAACCGATCCGACTGATGCTGGAGATGATAATGACGCGGATGGATTAACAAATCTTCAAGAATACGAGGAGGATACCGATCCAAATGATTTGGATAGCGATGATGACGGTTTGGCCGATGGTTCTGAGGTTTTGGTTTATGGTACCGATCCTTCTTCTGCGGATTCGGATGCGGATACATATGCCGATGGTGTTGAAGCTTCTTACGGTTCCGATCCTCTTGATTCCTCAAGTACTCCCGATACTTTGGATACCGATTCCGATGGACTGTCCGATTGGGATGAAGTTAATACCTATGAAACCGATCCTGCGGATTCAGATTCCGATGATGATGGACTTAATGATTACGAAGAGGTTATTTCCGAGGGGACCGATCCGTGGGATACAGATACAGATGACGATGGATTGAGCGATGGCGAAGAGGTTGATACATATTATACAGATCCTCTCGATAGTGATACGGATGGGGATTCGTATAGTGATTATGCTGAAGTTATTTATGGCACAAGCCCTACTGATTCATCTGATTATCCGCTCGAACCTGATAGTGATTATGATGGGGTTCCGGATTCTTCTGATTTGTGTCCAAGCGAGGATGCGAGTGGTTATGATAGTGATTTGGATGGTTGTATAGATGATAGCGATTCTGATGGATATAAAGATGATGTTGATGCATTCCCTACAGATTCGAGTGAGTGGTCTGATAGCGACGGTGATGGGTATGGTGATAATTATGCCGACGCGTTCCCGTCAGATGCAACCGAGTGGGCTGATAGCGATTCCGATGGAGTAGGTGATAGCTCTCATGATTTATGTGTTGGCGAAGATGCGACTGGTTATGATAGCGATTTGGATGGATGTATAGATGATACTGATGGTGATGGTCTTAATGACGTTGAAGAAGCTACTTACGGAACTGATTTGAATGATTCGGATAGCGATGATGATTTGCTTGGTGATGGTGACGAGGTTTCCGGTACCAGTGGATATGTTACCGATCCTGCCGATAGTGATACCGATTCCGATGGTATTGATGATTATAGTGAAATTTATTCTTATGGAACCGATCCTACGGCTTCAGATACGGATGGCGATTCTTATAGCGATGGAGTTGAAATTTCAGCCGGTACGGATCCTTTGGATTCATTGGATTATCCTTTGACGGATTCCGATTCCGACGGAATGATTGATGCTTGGGAGGATGCTTATTCATGCGTAGATTCATCTGTTCCAGATGCATCTACGGATTATGATTCGGATAGTTTGACGAATCTTGAAGAGTATACTTATGGTACTGATCCGTGTTCTTCTGATACGGATTCCGATGGACTGAGTGATGGTAATGAAGTTGAATATTACGGTACGTCTCCAAACAGTGATGATTCGGTCGATTACATGTATTTAGATGAGTTCGAATATTCGAGCGTTGGTACTTATTATCCATCTGGTGGTTACGGATTAACACCTTCAAGCAGTGTAATGGATTATATGCAAGGAGTTGCAGCTGCCATGTTCTCTTGGGATACGGCTTCTTCAAGCAGTTCTTCTTGGTGGCAATCTCCATCTTCCGGTGTATACGGAGGTCCGTTTGATGTTTCTTCGTATGTTGGTGCTACTTCCGGAACTCCGATCGATGGTAATATAGGGTTTTTCTTTAAAACCGACGATTATACCCTCTTGGATTCTTTCAAGATAGTCATAGGGGATACCAGCGGGTCCGGATCTGACATTTATTATTTCATTACTTTGCCGACAGATAACGATTGGCATTATTATTCGATACCGACAGTTGATTTTACGGTCAGGGGTACGCCAACATGGACGGCTATGGACTATATTGCTTTTGCCGTTGAGGCGACTTACGGATCAAGCGTGATTGTCGATGGGCTGATGGTTAATAATTTCTAATGGAATTCTGCAGTATTCGAAAAAGGCTTATGGCTCATGTGCTGTGAGCCTTTTTCTATATCGTATGCGGTTTCTCGTCTCCGAATTCACGTGCGTGTATCACTTCGATACCATAGTCCGGCAGTATGTCGTATTCCGGTATGATGTCGGGGTAGCCTTTTAAGAAAATTACGCGCTTGATTCCGCTTTCCGCGATCATCGATTCGCAAATTCTGCATGGATGAGATGTGACGTAAATCGAGCCGCCGCGGCAAGATTTTCCTTCGCATGCCATTTTGGCAAATGCATATTGTTCAGCGCAAAGCCCGTAGCAGATTTCGCGGCGAGTTCCCGATGGGACATGTCTTATATCCCTTATGCAACCGATTTTTCGGCAATCGTAAATCGAATGGAAAGAGTTTGTCGCTTGGGCGATAATCTCACCTTTTTTATCTGTTACGATTGAGCCGACTTTTGCGCGTAGGCAGGTTGATTTGCTTTGAAGCTTGATCAGTTTTTTTAAAATTTCCCTATCTTTTTTGGTAAGTGCGTTTTCTTCGATGTAGTTTTTTGTTTTGCGTTTGTGAGCGCGCATGGGGGGAGGGGGTAAGACACAAGGAGCAAGACACAAGACACAGACAGCAGATGGGGAGGGGGTTTAGGAAATTAGCCAAGGGTAGGCGGATTTTATTTCGGAAATCAAAGCCTCGGGTTTAAGTATTCCAAGTTCGGAAATGACTCCCGTGATCTTGTCTGGGCTGCATACTTCAAAAGCTGGATTGTGAATTTTTACTCCTTTTGGTGCGCGATCCCATACCTCTTTTGCATTTCGTTCTTCGATGGTTTCGTCTTTGCCTTTCATCGTTTCTGGGTCGAATTTCCATGAGTCCGTGCATGAATAGCGCGGTATTCCGTATTTATCGGCTACTTCGAGCATTAAGGCTGTACCGATTTTATTTATGATTCTTCCGTCGGAAGTTATTGCGTCGCATCCGAATAAAAACATGTCGCATCCTCTCATCGCTTCAATTGCCGCAGAGTCTACGAAATGGTCGATGGGGATTCCGGCCTTTGCGATTGCCGCAGCCGTAAGGCGTCCTTGGAATTTTGGGCGTGTTTCTGTGTTGTGTACGCGAACGCGCTTACCTTGTTTGTGGGCTTTTATTATTATCTTCTCAACTGTTGAAGAGTGGCAGTGCGTGAAAATCGTCATTCCGTTTTTTATTCTTGATGCGCCGATTTCGATTATCTTTTCTCGTGCGAATTCGAAGTGCTCTATAGCTTTTTTTGCTATGAGCGGATCTTTTTGAAAATTTGCGACGCAGTAGTTTACGGCGTTGCGCAAAGCCGGCTCGGTTTCGCGCGCGAGGATAAGTTTTTTCGCAGATGCTTGCAGAGATTTTTTTGTCGGATTTTTCTTGATTTCAGCCGCAATTGCCAGCACCGCTGCGACTGCGATTTGTGTTGCGCCTTGAATTTTGAGAGATTTGATATCTTTTGCGACTTGAGAGATGGACATGGGGGAAGTTTGTAGCTGGTAACTTATAACTTGTAACCGTGGGGAAGGATTGATTATTTCTCTCGGATTGTGTATCCGTTATTTTTTCGAGAGATTTCTTTTGCCAAATTCATTCTGTCTTCGTTGTCGCAGTGGATTTCGTAAATAGTTTCGCCGCGAGCGACTTTATCGTTTAATTTTTTCCTTAATAAAATTCCTCCGGCCGCGTCGAGTGGTGCGCCTGCGATTCTTGCAAGTCTTGCGATGACTGCATTGTCGATATGGGAAACTTTTCCTTCTTTGCCGGTTTTTACTTTGTAAATAAGTTTGGCGTTTGGTGGTAGCTTCTTTCTTCCTTGGGCGTCGATAATTTTTTCCATTTGTTCCAGTGCGATTCCTTTTTCAAGAATCTTGCGAGCTTTTCTATATCCGAATCCCGGAAGTGCTTTTCCTCCAAGTTCAAGAAGTACGCCTGCCATATAAAGCGCTTTCTCGCGCAAGTCTTGCGGTGCATCAGGTTCGCATTTCAAAACTTTCATAACATCTTGTGCTTCCAACAATGGTCCGATGCCGTTTCCTATAGGTTGTGATCCGTCAGAGAACACTACTTTCACTTTTATACCGAGCAGTTTTCCTATTTGAATAAATCTATCTCGTAAATGCTTGGCGTGTTTGAGATCTTTGATTTTTACTTGAGGGCCGACCGGTATGTCGATAAGGCAACGTTTGGCACCGACTGAATGTTTCTTGGCCATAATTGATGCCAGCAACATTCCTTCCGGATCGAGTGATAGGGGATTGCGAACTCTTATCATGTGATCATCTGCAGCGGCCAAATCAACTCCTCCGCCCCATGTTATGAATCCGCCGACTTTTTCAGCGATTTTCTGTAATTTCCCTGCGTCATTTATAACATTCGCGATAACTTCCATTGTGTCTGCTGTGCCAGCCGGACTTGTGATTGCGCGTGATGAAGTCTTGGGCATCAATAAGCCGGTTGATGTGACAATCGGTACGACGATCATGGTTGTTCTGTTTCCCGGAACTCCTCCGATGCAGTGTTTATCTACGACGAGTCTGTCTCCGAAATTGAGATGAGAACCGTGTTTCACAATTGCTTTTGTGAGTTCGGCCGTTTCCATATTGTCGAGTCCGTGGATGTAGCATCCCGAAACGAAATATGTCATTTCGATATCGCTCAAGTCGTCTGCGACGATGTCTTTTATTATTTCATCTATTTTATCAGCGCTTAATCTTTTGCCTTGAAGTTTTTCTTTTATGTATATGGTTGAAGCAGGTTTGTCGCATAGGCTGATGTGGAGTCTCTGCCCACGGCGCGCATGAACTTGTTTCCATGCTTCCATATAAAGACCTATGTGTTCGTCGAGAAATCCTTCTTCCGAAATTTGAAGGATTGCTGTCATTTCATATTTCCCGTTTTTCACTTTTACGCGATCACCGATGTGGAGATCGAGCATATGAGCAGTGCGATTGTTGAGAAGTACAATAAATTGCTTGCCAGATCTTATCTCGATTCGGTCGGGAATAAGTTTGAGCATGGGGATTTTTGTTTTAGTTTTAATTTATTCTCAATTTAGCAAAGTTCTTTTGAAAAAGGAAGCGAAGCTATTTCGTTTCTATAACGGTATTTTTCAGGCGTTTCTTGGTTTTTCATTTAGCTTGCCGATCGTGCTTCTTCCCATTCCTTATTATGATCTCTGTGCAGCCAGTTTGGTCTAATGGCTCCATCCGGCAAGATGCACTGGTTTATTGTTCTGTTGATTTCTTCAATCATTTGCTTGAATTCTGCTGTCGAAATGTTTGGAGTTAAGAACATTCTCAGGGTTGTTGATTTCATAGGACCGTATCCTTCGCCGATATCTATGCCGATTCTGCCAAGTCTTTCTCTCAAATGTTTGATATCTACATCTATAGCTGTGATATGAGCCATCACTTCCGACTTGTCTCGTGCATCCTCTACAACTTGTGCAACGTGTTTATTGCGTCCGAGTATGTCATCGATAATGTGCATTTTCTCTATTGTTTCTGCGACTATTGTATCTATGCCTCCTCTTGCCATGAAACTATCAACAGCCATCCCGAGCTGCCTAATTCCTCTTTCATTATGATGTTTGCCTTCCGCTTTTTCTCGTTCCATTTGGGGGAATGTGCGGTAACATAATTCGTTTTCTTGAGTGGTCCGTTCTTTTTCCGCTTGTCTGGCCGCTTCCATTGCGCGTGGAGATACGATCATTATGCTTAGGCCGGAAGGAAGTCCGAAAAACTTCTGCACAGATCCGAAATATACATCTATTGCAGGATCGCCATGAGCGTCTAGAAAATCCCTTCTCACTCCTCCTATTTCAGATGTTCCGTCAACAACTCGCAGGAATCGTTTGTCCAGTTGTTGATGAAGTGCGTTTGTGTCCAAAGTAACCCCCGTTGATGTTTCATGTCCTGTCGTAAAAACGGCTTCTCGAGGATTTTTAATTTCGCGTTTTGCAAGAGCATACGAAGGTATTTGGCCATGTATATTCGCAATTGTTGCATCCATTCGACTGTTTTCTCCTTTTGACCATGGAATTTCTATTTTTTTCGATAGTAGTGGTCCGCGTCTGCCTCTGTTTGGTCTCTGAAATTTATTTACAACTGATGCTTGGCGGTCTCCGAAAGATCCTTTTGATACGCATACGGCTCCGTCCAAATCCAAGCTTTCCGCTATTTGCTCCATTGCTTTCGTGGCGGATCCTCCGAAGAAGATTTGATAATCTGTCGGTACGCCTAAGAATGTTCTGAGCTTTTCCTCGATATCCGCTATTGGGATTTCCAGAGTTGGTTCGCTATCTGTTATGGCTGGATTTATTTGAGATGGCCCCGGATTTAGCGATCTGCGTTTTGCCTGTGTGGCTATTCTTTCGCGCGCCGATTCGACACGTCCTTCCATCGGTTCGTATCCCATTTTCTCTGATAGCAGACATCCAACTTCCGCTATCACTTGCATTTTTGGAGTTTCGATAGTTTCGTGCGGATGTTCATTCATCGCTGTGAAAGAGTGTGCGTATCCTGTGTTGTTGCCGGACTTCTCTATCTCTGCGGAATGTTTTACCGTATCTGTATTCGTTATGATGATTCCCATGTCGGCTCCTGCTCCGAATTTCTCGGCAGAATATATTACGACATCAGCTTTTTTTCGAGTTGTTTCATCGACAGGATCTGTACTGTCCAAAAAAAGTATTTTTTTCTTATTTCTAAGTCGTGGATTATCGAGTAATGCCGGATCTGATACGATTACTGCTGTTACATCTCTTAACTGTGTGCTTTGATCTACCGTTTGGTTTCTGAGATCCAGCCATTTTTTCTTACCTTTTATATCGACAAGATTTCTCACCGCCACATTAACCGCCGCTTCCGCCGATTCGGCATAGAAAACTCTTTCTTGAGGTGCGAGTCCAAGCCATTCTCTGATAAGTCTTAATGTTTCGGAAAGAACCTTGTTGCCTTCAGGTCCTCTATGTGAATTTTGGCACCAGAGTAGGATTGATTTATTCAGTCTTTCAAGCAAAGGTTTATCCGCTTCTGTGTCCGGATTCGGCGTGAAATATTTGAGTAGTCCGTCTTTCAATCTTGGCGGATGGGAATGTAGTTTTATCTTGGCTCTTGCGCCCATCAGTCTTCCGCCATGTTCATCGAGCGTATGCCATAACGCTTCGGTTTCTTCCGGATTTCCGTCTTCCAAAAATCTTACATGGTCTTGGCTGGTTACTATACCTTTTTCTCCCGCCTCTATAATTATGCCCATTTCTCCGTTAAGCGCCGTAAGTTCTTTGTACAATTGAGCTTTGCGCTTTTCCATGTATAGATATTTTTCTATAGCTTTTTCTTGTTTTTCCGGATCCGCCTCGTTTCCGGTAGGCTTGTATTCATATGTGGCGCGAATGTGCGGATCCACTCCTCCGCTTTGTTCCTCCGGATCGATATTTCCGGATAGCGTGTGGCCGTATACATAGACTCTGAATCCCGCATTGCGCATGTCTTCTATATATCTCCAATATGTTTCCCATATTGCCTGATATGCTTTTTCCTTTTCAGGTTTTTTCCTTGCTGTAACTCGACAATTGATATCTGTTGAGGTTGTGAATCCTCTGGTTTTTGATGCGCGTGCGGTTTCAGGAATACTCTCTCTGATTGTTCTGAATATTCCGATCCCGTCGATTTTTTCGTTTGCGCCCAATGCGCCATATCCTTCGACGCTTGTATCTGTTACGTGTATGTTGCCGGCAGTTCTTAATTGAGAAAGCGTTGTGAAAAACGGATCTTGTGTTTGTCCTTCTGCCAGATAGGAATCATCCTCATTCACGCATGCATAAAGCATTGTTTGCAGAGTTTCTTGATCCAAGTCCGATACGCCGTTTATCATAAGTCCGGTTTCGCATCTTGTAGGCGAGTTTGGTTGCGACCCTGACATTTGTCGTACTATTCCGTCGTTTTTCCCTTTAGCTGCTCCTGTCATGTGATGGTTGCTTGCTTCCAGTTCGGCAAGAGTTGCGATTTCTATGCCTTTGATCAGCATGGATCCGTGAGCGGGAACGATTTTTCTGCCTTGTTTTTTCGGTTCGGTAAATCTTGCCAACGCCGCCATGATCTTAGGATAAATTTTTGTCAGGCTTTCTCTCTGTTGTCCCGGTATAGGTATAAATATCCCGAATTCATTTTTCGGTTCTTCTATGATGTCCAGTGTTATTTCCGCGGCTATTCCCGCCATTCCGTTCAGTCCGATATGTTTCTGTGCCTCTGTTCGTCCAAGCAACCGTTGTTCTCCTTTTGCGTTTATTATTCTCATTTCTCTTATATTGCGTCTTGCGCTTTGTCTTGCCGGTCCTTGAGATCCGGTACATACGGCTCCTCCGAGTTGTGCTTGATTTGCGGTCGTTAAGTCGAGGCCCGTTGTGAAGCCCAATCCAAGTTCGGTTTTGAGTGCGTCATCAACTTGTTTAGGGGTGAGGCCTGCCCATCCTCTTATTCCGTGTGGGATTTCATCATTTTCGCTTTTCCATATTTCTAGTTTTCCTTCTAGGGCTGTTATTATTTCGAATCGGTTGCCTTCTTCATCTGTCAGTATTGTTTTATCGCCTTCGGCAGTTTCTTGTCCCGACATTCGCTGTTCAAGTGTTGGTTTATTACTTAATCCATTCTCAATTTGTATGCCTATAAATCCTTTCATGTTATACAAAGCCGCTCGGCCATTCGCTTCAAAAACATTTACCGCGCTGGTTCTTGTTCCTATCGCCATTACTCCATAGCCTTCTTTTATAGCTATTTGCGCGATTTTTTCTATGTCGGAAGCGCTATTGGCTGTGACTATGCATTCCGTTTCTATTCTGTTTCCTCCGTCGTCCTGTAAAATTTCTCCGGACACTTTTAATCCTGGGATCTCGTCTTTTACAATTCTTCTGATGTTTCCCCAATGATCTTGTTGTTCTGGCTGAGGTTCAATTAACTGGACTTGTTCTCCTGTTATTTCAGCTGGTGTATCCCCCATGGTAGTGGTTTTTGAGTAGGGGGTGGATTTTAATAGGACGCTTGTTGTTATTGCAAGCGTATGTTGTTTCCAAAAAGGCGCAGTTATTGCCTAGCAAATTACATTATATCCCTCTTTCTCCAGCATTTTCTTGATCTTCTGTATGGAGTTTTCTGATGGTGGTTTTACACCTTTCAGCTTGTAGGGGAGACCGAGGGCTTCCCATTTGTAAATTCCGTGCGTGTGGTAGGGGAGCAGTTCTATTTCTTGAAATTTGACCGTTTTGAGGAATTTCCTGAGTGCGCGCAGGTTGAGCCATGTGTCTGTCCATCCCGGTAATATTAAATAGCGGAATCTTATGGGTGCGTGTTTTTTATTAAGATATGCGATGTTTTCTAGGATTTGTTTGTTTGATTGGCTTGTGAGCTTAAGATGTTTTTTTTCATTAAAATGCTTCAGACTTATCATCCATAGATCTGTTACAGGCAAGAGTTTGTCGAGGTTCTCTTGTGTTGTGAAACATGAAGTATCTATTGTTGTGTTGATTCCTTCTTTTTTGCAAAGAGTGAAGAATTTGGCTGCAAAATCAGGTTGCATTATCGGGTCGCCTCCCGAGAGAGTTACGCCTCCGTTTGATGACTTGAAGTATGGTTTGTATGGGAGGATTTTTTGCAAAAGTTGTTCTGGCGTCATTTCCTTGTAATCTTTCATGTCGAGCATATCGACGTTGTGGCAATACAAGCATCGTAGCGGGCAGCCTTCTAGGAATGCGACGAATCTGATTCCCGGTCCGTCTAGGGTTCCGAAGGTTTCGAAGGAGTGGATTTTACCTTTTTTAGATTGCAGATTGCGGGTTGCAGATTGCAGATGGCAGTTTGTAGATGGCAGTTTGTTTTTTTTCATAAGTTAAAAGTTCTTATGAAATGTTCTGGAGATCACTTCTTCCTGTTGTTCGCGCGTAAGCTTAATGAAATTTACGGCGTATCCGGAAACGCGAATTGTCAGTTGCGGATATTTTTCAGGGTGTTTCATTGCATCTTTCAGCGTTTCTTTATCTAGTACATTTACATTTAGGTGGAAGCCTTTTTTCTCGAAATATCCGTCCAGCATTCCTCGTAGATTTCCCGTGCGTTGTTCGTCGCTCTTGCCGAGTGTTGAAGGAGTGATTGAGAACGTGTTTGAAATACCGTCTCGGCAATCCGCGTAATTGAATTTTGCTACCGAGTTAAGAGATGCGAGCGCGCCGGATTTATCGCGGTTGTGCATTGGGTTTGCTCCAGGAGCGAAAGGTTCGCCCGATTTGCGACCGTCCGGAGTTGCGCCTGTATGATGTCCATAAACAACATTTGCAGTGATTGTGAGTAGTGAAAGGGTATGTTCGGCTTTTCTATATGCAGGATATTTTCGGAGGCATTTTATAAAATGGCTGACGACCTCTTCTCCGATTTTATCAACTTGCTGGATATCGTTCCCGAAGGCGGGGTATTCACCGATTATTTCGAAGTCTTTTGCTACTCCTTGTTTGTCGCGGATCGGATAAACTTTTGCGTTTTTTATTGCGGATAAACTGTCGATTACGATCGAAATTCCGGCGACACCGAATGCCATGAATCTGTGTACCTTCAAGTCATGCAGTGCCATCTCGGCAGCTTCGTAATTGTACTTGTCGTGAGAGTAATGAATTATGTTCATCGTCTCTACATATTTTTTGCATAGCCAATCCATTAGGTGAAAAAACTCTTTTTTTACTTCGCGATAATCAAGAGGTTTCTGATGTTTCAGTTTTGGTACGTTTTCAATTATCAAATCTCCGTCGAATTCGTCTCTGCCTTGGTTTATGGCGAGTAGAAGCAGTTTTGGCAAATTGCAGCGTGCGCCGAAGAATTGCATTTGTTTGCCTATTGTCATCGCGGAGACGCAGCATGCGATTCCGTAGTCGTCGCCGTGAATTGGGCGCATCAACTCATCGTTTTCGAATTGAATCGAGCTTGATTTTATGGCGATTGAGCAGGCGTAATTTTTGAAGCCTTCAGGTAAACTATGTGACCACAAAATTGTTAAGTTTGGTTCCGGAGAAGGTCCGAGGTTCTCCAGCGTGCGAAGCATTCTGAAAGATGTTTTCGTCACTAGAGTTCGTGAGTCCTTTCCCATTCCTCCCAGTACGCATGTTACCCATGTCGGATCGCCTGCGAAGAGGTCGTTGTATTCCGGCGCGCGTAAGTGGCGCACAAGGCGAAGTTTTATTACGAAATCGTCCACGAATTGTTGTATTTCTTCTTCGGTATATTTTTTTACCCGCAAATCTCTCTCCGCATAAATATCTATGAACGCATCAATTCTTCCCATGCTCATTGCTGCGCCATCTTGCTCTTTTACCGATGCTAAATATCCGAAATAAAGCCATTGAATCGCTTCCCGAGTATCTTCTGCCGGACGACCGATATTGAATCCGTAAGTTGTTGCCATTTCTTTTATTTCCTGAAGAGCGACGATTTGCTTATGAGCTTCTTCGCGAAGCAGCATGTTCTCTTCGTTCATGTAGGTGCATTGATCATTTAACTCTTCTTGTTTCTCGAGAATTAGGCGGTCGATTCCGTAAAGTGCGACTCTCCTATAGTCGCCGATAATTCTGCCTCGGCCGTAATTGTCAGGAAGTCCGGTTATGATTCCTTTTGATCTGAATAATTTGTGTGATTCAGGTGTGAAAAACTCTTTCCATCCGTAATAAATATCGAAAACCGCGTCGTTGTGGTTTTTGATTACATTTGTGTATAGATCTTTTACCTTCGGATCTAATTTGTATCCGTAAGATTCGCATGTGGAGTCTATCAATTGCACGCCACCTTTTGGCTTAATCGCTCGCATTAAGGGTATGTTCGTTTGGAGTCCGAATATTGATTCGTTTTTTCGGTCTATGTATCCCGGAGTGTGGCTCGTAATGGTCGAAGGGGTGCGGGTGTCTATATCGTAAATTCCGCCTCTTTTGAATTCGGTTCGGAGTAGTTTTTTTGTTTGGTCAAAAACTTTTCTTGTCCTTTTGGTGGCAGGCGCGAGAAACTCATTTCCTCCTGTATAGGGCTTGTAATTTTTTTGTATAAAATCTCTCAAGTCCACGTCTATTTGCCAATTTCCGCCATGAAAGCGCTTGTGGATTTCAGGGATTTTTACGTTTGAATCCGGGTTGTTATGAAGTGTATTTTTTATTCTTTGGGGCATAGGGTAGGGGATTAGGGCTTTGGGATATTAGTTGAAAAGTTTCTTTTGCGATTTGAAGTTCTTCATTTGTCGGGATGACAAGTACGTTAGGTTTTCCGCTGCTGATTTTTATCGTTTTTGCATTCGGGAATTCAGTTTCTTTGTTTCGCTTGTCGTTAAGATCGATTTTCAAATAATGACAAACCCACTTGCGAACGTACCATGCGTTTTCCCCGATTCCTCCCGTAAAAACAAGAGTGTCCAGTTGGCCGAGTGCTACCAGATATGCGCCGATATATTTAGCTATGCGGTAGCAGTACATATCAAGTGCGAGTTTGGCTTTTTTTTCTTGCCTTTGAAAAAAACCATCGCGCACATCGCGTACATCTGTTTTTCCATATATCCCTTTGAAGCCCGATTGGTGATTGAGTATTTCATAAACTTCTTGCGATTTGAATTTCAGCTTGTCGATCATATGAAAAATTATTGCCGGATCCATGTCGCCCGAGCGAGTTCCCATCATTAATCCTTCTAGAGGAGTGAACCCCATTGAAGTATCTATTACTTGGCCGTTTTTTATTGCGGTTATTGATGCTCCGTTCCCTAGATGACAAGTGATTGTATTGCGCGTGTGCTTCTCGCCGAGGAATTTTTTTGCTTCGTTGTAAACGTATTTGTGGCTTGTTCCGTGGAATCCGTATTTTCTTATTTTGTGTTTCTCGTATAGCTTGAGAGGAATTGCGTACAGGTAAGCTTTTTCCGGCATTGTTTGATGAAAAGCCGTATCGAAAACCGCTATGTTCGGGATTTTTGGAAACATTTTTATGGCAGCTTTTATGCCTTCTATGTTTGGTGGATTATGAAGAGGCGCAAGAGGGGAGAGTGCTTCAAGTTCTTTTATGATTTTCGATGTGATTTTTACTGCGGTCGTGTGTTTCTCGCCTCCATGTACGACTCGATGTCCTATGGATGATATTTCGTTTATATCTTTTATTATTCCGCTTGCGATCATCTTCTCCATCCCCAATTTGAAAGCTTGTGTTATGGTTTTTGTCTTGGGTGCATCGCAACTTTTGCAGTTCGAACTTAGATACTCGCATAGAGGTGTGCCGATTCGATCAATATGGCCTTTGTAGATCGTTTTCCATTTTTTTGGTTCGATCAGTTGAAATTTGAGAGACGAGGAGCCGGCGTTTATAACCAAGATGAGCATAGGAGAAGTAGAAGAAGTAGGGGAAGTGACATAGTTATAAGTTGCAGTGACGGAGGAGTTTTGATTTATTGCGAAGGTTTTGCGCTTCTACGGAAGTTATGGCAACTGTGTTGACGATGTCTTCGTATTTGCATCCTCGAGATACGTCGTTGATCGGTTTCTTCAATCCTTGCGTTATCGGACCCATTGCGGTCGCGCCGGCAAGTCTTTCAACAAGTTTGTATGCTATATTCGCCGATTGAAGGTCTGGGAAAATGAGTACGTTCGCATCTCCTTTTAGGCGTGAATTCGGGAATTTTTTCGCGCAAATTTCCGGAACAAGCGCTGCATCAACTTGCATTTCGCCTTCGATTATCAAGTCTGGGCGTTCGTATTGTGCGATTGCTACAGCTTCTCTTACCTTGTCTACAAAAGGATGGTCTGCCGAACGATTTGTGGAGAAAGATAGCAGTGCAACTTTCGGTTCTATGCCGAAGGTTTTCGCCGTTTCCGCCGTGTCGATTGCAAGGGCGGCCAAGTCGTGAGAATTGGGATCTATTGTTATTGCGCAATCTGCAAAAAGCAGTATTTTCTTATCCAGCAGCATGAAGAAAAATCCTGAAACTTTGTGGAATTTCTTTTTCGTTTTTATTATCTGTAAGGCTGGTAGCATTTTCTCCGCCGTTTTCCACGTGACGCCCGATACCATTCCGTCAGCGTCTCCCATGTGTACCATCATGGTTGCGAAATAATTCAGTTTTATTACCGTTGCCCATGCGGTTTTTTCATCAACTCCTTTTTTGCTTCTGAGCTTGAAAAACTCGCGAGCATATTTTTCTGTCAGGGGGGAATCGAGTGGATCTATTATTTTTACTTTTTTTGGGTCGAGTGTTATTCCCAGTTTTTTTGCTCTTTTGAGAATGTCTATTTTTCTGCCAACCAATATGGGTTTGGCGATTTTCTCTTTTAAAATTTCTCTTACTGCGAGTAACGGTCTGTCATCAAGTGCGGCTTCGGGAAGCACAATTCTGCCCGGTCGTTTTCGAGCTTGATCTTTTATGCATGAGAGGAATTTTTGCATTTTTTATTTTGGTATTGTGTTTTCATTGTACTAAAAAAGACCTCGATTAGTCGAGGTCTTTTCCGAATAGCGAATGTCGAAACTATTTCTTATGCTCCAGTTTTTCTATCAGCTTTTCTTCTGTTTTCTTCTCTTCTTTTGATTTTCTGTAGTAGATATAAATTCCACCACCGATTAAGATTGGCAATAATAATAAGTATATGTATTTGCTGTTTGCCGATCCTTCTCCCGGTATTCCGGTAGTTTCGTTTGCAAGGTTTTCACCTGCGATTGCGAAATTAACCATCATTACTTCTCCTTGAATTCCGGTTTCTTCATCTATTGAATAGAGATATGCTGTGTGATCTCCTTCTTCAAGATCTGCCGGAGCTTCTACGACGAACTCTCCGGTTTCGGAATCCGACATGAGTACGGATGAGAATATGAAACTCTTCCATGTTGCATATACTTTTGATTTTGGGTTGGCGTGTCCTCTGATTTTTATGATCTTTGTCTTTTCTTCGGTTGTTGCAGCTGTGGCAGTTTCAACTTCTGCGGTTGTAATGCCTTCTACAGCTTTTGTGCTGTCGATTGTGAATGTGCTTATAGGCGATATGTCTTTGGCGTTTTTCCCTTTTTCATCCGTACCAACTATAAACATTTGGTATGTTCCGTCTGTTAGGCCTTCTGACATTGTTGTTGCAAATTTTCCATTGGCATCAACTTCTGTTTCGATTACGGCTACCGGATTGTTGTTTGCGTCCAAAATATTTATAAGGACTTTTGTATTTGGAGTCGATGTTCCTTTTAAGAGTGTGCTGGATGTGCTTAATATAGATCCATCTTTTATGTTTGTTGGTTTTGTTTTTTTCGGATTGCCATAAACGATGTTTGAAGTTGCACTGCTTGGGTTTGTGTCATATTCGAACTCTTGCGAATCCGTAAGTCCGTCGTTGTCCGAGTCGGCTGATGTGGGATCCGTTCCCAGTTCTGCTTCTATATAATCACTCATGCCGTCTTTGTCGCTATCTGCGTATTCGTCATATGTAGCTGTGTCGATTTCTGACGGTGTGTCTTTTTCTGTAGCCGATGTTCCTGAGAATATTTCTTTTACATCGCTCAGTCCATCGTTATCCGTATCCCATGTTCCCGGATTTGTTCCGAGTCCCAATACTTCTATCCCATCGCTCAGTCCATCTTCGTCAGTATCGTTGTTTGCAGGATCTGATCCGTATTTGTATTCTTCTGCATTTGTAAGTCCATCTTTGTCTGTGTCTGCTGTTCCTATGAATTCATTGTCGCCTAGATATTTTTCTTCCCAGATTTCAGGCATTCCATCTCCATCATCGTCTGTGAATACTTGTGTCATTACTTTTTCGATTTTTATATCCAATTCGTTTTCTTCGGCGATAGTATTGATTTTCTCTATAAAGCTATTTATGACTTCTTCTTTCTGTTGTTTGGTTTGTTCTTCTCCTGTTGTTGTACCGCCTATTGCTGTTATGTTTATGCCTTTATTATCTTCCGGCTTTAATTCTGTGTTTAATTTTATTTCCAATACTTTTGCTTCTTGAGAAGTCGAGCTTGCATCGGTCGGTTCGATGTAACTTATTATTACAGTGTTTTCGTCGATTTTTTCTTCAACGACCTCGGTTTTTATTATCGGTATGATTTCAACCTGAGTTTGAGTTGTTTCAGTAATTGTTTCAGTTGTTTCATCAGTAGTTGTCTCGTCAGCAACTTGTTCGGTAGTTGTCTCGGTTGTTTCAGTTTCTGTTTCCGGTAATTCTTCAAAATTTTCAACTCCTGCTTCATCTTCGCCCGCTAGTTCGTCTGTTCCAGCTTCTTCTTCTGTAGGAGTTTCAGTATTTGTATCAGTTGTTTCTCCGCTATCGGTTGTTGTCGATACGCTGTCGCCACTGCTTCCGCCTCCACCACTTCCACCTCCTCCGTACGTTATAGGATCACCTCCAGTTATTGATGCATTTGTTGATGATGAAGTGTTTGATGCAGAATCTTTTAAAGTTATTGAGAATGCATTTGCACCTGAAGTTAATGATACGGTTACACTTTCGGTTCCCCCAGCGCCAATAGTTACTCCGGAATAAACTCCGTTTACGAATATTTTCGTGCCAACTTCTCCTGTCACTGTTATAGATGTTGTTGCAGATGATACCTGTGATGAATAAGAGAGAGTCGGAGCCGATGGAGTACCTGTATCTAGGGTTATTGTGTATGTTCCCGTTCCGGATCGATTTGCGCTGAAATCTTCCGAGCACAAATTGAATACATTTGCTCCTTCAGAAAGTGTCAGAGCTCTTGTCCATGACGTTGTTCCATCTGTTTTGTCCGTCCAGACCGTTCCGTCATTTTCTATGGAAGCGAATGATTCTTTTGTTCCCGTGAATGTATAGGCGGAATTGTTTGTTGGGGTTGTTGAGCTTGTTACTGTGAATACAGGGGCTGTTGAGTCTTGTACGATGGCTGCGGATGGAGCACTTGCTTCCGATGTTTTCTTAGCTACCGTATCAACAATTGTTGCGTAGAAGTATTCTCCCGCTACCGCTGAGAAATCTGCGTTTACTTGAAAAGTGCCATCTGCTCCGGTAACCGTACTTCCTTCATATTTCATAAGTGCGGGATTCACGGCATCTGTTCCGCTATAAAGATCTATAGTTGTTCCGGCTGGAAATCCGACTACAGAGCCGGCCGCCTTACTTGTTGTTGCTGTGGAGAATGTTAAACTGCCTGAGGTCCAAGCCCCCGGTGTTGTTATTTTTATAGGTTTGCCTGGAGTTCCGTTTTGAAATATCAAGTTGCCTCTTATCAAATCCACAGCTCCGTTACTCGCGAGGATTCCGAAAGAGTCACTATATCTTATTATATTCCCAAGTCCTGCGGTTGTTCCTCCTATTATGGTTCCGCTTTTCCCGCCATCTATTGCTATTCCTTCGCCGACGTTACCCAAGTCATGTGTTTTTGTTCTGTCTGTTGAAATGAAATTTCCTTGTATTGTGACATTATTTCCTCCGACTCGTATTCCCGGACCGTTATTGTTTGATATTACATTCCATCCCGCTCCTTGAGTATTTCCTATAATCACTGCGTTAGAGTTGTTTATTCTTATGCCGGCTGACGCATTGCCTATTGTTGTTGAGGCTGTTTGGTTTTTGTCAGCACCTATTATTGAGGAGTAAACTTTTATATTATCCGTTCCCTCGATTGCTATACCATGTTCATTATTACCAGAGATTACATTTGTTGCGGTTGCCGATACGCTGTCGCCGATTGTAAGTCCTGATGTGGATGCATTTTTTATATAAATTCCTGCCCATCCATTAGCTATTTTTGCAGATCCTGTTATGTCTAATCCAATAATGTTTCCGCTGATTTTTCCGCTTCCGTTTGGACTTGATATAACTATTCCTGTCCCCGAGTTGCCTGATATTATATTGAATCCTCCTGTTAAATCATTGTTTCCGATAGTGAATCCGCTATTATCCGCCGATATCCCGAATGTTCCGTTTGAGACTGCTCCGGTTCCAGCAGCGTTTGTTCCTATTGCCGATGAGAATATTAATATGTCTTCTGAGCCCACTACTTTAATTCCAGTTCCGCCGTTGCCTGAAATTACATTTGTCATTGTTGCGCTTGAAGATTGCCCTATAGTTACTAACTCTGGATTGTTTTCCACGAATATCCCATCAGGATTTGGTATGGATGCAGTTCCATCGAAAGATGTTCCTATATAGTTTCCTGAAATGATTGCTGATTTGCCATTGTTGCCTACGTAGATACCCCGAGCGTTGTTTCCCGAAATTACGTTAAAGCCTGTTGATAGGCTGTTATTACCTATAATTGCGTTTGTAGCGTTGATGTTTACGCCAACTCCCATGTTGGCAACAGCTCCTGTCCCAGCCGCGTTTGTTCCGATATAAGAACTGAAAACCCTGGTCAGGCCGTTAATTATATTAACGCCATCCGCGCCGTTACCAGAGATCAGGTTTGTCATAGTTGCCGATCCTAAATTGCCGACATTTACTGTTACTCCGTTTGGAGCGAACTGTACTTTTACACCTGCTCCATTATTTGCGATGGCAGTCGTTCCTTCGGCATTTGTACCTATGTAGTTGCCTGATATTGTTATGGCGTAGCTGTTTGCGCCGCCATTTATAGTGATTCCATCTGTTGCATTTCCGGATATTATATTGAGTCCGTTAGTTGCAGGATCTCCTATTGTTACTGCGCCGTTGCTTGATACCAGTATCCCAGATCCGTTATTTCCCATGTCCAGTGTTCCGTTCGGATCTGTTCCGATTTTGTTTCCTTTGACTGTTGTAGAGCTTTGTATCTCTAAACCAGTTCCATTATTTCCTGAAATTACATTTCCATCTCCGACATTTGTTCCTCCGATCATTGTATTTAATGCTCCATTGCCGATTACTATGCCTTTTCCATTTTGCAAAGCTGCGCTTGCGTCAGCTTTTATACCTATGTAATTGCCTTTTACAGTAACTCCGGATCCTCCAAGGATTTCAATTGCTGTGTTTGTATTCCCCGATATTACGTTCCTATGACCTGCGGTGTTTCCGCCTATAACTATGTTTGTGTTTCCTCCATTTGTTTTTATTCCTCTTGAGTTTGCAATCGCAACAGTACCTGCTGCGTTTGTACCTATGTAGTTTCCATATATATATACTCCATTTGATGCATTATCTTGGGATATTGCATATCCGGAATGTCCGCTTATTAAGTTGCCTTCTCCTGCATTAGAACCTCCTATCGTTACATTGCTTGCTCCAATTATTTCGATACCTACTTGACTGGTTCCCAATCCGGCTGATCCGTCAGGAGTAGTACCGATGTAATTTCCTTTTATTATTGTTCCGCTTGCCGTTCCTCCGATTGAAATTTCCGCGGAATCGTTATCCGATATTATATTTCTTTCTCCAGGCGTTGCTCCTCCTACGATGTTGTTTGTGCCATTTATTCTAATTCCGAATTGGGTTGCTCCAACTGATGAATTATCCGGTTTTACTCCGATATGATTTCCGATAATTATATTTGAAGATCCGTTTATGGTGATATGTTTTTGTGCGTTCCCATAGAAATAGTTTTTTTCAGCTGCTCCCGTTCCTCCTATCGTGTTGCTGTTGCCTCCTATGTCTAAGATTACAGTCGCTCCCGAGAAATTAAATAATTGCAGACCTTTTATCGTGCTACTATTTGCATTCAAAAACATACCTCCTTGTCCATTTCCATCTATCAACGTATCACCACCTCCATCTATTATTATCGTATCGCTTATTGTCGGAAGTGCGGACCCCAGAGTTATAGTCCCTCCGTTTATGCCTGCGCCGAAAAGTATCGTGTCAGATCCAACAGTGTTGTTGGCTACGCATATAGCTTCTCTTAATGAAATAGCGCCTCCACCTCCTGGTAGGTTGACTGCTGTTATCGTTGCGCAATCTCCAGCATCGTTAACGTCTGCGGTAGTGTCGACTGTTAAGTCGGCGGCTTTTGCCAATGGTATGTTTTCAAGATATACCGATGGGGTGATAGATGCTATCACAAGCCATGAGAGGACTACCGACGTGATTAGTTTTCGAGTCATGTTTATGTTTTTATTAGATTTAAATCTAATTATTATAACATAGAAAACACAAAACGAAAAGCCGAATTACAGAGAAAATGGCTTATTTCCCGATCAGGCGTTTGAGTGATTCTTTTGCAAACCAAAGATTATCTCTTGCGCTAATGAAAGGCATTGCCAAGAGCTGCCAAGTTTTTAGAGGGATTGATATGTTTTTGAATCTGTTGTTTCTCAATGCTTCAAATATGTTTTCGATTGAATGTTCTTTTATTTCCAAATCGCAATATGTTATTCCGAATGTTTTCAGCCTGTGGGTGTCTGACGTGCCAATGAAAGGTAGTTTTTTCTCTTGAGCAAGACGTAGTCCTTTTTTGTTGAAATCTATGAGAGGGGAGTACCACCATGAAAATTCTATTCCATCGAAGCAATCTGTGTTTTTTGAGATCAGGTCTTTTATCATGTTCAGACCTGGGAAATACGGATGTGCGCTTATGATGAAACATTCCTTGTGCGTTTTTTTGTATTTTCTTAAATCGTCAAAATTACGAATTTTTTCTGATTCGGAAGTTGCGTTCAGAATTACAACATGGCGATTTTTTATTGAAATCTCTATTCCGGGGATAAGTATTATCCCTTTGGTTTTTGCATATTTTATCAAGTCTTGCGAACCCATCCATTTATTGTGACATGTTATTGCAAGAATCTCGAACCCTTTCTTGTGTGCATGGTCAATTAACTCCTTATCAGAATATCTGATCGGATCGTGAGGATCTGAAGAGGTGTGATTGTGAAAAGAGGCTTTGATGTGGGAGAGGGGGTAAGGAGCAAGACGTAAGGCACAAGACACAGACAGCAGATAGACTGCAAGTGGCAGATGGCAGAATGGGAGGTTATTCGGCAGAGGCGTCAGTACCAGTTCCGGTTTCTTGTGTTTCGTCGCCGTTAATCGCTTGGACGCTGTCGATCGCTTCGCCGATTGCATTTGTCGCTTCACCTATATCTTCAGCCGCTTCATTTATCTTATTTATTTTATCTTCTACGGCAGATGTTTTTGTTTCCACTTCGGTTTTTACGTTTTCGTAAGCTTCTGTGCTTTCTTTCGTTATAGCGTTGAATAAATTAACCAGACCGTCCTCGGCTTTGCAGCCGGACAATCCAATTATAGTTAGAATTGATGCTGCAATTATAATTTTTGTTTTCATGAAAAAAGGCTTTTAAAATTTCCGTCAAAAGTTTGTAAGAAATTGTGTACATCGATAACTTCATTCACTGTTATAGGTCCGATTTTCGCACCCATGTTTCGTATTTTTAAGTCTTGATGACTGCGTTGCTCTTTATATCTATTAATTATTGCTGAAACATATGCTTGAGTATTGCAACTAGCGCATGTCATTTGCATATAACATTCATCGTTAAAAGCAATTAAAAGCTTGATGCCGTTATCTGCATATCCGCATTTGCATTTTGGGCAACGAATGTCTCTTTTGATTTGCGCGAACAATGATTTTAATTCATGAAAAAGCATGCTTAATTTATAGCACTTTCGTTTTTTGCGGACAAGGTATCGTTAAGCGGCTTTCTTGATTTCAATTTCTGCAGGTGTTGCTACTCCGGCAGTTTCATGGCGAGCAAGTTCTTGCTCAGCTTCAACAGGTTCAGTTTTTTCTTTTACGCGTTCCCTAACTTGGTCGAAAAGCTCGCCTTTTGCCGTTACCAGTTTCTCTAATGCAGGCATGAACGGTTGAATCGCCAATACTTCCGGTTGGAAAATTCCCACTATAGGGATTGCCCATTTAAGAACTTTTACCATCAATGTTGCATTTTTTGCGAAATCTGCTGGGTTTACTCCATCCGGACTATCGAGTAGGCCAACTTCCAGCATACCTTTTGTCATATCCGTTAACATTTGTGGTGCACCCGGAGTTTTGTTCAAAGTCCAGCCTATAATTCCTTTTCCTGCGCCGGCTTTTTTAAGAAAATTCGGTGTCATTTTCCACATTGTTGCTACTGGCCAGAAGATCATCGATTCTCTTATGTTTACTACGAATTCTGCCAATTTCTCTGCGAGAAAATTAACATCTTTAGTTGTCATGTTATCTCCGGCTTTTTTCATCGCTGCATCAATTTCTCCTGCAACTTTTGTCGCTTTTTCAAGCTTTTCTTTGTTTACTTTTTCTAGATCTTTTGCGTCGACTTCAATATCAACATTTGTTTCTTCTGCTGATTCCGCTTCATCGTAGTGCTCATTGTTGTTTGCGGCATAATGCTCGTTGTTGTTCGCAGCTTCTAATTCTTCCGTCCCTTGTGTTGTTGTCATATTTTTTTGGTTAAGATATTTCTTATCCTAAGTTAATTATCCCATGTTTATCGCAACTTGTCCAGATATTCGCGGATTCTTTTTAGTGAAATTTCTTTGCCGAGACCAATTATTACTTCAAATGTTCCCGGTGAATATTGTTCTCCTGTTAATGCGACTCTTATCGGCCACAGGACTTGTCCGTTTTTGAGGTTATTTTTCTGTATTACTTCGGTTAGGACGGCTTTTATCTTTTCTTCTGTCTCGAAATCGCTTTCA
>MFXH01000016.1 GCA_001788795.1 Candidatus Peregrinibacteria bacterium RIFOXYA2_FULL_41_18 | reverse complement strand
AAACGCTTGAAGAAGGACCAAAAGAGCAATTGTGTTTCGGTCTAAACAAATATCATACGGATAATCTTTGGGACGAATGGAAAGCTTATACCAAAAAGAGAGCATCGATAGGGATGAATGTTAGAAGTATTCAGCCTGATACGAAGCCAGCGAGAGAATATAAAAAGAGAGATAAGGCTGAATTAAGAAAAACAAAACTTGTTCCGAATAAAAAATTTCCTGCACATTGCGAATTGAATATTATCGGAGACATGATTGCGCTCTTTACATCACATGGCGAACAGCCAACAGGTACAAAAATTTACAACAAAGATATGGCGCAAGTATTGAGAAGTTTGTTTGAACTTGCGTGGGAAAAGGCGAATGAATACGACAAATAAACTCTTTTTTTGTTAAACTTAAGCCGTAAAAAAACAACAAACAATGAGATTTAAAATTGCGAAATTTTCATTGCCGAAAGCAAAAAATACAATATAATTTATCTAAAATTGAAGGGTGTAAAGGTACCAAAGATAGAAGTCTTGAGGGTGAAAACACGCAAAATAGCATCAAGCCTTTGTTTATGAAATATTCTTTCGGTAAAATACAGGATAAAAACCTCTTGCACTAACGCCGTTAGTGCGTTATAATTTTGATGTAATCGAACATACCTAACTATAACCGAAATGACAACTTTAACCATTCGTATAGACGAAGCCCTCAAAATGAAAGCTTCTGATCAAGCCGATAAACTTGGAGTGCCTCTTACTTTTATTATAAAAAGCGCTCTTATTAATTTCATCGAATCTCCGAAAATTGTAATAGGGGAGCCTCAGAATGTAATTGTTACATCCGATCTTCAGTCGAAAATGGATAAAATAGGGGAATTATTATCTTGAAATGAAACTTATAATTACCGCATCAATTAAGAAAGTCGAATTTGAGCCCGCGAAAAGCATTTTTGATCTGGACATTATTAAAACTGCGGCAAAAAAATCTTTGGAAGGGTTAGGCGATACTGTAAAAAGTTCAAATAAAATTCCCAGCACATGTTTGAAAAAGGTTTACTTAACAAGTTCTTCCGGAGCTGGAAGAGTAATATTTTTACTTAAACTAAATAGCGGGAAGTCGGTGTTGGTAATGATAAGACAGAAACAGGATAAGAAGATTGGCGCAAACATGACTGTGCAAAATCCAAACTTTGTAAAAGCTCTCGACAAAAATCTAGATATTATCTTGGATGACTTGCAAAAAGGAAAATATGAGGAATTGGATTTGTAATTCCGCTTCCATCACTGCAAAAATTCGAAAAAGAACGGAAAAATAAGTAGAAACATGCGTGTTACCATTGTGTATCGAGACGGAGTCGAACGGACGGTTTTTCTTATAAACCTAACTCTTCCTTAACTTTACCAGCATAAGTAGCAATTAATCTGCGTGCTTCAACGGTTGGATTTACGGTTAAACGTAGTAGTTCTACTTCGCGAGAAAATTCGTCAAAGATTTGTGCCATAACCTTTCCTCTAGTTGTAGTTCCAATACCGTTGGCATCTTTGGCATATTGCATACAGGCTGAAGCTATCAACAATAATTGTTCTATCTCATCATTATGACTACCGTTTGGTTCTAGGGCGGTAGTCCTACATTCAAGTTTAATATCACCACGTTTATCTCCTATTGTATCAAGGAATGAATGGTGTGCCCATTCGCGTACGCGTCCACCTCCTAGAAAGCCTTCATTTCCGCTGTCGGTATATGAACCGCCGTGAATCATGTTAGCAATGCGCATGAGAGGGGCTGTATATCCTCTGATTTGCGTAGTGGGAAGTCTAATATCGTCTTGAATCCCCATATTTACATGAAGAGAAGATAATGGCTGTCCTACACCTGCTTGTTGATTCCACATTTCACCTGCTTGTAAATATCCATGTCGTGGATTTGTAATTAGATCTATAAGTGCTTTTTGGGCTGTAATGCCAGTTGAAGGATGAGTTAAAATTTCATTGCAACTGATATCATTGCCTTGAGGCAGAACATTAAATAATTCGCTGAAATTATCAGTTAATATCGGCCTTTCTTTTTGTCCTGCAACCTGTTCCCATTCTAAGCCAACAGTAACACATTCATCTCTTTCTTCACTTGCCGACTGTTCAGCTAGTTGTGTGATTTTTAATAATATCTCGTCATAGGAATAACCGAGGTACATCATAATGGTAGACATAGCTAAAAACAGCAATAAATTTGGTGATTCTGCGAATCTTTTTTTAATTTCTAAATTAGGGGCATCTGGGAAAGGTGATATTAAATCCGCAACACGCATACTGTGGCGATGTGCCAATAAGAATTTAATAATTGCATCTTCACCTCTAACACCTTTGAATTCCTTAACGATGAGAGCCTCTTCTGCCATATCAGCTAATTCTCTTCTGTTAGGAGCTCTGCGCATTTCCGGAGGTAAGTTACCGACTTCAGGTATTAAAACTCCAGCATCAAAATCTTTTCCTCTTGCAATTTCAATAAGAGTTTCTCTAGACGTAACAGCGGCGACAGAAGCAATGTAAGCTTTGTCGATAAGAGGTTGAATAAATTCTTCTAGCCCTTTACGGACTCTGGGGTCTCTTATTTGTGAAATAACTTTGTTTCTAAACAGGAAAAGTGCGTCGATTGGAAGTTTGTCTATTTGTTTAAGTATTCTATCTTTCAAGCAGTTAAGGCCCCAAGCTCGCCAAGAACTGCTCAGTCCTCTAATCGCAAGCGGATCCAGCAACTCGAATCCTTCATTGGCAGTCCATCCGTTTAATTCAAATCCTCTATCGTTAAAAAGAGAGATCATCCAGCCATCTGCATCTTGGCGGAAACCTTCTTGATTGTAATCTCGACAAAAATGTAATGGATGAATTGTTGTGTTTTTCAAATAGTAGTCTGCGGCTTCCCTGTATTCTGCGGTTTTACTTTTAGTAAAAATCTGAACAATTTCACGTCCCGGAATTATCTGGAGTAATCTTTGGTACTGAGGTGCATCTGGATCTCCTTCCTTGAAATGTTGTATTGCATCGACAAACATTTTAAAAGTATGTCCGGGTTTCGCTGCAACAACTCCTCCGGTGGATCCTGCCACTTCGAAAACCCATGGTTCGTGATCGGCTAACCATTTACATATGTAATCTTCAATGAATGTAGCTGTACTTTCAAATTCAGTCTGTTGGAATCTAGCCCAGACATAATATGCAACTTCCAAGCGTGGTGAATATCTTTCAAATTTCTCTCTAATCCATTTCTCAACCATTTTTGTATCTATGGAATTAACGTGAATTGCACTGTCATTTTCACAAAAATATTCGGCAATGATAGCGAGACTTGAACCGATAGCAGGTCCTGCCATACACCAATCTGCGCGAACGAATTCATCTAATCCCGGTAATTGTAGGAATCTTGCAAGTTTTTCACCTGTCATTCGTTTGGATTGTGGTGTTTTTCGTTCAACTAAATTGTCATCTTCCGGCATACCATCGTGATGAATTGCAGTCGGATCCGCCAATAAGAAGTACAGACCGTCGTAAAAAGGTTCTCCGCCGTATCTATTAATGGAATCTTCTGAAAAACCGTGGCTAACGGTTTCTACTATAGGATGTCGAGAATGTTCGGTTAAAGATTTCCATTTTTGTGGTCCGAATTTTTCCTCCAAAATTCTCTTTTTCTTAGGCCAGAAACACGACATATCAATGACATGTACTCTATCATAATAATCTGTTTCTCTCAGTCTATCTAAAACAGAGTGTCTGCGCTCTCCTTTCAAGCATTCTCTCATGCAGTATGTTAAATAACCGTATGCAGTAGTTTCCATTTGACGAGGAGTTTGTGCGTTTGGAAGCATAACATCGACCAAAAATCTAAACGGGACGCTTTTTTCAGGGTCTGCGCAATCCGGATCTACATCTAATTCTTTGCCTAATCTATCAACTTGAGATCGAATATATGTGATAATATCTTCAACGACACCTGTTCTCATCAACAATTCAAAAGGATTAAGGCGTTTTCCGGGGACAGAAGATGGTATAAGTGGCCAATTATGAAGTTCTTCATCATCAAGTTTGTCTTCCGGTCTTCCGTCATTTGATCCATCAAAACGTAAAGCCATTTTTTCCTATCTTATTAAAAGAAATCGAGTCTATATTGACAAAATAAATCTGTCAAGTTAGGTTGATATCCACGCTTAAAATTAACAAACAATGTTATGACAAACCGCTTAGATAGACCGAGGACAGGTATTCGTGCTGCGTTAACAGATGAACATAGAACGTCTTTGCTGGATGCGTTGCGAAAAGGACGTCCACAGGAAAGAGAAGTTTCTGCAAGAGTAAGGCTTTTAACAAGTACTGAAGTTATCAGACTTAGTGAATTCCTTGATCAAGGTGGTTGGTCGCAAGAATTTGGATCAGAAGTGTTGGATTTGTTAAAACAGGTTTTGGCAACGAGAAAAGCTGCATCCGATGTTTCTGGGCAAATTGGGTCAAGGCCGGTGCAAAGGTTCCCTTCTTCCGTCGCAGAAGTTGCTACTACTAGGGCAGTTGAACCTGCTGTAGTTAGTCCTGCTAATGCAATAGATGTCGAGGTTCGAGAACCAGTAGTTCAGTCTGTACGTGAAAGACGTGTTCCTTTATCTGAACCGAGAGTTGCTGTGAGTAGGTCATGTGGTAGAACAAGTGAAGGTAGGCGTAATATTTAATGCAATTTGGTTTTGACAATATTGTGTTATAAGGGTTATTAAGATTGTGTTTTAATGCAACCTTTTTTTATGGCTATCATCGATATCATTCGCTCCCGCAGATCGGTTCGTTCTTATAAGCCGGACCCTTTGACTGAGGATCAGATAAAGGCGATTTTGCATGCAGGAATGTTGGCGCCGTCGGCTCACAATCATCAGCCGTGGAATTTTATCGTTATTACAAATAGAGATGCTATAAACAGATTAAGTATGTCTGTTCAGGGATACCTTGGAGATAAATTGTCCGCTTCCGATGCTATTTCCTATTTTGGTTCGCAGGAGCGTGTTGATAGGGTGAAGAAAAGGCTTGAGTTGAAGGAGGATACGGTTTTTTATGGGGCGCCTTGTGTTGTGATGGTGGTTGTCGATAAAGCGAATCTTGAGTATGGACCGATAGATTGCGGAATGGCGGCTGAAAATATGTGTTTATATGCACGCGAGCAGGGGATTGCGAGTTGTATTATCGGTTACGCGCGTCATGCTTCGCGTGAGGAGTTGATTCGAGTTGGGATGAAGGAGTCGCAGGAGTTAATGTTTGGGATGGTTTTTGGATATAGCGATCAGATGGATGGGGATCCGGATAGAGATTTCAATAAAATTCAGAAATGGCAAAAATAAAAAATGTTGTTATAGCGCATTGTTACGGCTGCGAGCCGAGTTCGCATTGGTTCCCGTGGCTTGAGAATGAATTGAAGCATGATGGATTGAAAGTTTTTGTGCCAAATTTCGGGCAAGATGAGGTGCCGATGTTTGATAAGTGGGCTTCTGCATTGGAGGCGGTTTTGCAAAAAGTGGATCCTTCGGAAACCGTTTTGATAGGGCATAGCCTTGGAGGTGCTCTTATTCCGAGAGTTTTGAGTGGATGGAAAGGGGAGAAGTTTAAGGCTGCGTTTCTGGTTGCAGCTCCATTTACAGATTTGGGATGGCCGACTTTGAGGCCGTTTTTTAAGAAGGGAGTTGTTGGGGCGAATGTCGTTGAGAAGGTTGGAGTTGTGAAAATTTTTGCTTCAGATAACGATCCTTATGTTCCGCTCGAACATGCTTATAAATACCAAGAGATTTTGGGTGGAGAGGTTGTGATAGAGAATGGAAAAGAGCATTTGTGGCAAGAGGAATATGAAGGGTTGCTGCATACAGTTAGGCAACTTTTTGCAGGAATGAAAATCTAAAAAGTTGCTTTTGTCACTATTTATCACTATCATGTAGGCGAGCACTTAATTCACTCACATGTCTGATTTTGAATTTTTCAGTACGGAAGATGTTGCGAAAATGCTTGGTGTGCAGGTTAGAACTGTCTATTTGTATGTTAGGTCGGGCAAGATTCCGGCTCGAAAAGTCGGTAAATCTTTTAAGATTCTGAAAGAAGATTTTTTTGAATACTTATCACAAAACCGCTCAAAAGGTATACTGGTTGTTAAGGTTGGTACTCAAGTTTTGCTGGATTCCGATAATGAACTTGATTTAAATGTTTTAAGAATGCTTTCAAGTGAAATCGCTCTTCTCAGGCGTGAAGGATGGCATATTGTGCTTGTGAGCTCAGGTGCTGTTGGGTCCGGTCGTGAGGTTTTTGATGGGGCGCTTATAAAAGATAAGATTTTACAAAAACAAGTTCTTGCCTCAATCGGACAGGCTAGGCTTATGCATTATTATTCTGAGTTTTTTGGCAATGAGGGCGTTAAGGTGGCGCAGATTTTGCTTGAAAGGGAAAATTTTTCGGACAGAAAGAGGTTTTTATCTGTTAGAAATGTCATGTCCGAGCTTCTTAGTAGCGGTATTGTGCCAATTGTTAATGAAAATGATGTGATTGCCGATAAAGAGTTGCGGTTTGGTGATAATGATGAACTTGCGACTCTTCTTGCAGTAATGTTGGGAGCGAAGAAGCTTGTGATTTGCTCTTCAATACATGGCTTGTGCGATTGCGATCCTACTCTTAATAAAGATGCCAAAGTTATAAAGGAGGTTGATATTATAACAGAAGCAACTTATGAGATGTGTGGTAAATCAGTTAGTTCAAATGGGCTTGGTGGTATGGTGAGTAAAATAAATTCGGCCAAGTTGGCGACGAAAGCCGGAATTGAGACTTTTGTTATAAATGGAAAGAAGAAAAAGAATTTGGTTGATACGGTGATGGATCGAGCGTTTGAAGGGACGAAGTTTTTTGCCCAAGAACAAGGTCTTAAGGGGTTCCAAAGATGGCTTACTGCAGGTGCGCTTTCGTTTTCGCGAATTGTTGTTGATGATGGTGCCGCGGAAGCTCTTTTGAGTAAAAAGAGTTTGCTTTTGGTTGGTGTTAAAGGTCTTGAAGGCGAGTTTGAGAAACGCGATACGGTCGATGTGTATAATGAACGTGGAGAAAATTTAGCGGTTGGGATTGTGAATTATTCTTCTGATGAATTGAGCGAAGCTTTGAAATTGGAAGATAAGAGAAATAAAAAAGAGGTGATTCATGCGGACAATGTTGTTATGTTGTAGATCGTAAGTCGTAAGTTATGGAAAAAATGTTACAAAAAGTTGTAGAGGCGGGGAGGGAACTTGCGAACGAATCTGTTGCAAAGCGCAATAAGTTCTTGCGAGTTTTGGCGAAAAATCTCAAGAAAAATGCGAATAAAATCATAAATGCGAATAAAAAAGATATCGCGAAAATGTGTGCGGATGATCTTATGAGAGATCGTTTGATGCTTGATGAAGTTAGAATTTTTGCTATGGCGGATAGTCTGAAAGAGATTGTTGAGATGGAAGATCCTCTTGGTCGTGTGCTTGATAAACGTGAAGTGAATGGTCTGCATTTGAAAAAAGTTTCTGTTCCTTTTGGTGTTGTTGGTGTGATCTATGAATCTAGGCCGAATGTTACTGTGGATGTCGCGGCTCTATGTGTTAAATCTGGTAATTGTGCCGTTTTAAGAGGTGGTAGCGAAGCTTATCAAACAAATAAGGTTCTTGTTTCGATTATCGTTTCCGCGCTTGTAGACGCCGGTTTGCCACGTGATTGTGTTGTGCTTCTTGGAACGGATCGTGCGATTGTTAAAGAGATGCTTAAGGCGAATAAATATATTGATGTTGTTATTCCGCGAGGTGGCAGAGGTCTTATAGATATGGTGCGTGAAAACTCCAGAATCCCAGTGATAGAAACCGGTGCTGGAGTTGTGCATACTTATGTTGATAACGAGGTTGATATTAAGAAAGCCGCTTCTGTCGTTTTTAATGCAAAAGTTTCACGTCCATCGGTTTGCAATGCGCTTGATACCTTATTGGTTCATAAGAAGGTTGCAGATAGATTTTTAAAAGAATTATTGCCAAAACTGAAGGAAGTCGGAGTTGAAGTTTGTAACGAATATGGCAAGGAGTTCCTATCTTTAAAAATGTCTGTAAAAATAGTTCGTAATATCGATGAGGCAATAGATCATATTTCCAAATATTCTTCCAAGCATTCGGAGGCGATTTTGACTTCAAATAAGTCTCATGCGAGAGAGTTTTCCGAGAGAGTTGATGCAGCGGTTGTTTACGTGAATACTTCAACGCGTTTTACCGACGGCGGTATGTTCGGACTGGGTGCGGAAATCGGAATAAGCACGCAGAAGTTGCATGCCAGAGGGCCGATGGGAATACGCGAATTGACGACTTACAAGTGGCAAGTTTCTTCTGATTATTTAATAAGATAATATGAAAATTGGAATTATAGGTTGTGGAGTTATGGGTGGTGCGATTGCGGGATTTCTTCATGGTGAAGAGTTGATTGGTTATGATACGAATTATGAAAAAGTTGAAGCGCTTGGGATAAGAGTTGTAGATTCCGTTGAAGCTCTTGTAAGAGAGGCTGATTGTATTTTGCTTGCCGTTAAACCGCAGACTTTTCGTGAGATGAAAGTTGATTTTAAGGATAAATTGGTGGTTTCGATTATGGCGGGTGTTAAGTTGGCCGATTTGCCGAAGAGATCTGTTCGTGTGATGCCAAATCTTGGTGCCAAAGTTGGGAAAAGTGTGAGTTCTTTTGTGTGTGGTCGCGTGAGTGAGGAAGACAAGATTTTTGTTGAAAATTTACTTGAAAAATTCGGTATTGCGATTGAAGTTTTGAGTGATGATGAAATAGATAAAATGACAGCTCTAAGCGGTTCTGGGCCGGCTTATTTGTATGCTTTTTTGCAGGCTCTTAATGAGTGCGCCAATGAGTTTGGATTTGATGCGGAAACTTCACGAAGGGTTTTGAATCAGCTTGTTTATGGAGCATTGCAGGCTGCGAATGGCGACGATTATAACGAGATGATAAAAAAAGTTGCTTCAAAAGGTGGGACCACCGAAGCGGCTTTGAAAGTTCTCGATGATGGTAAGTTTAAAGAAGTTATAAAAAAGGCCGCTTGCGCGGCCTATGAAAGAGCTAAGGAATTGTAGATGTTATTTTACCAGAGTGTATGAATCTTTTCCGACTTTTTTGAAGTAAGGTTTGTTCTTGAGGTTCAAGTAGATTGTGATAGTTTTAACTTGTCTTTGTTTGAGCACTTCGCTGATTATCTCTTCACGAGTAAGTACGCGGCCTCCTGCCAATATCTTCTCGATAATTTCCGATACTGTTCCTTCCGAATATCCCCATTTCGATAATGCGTAAATTCCTCGGCCGATTAAGACGAAATCTTTGTTTCTGATAAGTTCGTTGTGAACAGCTTGTGTGTTTACGGTCTTATTGTCGAATTGATATTCAGTAATAAGGTTTGAAATTTCCACGAAATGCAAAGGTTTGTTTTCTTTTGCAAGAATGAAATTTATTTTATCACGGAGTGTTCTTGGGTTGATGTGCCTCCATGTTTTTAGTCCTATTGAATTGTTCTCGGTGAATTTTATTCTTTTGTCGATTCTTAGCGTGTTCGTGATAAGTTCCGGATCTGTCTTTTGAGAAAGCTTCTCTAGGACTTTTGTTGCCAAGCCAATTGGTTCCATGATGTCATTGTTTTCATTTAGAACCTTGATGCCAACCTGAGTAATCTCTTTTATTAATTGGAATGGAATTGTTTTGAGTCTCCAATTTGGTTCGTAATTGATTGTGTTTGGAATCTTGTCTAAGTCTGCATCCAAAGCAAGAGCAAGTTTAAGCTCGTTTATCTCTGTTGTGGAAATGTTTGGAAGAGTGTTTATTACTGCTGCGGTGATTGATTCTTCCGTCATTATTCCGGCATTTTTCTTTATAATTTCTTTTGCATATGCGTTCAAAATCTTAAGATTTGTGTTTTGCGCGTTTCGCGTGAGCTTCTTAAGTGCATTTTTTTCTATTTGTCTGATGCGTTCGCGTGTTACAGAAAATTTCTTGCCGATTTGTTCGAGAGTTTGTTTCGGCTGATTGTGAAGCGCGAATCTTTTTTCGATAATATCTTTCTCTTTTTCGTTCAATACGATAAGGAGATTTTCAACAAGATCCTTAAGCTTTATATCGTTTGCCGTTGCAGTAGTGCTTACTGTGAAATTTGGTGTGGTCATATTTTTGTATTTTATGTTAAATGATCAAAGGGTATTCGCACTTTAGCATCATGTTTTTAATTAGTAAAGAGCTTGTGCCATTGGAATAGTGGAGTCTAGTTCACAAGCGTAAATGGTCGAATTGTTGTGGAATAGAATTGCAGAATTACAGAAAATAGAGTTGCAGAGCTAGAAATGTCAGATTCTGTGTTTCTCACTCCAATCTATATCCGACAAATGGCACTGTATGAATTAGTTTTCTTTTGAATTCTCGGTCGATTTTTTTACGCAATTTCGACATGTGGGATTCGAGAGTGTTGCTGAGCAATGTTGTTTGGCTATCCCATAATATTTCCGTCAATTCTCGTTTGGTGACTGTGCGGCCTTTTTTTTCCATGAGCAGTTCGAGCATGCAGAATTCTTTATTGCGCAGTTCCAGTGTTTTTTCGCCTCGTTTTACAGTTCTTTTATCGATGTCCAATACCAGATCTTTATATTTGATTCTTATTTTTGGAGTTATGGTTTTTGGTCGTGCGATCGATCTCATTAGAAGGGCGAGTTCTTTTGGTTTTGTTGATTGCGGAAGAATGCATGAGTTGTGAATTGTTTTTTCAGGCTTGTGGTGCAGTAGAATTGGTATTTGCCAGTTTGACCCTCTTACTTTTTTTATACATTGTTCGTATTCGAATTCATCCATCGGTGGTTCGATATAAACCAAATGGAATTGAGTGAGCCAGATTTTTTCAAAATCTTCCGGATGGCTCATGAACGAATTGATGTTTACGTTTCTTAGAGCTTGTTTGACATCTCCTGTTGCTCTCGGCGTTTTAGTAATAATTAAAACGTTAAGCATGTGTAGAGTGGTTATTTGGTGTTTTATGGTAGGTTGACCATTTTTTGCTTATAAAGTGTGTTTTGCAAGTGCGGTAAGCCAAAATCTGTCACGAATTTTTGACAGTCAAGAAATAACGGATTGAAAAAATAATTTATCTGTTATAAATTTGTGACAGTAAATTTGCGAATATGAAAGATTTTTCTGAATTGAAGGCGATTTTTGAGGCGCAGGGGCATCCGTCTTTTCGAGCAAATCAGCTTCTTCATGATGTTTGTCAAAGAGGTGTTGCCGATTATAAAGACATGAGTAATTTGCCTGTTACCCTTAGAGATTATTTGAATGAAAACTTGCCGATATTATCTATTGAGGAGAAACAGTCTTCGGTTGCTGTAGACGGTTCTGTCCGCAAGGTTTTATTCAGGTGCAAAAAAGATGGCAAGAAAATCGAGGCTGTCCTAATGAGGTTTAAGGACGGAAGGAGGACTGTTTGCGTTTCGTCTCAAGTAGGATGTGCGATGGGGTGTTCGTTTTGTGCGACCGGAAAGATGGGTTTCAAGAGAAATTTAACTTATGAAGAAATTTCCGATCAGGTACTCTATTTCGCTTCCGATATTAGGAGTTATGGTGAAACTATCAGTAATGTTGTTTTTATGGGGATGGGGGAGCCTTTTAACAATTATGATAATGTTATGCGTGCCGTTAGGTTTCTTAATGATGCTCGTGGTCTTAATATAGGTGCTCGCAATATTACGTTATCGACTTCCGGTGTTGTTCCGGGGATTCTTAAGCTTATGGATGACGGGTTGCAGGTTAATTTGGCGATTTCGCTTCATGCGCCGAATCAGGAATTGCGTGAAAGCATGATGCCTGTTGCGAAAAAATACGGTCTTGATGAACTGATGGATGCGGTTACCAAGTATACGAATAAGACGCATAGGCGTGTTTCTTATGAGTACGTGATGATTGCCGGTGTGAATGATGATTTGTCTCTTGCGCATCAATTAGGGAATTTGATTGAAGGCCAATTGTGTCATGTGAATTTGATTCCTTATAATTTGACTGATGGGAATAAGTTCAAGAGATCTCTTAATAGAAAGATGGATGATTTTGTAAAAATTCTTGAGACTTATAGGGTCCCTACGACTATCAGGGTTAGTCTCGGACAAGATATTGATGCGGCGTGTGGGCAGTTAGCGGGCGGAAAAGTGTAATTAGCGAACAAATGGCTTCGCTTTCTGTTTTTTTGTCTTGCCGAGTGGTTGACCTGTTTGAAAAAAGAGCTGTGAGTTCTGCCGGCGGAGGATTCTAATCTGTTGCTTTGTTTAGTAGCAATATCGTTCGATATGTGCTTAAATATAAGTAGTTTTTTATCCTTAAATTGTATCAATATGGCTGACGCAAAAGTTGATCCAAAGAAAATCAGAGTTTCAATTGCTGAAGATGTTCAGGGAGGAATTTATTCTAACGCAGTTTCTGTAAATGTTTCTCCTAATGAAATTGTTCTTGATTTCGGATATTTGATGCCCGGTGGACAGGAGAAGGTTGTTAAGATAATGCAGAGAGTTAATATGACCCACAGAACTGCAGAATCTTTCTTGAAAGTTTTCCAAAATGCTGTTTTGGATTTCAGAAATAAGCAGAAGGAAGCGGGGAAGGCATAAAAGGCAGAAGGCATGAGTGAAAATTAAGAAAATTTTATGAAGGCTTTAATTCAGAGAGTTAAGAAGGCTTCTGTATCTGTTGATGGCAAGATTGTCGGCAAGTGCGGTCAAGGATTTTTGGTCTTGTTGGGAGTTGGGAAAGGCGATTCCTCCCAGCAAATTCCTTATATTGCGAATAAGATTGTGAACATGAGGGTTTTTTCAGACAGCGATGGGAAATTTAACCTTTCGTTAAAAGATATTAAGGGCGAATGCTTGATAGTTTCACAATTTACTCTTTATGCGGATACAAGGCATGGGAATCGTCCCGGTTTTACAGATGCGGCTGAGCCTGTGATTGCAAATGAGTTGTATAAGGAGTTTTGCGAGATTGTTGCAGGACTTGGTGTGAAGGTTGAGAGAGGAGTTTTTGGGGCGATGATGGATGTTGAACTTGTGAATGATGGACCGGTGACGATAATGGTAGAGAGTAGAGGAAGTATGGGAAGTGACATAGTGACATAGTGGATAGAAATCTGTATATTTGTTGCGAATTTTTTACAACTTACAATCTACAATCTATGGCTGAACAGACTCTAATGGATAAGGTAATTTCTCTTTGCAAAAGGAGAGGTTTTATTTTCCCCGGAAGCGAAATTTATGGTGGGCTTGCGAATACTTGGGATTATGCGCCTTACGGTGTTGAGCTTAAGAATAATTTGAAACAGATGTGGTGGAAGACTTTTGTGCAGGGTCGAGATGATATGGTAGGTCTTGATGCGGCGATATTGATGAATCCACGGGTTTGGGAGGCGAGTGGGCATATTGAGAATTTTTCGGATCCGCTTGTGGATTGCAAGAGCTGTAAGGAGAGATTTAGAGGAGATAAGTTGATTGAGGAAAAACTTGGAATCGAGGCGGCGGCTAAGCTTAATTTGGAAGATCTTACGACGATTATTAACGGCAATAAAATAGCGTGTCCGAAATGCGGCAAGTGCAATTGGACCGAATCGCGAAAATTCAATCTGATGTTCAAGACTTATCAGGGTGTAATCGAAGAGACAGCTGCGCTTGTATATCTTAGGCCCGAGACCGCGCAGGGGATTTTTACCAATTTCAAAAATGTATTAACTACTTCAAGAAAGAAGTTGCCTTTCGGTATAGGTCAAATCGGCAAATCTTTCAGAAATGAAATTACTCCTGGGAATTTTACGTTCAGAACGCGTGAGTTTGAACAGATGGAGATTGAGTATTTTATTCGTGAAAAGGGATGGGAAGAGGTTTTTGATGCTTGGGAGAAGGCTTGTTGGGATTTCTATTTGGGCTTGGGGATTGATAAAGAGAATTTAAGATTTAGGGATCATGACAAGAAAGAGTTATCGCACTATTCCAAGAAAACCAAGGATATCGAATACAAGTTTCCGTTTGGGTGGGGCGAGCTGATGGGTTTGGCTTACAGAACGGATTTTGATCTCAAGAGGCATAGCGAGTTTAGCGGGGAGAAATTAACTTATTTCGAAGAAGGAGAGGAGCCTTTTATTCCGCATGTTATTGAGCCGTCTTTTGGTGTCGAGAGGACTCTCTTGGTCATATTGCTCGATGCGTATAAGGAGGAGGAGGTTGAAGGTGAAGTTAGGGTTGTTATGAAGTTTGATAAAAAATTGGCTCCTGTTAAGGTTGCTGTTTTGCCTTTGTCGAATAAATTGAAAGATGAGGCGTATAAAGTTTATGATGATTTGAGGAAAGAGTTTGCGACTGAATTCGATGTTTCAGGCTCTATCGGTAAGAGATATAGACGTCAGGATGAAATTGGTACGCCTTATTGTGTGACTTTTGATTTTGAATCTGTTAATGACGGTTCTGTTACGGTTAGGGATAGGGATACGATGAAGCAGGAAAGGATTAAGATTGCGGAGCTTGCCGGCTACTTGAAGAATAAATTCTAATCCAGTCAAGACAAGGTTGTCTTATGAATGAGCTCTATCCGTTTACCGGAAGGGCTTTTTCTGCTATAATTATTAGATTTAAAAACAAAAAATAAATGGATTTGGCTGCGCAAATGTCGAATATCTGGAATTGGATTTATGCAAATCCTGTATCTGCCGTATTGTATTTGGTTGGGTTTTATATCGGATGGAAGTTGTTTTGGAAGCTGCTTCGTTTCTGGTATGCGCTTCATAGAAGAAAACATCTTAAATACATGAAGATTACTCTTCCGAGAGAAGATTCGCAGAAGGATAAGGAACAAGCTACGGAGAAGGATTTCAAGGAGAAGATGGGCAATATGGAGCAGTTATTCAGAGGCTTGCATGAAATAAGAGAATTGACGCTAACTAATAGAATTAGGGTTTGGTTGTTTGATCATGCGATTGTTTCTTTTGAGCTTTTTGTTGAGAAGAAAGAGTTGTCTTTTTATGTTGTTACCGATGAGTATTACTCTGATATAGTTGAGAAACAGATTACTTCTTTTTATTCGTCTGCCGATGTTCAGATTTTTGACAAGCCTTACACGCTTGATAATGTAGATCCTAAACAGAAGAACAGGATTTTGGGTTATTATATGCATCAATTCAATAAGTTTTGGTTCCCTTTAAAGACATATAAAACTCTTGAGAACGATCCTCTTAATGATCTTACGAATGTGATGTCTAAACTGGAGGAGAATGAAAAAGCTCTTATTCAGATCGTGATTAAGCCTAAGAGTGCCAAATGGCAGAAGAAGGCGCTTACTTTCGGTACCGAGTATTTCAAAGGTAATAAAAAGAAAGGATTTTTGAGCAAAATTCCTATCATTGGGCATCTGAATACGGTTTTTGTTTCCCTCGTTTTTGGTTATGATCAGGCGAAAAAGTCCGAAGGGCAAAGTTCAGGAGCTCCCGGCTCTCCTGGTTCTTCTTATGTTCGTATGTTGCAAACTGAGGAAGAAACTGCAAAGAGGATTGGTGAGAAATCAGGTCAGGTTGGATTTGATACTGTTGTTAGAGTTTTTGCCAGTTCGTCAAATCCTGTGAGGGCTGAACAGGTTATCGGCAATATGTTTGTTGCTTTTAACGTGTTCAAAGATGCGAATTCAAACTGGTTTCAAGGCAGAAGAATTTTGCCTTTTAACCCTATAAATACTCCGTGGATTAAGTGGAATTTTATGAATAGGATGTTTCGAGTTGGAGAAAAATCTTCAACCTTAGTGCCTGAAGAATTGGCATCCATGTATCACTTTCCGAACAGCAGATACAATGTTGCACCGATTATCAAATGGCTTGCTTACAAAGTTCTTCCTCCTCCTGTTAATTTGCCGAGAGAAGGTATTTTGCTCGGATATAACGTCTATCGTGGAGCAAAGAGAGAAGTAAGATTTAGGATGAAAGATAGGCAAAGACATCATTATGTAATAGGACAAACGGGTACAGGTAAATCTGCGTTTTTGAGTTGGATGATTCGTCAGGACATTAAGAATGGTGATGGCGTATGTGTAATTGATCCTCATGGAGATTTGATCGAGGAAACTCTTGCTTATATACCGAAAGAGCGCGTTAGAGATGTAATTCATTTCAATCCTGCGGATCAGGAGCGTCCGATGGGTCTTAACCTACTCGAGGCTGATACGCCGGATCAACAGGATATGGCTTCGAGTGAGGCGACAGAAATTTTTATTAAAATATTCGGTGACGAAATATTCGGTCCTAGAATTCAGCATTATTTCAGAAATGCCTGTTTGACTCTTATGGAAGACAAAGATGAGGGTGCGACCCTTATAGATGTACCTAGAATATTTACAGATGATGAGTTCATGAAATATAAGGTTTCCAAAGTTACCAATCCAATAGTTAAGTCTTTCTGGGAGCATGAGTATGCAAATACGGGTGATCGTGAGAGACAGGAAATGATTCCGTATTTCTCGGCTAAATTCGGTCCGTTTATTACGAACACGATTATGAGAAATACGATTGGTCAGACCAAGTCGGCTTTTGATTTTAGGAAGTGTATGGATGAACGCAAGATATTGCTTGTGAATCTTTCAAAAGGTCGTTTGGGTGCGCTTAACACTCAGCTTCTCGGTCTTGTTATGGTAGCGAAAATACAGATGGCTGCTATGAGTCGTGTCGATATACCGGAAGATCAGCGCGCTAACTTCTATCTCTACGTGGATGAGTTCCAGAACTTCGCGACGGACAGCTTCTGTTCAATCTTGTCAGAGGCCAGAAAGTATCACTTGAATCTTATTATGGCTCACCAATATATAAACCAGCTTGTTGTTACAAAAGGCGGTTCAACCAGCTCGCAGATTAGAGATGCGGTGTTTGGTAACGTTGGTACTTTGCAGTCTTTTAAGGTTGGCGCGGAAGATGCGGAGTATTTGGCGAAGGAGTACGCTCCGGTTTTGACCGAACAAGATATTATCGGAATTGCGAACTATAAAGCTTATATTAAGTTGAACATTGAGAGTTCTACTTCAAGGCCTTTCTCTCTTGAAACTGTTTATGATACGAGCGAAATGAATCCTAAGATTCGTGAAATCGTTAAGCAATACTCTCGTATGAAACATGGTAGGAAGAGGGTGTTTGTCGATCAGGAAATTACATCAAGAATAGGTATAGATATATCTGCCGGAGCTGTTAAGGATGATAAAAGTTTTGAACAGAAACTAAAGGATAAGGGTTTATTGTCAGGCGAAAATAAGGCCGATGCAGCAGTCGCTGTTGCAGCTCCTGTGGCTGAAAAAGATATAGGTAAAATCCTAAATCAGCCGGTTGAAAAAGCGCCTGCGGCAAAGCCCGCAGTTCCACCTCCACCGCCTCCTTTGGGAAGCGCTGAATCTAAACCGAAAACAGAAACGAATGGAACAAAATAATTTTCCACAATTAGATCATACACATAAGAAGCATCATAAATTGCTTCATATGGCGATGGTATCAATGTGTTCAGCGATGATGTCTGTCTTTTTCGGGTTCTTATATATGTATTCTACCGTAATGACGGATATGAGTCTTAAGGATGTGCAAGTGAATGCTCTTATTGATGAAGTAGGTGATATGAAGCAAGAGAAGGTTGATCTTTATCAGGAGGTTCTTGATGTTCAGCAAGATGTGAGTCTGTTGCAAGGTGAGGATACTAATGAGGTTTCTTTTAAGGTTGAAAATCCTGTCGTTGTTGAAGCAAAAGTCGGTATTCCTTCAGAAGATATTTCCGTTGCGGATGATGAATCTTTTAATATCTTGATTCTCGGAACGCATGGGACTCTTACCGATACGATTATGGTTGCGAGTATTAATGAAGAGCTTGAAACCGTCAGTTTGATTTCAATTCCAAGAGATATGTTTGTTTCAGGGCGAAAAATTAATGAACATTATGGTTTATATGGTGTTGAGCAGTTGAAAGAAGCTGTTACTGAAGTTACAGGTCTTTCTATAGATAAATATGCGGTTATCGATTTGCAGGCGTTTATAGATATCGTTGATGCGATTGGCGGAATAGATGTTTATGTTGATAAAGCTATTTATGATAATGCTTATCCTAATGGCAAGGGTGGTTATATGGTTTTCTCGCTTGGAGCCGGACAGCAGCATTTGGACGGCTCTACCGCGCTTAAGTATGCGCGCAGCAGGCATAGCACCAATGATTTCGATAGAGCGAACAGGCAGCAGAAGGTTATAGTTGCTGTTAAGGAAAAGCTTGCTGGAATGGATTTTTCTGATCAGGCCGGTGATGTTTTGGCTATTTTCGAAAGTATTTCCGAAAATCTCGATAGTGATATCGGTTTGTTCGATGGTATAGGTTATTATGGCAATTATAAAGATTACACTCTTGAAACCGGTAATGTTTTGACTACATCAAATTATTTGTATTCGACGTACAATACTTATGGGCAATATATATTATTGCCGAATGATGGGAACTACGAAGAGGTGAAGGAGTGGGTGAGGGGGATAGTGGAGAAGTGAGGCGGAAGTAGGGGAAGTAGAAGAAGTGACGTAGTTAAGAGGCGAGAGTCAGCCATTTCGTATATTTCTTGTTTTTTCCTGTGACTATTTTTATAAACTCTTCTTTGAGCAATTTTGAGATCGGATTTTTCTTTGGGAATTTGATTTTATCAATAGATGCGATAGGTGAGACTTCCGCTGCCGTTCCAGTGAAAAAAGCTTCATCCGCTCCTTTCAAATCGGATGGTTTTATACTTTTTTCGATTACTGTGAATCCAAGGTCTTTCGCCAGTGTTATTACGGCGTCTCTTGTTATTCCCGGTAGGATTGAGCCTGTGCGCGGAGTGTAAATTTTTTCATCTTTTATCATGAAGAAATTCTCGCCCGGACCTTCCGCTATGTTGCCTTGATAATCGAGAAGAATTGCTTCGTCGTATCCATGGTTATGTGCGTCTATACTTGCAAGGATCGAATTGGTGTAATGTCCGCATATTTTTGCGTCAGCGACCGTAGATTTCGGGTGGATGCGCATATATGGGCTGATTTTTACTTTTACAGCTTCACCTCCGAGGTAAGCTCCCCATCCCCATAGTGCTATTACAATATCTATAGGGGCGCCTTTTGGGTGGAGGCCCATTTTGCCGTATCCGTAGTATGCGATTGGACGGATGTATCCGGATGTGATTTTATTTTTTTTGATTGTTTCAATTATTGCATTGCGAATTTCCGTTTCGGAATAGGGGATACGCATACCTATGCAGTCTGCCGAATAAAATAATCTTTTTATATGTTCTTTTAGTCGGAATACCGCCGGTCCTTTTTCTGTTTTATAAAATCTTATTCCTTCAAATACTCCTGCTGAATAATGAAGCGTATGTGTTAAAACATGGGTTTGGCATTTTGACCATTTTATAAGTTTGCCGTTTTTCCAGATGTGAGATGTTGTTTGCATAGGAGGAGAATTTGAAGAAGTTACATGGTTGCGTAGTGACATAGTGAAGATAGCAATTTCGGTTGGTTTTTTCAATTTTTAAAGATAGAATTCGCGCATGATTATTTCTTCCTTAATTCTAGCTTTGGCGCTTTGTGTTGACTCGTTTGCGGTTTCGATTGCAAGAGGGGCTCTGAATAAAGGGAGGATTTTATCCGAGGCAGTTAAAATCGCTTTTGTGTTTGGAGTTGTTCAGTTTGGAACAACTTTTTTTGGATTTCTTTTGGGAGTTTCAGTTAAATCATTTGTTGAATCAGTAGATCATTTTATAGCTTTTGTTTTGCTTTTGATTGTTGGTATAAGGATGATTCTTGAAGCGTTCGGAAAAGAAAAGGCTGAAGTTTCGAGCAGTGATTCGTGGTGGACTCTTATTGTGCTTGGAGTAGCGACAAGTATTGATGCGTTTATTGTCGGAGTTACTCTGCCGTTTTTTTATGAATCTGTTGTGTGGCCGCTCGGGGCTATAGGAGTTGTAACTCTTCTCGTTGCATTTTGCGGTTTTGTTTTTGGCAAGAGGTTGCGTGTGTTTTTTGGGCGGAAGGTTGAGGTGTTTGGAGGGTTGGTTTTGATTGGGATTGGAGTGAAGGTGCTTATTGAGCACTTGATTGCTTAACGATTTTCTTTTATATTTTCCTCCTTTAATTTTAGTTATGGTCAACGAGGAGGCTCCACTTTCAAATTCTGATTCCGCTATTGATAGAGTTTTTGCCGCTGATGCGGAGAGGTATGCTATTTCAATTATGATTGGATTTGGGGTTGATGAGCATATCAATAGCGAAGATCTGACCTTTTATGATTTAAGAGGTTTGGATTTTGTGCGCAACATTGATCTTCAATCACGCGTTGCCGAGATTTGGAATCGTATAAGCTTGGAAGAGAGACGAGCGATTGTGAAGGAAATAAGGAAGGGTTTATTTACAAGTGGTGGCGAGGTGGCTGTTGCGTACGCGCAAGCTCTTGAGATGCAACCGAGGGATGCTTTTTTATTCATGTTTCCGGATCATGATCATAGAAATGCGTTATATCATGTTATTTCTTTGAGCGGAGGGGATCATTTGAAGTGTGATTTTTGGATTTCTCATTTGAGAGGTGTTTTTGCTCCATATCAAATAGAAAGTATGGATTTAAGTTTTCAGTCAAAATGGAATGCGATGCCCGGAGCGCTTAGAAGAAAGATTGCGAGATGGATTCTTAGGTGTTAAAAGGCCGTCTAAGAAGTTTAGTTCGAAAACGGCCTTTGTATCGTTTTTAAAACCTCAAGTCCGGCTTCTCCATTTTGTCATGAGCTTGTTTGCTAACTTTTTTTGCCATTCTCTGTTGTAATGTATATAGCTCGATGAATCCTGCTGATGCATTTTGGTTAAACAAATCATCTTTCATAAATGTTGAGAGATTTTTGTTTATTAATGAGAATGGAGATGAGACTGCAGTGATCGTAACTTTTCCTTTATAAAGTTTTACCGATACTTCGCCGGTTACTTTTTCGTTTATCTTGTCGATCGAGCTGTTTAAGGCTTCCATAAGCGGCTCGTGCCATTTAGCGCCGTAGCAGAAGTATGACCATTTTTGGTCTATCAATTGTTTGAATTCGTTTTGATCTCTTGTTGAGACCAGTTTCTCCAGATTTTTATGCGCTTCCGTTATTATTGCTGCTGCAGGTTGTTCATAAATCCCTCTTACTTTTAGACCTATAAGTCTATCTTCTATAAGGTAGGTGATTCCAATTCCGTGTTCTGATCCCAGCTTGTTTAGGGTTGATATAAGATCTTTTAAAGTAAACGGTTCTCCGTTTATTTTCGTAGGAATTCCTTTTTCGAAACCGATTTTAAGGTTTAGCGGAATATTTGGGCATTCTTCAGGCTGTTTGCAGATTTTTAGTATGTTGTGTAACGGGGGAGCTTGGTCGAAATCTTCTATTTCTCCACCTTCGGCAGAGCATCCCCATAGGTTGTCGTCATAAGAATATGGTTTCTTTTTTGTCTGAGGAATGGGGATGTTGTTTTTGATTGCGTATGCAATTTCTTCGTCTCTTCCCATTGCCCATTCTCTGACGGGTGCAATTGTTTTCAGGGTCGGATCGAGAGTTGTTATATATCCTTCGAATCTCACCTGATCATTTCCTTTCCCTGTACATCCATGTGCGATTACCGGAATGTTTTTTTCTTGTGCGATTTTTACTGCGATTTGGCTTATTATAGCTCTTCCAAGTGGGCAAAACAGGTGATAGTCGCCTTGATAAGATGCATTCGCCTTTATTGCTTTTGTTATGTAAGAATTGGCGAACTCTTCTTTTGCATCAATTAGGATTGCTTCTTTTACACCGAGATTTATGGCTTTTTGTTTTATTAATTCAAAATCTCCTTGTTGTCCTATATCTACTGTTAGAGTTGTTATTTCCGCTTGATATTCGTCTTTTATCCATTTGAGCATTACAGACGTATCTAAGCCTCCAGAGTATAATAATAGGACGTGCTTAGCTTCTTCGATTGAGGCTTCGTGGCTTGCAATTTTTTTGTAAGATTTATTCATAAGATTTTTAAGGTTAGAAAAAACTCCTAGTTTTCGCCAGGGTTCGGTTGATTGCATTTATAACTTATCGACGGAACTTCTGGCGACGTTCTTGAGTATTTCGGATACGACGAGTTGTTGATTGGAATATGAGCATTTTAAAAAAATCCGCTTTTTAGCGGAGTGTTTTGATTGTGTTGTTTTTGAATACTTAAAACCTCTCCGCTAATTTGAGCGAAGTGTGCGGCGAACGTTGGTTTTTGTGGAACAAGTATTCATCGGTGCGTATTGTATAACTGTGTGTGCTCTTGTCAATTTGGTTTGTGGTAGCAGGAGGCGGGATCGAACCGCCGACCTCGGGCTTATGAGTCCCGCGCTCTAACCAGCTGAGCTATCCTGCCACGATTTATATTAAGTCTTTGAGTTCTTCTTCGGGGAGATAAAGTAGAATTATACCTATTACCATTGATATTATACTACTTAATACTTCGTTGTTTGGGAACAGGTACAAGTCTGCTAAGTGCCAAATTCCTCTCCATGTCATTACGACACCTGCCAGTATCACTAGATCTATAAAGAAATGTTTTGGCGGTTTTATAGATAATTTGTTTTTTTTGTGGAAGAAGAGCATTGATAGAGGATTAGGCTTTTAGGGCTTTAGGCGCCTAGTATATGGATAAGGAGTTTTGCTGACGCAAAACGGCTTATAGTATAGGCCGTCCGTCCCGCTTTGCGGGACTACCGGCTTTGGTTGCGGGGGGTGGATTCGAACCACCGACCTCCGGGTTATGAGCCCGACGAGCTGCCACTGCTCTACCCCGCGACGATAATTTCAAAGTAGCGGGTTTATATTTAACATAATTGACGGTTTATAGCAAAGACAAATGGAAGAGGGGGTAATAGATAAAAGATAATAGATAAGATGCATAGATTTTTTCTTTTATCCCTAAGTTGTTATCTCAAATCTAGTATTTAAACGGATTTTCTCCGAAAAAGAATTCCCACCACTTATGCGGGTTGGACCATGAGTTGCGCATGGCGAGGGTTTGAGATTCTTTGTATTCTTCTTCGGAAACTTGATTTTCGCCGTCCGCAGTTATGACTATAACTTTTTCGCCTTGATTAACGAGCCCGAGGTTTTCTTTGGCGATTTTTTCTATGTATTTATCTGAAGTATAATATTGATAGCTCTCGATTTTATCTAAATTCTCTTCTTCCAATTCGGAATTTTTCTCTTGAAAATCCGCTATGTGTGAATCGATTTGGTAATTTTCGTAAATAGAAACTGTAAGGTTGTAAAGCATATATGCGACTATCACGAATCCTGCGACAATTATTATTCGCGCTATATTGAAAGGAGAGTTTTGTTCGAGCGGATTTGGCATTGTTTTTATTTTTGCTGTAAAAAATTTACCACATGTATTATCCTTGCGCCAGTATGAATACGCTTGTTGACCAAATAAAATTCGCTGATCTTAAAAAGGTCTTTTTCGTTGGTATAGGAGGGCGCGGAGTTAGCGCGCTTGCGCGTATTTTGCACGGCAGGGGAGTTGAATGTATCGGATCTGACAAAGAAGATTCCGCTTATATGAAAGAACTTCGAAAAGAGGGGCTCACTTGTCTTGTTGGGCATAAATCCGAGTATGTTCCCGATGATATAGATTTGATGGTTGTGACTTTTGCTGTTACGAGTGAAAATCCAGAATGGAAGCGTGCTCGCGAACTTGGTGTTCCGGTTTTGACTTATCCTGAAGGTCTTGGTGTTCTTTCGCGCGAATACAATACGATTGCGATTACAGGTACGCACGGCAAGACGACTACAACTCTTTTGACTGCACTTGGAATGATGGAAGGGAAAACAGATCCATCTTGTGTCTTGGGGGCGCCGGTTCCGGAATTTGGTAAAAAAAATTGTCTTATTGGTGGGAGCAAAAATATGATTATCGAGGCTTGCGAATATAGAAGAGCTTTTCTGAATTTAAAGGTTCAAGTTGCCGTTATTACAAATGTTGATTGGGATCATACGGATTATTATAAAACCGAAGAAGATTTCGTTTTGGCTTTTAAACAGCTTGTGAGAGGAATTCCTGAAAATGGATTGGTTATTGCGAATATTGATGATAAATGGACTCGTGAGGTTATAAAAGATGCGGTTTGCAGAGTTGTTACATTCGGGCAAGACGAGAAAGCGGATTATAGGCTTAAAGGAAATGAATTGTGGGAGAATGGAAGGTGTTTGGGTGAATTAAAAGTCGGTATGCCCGGTAGGCATAATCAATACAATGCTGCTGCGGCTTTTGCAGTTTGCAGAGAGTTTGGTGTTGAGTCGGGCGTTTTGTTTAGGACTTTTGAGTTGTTTTCAGGTACTTACAGGCGTTTTGATTATCTTGGAGATATGAATAATGGAGCGAAAGTTTATAACGATTACGCGCATCATCCAACTGCCGTTATGGCGACCCTTGATGCCGCTCGTGAGACTTTCCCAGATAAAAAAATCTTCATGGTAATTCAGCCTCATCAATACAATCGTACTTGGGTACTGCTTGATAGATATGCGACTGCTTTTAAGAAGGCTGATTACGTCGTTGTGCCTAATATTTATGAAGCGCGCGATACCGCTGAGGATAAGTCTGCTGTTAATGTTCAGATGTTTTGTAATGTTGTCGAGAAGGGGAGCGGATGCAAGGCGATAGACGGGAAAGGGTTTGAGAATACTGTTAAATTGCTTAAAGAAATTACAGATGAAAATAGCGTAATATTTACGACCGGTACCGGAGATATAAACGTGGTGGCGAAGATGCTGGTGGAGTAGAACACAGAGGGGGAAGGTTATCCCAATAGTGCGATCATTGTGACGCCGAGTACCATTATTATCGCGCCGAGCATGCGATCGCGGATTTTGAGTTCCTTGAATATCAACCATCCGATAAGTACGCTGAATATTGCGGAGGTTCTCTTGATTGCAAGTGCGTATGACGCATTTGTGAGCGAGGCTGCGAGATTGTAAGAGATGTTTGTTGCGAACGATAGAAATCCGAGTAGAAATATCCATTTTAGATTTTTCTGGTCTAAAATTTTTATCGGTTTCTTATCGAAAATTAAAAGTATTGTGCTTGTGAGAGTGCATGAAATTGTCCACATTAAAAGATATGGCATTGCTCCCGCTATGTTTATCATGTATTTGTCCAAAATTCCTCCTAGTGCGAATATAAAAGCTGTGATTATTGCGTAGATGCTGCCTTTTTCTTTTTTTATGGCTTTTATCGGTTCCCAAAACCCGTATTTTCTTTCCGATTCGTTAAGCATATAGCTTCCGATAACGACAATTATTATACCTATTGTGCCGTATATTGTTGGAACAGTTCCAAGTATTAAAAATTCTATAAGTATTGCCGGAAGTGGTGTTAATGCCAAGAATGGAACTGTTGCGGACATCGGAGATATCTCGAGAGCTTTTGTCATTAATAGAGAGCCTATTGTGAAGCAAAGCGAGGCTATCAACGTTATGATTATGAATTTAGGATCTCTTAAAGGAATTGATCCTGCGTATTGCCATGTAAATAACAATACAAAAGGAATTGATATTGCAATCATTTGCCAAGTTACAACAATGGAGCTGAAGTTTTTCGTGAGTTTTTTGGATGTCGCAAATCTTGTCGCTTGGCCGAATGCTGAAGTTATGGCGTATAGAAACCACATGGAGAACTAGTAGTTAGTTTAAACCTTCTTCCAGATTGTTCCTTGAGGGGTGTCTTCAAGGATTATTCCTTGAGACTCGAGGTCTTTTCTTATCTTATCCGCAAGTGCGAAATCCTTGTTTTTTCTGGCATCTGTGCGGGCTTTTATCGCGTTTTCGACTTCAGGATTAACTGATGTTTCGACTTCCGGTAATATGCATAAAACAGAATCGATTTTTTTGAGAGTTGTTTCGATTTTTTCCTTGTCTGTTTCGGCTAGATCTCCGTTTTTCATTAAGATATTTACTTCTTTTATCAGGTTGTATAACGCTCCAAGTCCTCCTGCTGTATCGAAGTCGTCATCCATTCTTTTTTCAAAATCCTTTATTGCGTTTTCCAATGTTTTCTTCAGTGCCGGCGATGATTTTGAAGTTTCGTTCTTATAGTTTTTAAGATTTATTAAAAAATCTTTTATTCTTGAAAGCGCGTTTTCCGATTGGTCGAGGAGTTCATGTGAAAAATTGATCGGACTTCTATAATGAGTGCCGATTATCATGTATCTGACTGTGTTTGGATTATATTTTGCGAAGATTTCTTTTAACGTGAAAAAATTTCCCAAGCTTTTGCTCATTTTCTCGTTATTGATTGTTATGAAGCCATTGTGAAGCCAATATTTGACGTAAGATTTTCCCGTTGCAGCTTCAGATTGTGCTATCTCGTCTTCGTGGTGAGGGAATATCAAGTCCATTCCGCCTCCATGTATATCAAATGTTTCTCCAAGCAAATCCATACTCATGGCACTGCATTCTATGTGCCATCCCGGGCGACCTTCTCCCCATGGGCTTGGCCAGCTCGGTTCGTCTGGTTTCGCTTTTTTCCATAGGACGAAGTCATGCGGATGGCGTTTTTTATCATCTTTTTCTATTCTTGCTCCCGCTTTCAATTCGTCTTGGTTTTGTCCGCTTAGCTTTCCGTAATGTGCGAATTTTTCAACTTCGTAATAGACACCATCTTCCAGTTCGTAAGCATATCCTTTTTCTATAAGTTTCTTTATAAGCTCAATCATTTGTGGGATATATTGCGTCGCTTTCGGCTGTGTATCGGGCTTATCAATCTTTAATTGTCCGTAATCTTCTTGATATTCAGGGATTATTTTTTCTGCAAGTTGTTTGACTGTTATACCTTCTTTGTTGGCTCTGTTTATCATCTTGTCATCAATGTCTGTGTAGTTTGAGACATATGTCACGTCGTACCCTTTGTACTTCAAGTATTTCCTTATTATGTCGAAAACTACTGCCGATCTTCCGTGGCCGAGATGCCCGAAATCATAAACCGTCGGGCCACAAACATACATGCCGACGTGATTGTCTTTTATCGGCTTAAATTCCTCTTTTTTACCGCTTAGGGTGTTTTTTACTTTTAAGGTCATGGATGATGAGAGATAAAAGATTATAGATTAGAGAGGAGGTATAGTATTCCGCTTCTGAGCAGGTCCAGTCCGACTACAGCTATCAATGGTGCAAAGTCCAACATTCCTGTTTTTGGTGTGATTTTTCTTGCGATTCTTATCATCGGTTCGGTTGATTCGGTTAAAAATCTGTTTATCCAGCTCGATTCAGCTGGCCTGAACCAGCTTAAAACCACTCTTGCGATTAACAAGAATATAAGGATTTGTGTTAAATATGTTACGAATGTTGCTATGAAATACATCGGTTTTGTTTTTATACAAACTTACGCGATGCATTTTAGCATTTGCTAACTGTTTTATGAAATTTTTAGCAATTTCCTCGCTTTGAAATAGATTTCGGCAAATGCGAATGTGAATATTGCGACCCATAGCAATCCTGGGCCCGTCTCTGCAGTTTCGTCAGGCGTTCCAAGTTGGGCAATTGATGTTTCAGGTGCGCTTTCGTGAAGTTCGCCCATTGTCGAATCTGTTGTTGGCGTTGTTCCCTGTGGAGTTCCGGAAACGATTTCGCTTTTTTCAAGGCTTTCATTTCCTTCAGAGTCGATCGCTGTTATTGCGAAGTAATAAGTTGATCCGTTTGTTAGATTCGGTACATACCATGTTGTACTTGAATCTAATGTCTCGACTGTTGAATAGATTAGATCTTCTTCTGGTCCGTAATAAATTTTGTAATGATCTATTGAGGTTGTATCTGATCCTGCTTCTGCGGATTCCCAAGTTAGAGTTATTTTTGTATCGCCAGATATTGTTTCCACTCCTTCCACCATAGATGGATTAATTTCTTCTGCTACTTCTTCTTCAATGATTTCTGTCGAGTCGGTTGTTTTTGCCATTACGCTTACCGTCAATTGATTAGGATATTGAATTTCATTGCCGAGTTCATCAACCAATACGGCATCGAGTTGATATATCCCTTCAGTTGTTGGTGCCACCAAAATCCCCGTATAGGTTCCTTCTTGATCTATTGATTCGGTCAATTCATAGATTTTATCTTCTAAAATAAGTCCAACTTCTCTTAATCCGGGTTCCGAATATAGAGTGACGTCAAAAGTGTTTCCCGCTTCTATGGCGCCTGTAGTACCGGTTTCGACGTAATCTATTGTAGCTGCCTCGGTATCAATAGTTATTTCTATTGTCTCAGATTGTCCGAGTTCCGTTTCGCTTGAGTCAAAGGCTTTGATGTAAAGAGAGTGTGATCCGTTTGCAAGATCTATATCTGTTTCGAATGTATTGTCTTGTTGTGTTTGTATTTCTTCGATTTCAGTGTCGTTATCGAAGATTTTTACGATAGATCCGTATGATGCTGTTCCGGTTATGTTTATTGAGCCGGAACTATATGTTCCTGATTGAGGACTTGTTATTGCGATCTCGTCGGATGTTGCCGTATTGGATGTTGAACTTGTTGATGATCCGTTTGTTGTTGAGCTGGAGCTTGAGCCGCTTGTTGATGCGACATTCACTTCCAATTCTCCTTTTAAATCTCTATTGCTTGTGTTTGTTACTGTAACTGTTTGAGTACCCGTTGTTGCGAATCTTAAGCTCAAGCTGAATGTATGGCTTCCTTGGTCCTCCGCTTTGAAAGTATAGTCGGTTGGGAGTGTTGCGTTGTCGTCTGAAGACGAAAATCGGATTTCTCCGGTGTAATTTGTTACAACTATTTCGTTTTCATCGTATGCAGTTACAGTGAAATTTAACAATTCGTTTACCGTAACTTCCTCTGATAAATCTTCTATTTTGAAGTGGTCTATTGGACCTGCTTCGCTTGAATCTTCATCTGAAGCTAAAAATACTGATGTAAACAAATTATCTCCACCTATATCTTCAAGAAGAGAAGATGGGCTGATGTATGCGACTTTCGCTCTTGCATCAAGAGTTAATCCGCTTGTTTGATCATATGCCGTATATGTTGATATGCCGGCTTCATTTGAATATGAATAAAACACAACTTTGCCTTGTTCTGATGTTTTTGTTGATTCGTAAGGGGTTATGTAATCTTCGTTTCTGCTGGATATGATGCTTATTGTATGATTCTTAATCGGATTCCCATATCTGTCTTGGAGATAAACCGTTAGTTTTACAGGGTCGCTTCCTGACGCTTCGGCGGTTGTGTTTTCTGCTTCAAGCGTTGATTTATTTGTTGAAACAGAGTCTTCATAAACCTTGAAAGAATCTGTTTGGCCATAATCTTCGTTAAGGCTCGTGTATTTTGCTTTTATCTCATAGTTTCCAGCTATCTTAAGATGATATCCGTTGATTTCAACGGTTGCTTCGCCGTTTTCATCGGTCTCCGTTTCTATGGCGACTTCTGATCCATTTGGCTTGCTTACCATTATTTCTATGTCTTCATACGGGAGGGCATCTTCTATTTGTGCCATTGTCGTATATCCGGCTATCGAATCAAATGCCTCTACTTCCAGAGTGCTTGATGTGGTCGTGCTCGCGATTGCTTGTGGCACGATTGCTGACAGCAATAGAGCGATTGTTGTGAATCTAACTATGATTTTATTCATTTTTGTTTGTTTTAAATCTATAAATTATATCATTTTTCCCGTATTTCCTCAATTGCGTATCCGTTGGCAGGATTTGGTTTTGTTTTGTGGTTAGATTGAGGTTTCTCGGTGATTTTGCTAGAGTTCTTTGGTTGTTTTTTATAAAAGTCTTATGAGAAAAATTATCGCATTACTTGTTCTTCAGGTTATTACGTTTTTTCTTTTGGGTTTTTCCGTTTCTTATGCCGATGAGGCTCCTGTTGATGAAGTTGTTTCGGAAGTTACGGAAGAGGAATCTTCCGGACCGATTTCCGCAGTTGTTATTTCCGATTCGGTTGTTATGACAGGTAGGAATATCATTTTTGATGCGTCCGAGTCTTCAAGCGAGAATATTGATGACGAGTTGAATTACGAGTGGCATTTTGGAGATGGATCTCGTGATTATGGAGTTGAAGCTGTTCATTCTTATGACGAAGCCGGAGATTATCAGGTGACTCTTGTTGTCAGGAATCAGGATGGAGAACAAGATATTTCGACCGCCTCTATTTTTGTTTACGAAAGGACATTTCTGCTTATAACCGATAGTTCGGAAGAGGCTGACAAACTTGATACTCTATCTTCTTATGCCAAAGAGCAGGGTGTTTATATGAATCTTGTTGGTGATTTTGATGGTGTTTCTGAGTTCTTGTCCGAGGAGGTTTTGCTTCAGAAACTTCAGGAGTCTTTGAGTACTATTAAGGAATACGATACGGTTGTTGTTTGGACGAGCGGTAGTACCGGTTTGACGATTTTATCTACATTGGCTCAAGGTGTGTCCGAATCTGAGCAAGGTGGTATTTTTTCAGGTAATGATATTATAGTGATTTCAGATCAAGCTCTTGGAACTTTGCAGAATATCGCTCAAGGTACTTTTCGTACTATTCAGCCCAGTCAAATAATTCTTACCAGATCCGAGGCATTGTGGCCGCTTGTTGATGCCGGTACCATTGCGGATTTTATTGCGGATCTTGATTTGAGAGGTGTTACTTATAAGGTTGTAAATAGTTCTGTCGGTATCGGAGTGACCAATTTCATGTCTTATTTCGTGAACTACATGTTGGAGAAAGGTGTTCCTTCCAGTTCCCTTAAGCTCATATTGATGATTCCGATAATCGTGACTATTGTTGCTTTTTTCAAGCAGGTTGTCGGATTGGAAACTCTTGGGGTGTATATTCCTACAATTATAACTTTATCGTTTATTGCGCTTGGAATTGAGTTTGGGGCGTTTATTTTGCTTATGATTTTGCTTTTTGGCACGTTATCAAGAATTTTGCTTAAAAAATACCGGCTTCTTTACATTCCGCGTATGGCGATAGTGCTTACGATTGTGAGTGTTACTATTTTGGCGATATTGCTTGCCGGTGCTTATTTGAATATATCGCAGCTTGTTTCAATTTCGATTTTTCCGATGCTTATTATGAGTACGTTGGTGGAAAATTTTGTTACGATTCAGACCGGTAAAGGGTTTAGGAGTGCGTTAATTATAATGTTAGAAGTTATTTTTGTTTCCACCGCTTGTTATTATGTTGCCGAGTGGAGTGTTCTGAAAACCCTTATGCTTGGTCATCCTGAGCTTATATTGGTGTTTTTGGCTATTAATATATTCTTGGGAAGATGGACGGGACTTAGATTTACCGAATATGCGAGGTTTAGGGAGATATTTAAGTACTCGGAGGAAGAGTAGGGGAAGTTGAAGAAGTATTAGAAGTGACATAGTGACATAGTGACATAGTGACATAGTGACATAGTGAAGGAGAAAAATTTTCTCTTCAAACTACAAGTTATCAGTTATAAACTATATGACTCTCACAAAAGGAATACTAGGAATCAATGCGAGAAATCTGCTTTATATCAGACCTTTTAATTCTAAGAAGGCGATAAGGATGGCGGATAGCAAGTTGAAGACGAAGCATTTCTTGTCTGCTCGCGGTATTCCCGTTCCGAAATTATATGGTGTTATAAGGAATCGTGATGAATTGCAGAATTTTGATTTCAACTCTTTGCCTGAGGCTTTTGTTATCAAGCCTAATCTTGGTTATGGAGGTGAAGGTATTATTCCTGTTGTTGGAAGGGAGGGGTCTGATTTTCTTACTGTTTCTGACGATAGGATCCCTATAAGGCAGATTCGAGATCATATCAGTGATATAATCGATGGTCGTTATTCTATAACAGGTTCGAGTGATATAGCTTTTTTTGAACAGATGCTTTTCTGCGATGATAGAATTTCCAGATTTTCTTATGGAGGATTGCCTGATATTAGAGTGGTTGTGCATAATTTGATTCCGGTTATGGCTATGCTTAGGTTGCCGACCGAGCAGTCGAAAGGACGCGCAAATCTTCATCAAGGCGCCATTGCTGTCGGAATAGATATTGCTAAGGGTGTTACAACTTATGTTGTTCATAGTAATAAGATTATAGAAGGTCCTAAAGGCTTGAAAGGATTTGAAATTCCTTATTGGGATGAAATTTTGCTTATCTCTTCCAAGGTTCAGTTACTTACGAACCTCGGATATTTAGCTGCCGATATTGCAATTGATAAGAATAACGGACCTGTGTTACTTGAAATGAATGCTCGTGCAGGGCTTGGTGTGCAGATTGCGAATTTGGCGCCGCTTAGGAAAAGGCTTGAGCGTATTCGAGGTGTTAAGGTTAATACTCCTGAAAAAGGTGTAAGAATTGCGCAGGATATGTTTGGAAATAAAATAGAGAAAGATATTCAGCATATTTCCGGTAAGGCTGTGATTGGTGATAAAGAGATGGTTGATGTGATTATGAAAGATGGGATTTTCAAGGCGCTTGCGTCTATCAATCCTGTTGTTAAAAGAAGTGTTATTGATACCGATTTTGCCAGATCTATAGGACTTATTAATGAAGGTGAAGTTATTGATAAAGTTAAATTGAAGTTCAGCATGTCTGATGTTCGCGTTCAGACGGTTGCGCTTGTTGAAGATTTACCCGGTCGTCAATACAAGCTTGTGATAGGAAAAAGGGATTTATCGGATTTCTTGATAGATCCCGCAAGAAAATATAAGGATAGCACGAAAAAAATCTCTGTTTCTGCGAAGAGTGATTCTACGCCTCTTGATTCTGGTTCTGGGATTAACTATTCCGTTATAGATAATGAGCTTGCAGATATAGATAGGCAGGCAAGACTTGTTTATCATTTAAATCCTCTGAATCTTGAATCTGAGAAGGCAGCTTTTTTACGCGATAAAAAATACAATCCACAATTCGTCTATCCGGATTTGAAATTCGATCCTTTCAGGCTTAGGGAAAGGCTTAAGTCAATTGTTTGCGATGATTCGCCTTTGGGAATGATTTTCAAGGCTAAAAAAGATGAAATCTTGAGAAAATTGAGCTTGGTTGAGCATATAGGTACGGATGCTTTTTCATATAAGTCTGTTGAGCTTTTTGGTCGACCCGATGAGGCAATCATTCTCTCTGCGAAAGAGTATCTTGAAGGGAAACCTGCTAAGTTTGCAAACGAGAAACTGGATATTGGATACGAAAAAGCGGTTGGTGTTTTCGAGAGCGTTTTGAAAAAATATGGTCTTAATGATTGGAAAGTTAAGGTTAGCGAATCTATGGTTTCAGATTGCATGGCTGGGAAAGAGAATATTTTGTTTGTGAGGAAAGGTGCAATGTTTTCCGAGCAGAGATTGAATATGTTGATTGTGCATGAAATAGAGACTCATGTTTTGACTGCCGAGAATGGTAATTTACAACCTTATAAGATTTTTGGTCGCGGTCTTGCCGGATATCTTGAGACTCAAGAGGGCTTGGCGGTTAGGAATCAGAGTATTTTGTGTGATAAAGATATGGAAAAAAATTATTGGCCGGCTTTATCTGTTTTGGCGGTGAATGAAGCTTTTAATATGTCTTTCAGAGGAGTTTTCGATTTCGTTTGTTCTATGGGCTTCTCGGTTGATAGAGCTTTTCGTGTTGCGGTTAAAGTGAAACGTGGTCTTGAAGATACCGCGATTAAAGGAGCGTTTACCAAGGATTATCTTTATTTCAAAGGGTTTAAGGCTGTGAAGGAATTTGAGAGTACGGGTGGTGATGTTAAAGATTTATATATTGGAAAATTCAATCTGAAAGATTTGGACGTTGTTAAGGGAATTCCTAATTTGGTTAAGGCGAAGTATTTGCCGGAGTGGATGAATGGGTAGACAGTAGACAGCAAACAGCAGATAGCAGAGGTAGATTGGAAATAGCAAAGTATGCGACCTTGCGGCTTATGGTGATTATGATTTTGATGAAAGTTCAGGTGAAATTTCAGAGGATAAGCATTGAATCTCCGAAGCTGAAGAAGCGGTATTTTTCCCGTATTGCTTCTTGGTAGGCGCGTTCGATCAGTTCTTTGCTTGCGAATGAGCTTATTAGCATGAGTAGTGTGCTTTTTGGCAGGTGGAAATTCGTGAGCATATGATCCACAAATTTCCAGTCGTAACTAGGATAAATGAATATAGTCGTTTCTCCGGATTTTGGCTTGAGTTTGCCGTTTATGTCTGTTGCGGACTCGAGAACTCTTACACTTGTAGTGCCGACTGCAATTATTTCTTTGCCTTCGGATTTCGCTTTGTTTAGTGCGGTTGCGGTTTCTTCGTTGATTGTGAACCATTCGGAATGCATTTTGTGTTCTTCGATATTGTCTGTTTTTACCGGTTCGAATGTTCCGCGTCCAACGTGCAATGTTACGAAATGCGTTTCTATTCCGCGTTTTTTTAATTCTGAGAAAATGTTGGGAGTGAAGTGAAGTCCCGCTGTCGGTGCAGCCACGCTGCCTGATGGGTTTGCATAAATCGTTTGGTATTGTTCCGGAGTTGCTTTTGACCCTTTTAAATAAGGTGGTAGGGGAGTCTCTCCGATTTCATCTATTGTATCGTGTAAATTTTTAACTTCTGGGAATTTTATTATTTTACTTCCATCAGTGTTCTCTTTTGTAATTAATCCTTTCAGTTTGTTTTTGAAATTTATTTGGGTGTTTTCTTTCAGTTTTTTCCCCGGTTTTGCAAGGCATTCCCAAATGTTTTTTTCGATCTCTTTTGTTAGGAGAATCTCGACTTCTTTTTGATAAGAAGCGATGTTCCCGAATAGACGCGCTTTTAGGACTTTTGAATTATTGAAGACCAATACTGCGTTTTGAGGTATCAGTGATGGTAAATCTGTAAATTTTTTATGTGAAATTTTTCCGGTTTTTCTATCAATAACCATTAGGCGCGAGGAGTCGCGAGGAGTTACCGGTTCTTTTGCGATTAGTTCGGGAGGCAAATTGTAGTTGAAGTCGGATACTTGCACGAAGTACGAATTAAGAATTAAGAATAACGAGGGATAGTATATATCTGAATCCCGTTATTCGGAATTCGTTATTCGTTATTCCAATTTGTTGTTTCTTTCGGTGTTGATTTTGTATCTTGGTTTCCGACGTTTTTTATTACAATTAAGCTCATGTCATCCGCTTGTATTTCGTTTTCCACGAAAATGGTTATGCGTCTTGCTATATGATCGAACAGTTCTTTTGTTGTTTGGGCCGAAGGTGCTTTTTCTTCAACAGTTTCGATAACTCTTTTTATTGTAAATTGTTCTTCGTTGGAATTTCTGCATTCCGTAATGCCGTCCGAATATAGGATTATGAAATCGCCTTCTTGGAAGTCGATTTGCGCTTCATCTTTTGCAACCTTGCTTATGTCAGGCAGCATACCAAGAGCTATTCCTCCCGACACCATTGCATTGCATTTGCCTTCGGATTTTTTGTAATGAATTATTCTTTCGTGACCAGATCCGGTATAGAACAGTTTTCTTGTTGAGTGTTCCCATCTGAACATTACCATTGTCATAAACATGTTTGTACGCAATCGAGGCTTTAGCAATTTGTTTATGCTTATAACCAGTTCTTTCGCTGTTTTTGCGGCTGTGGATAACGCTTTTGTAAGGCTATCCACCATGATCATAACTAATCCTGATGGTAGTCCGTGACCGGAAACGTCTCCTATGTAGAAATATGTCTGATTCTCTTGAGGAAGGAAGTCGAACGTGTCGCCTCCGATTTCGGCTGCCGGTTTTGTTTTTGCAGTTATTTCAATTCCTGGTATGTAAGGGGCTTCTTTCGGGATTAAGTCTTGTTGTATTTTCTGGGCTACGTTTAATTCTCCAGTTATTCTTTTATGTTCTTTTAAGTCGTTTGAAACGGTTTCAAGGCTATCTGTTATTTTGTTGAAAAAATGTCCGATTATTCCGATTTCATCAGTTCTTGTTGTGTAGATTTTTCTGAAGTTTTTTCCGACCAGAAGCGCTTTCATTTCGGCCAGAATCTTTTTCAGAGGTTTGTGTATGGCTATGTTTAAATAAACAGTTTCAACTATAAGAAACAGTATCATCGCTATGTAAGCGTGGAATTGATTGTATGGTAAATCCAGTACTCTGTTTGCAAGAAGATACAGCCCCGATATTGCGAATATTATGACTATATTTGCCGTTAGTATTTTGAGTTTTAAGCTGTTTTTAATCATTTTTGTCTTTGAGGATGTTCTCTATTTGAGATTGTGCTTTTGATTCCTGAATTAGTCCGTATAAATACATCAATTCTTCAAGGGTATCGCGATCGAATTCTTCCGGTTTCATATGGCTGTGTGCAACGAGTATTTTGTGTATTTTGTGTGATACCTCTTGGTGCAGGTATTGCTTAAGTCTTTCAACGAATTTTTTTGGTAATTGATTGAGTTGTTTCTTGATTTTGGACCAGTCTTTTTTATTGTTAATTATGTAGTCCAGCAGTCGTGTTATAGCGGATGTTTCAGATAGTTTTGCAAGTGCCAATACGACTTCGATACTATCTTCTTTCAACAGATTGAATAATGCCTTTTTTTTCTCTTTTAGTTGAAGTTCTCCTATTATGTAAATTCCCATGAGTTTTTGTTCTTCTTTTGGACTGTTTATGAGTTGGTCCAAGTAATGGTTTAGTTTCGACTTCAATTCGGGGAATTGCCATAATGCAATGATTGCATTTGCGCGAATTTTAGGGCTTGGATCATCAAGATATTTTTCCAAGTAATATATTGAGTTTGGGTCTTTGAATAGACCGCAAATGTATATGCAGTCTGCGACGATTTTCTCCTTAGCCGAATTTAAGTTTTTAAGTATAAAAGGTATGAGTTCCCTCTGATCTAATTTTGCAAGAACTTTTATTATTGATGATCTTATCTCTTCGTGTTCTTCTTGTTCAAATATGTTTTTTAATGCCTCTTGTATTCTGTAGTGACCGAATCCGGATTTGAAGAAATGCTTGTCGAGATTCTTGAATTCTCCAAGTGTTTCTATAACAGCAAGTCTTATGTTTGCATTTTCAGATCGTAAACATGTGAGAAGATCAGGAATAGTTTGCGGATCTTTCCTTTGTTTGATGGTTTCGATTGCTTTTAATTGAACATCTTCGGGTTCGCTTTCTTTTAATATAATTCTTATTAATTGCCTATGATCTATGTTGTGACCTTTCTGTGCCAAAATTTCTATTGCGTTTATACGAGTATGGTGGCTTGCATTCTTATCTATATTTCTTTGTGATTGTTCTGTGTATTTGTTCTGCAGGCTGGAAATTAACGCCGCGCTCAATATGGCGATTACTATTAATATAAGGTTTGTTGTAAATGTAAGATTTGAGCCTTTTGTGAAGTTTTCCAGTAAAATTATCAATCCCATTCCGAGCACCGCTCCGCTCGGTTTTATTATTCCCTCAAGCAGTTCTTTCATCTGTTCTCTTATGTTTTCTTCAAATGCGTAATATGAAGAATGGTATGAATTCAAAAACAATATTCCTCCCATTTCAGAGAAAGCTTTTGTTGTTGCCGCCGTTACGATATTGAATTTCAAAAGCATATTTACCATGTTTGCCAGCGTAACTATCGGATGGATAGCCATGCTTTTTATAATGCCGAGTCCTTTTATGATTCTGCTTGATATGAAGAGTTGCATGGCAAGAGTTGCAATACCGAAGATTATTTGCAACATACCTAGTTTTTCGGTAAGGGCTCCTTCTGATTTGCCGTGTCCTGACGTCTCTGACTCTTGAGATTTCTCATCTGTTGCAAATTGAGCTTCTTCTGTTGTTAATATGTCTGCATGTAGGTTTTCTCCATGTGTTTCAAGTGCCAATGTTTCCTCTTCTGTTCCTGTAACATCTTGTTCGACGGCTTTCATGTATTGGAATTCAACCAGATTGATTACCATCCATTGTAACAAGATTACTACTATTAAACCTTTTAAAAATGGTGATTTCTGAGCTCTTTTGAAGCTTTGAGATATTTTTTTAAGTCCTCCTTCGTTATTTTCATCTTTCTTGTGTTCGAATGTTGGGATGTCGGTTCCAAGGCTCTTGAAGCTCAACATAATTGGTATTACCAGCATCAAGCATAAAACCCATATGTAGAAGAATTTATATGAAGGTATTGAGTAGGCGAGTGTTGAAATTATAATGCCTCCTATTATTGCTCCTATTGTTTCGGAAGATTCTATTATCGGGAATGTTCGTTGGCTTTCCAATGGTGTAAATAAATCCTCGACCAATATCGATATGGATATGTTAAGTTGAGATATGATTATCGACTGTGCTATCAGGATTAAGCCGAAAAATATCCATCCTGAATAAATTACGAATAATGTTGCGGAAATGATTAGAATTGCCGCAAGTAATATATTTATAATTATTAGTATCTCTTTTCGTATTTTCTCTATAAAGCCTGAAAAAATAACAGTCCCTATTATGACAAGTATGGCATTTGCTATGAAAAGCAACGGTAATTGTTCAATCCCCATTCTGTTAATGAACATAGACATAAGCACTGTCCATCCGATTATGAACCCCACTCTCAAAAAAAATGTAATTACCCATGCAACTATGACGCGCGGCCACTCATGTTCACTGATATTCAGGAGTTTTCCTAGGAAGCTGCTGTGCATTCAATTTCAGTTATATCAGCAAATTATACCATTTTTTATGGCAAGAGTCTAGGGCGATAATAGATTGAGACTCTCAAACTTGATGTAGTTCCAACATAATGTCTCTCCCCAGTTTTTTCGTGTTTATTATTTCTATATTTGGAAGTGAATTTGGAAGGGTTGCTGCAAGGCCTGATTCACCAAGTTTAATATTAGATATTAACAGAAGTATTGTATCTGTCATATTTTGTTTGATGAATGAATCTGTGATTTTCGGCCCTCCTTCAACAAGGATGTTTATGTGTCCAATTGATGCAAGTTTTTTGAGTATTGGTTTTAGGTTTGAAAGGGTTTTGAATGTTAGAATTCTTGCCCCAAGTTTTTCGAGTTGAGTTTTCTTTGAAGAGTGCTCTACAGTTGTGCAGATGATTGCGTTCTTTTGTCTTAAAACATTGCTTGTTGGTGATATTTCCAGCTTGCTGTCCAGTATGATTGGAGTAGGGTTTTTGCCTTTAACAAGCCTTGTCGTGAGGTAAGGGTTATCTTTCTTAATTGTTCCGATTCCTGTCAGTACGCTTGTTGATCTGGAACGTAATCCATGTACGAACTTTTGTGATTCTGCGCCTGTTATGTTTGTGACTTCTGGCGACCAGATTTTGAAATCTATGCTTGATGCGATTTTCAGTGTAATGAAAGGGAGGCCTGTTTTTTGAAATTTAAGAAAGGCTTTGTTCAAATTCTCCGCTTCTTCTTCCAGTATTCCGCGTATCACTTCCACGCCGGCTTTTTTGAGCGTTTCGAATCCGTTTACTTTTGGATTCGGATCTGTCATGGCGAAGACGACTTTTTTAATGCCGCTTTTTATTATGAGATCCGTGCATGGTGGAGTTTTTCCGTAATGAGAGCATGGTTCCAGACTTACATAGAGAGTGCTCTCTTTGGGTGAATTGCCTTTGTGAATACAATCGTTGATAGCTTCAACTTCCGCGTGCGCACTTCCGTATTTTTTATGGTAGCCTTCTCCTATTATTTCCGAATCTTTTATTAGCAAAGCTCCGACCAGTGGGTTAGGGTAGGTCAATGATTTTGCTTTTTTTGCGAGGGCGAAAGTTTCTCGCATTAGGCAGTTAGACTTTTTTGAGCAAATGTCCGAGTTTTGTTTTCTTTGCGGCAAGGTATTTTCGATTTACTTTTGTCGGAGTTGTTTCGATTGGCACTCTTTTTGTAATTTTCAAGCCGTATCCTTCAAGTCCTATAATTTTTTTCGGATTGTTTGTGAGAAGTTTTATTTCACTTAATCTAAGATCTGCAAGTATTTGCGCTCCTATGCCATAATCCCTTAAGTCCGCTCCGAATCCAAGTTTTTTATTTGCTTCGACCGTATCTAATCCGTCTTTTTGAAGGTTGTAAGCTTTTAGTTTATTTATAAGGCCGATGCCGCGTCCTTCCTGTCGCATATAGAGAAGTACACCTTCTTTTTCTTGGTTGATGAATTTTAAGCTTGTGTCCAGTTGGTTTCTGCAATCGCATTGAATTGACTTGAAAAGATCTCCGGTCATGCATTCAGAATGTACTCGTACTAATATGTTTTTTTTGCCTTTTATGTCGCCTTTTATGAGGGCAATGTGTTCTTTTCCATCTGTTAAGCTTCTATATACTATCATTTTCATCTTTCCATATTCCGTTTCCAGTTCTGTTTCAACCTCTTTTTTTATAAGACTTTCATTGCTTTGTCGGAATTCGATAAGATCTTTTATGGAAATTATCGACAAATTATGTTTTTGACTGAATTTTTTCAAATCTTCCATTCTAGCCATCTCGCCGTTTTCTTTTGCTATTTCGCAGATTACTCCTGACGGTATTAGGCCTGCCATTGCAGCCAAATCGTGTGCGGCTTCCGTGTGGCCTGCGCGAACCAATACACCGCCTTCTTTAGATATAATAGGGAATATATGGCCGGGTTTTGACAGATCGCTTTCTTTCGAATTTGTATCGATTATCGTTTTGATTGTAGTTGATCTGTCTTTTGCCGAAATTCCAGTTGCAACTCCTTTTTTTGCATCTGTAGAAATTGTAAAATTGCATTTATTGCTTTCTTCGTTGCAATCTACCATTGGTTTGAGTCCTAGTTTATCTGCGATTTCTTTTGTTATTGATATGCAAATAAGCCCGCGTCCTTCGCGCATCATGAAGTTGATTTTCTCAGGTGTTGCGTGTTCGGAAGCAAACATAAGATCGCCCTCGTTTTCACGATCCTCGTCATCAACAATAATCACCATTTTGCCGGCTTTTATATCCTCAATGGCTTTCTCTATTTTTTCCCTAGTTTGAATCATTTTAAACTGACAATCTTACGAATTTCTCGACTTTATTTGTTCCGAGAAGTTTTTCTATAGTTATTTCAGGATTTTTTACGAACGGTTGTTTGATCAATGCGTTTTCTTCGCGGAATTTTTTTTCTTTGCCAATCATGATCTTGTCCCAAATTTGTTCGGGTTTGCCCTCTTTTTTGAGCAGTTCTTTCCATATTTCCTTTTCTTTTGCAACGGACTCTTCTGGAACTTCTTCAGGATTTAAATATGAAGGATTCATTGCTGCTGCGTGCATTGCTATATCTTTTGCCATTTCAACTTCTCCTCCGGATAGTGCCACTACAACACCGATTTTGTTGTTTGAATGGATATAAGAACCGAGCACTTTACCCTCAATGATTTTTTTCTCTTTTACTTCGATTTTTTCTCCAAGTTTAAAATTCAAGTCTGCGACGATTTGTTTTGCATCAAAGTTTTCATCTTTCAAGGTTTCTTCTGCCACTTTTTTTGCAGAAGCTATGAAATCTTCGTTTCTTGCAACGAAGTCAGTTTCGCAAGCCAAATTGATTATGGCAGCTTTACCTGATTTTTCTACAATTGCTATTACACCTTGAGAGGTTGATCGTTCCGCTCTCGCTTCAGATTTTGCTTCACCTTTTTTTCTTAGGATTTCTACGGCTTTTTCTTGATCTCCATTAGCTTCTTCAAGAGCTTTCTTGCAAGCCATTGTCGATACGCCTGTTGCATCTCGAAGTTTCTTAATCTGTTCAAGTGTTACTGTCATATTTTTATAATGGTTATTATATTGTTTTACTTTGCTTGTTCATCTTTTTTCTCAACTTTCTCCGTTTTTTTGCTTGCTGATGGGGTGGTTGGTGTGATGAATTTATTCAAATCGACTTTTCCAGCAAATTCTCCAATTACAGGGATCTTCCATTGGTCTCCTATGTACGCTTTGTAAATTGCTAAAACCGATAGTCCGAAAAATCCCAAAAAAAGTAATGTTCCAAGTATAGGCATGGCTATAAGCATGATAAGCACTAATATGCATAATGCGAACATTCCGGCGCCTTGACGCGCATGGAATTGGCATACCTTGCTGTCAGGCTTTAAAATTAGTGGAATTATAAAAGCTACACTCATATAGGCAAGCGCGGAGAGGATTCTCTCTTCTTGAGTTATTGTCGGTTTTTCTTCTGTTGGTGTTTCTTGAGTCGGCTGTGTTTGTTCAGGCGCAGTTTGTTGCTGAGGAGCTGGTTCTATTGCCGGTATCTGTTCTACCGGCTTTGTTTCCTGATTTTTGTTTTCTTCTACCATTTTATAGTGGTGTTAAAGTATGGTGTTTTGCTTTTGCAAAACGGCTTTTATATAGGCCCCTTCACTTTGTTGCGGGGCTGTTGGAAGCGCCAGCCTTTCCATCCTTAATGGCTTCCGTGAATTTTTTCGTCAAATATGTAAGAGATTTGATGGCGTCATCATTTGCAGGGATAGGGAAGTCAACATTCTTCGGATCTGCGTTTGAATCTGTGATTCCAACGATCGTGACACCCGTTCTTTTAGCCTCTTTTACTGCGTTCTGGTCGCGGCTGACATCGAACATCAATACTACATCAGGAACTCTATTGAGATCTTGTACACCTCCGAGTGCTGTTTCGAGTTTATTGATTGTTTTCTTAAGATCCAGAGCCTCTTTTTTTGTGTACTTAGCGAATTCTCCCGTAACTTCTTCGTCTTTTAATCTTTTCAGATATCTTGTTCTTTGCTTGATTGTTTGGAAGTTCGTGATCAATCCCGGTACCCATTTTTGAGTAACGTAAGGCATTTTGCATTCAACAGCAGCATCTCTTACGAGGTCTGTTGCTTGTTGCTTCGTGTTTACAAAAAGGATTACCTTACCTTCTTTTGCAGCCTGATGTAAGTAGTCGAGAGCTGCAGAAAGAGCATCGAATGTTTTGTTTAGGTCGAAAACATGGATGCCTTGTTTTTCTCCATATATGAATTTCTTCATGTATGGGTTCCATTTTGCTGTTGCATGTCCGAAGTGGACTGCGTTTTTGAGCATTTCTTTCAGCTCTTTTTGTCGGTTTTCCATAGATCCTTGGGGTTAGCGCTTGAGTGTTGTCTCCTTCCGCTTTAACCCCGTTATTGGCGGGGCAGGATTGCGGAATCGAACACCAAGCTAAAATTAAAGCGGTGATATATTAGTCGTATATCGAGAAAAGGGCAAGAGAAAGAGGTTTTTGTTTCAATGTACTAAGTTATTCTGTTATAATTTTTCCATGAAAATTGATTTATTGAGGCAAAAAATTGACAAGATAGATGCCAAGTTAGTTGAGCTGATTGGCAAGAGATTTTATATTAGCGAGCAGATTGGTGTGATTAAGAAGCGTGAAGGCGTGAAGGTTTTTGACAAGAAAAGGGAAGGTGATGTTATGAAGTCGGTTGAAGGTTTGGCGAAAAAAGTTGGAATCGGCGAAAAAGTAATTGAGAAGATTTATAAAATTATTCTAGTCGAGTCTCGCAAAAGGCAGGGTTGACGTAGGTCTCAAAATTTGGTACAATAATATGATTTAAAAACTAAATATTGTGCCATGGCGGGTGAAAACCAAACATCAGAACCTGTTAAGATAACGATTATTCTTCCGACGAATGCATATTTTTTGTCGGGTATAAGAGATTTTACGTTATCTCTAACTAAGAATATGACAGGCTTTTCAGATCAATGGGCTTACAGATTCCAAACCGTTGTTGATGAGCTTTGCAATAATGCGATTGAGCATGGATCTGCAAAAGGCAAGGATGTTGTGATTACTTTCATAAGTGATCCAAAGAAGAGTATTGAAATTGTTGTTGAAGATACCGGAACCGGACCGAATAAATACAATGCGCAGCAGATGACAAATTTGCTTAAAGAAAGAATTGCGATGATGCATTCTCAATATCTTGGACTTAGAGGAAGAGGATTGCCGAAGATCGTTGCGGAGTGGACAGATGAATTGATTTTTGAAGATAAACCTGATGGTGGTCTTAGGGTTAAGGCTAAGAAGTATTTACGGGAGAAAGAGGATCAGGTACTCTTGGAAGCGCAAAATAAGGCGACGCATTTGCAATTAGTGTAGATTATAGCTTATAGAAGAAGAGAAGAATGGAAAAATCTAATAATATATAAAAATAAAATTTATGGCTCAAGCAACAATCACGTTCGAAGACGTTCAAACGAACGGTGGTAAGAAAGTAAAACTTATCAAAATCGCCGGACAGCTCGACGAAAGCAATGTCGATGAAGAGGCGAAGAAAATCTATGCCGTTATAGAACAAGGCGGTGCTGGTTTGAATTTGATATTCGAATTCAGCGGGCTTGAGTACATGAATAGTAAATCAATCGGTTATTTAACTGATTGGTATAGCAAGATTTCCGCAGGAGGTGGAAAAGTTGTTATTGCGCAGGCTAAGAGCAATATCGTTGATATCTTGCAGGTTGTCGGATTGACTCAATTGATTACGACTTATCCTACTGTCGAAGAGGCGAAACTGGCGGTTGTGTAAGGACGAATACCGAATACCGAATACCGAATACCGAATGCCGAATGCAGAATGCAGAATGCCGTTTGCTAAATCAGTCGCCCTGATTTATATTTTCTCCGTACATAATTTCTATAAATGGACGGAGCAAAAATAGCGATAGTTGCAGATTGGCTTACTGATGCGGGTGGCGCTGAAAAGGTTGTTTTAGCCATGCATAAGATGTTTCCCGATGCTCCGATTTTCACATCAATTTATAACCCTAAAAATCTTCCTGAATTCAAGGATGCTGATGTTCGTACTTCTTTTTTGCAAAAATGGCCGATGGCAAAGAAAAAACATCAATGGTATTTGAAATGGATGCCGATGGCTTTTGAGCAGTTTGATCTTAGCGAATACGATATTGTTTTATCGAGTTCTCATTCTTGCGCGAAGGGTGTTATTACCAAGCCCGAGACTATGCATATCTGTTATTGTCATAGCCCTATGAGATATGTTTGGGATGATTGTCATAGGTATATTCGCGAATATCCGTGGCCCAAGGCTGTTAAAATGATTGCACCTTATGTGCTTCACGAGATCCGTTTGTGGGATAGGCTTGCTGCTGAGAGAGTGGACTTCTTCGTTTCCAATTCGAATTATATAGGGGAGAGGATTCGTAAGTATTATAAAAAAGAGTCCAAGACTATTTATCCTCCTGTTGATACGACGGGTTTTTATGATTCGAAAGATGGTTCGAGTTTTTATTTGGCGGTTGGACGTTTAATTCCTTATAAGAGGTTTGATATTATAGTTGAAGCTTTTAATCATTTGGGATTTCCTCTGAAAATTGCTGGGAATGGGCCGGAAATGAGTAGGCTGAAGAAAATTGCGAAGGATAATATAGAATTCTTGGGTTATGTGAAAGATGAAGAGCTTCGTGAACTGTATTCCAAGTGCAAGGCGTTTATTTTTCCGCAAATTGAGGATTTCGGGATTGCTCCTGTTGAGGCAATGGCTTCCGGTAGGCCGGTTATCGCTTATGCGGAAGGTGGCGCGCTTGAAACTGTTTCAGATGGAGTCAGTGGAGTGTTTTTCAAGACTCAATCTGCTGAGGCGCTTATCAAGGCTGTATTGAAGTTTAAAGAGCGAAAATTTGATAGTTTTAAGATTAAAGAAAGTGTTAAAGATTTTTCGCAAGAGAGGTTTGAGAATGAACTTACAGGTTTTATCAAAAAGAAATGGTTAGAATTTAAAAAATAATTTTATGGACATCAGAAACTATTTATCTTTTTTATGGAGAATTAAATGGAAAGCACTTGCAGTTGGAATTGTGTGCGGAGTTAGTGCTTTTGTTTATACTTTTGTTTTTTCAGCTGCATCTTATGAAGCTGTTGTTTTTATGTCTGTTGGAATGGAGCAAGGTGTTTATCCTGATCAGGCTGAGGCTTTTGGGGCTAGGGGAGTTACGGAGGCGGATTATTATTTCGCACAGACTGTACAAGGCTGGACTATGGATCCGTCTTTCAGTGAGCAGGTCAATGCGGTTATAGATGCTGATGAGCCCGTTTCTGTTTCTGCAAGACAACAGGAGAGGCAGAATATAATTTTCAGTGTTGTTTCTCCTTATATTGATGTTGCTGAGTTTGCGGCTGATGTGACTGTTCAAGAGTTGCAGGAGAGATTGGCTTCTTACAATGAGACGATGAAAACCGCTTATAAGATTGCGAATCCAGAGGTTACGATTTGGACTCATGAGCCGAGAGTTTTGTTTAATGGAGTTGTTGGTTTCTTGATTGGTATTTTGTTGGTTATCGGTTTCTGTTTGGTTTATGAATATTCTGTTGGAATTGTTTCTTTCGGTTTTCAAGCAAGTGAGGTTTTGGGTAAAAAATCTCTATGTCGTATTTGCTGCAAGAAACAGATGGGGGAGAAGCTTAAATTTATTTCAGGCGTTGTAAATAAAGGTGTGCATGTTTTTGGTGTAGGTATGGATTTAGGTCAAATTAAAGGAGGAATTGAGGAGGTTATTGACGGGCATGTGATTGAAGGTGAATTTAAAAAAGGAGATTACTTGTTGTTTGTGAAAATTGGTTCGGCGAAAGAGAAGGATCTTGAGTTTATTAAGAGGTTTGCTGATTCGTTCGAGTGGGTTGAGGTTTAGTTTGTAACTGGTAGTTAGTAACTGGTAGTTCTTATGAAAATTGGGATAGATTTAAGAGCTCTTTTATCCGGAAAGGTTAGTGGCGTGCCTGTTTTTACGAGAGAGGTTGTGCGTGAGATGATTCGTTCGCGTGATCATGAGTTTGTTTTGTTTATTACGGGTTGGAGTCGTGAGTATAAAAAGATTTTGGAGGAGTTTGACGGGCCGAATGTGAAGAAGGTTTTCTGGCGTATACCCAATAGGATTTTTAATTTTTTACAATTTTTTACAGCTTTGCCGAAGGTGGACTTGGGAGTTGATGTGTTTTTTATGCCAGATATGAGGCCTATTAATCTACCTAAAAATGTTAAAAAGATTGTTGTTTGTCATGACCTTTCGTATATGAGGTTTCCGCAGTTTTTTTCCTTGAAAAGTCGTATTTGGTATTTTTTTAACAGGCCTAAGAAGTATTTCCGAAAAGCTTCAAAGGTTATTGCGGTTTCTCATTTTACAGCGCGCGAGCTCAAACAGCTGATAGGTGTTGATAGTGAGGTTGTTTATGAGGCACCCAGTGTTGTTAGCGGTTCGGATTCTGTTAGGAAAAAGTATTTATTATCGTTGTCTACTCTTGAGCCGAGGAAGAACTTGAAGCGTGTAATTGAGGCTTTTGGTTTGGCAGGTTTATTTGGTTATGAATTGGTTTTGGCAGGAGAGGGCGATAGTAAGGTTTTTGCCAAATTGAAATTGCCCAGCGTAAAAAATGTTAGGTTCATCGGGCACGTTTCTGAAACTGATAAGGAATCTTTATACAAGGAGGCTTCAGGGTTTATTTATGTGTCCATTTATGAAGGGTTTGGATTGCCTGTACTTGAGGCTTTTAAATGCGGATGCCAAGTGCTTACAAGTCGAGGTAGTCCGATGGAGGAGATAACTGATGGTTTAGCGATTTATGCCGATTCTGGAGATGTTGATTCCATTGCTAATGGTATGAAGAAAATTGTTTCTTGGTCTGGAGATCGTGAAAAACTAATCGCGAAGGCGAATGAGTTTACATGGGAGAAGACCGCTAGAGAGATTTTACTTGTCTTTTCTGATGTAGTCTCCTAGAAAAATTGAGGCTGTGGTTGCTACAGGCACTGCAAGAATTATTCCAAGTATGCCGAGCAGTTGATAGCCGATAAGCACTGAAACTATTATTATTACCGGTTTTAATCCGACAGCTTTTCTCATGATTACCGGTATCAATATGTTGCCTTCTATTTGTTGAGCTAAGACTATTAATCCAAGTACCCATAAAACAAGCCATGGGGATTCATTAAATGCAATAAGAATTCCAGGGAACCCTGCCAATATCGGACCGACTACCGGAAATAATTCGGCCAGACCTCCCAGCATTGCGAGTGTTATTGCGTAGTCTATTCCCAGTATTGAGAATCCGATTAAATATAAACCGAACATGCAGCCCATAAGCATTAATTGCCCTCTGAGCCATTGGCCGATTTTACCTTTTATTTTCTCCGATTTTTCTATTATGTAATCGGTATATTTGATTGGGAAAATGGATTTTATAAATCCATCAACACTTCCTTTATCAGTTACTAGGAAGAATGTGATGATTAATACCAATACTGCATTGAAAATCCCGTTGAATACGATTTTTATGGCGCCCCACGTGTTGCCGGCGATGTTTTGCAATTGACTGCCTATTTTTTCAAGTGCGCTTTGTATATTGCTTATGATTGTTTGTTGGTCTATTCCTGCCAGAGCATCATGTATAATTGGAGTAAGTTTTTCCGAAAAAGGCAGGTTCTCAAGGCCTTTTCCTTCTGTGAAATTTGTTATCAGTTGTCCTGCCGATCTGGCTATTTCCAATAATTGATCTGCAACTATTGGTATGAGACTTGATATGAAAAACACTATTACGCCCAGCATTAAGAGGTAGATCCCAAGTACGCTTACTGCACGAGGTATTTTCTTGTTTTGAAGCTTGTTAACTGTTGGCTCAATTGCCGCGTAAAAGAGTATGGATACGAATAATATGATCAGTATGCTTTTTATTTCATAAATAAATTTGCTTGCGAAATATAAAAGCATTATCACGAGAGTTGCTTTTGTAACGCTTGCGAGTGAAAGATTAACCGTTATTTTTTCCGGTTGTTTTACTTTTGTTTCAGCTTGGACTTTCTTTATATGATCTTCCTCATATTGTTCCATTTTGCTGAGTTCTCCGATTTTTTCTTTTATCTTTTGGATTTTCTTTTTTGAACCTGAAATGAATTTTTTGAAATGGTGGATTGGCATGGGAAGAGGAATTAAGAATACCGAATTTCGAATAGCGGATGGGGAATAATAGTTGTTATGAGGATAAGGTGGTTTGGACAATGTTTACAATTATCCATGCCATTGTGGCAAGTACCAGTCCTATTAATGCATACATTATTGTTTTTTTACCTTTTTCTTTGTCTTCCGTAAGACCGCCCCATGCATAGAAGTAGCCGCCAAGAATTACAAACAGTACGCTTATCAAACCTGCGATATTGATGAGAAATTCAATTAGTCTGGTGATGAAGAAAGGGATCATCCAAAGATGAATATTGCCACTTTTGATGCCACAAGAAAGTATTATTTCGCGACTTGATTCGTTTGCCATTTGTTCTTTTCTTGCCTCTTCACTATATGTATTTATTTTGTCGACGTATTTTGCGCAATCCGTGTCATCCATTTGTTCCGCTCCCGATGGTAGCAATGTGCTTGTCGTTGCTGCAAATACTGTCTGCGGTAATAGCGATAACAGTATTGTTGCGACGATTATTGTTTTTTTCATATTTGTTTTTTTATTTGCGAGATCAATTATAGCAGACTCGCGAAAATTACAGAACCAAGTCTAACTTCGGTCGAACCGTGTTTTATCGCTTCCTTGTAATCTTGGCTCATACCTATAGATAGTTCAGGGAGGTTGTATTTGTTTTTCAGCCTGTGCATTGATGCGAATTGTTTTTCAAGTTTTTTCTCGTCTGGGGTGTCTTCTGCAATTGCCATAAATCCTTTTAGTTCAAGATTTGGAAGTGTATTTATGACTTTTATCAGATTGTCGAGGTTTTCTTCGAGTATTCCGCTTTTTTGATGTTCTCGGCTTATGTTCACTTGTATGTAAATCTGCATTTTTTTGCCAATTTTCCTCGCTTGCTTATCTATTTCATGAGCCAGTTTTTCGGAATCAACGCTTTCTATCAGGTCGAAAAGCGCTACCGCGTCTTTCGCTTTGTTTTTTTGTAGGTGGCCTATTAGATGCTTTTTAATGTGTTTTGGTAGTTGGGGAAATTTCTCGCGAGCCTCTTGTATGCGGTTTTCTCCTATAAGGTCTATTCCGTTATCTATAGCTGTAATTATTGCTTCGAGAGGTTGCCCTTTTGTGACAGCCATAATTTTTATTTCGGCAGGTATCTCTGACCGTAATCTGTCTATATTTTGCTTTATGCGTTTCATAATGTTATTATTCCAGATGTTTTTATAACGAATTTTTCAGATGTTGCCAATAGTTGCCATTGTAGGGAAGCCGAATACGGGGAAATCGACGATATTCAATAAATTGCTTGGGAAAAGGGTTGCTATTGAATCCGAGATTGCCGGAACGACTCGCGATAAGTTGATGTCTAAGACTATTCTGCATGAATATCATGCGTATCTTGTTGATACAGGAGGTATTACCACGGGAGATGGTGATGATATAGAAGAAAATGTACGTGAGCAGGCGAAGGTTGCTATAGATGGTGCTGATGTGATTGTTTTCGTTGTTGATGGGACCAAGAATTTGAGTTCGGAAGATTTTCACGTTGTAGATATCCTGAGAAAAGCCGGTAAGCCGATAATTCTTGTTGCGAATAAGTGCGATAATATAGAAATCGAGAATGGTATATATAATTTGTATGAACTTGGTTTTGGGCATGCCGTTGCGGTTTCGGCTCTTCACAAGATGGGTATGGATAATTTGAGGAGTGCGATAGAAGAGGAGATTAAGACCCTTGGGTTCGAAAAAAGCGTGCCTGTTGATGATCTTAAGACGATCAGGGTAAGTTTTTTGGGAGTACCGAACGTTGGTAAGTCTTCTATTGTTAATGCGATTATGGGTAAAAAAGAGGTTATTGTTTCCGATATTCCCGGTACTACTCGTGATTCTGTCGAGGTTGAAATGACTTATAAGGATCATAAATTTATTTTTGTTGATACTGCCGGAGTTCGCAAAAGTGGCAAAATAGAGAAAGGACTTGAGAAATTCAGCGTTCTTCGTTCGTTACGTGCCATTGAAGATTCCGATGTTACCGTTTTAGTGCTTGATTATTCGAAAGGTATTATTAGTCAAGATATGCATCTATCTTCTGAAATTATCGAGCGTGGAAATGGACTTGTTCTTGTTGTTAACAAGTCTGATCTTATGGACGACCCTAAGAAAAATGAAGATTGGTTTATAGGCACTGTTTTGTATAAATTCGACTTCTTGTCTTGGGCTCCGCTTGTTTTTACTTCCGCTAAAAATAGAAAAGGTATTAAAAATCTTCTTGATGTTATTGCCGGTTGTTATAAAGAGCGCGAGAAGAAAATCGGAGCTAGCGATCTTAAATTGTGGCTTGAAGAAACGCTTGCCAAGCACGAACCTGCAGGCAGTCACCATGGTAGAAAAAATAAAATTCTATCTATAAAACAAGATGGTATTAAACCTCCTACTTTCACTATTAGAACAAGATATCCCGATAGTGTTCACTTCTCTTACAAGAGATATCTTGAAAACAGACTAAGGGAAAGGTTTGGGTTCAATGGGACGGCGGTGAGGATAAGGTTTAGGTAATTATTGTTTTCGCAAATGGCTTCACTTCCTGTTTTTTCATCCGTCCAGCTACCGCTTGGACGATTTTCGAAAACATGAGTGTTGCAGATATTTCCTCAATCAATAATTAACTTTTATAAGTCTTCTGTTCTCTATATCACCTCTGCCACCTTTTTCGCCCATCTCTTCCTGTAATACTCTCTTCGGTCCACGTTATGGAATTTAAGAATTTGGTCGCTTATGATTATAGAGGCATCTTTTTTGTCGAGTGCTTCAAGTTTTCTGTGCATACGCGAGATTTGCCAGTTTTTCAGGTGTTTTTCGATTTTATCTCCGAGTTTTCCGGACAATAAGTTTTCTTGGAAAATCCTTAGAGATTTAATCATTCCATTGTTCGGTCTGTAATGTCTTTTTTGGTAATTAACAGGTGTTTGAAAGAATCCCGATAGGTATTTCCTGTTTATATCTATCAGGTCTATATAAGTTTGATAGTCTCCGCAGATCGGTTGGAGGTTTTTTATCCAATAGGCAAGATAAATGTCATGGTCGTCCAGAGCTATTTTATCCATATTTAAATTATCTTCTGTTATGTAGAAGCTTAGGCAAAACCTATTTTTGATTTTGTTTGCATATCTTCTTGATCCGAATAGATGAGTCCAGAAAGTTAACAATGTTCTTGCGATGAACATCCTTCCGGGTTTTGTTACCACTATTAGATCTATGTCTGATTTTTTTGTCGGATTGTCGTAAGACAGATTGTTTCCTACCGCAATCATTCTTACAAATGGAATTGTGTCGAAGATCTTTCTGAATCTACTGATTTTTTTCCATAATTTTCTTGCTATCTCTTTTCTTTCCTGAGTTTTGACGAAATTTTCTTCGCGACCTTTTAAGCAATAGAGTCCATCTGAATAACTGATTTGAGGACTCTCTCGAAGATATATGTCTATTTGATGTTGATCTAGCGGTAATTTATATAAATATTCTTCTACCTCGTCTTTTGTTAACGGGTAGTCGAACATGTCGAAAAATGCAAAAGTGCTCAAGATCGCTTGTTTGAAATTTATCTTGGGATTCGTTACCATGGGTTTAGGTCAAATGACATACAAATGGTAACACAAAATTTTTTAAATAAAATACCTTCGCGGCCGGGCATCTATAAAATGATCGATAAAGATGGGGCTGTTTTATACGTTGGGAAAGCCAAGGATTTGAAGAAAAGGGTTGGTTCGTACTTCAGGCGCAGTGCCAAATTGACGATAAGAATCTCGAAGATGATTTCCAAAGTTGTTGATGTGAATTACATTTGTACGGATTCGGAACTTGAGGCGATGATGCTCGAATTGAATTTAATCAAGGATCTGAGGCCGAAATACAATATCTTGCTTAAGGATGATAAGAATTTTTGTTATATAAAAATTACCACAGGTGAGGATTTCCCCGGTGTTTATATTACTAGGAAAATCGAGAAAGATGGTTCTAAGTATTACGGGCCCAAGACTTCGATGTCGAAGGTAAAGCATACGCTTGAAGTTTTGAAGGATTTTTTTAAGTTTCGTGATTGTGATCTGGGTATTAAGGCTCTCGATAATGGGGTTGAGGTTTATCGCAAAACGATTAAATATCCGTGTTTGCAGTATCACATTAACGCTTGTGTTGGCCCTTGTACCGGTACATGCAAGAAAGAGGATTATGCGGTTTTAGTCGAAGGTGTCATGCGTTTTTTGGATGGAGATAGTGATTGGATTGTTGATATGTTGAAGAAGAAGATTGAAAGTGCTGTTAAGGATAGGAAGTTCGAAGAGGCGGCTAAAATTCGCGATAAGATTACTGCAATGAATGATATTTTGGAGAGGCAGAAGATTTCGAATGTTTTGGATACGAATCAGGATGTTGTTGGGTTGTATGTCGGGCTTGGGAAGGTTTTTGTTAATTTGTTTATTATTAGAAACGGTAAATTGATCGACAGTGAGAATTTTATTTTGGATGCGAAGGAGGCGTCTGATGATGATATTGGAGAGATCTTGTCCGGATTCTTGAAAAATTACTACAGTGAATGCGAGAGTATGCCGAATTCTGTTTTAGTGCCTTTTGAAATGGAGGACAAAAGCGAATTGGAAGATTGGCTCGGAGTTAAAATTGTTGCACCAAAGAGGGGAGAGAAGAGCGATCTCGTTGAGATGTCTTGTAAGAATGCCGAACATTTCTGCAAGAAGATGACTGTTAAGTGGGAGTCTGAGAATAAATTTGATCCGAAAGAGGTTTTGGGCGAGATGGCTGAGGCGTTGAAAATTAACGGGAAGATTAAGAGAATAGAAGGATATGATATTTCTCATATGAATGGAGAGTTTACTGTCGGGTCGATGGCTGTGATGGAGAATGGCGAGCCTAAGAATGGTGATTATAGGAGTTTTAATATTAAAAGCCTGAAGGATAAAAAGATTGATGATTATGCTTCTTTGATTGAAGTTTTGAGCAGGAGGCTTAAGTATTTATATGCGCCCTCGGTTTCGCGTGTGATTGCAAGAAAAGGGCTTAAGAAAGACGAGAAGGTTGTTAAGAAAATGCTCGATCGTGAAGGATTGAATTCAGTTAATATGGTGATGAGAGATTTTGTTGTTGTCGAGTCAGGGAAGAAGATTGTGGGATGTGGCAGGTTGATTCGTTTTGGAAATAGGGATGTTATTTCGTCATTGTTTGTTGATAAAAAAATGAGAGGTACCGGATTGGGACATCTCATTCTGCATGCTTTGGTTAAAAGGTCCAAGGCTAAAAGAATTTATATCGGTTGTCATCCGAAAAACGCAGGTTTTTATGAAAAATTCGGTTTCAGACTTATTAGAGAAGTTCCGTCTTTTGTTAAGGAACTTGATAGTAATTGTACGATAAGTTGCAATGTTTTGGCTTATTTTGTTTATGAAAAAAAGGTTGATAAATCTTTTTCTGTTCGACCCGATTTGGTTTTGATAGATGGAGGTAGGGGGCAGTTGTCATCTGTTGCGAAAGTTTGGGGAGCTTTTAACTCAAAAATTCCTCTTATATCGCTAGATAAGAGTGGTAAAAAAGTTTTTGTGTTTGACGGCGAGATAAAAGAGACAGATATTAAGGCTGATTCCAATGTTTTTTATTTATTGATGAGGGTGATTGATGAAGCGCATAGGTTTGCAAATGGTTTGCGTGAAAAGCAGCATATTAACTTCTTAACCAAATAAACAAATGGCTCTAAAAGAAAAAATTACTGCGGATTTAAAAGAGGCGATGCTTGCTCATGATGAAATTCGAGTTTCTACTCTTAGGATGCTTAAGGCGGCGGTTATGAAATTTGAAGTTTCTGGTACTGAAAAAAAAGAGGCAACTGATGATGATGTTATGTCGATGATTAAAAAAGAGGTTAAGTCACGCAAAGATTCTTATGACCAGTTTATGGCCGGTAACAGGGAGGATTTGGCGAAAAAAGAGCAGGCTGAAATGAAAATCCTTGAGGTTTATATGCCTGAGCAGATGAGTGAAGAGCAGGTGCGTGAGATTGCAATCCAAGTTATTGCGCAAGTTGGTGCAACTTCAATGGCTGATATCGGAAAAGTTATGGGTGCGTTGATGGGGAAGGTGAAAGGGAAGGCTGATGGTGGATTGGTGAATAAAGTGGTGAAAGAGTTGCTGCAGAAGTAGAAGAAGTTGGGGAAGTAGAAGAAGTGACATAGTTAGGACGGACTTATGTTTATGATTTACGACTTCGTGTACTTGCGCTTATGAAAAAGGTTTTTGTTGTTTACAATCCGGTTTCGGGGGCAAAGAAACTTCGTAATGTTGAGCGCGTTATTCGTGCGCGACTTGATAAGCTTTGTTGTTCTTATGATTGGTATGAGACGCGAAAAAACGGCAATGATTTTTCAGCGCTCAAGACTGGTGGATATGATTTGGTTTTGGCTTGTGGAGGCGATGGGACCGTTTCTATGGTCGCTACATATTTGTTTCAAAACGAACTTGATATACCGATTGGAATTGTCGGTTTGGGATCGACTAATTTGTTCGCGTGGTCTTTTTTGGTACCGGTTGTTGATGTTGGCAGTGCGGTCGAGTTTGCTGTGAATGGAGATGTTAGAAAAGTTGATGTTGGACTTGTGAATGATAAAAAAATTATGCTGATTGGTGCCGGTAAAGGTTATGATAATGTTTTTATGAGAGGTGCTCCTCGAGAACTGAAGCGTAAAATTGGTTTTTTTGCTTATGTTTGGAGTTTTTTGACTACTTATCTGGCTCATCCAAGGCGCGAGTATGTTGTTACTGTAGATGGTATTTCACATCAAGTGGTGGCGAAAGTTGTTTTTGTTTTTAATTATCTGAGATTTAGTTCTGAAAAACTTGGAGTTGGATTCAAGCCTGATGATGGATTGCTTGAGGTTGTCGCTGTTAATCCTTCCAGTTTTTGGGATTTGTTTAAGATGCTTGTGTTTTTTGTAATAAGAAGGACAACGAAGAAACACCCTAAGGTTAAGTTTTTCGAAGGGAAGCACGTTATAGTCCATTCAGAGCGTGAACGAGGGTATCAGATTGATGGAGATTTGTTTGATGGGGAAGACTTGGAAGTTTCTGTTTTACACAAGAAAATTAGCGTAGTGGCTTATTCCACTATATTCGAGTAGCTATATTATCTCTGATTTTTGGCGGAACGGACGGGATTCGAACCCGCGACCTCCACAGTGACAGTGTGGCGTTCTAACCAGCTGAACTACCGCTCCGCGATTTTTTGTGGCTATGGAAAGCGATAATGCTTCCTGTAGCTTGCGTGCGCAAATTTACATTACAAATTTTCTCTTTGCAATAGAAAAATTTCAGGTAGAATCTCTGTACTAGCCGAAGTGGCGGAATTGGTAGACGCGCACGACTCAAAATCGTGTTCTCGCAAGGGAGTGAGAGTTCGATTCTCTCCTTCGGCACCATCATTGACCTTATTATTTAACCTAAATTTCTTATGGAAAACACAGGTGGCTCAAGTAAAAGTGGCGGTATTGTTTGGATGTTAAGTACATTTGCGCTTATAGGCGTTCTTGTAGGGTTGGGTATATCGTCTTTGGACGGATCTTCAACTACAACAAATGTTACCGATTCAACCGGTGGTACTGAAGATACTACCAGTTATGTATTGCCTGACGCAGATGACGATGCCGTTTTAGGAGATGAGAATGCTCCTATTGAGATGATTATGTTCAGCGATTATGAATGTCCTGCTTGTTATTACTTCGAGACGGAGATATTCCCTTCTATAAAGGCTGATTTTATCGATACCGGCAAGGTTAAGTTTATTTATAGAGATTTTCCTCTAACTTCCAAGCATCCAATGGCTCATATAACAGGCGAAGCTGCCGAATGCGCCGATGATTATGGTATGTATTATGAATATCAAGATTTGATTATTGCGAATTATGATGAATGGTCTACTTATACAGGTGATGTAAATCAGTTGTTGACAGATTATGCCGCTACTCTTGAAGGTGTTGATACAACTGCGTTTAAGGCTTGTTTGGACAATGGTACTTACTATGACGAAGTTGAGGCTGATATGAGTGACGGAAGAGATGCCGGTGTACAAGGTACTCCTTCGTTCTTTGTTAACGGAGAAAAGATAATGGGTGTTATGCCTTATGAAGATTATGTTGATCAAAATGGTCAATCCAAGCAAGGATTCAAGACTATTTTGATGCAAATGATTGGCGAGTAGCAGGTCGGAAGCGAACCTGCCTGTCCGGTAGGCAGGGCGAACGGCTTAAGTATTTCTTTCCTTAAAGGCGCGGAGCTGTTAAAATCTCTCCGCGCTTTTTATTTATATATTTCAATTTATGTTTTGCGATGAAGTAAAAGTGAAATTCAAGGCTGGAAATGGTGGTAATGGATCTATCAGCTATCATCGAGAGAAGTTTGTTCCTAGGGGAGGAGCTGATGGCGGTAATGGTGGAAAAGGTGGAAATATTATTTTGCTTGCAGATGAAAATCTTAATACTCTCTCTGATTTTGCTTCGAGGAAGCAATTTTTTGCTCCAGATGGTGAAAAGGGTGGTCTAAATAACTGCTATGGTAAAAATGGTGAGGATTTGGTGCTGAAAGTGCCTGTAGGGACTATTGTGCATGTTGATAATGAAGTTTTGGCTGATTTGGTTGGTAATGGTGATAAAATCGTTATAGCTATGGGAGGCAAGGGAGGATTTGGTAATTCACATTTCGTCACAAGTGTAAGACAGACCCCCGAGTTTGCTGAACTTGGAGAGCCTGGGGAGGAACTTGAAGCAAGGCTTGAACTCCGAATGGTTGCAGATGTTGGAATAGTAGGACTTCCTTCTTGCGGTAAATCGACTCTTATCTCTCGTGTTTCAAATGCGAAGCCTAAGATAGCCGATTATCCTTTTACTACTTTAATCCCTAATCTCGGAGTTGTTGATTTGAAGAAGTTTGGAGGCGACAAGGGTCAATCTTTCCTTATGGCTGATATTCCCGGACTTATAGAAGGTGCGCACGAAGGAAAAGGCCTTGGTGTTGATTTTCTTAAGCATATTTCAAGAACCGGAATTCTTATCCATATGCTTGATGGTACTTCCGGCGATCCGGTAAATGATTATCGAGTTATCAGGAAAGAACTTGAACTTTATGATGCCAATCTTATAAAAAAGGTTCATGTAATTATTATAAATAAGATAGATGTTTTGGATGAAGATACTAGGAGTATATTGAAAGATCTTTTTATTGAGGCTTATCCTAAGTTGAAAACCAAACTTATGTTTGTTTCTGCGGTTTCCGGAGAGGGGATTAAGCAGTTAGTTTTCAGGATATGGAAAGAGCTTGAGAAAAGCAGGAAAAAGCTCAAAAAAGATGTCGTTGTCGTTACTGATGAAGTTAAGTTGTACCAGCCTCATCTTGATTTGGATCCAAGATCGATTACAGCGACTCTAGAAGGGGAGGTGAAGGCCGGTTGTGTCGATTATTTGGTTGGACAGATAATGATGCCTGAAGAGAAACCTGTCAGACAATATTTCAAGGTGAAAGGGAAAAGACTCGAGCAGATTATTAAAATGACTGATATATACAATGAGGGTGCTGTACGAAGGGTTTATGATGTTTTCGATAAATTTGCGGTTAATAAATTATTAAAAAGACTTGGTGCTAAAAAGGGTGATTATGTTAATATCGCAAATGTATTTTTTGAATTCAGAGGATGAAAATTGTAATAGGGTTGGGAAATCCAGGTCCCGAATATGTTAAGACACGGCACAATGTCGGTTTTATGGTTCTTGATAAGATTCGTGAGGAGTTTGGATTTGATGATTTTGGGGCTAAATCTAAGCTTAAATCTTATATCTCTGAAGGTGTTTTTGATGGAGAAAAGGTTGTTCTTGTTAAGCCGGATACGTTTATGAATAAATCAGGTGAGGCTGCTCTTGCAGTTAAGACTTTTTACAAAGTGGATTTGAAGGATTTAATGGTTGTTTATGATGATTACGACCTTCCTGTGGGTGAAATACGTTACAGGGAAAATGGAAGTGCAGGAACTCATAATGGTATGAAGTCTTGCGTGGAAATTCTTGGTACGGAGGAGGTGCGAAGATTGAGAATAGGTATAAATAACGGTTTTAAGGTTGATGATTTGAGTTCTTATGTTTTGGGACGTTTTTCAGGTGAGGATATGGAAAAAATAAAGCCTGCTATTCAAGATGCGGTTGCGAAAATCAAAAATACGCTTGCAATTTAACGGGAAAGCCAGTAAATTAAGCGCGTTATTTTTTTAAGGTTTAATCAGATACAAAATGTTCGCAATAATTGAATTGGGCGGTAGACAGTTTAAAGTTGCTGAGAAAGACGAGTTTATTATTGAAAAACTCGATTCTGAGATTGGCAAAAATGTTACAGTTAAGACTGTTGTTCTTTTGGCTAAAGATGAGTCGGATGTCGAGATCGGGATGCCTTATGTCGGAGGAGCTACTGTTGAATTGAAGGTTCTTGAAGAGGTTAGGGGAGATAAGGTAAGGATTTTTAAGATGAAAGCGAAGGATCATTATGAGAAAAGACAAGGCCATGTACAGAAATACTTTAAGGTTAAAGTTCTTAAGATAACCAAGGTCGCAGGTAAGGTTGCTGCTTCTGTTAAATCTGAAGAGGTTGCTGAACCTGTTAAGGCAAAGGCAAAGAAGGCTCCGGCTAAGAAAGCTGTAAAGAGCAAGGAGTAAATTATAGGCTTGATATTATAGATTGCAGGTCTTTTGGAAGCTTAGCTTCATAGGAGACCTGTTTTTTTTGCAAATTTCTAAATGTAAGTGTTTGTGCGTGTAGAAATTGACGGTGCAGTCCGTAGTTCTCGAACTCTTCGTTACGTTTTTTATCGCCGTATTTCTGGTCTCCGATTATATGATGGCCTATTGATGCCATATGTACTCTGATTTGGTGAGTTCGACCGGTTTTCAGATCAACTTCTATAAGAGTGCAGTTTTTATCTCTAAAGATTCTCAAAGGCTTGAATTCCGTTATAGCTTCTTTTCCTCTTGAATCTACCGTCATTTCTTCGCGCTTGATCGGATGTCTCATGATTGGAGCTTCTATCCTGCCTTTGTGGTCTATAATGCCGTTTACTAGTGCTACATAGGTTTTTTTGACCATACGTTTCTCTATTTGGCGTGATAGGTCGTAATGTGATTCATCATTTTTTGCTATTACCAGTATTCCGGAAGTGTCTTGGTCTAATCTGTGGACTATTCCAGGGCGAACCGAGTCCTCTTTTTTACTTATAGAGTTCTTGAGGTGATATAGGATGCCGTTTACAAGTGTGTTTTCTTTATGTCCCGGAGCAGGATGGACGACCAGTCCCGCAGGTTTATTTATAACAAGATAGTTTCCATCTTCGTGAATTATTTCTATGTCCATTTTTTGCGGTTTGGCCCATTCGAGAGGTTTCTTGATTATCTCTACATTTATGAAATCTCCTTCTTTGATCTGTTTGTTAGGCTTTGTTGATTTTTCATGATTTACCTTTACCAGACCGTCTTTTATTAGCAGTTGAATTTTTTGGCGAGTTATTCCTTCTAGTGATTCGGTTAAGATCTTATCTAGTCGCCCGTCTGTTTTTGCTTTTATTGTCTTTTTCATTAGAATTTCGTTTTTAGTGGCTTTTAGTATAGAATTTAATCCGATAATTTAAAAATCAAAATATTATGTCAGATTCAAACATGTTATTAACTCTGCTGAATAAAGGTGTTGTTGATGCCATTGTTAAAGATGATTTGGAGAAAAAATTAAAGAGTGGAAAAAAATTAAGGATAAAACTGGGGATAGATCCTTCTGGGGCGGATTTGCATGTAGGACATATGGTTGTGATTAAGAAATTAAAGGAGTTTCAGGATCTTGGACATCATATTCTGCTTCTATTTGGCAATTTTACAGGGCAAATAGGAGATCCGACCGGTAAGTCGGAGACTCGTGCTCCCAAGACTCAGGAACAGTTGGAGAAGAATGCGCAACATTATTTGAAGCAGGTTGGTAAGATTCTTGATGTTAAAAAGGTTGAAGTTGTGTGGAATGCGGATTGGCTTGCTTCTATGACTTTTCAAGATGTTATTAAATTGGCTACGCATTTTACTGTCGCTCAAATGCTTGAGCGAGATATGTTTCAGGAGAGGATTGCGAATAATCAGCCGATTTCGATGCATGAGTTCTTTTATCCTCTTATGCAGGGTTATGATTCGGTTGCTCTTAAGGCTGATGTTGAGATCGGCGGAACCGATCAGACTTTTAATCTTTTGGCTGGAAGAATTTTGCAAAAAGCTTATGGCCAAGAGCCGCAGAATATTTTGACAGTTCCGATTCTTGAAGGGCTTGATGGGAAAAAGAAGATGGGTAAATCGGAGAACAATTATATTGGCGTGAACGAAAGTCCGAAGGAGATTTATGGGAAGACTATGTCGATTCCGGACAACTTGATTGTTAAGTATTTCGAGTTGGCTACAGATGAGTCCATGGAAGAGATTGTTGCTATCAAAAAACAGCTTGATGATGGTGCAAATCCGAGAGATTTGAAAATGAGATTGGCTCGAGATATAGTTGCTTTATATCATGATGAGAAATCCGCGAAGGAAGCGGAAGAAGAGTTTATAAATATTTTTAGAAATAAGCAGACTCCCGATCAGATTGAAGAGGTGAAATTTAACAAAAAAGATTGGAATATAGTTGAGTTGATCAATGAAGCTAAAATGGTTTCTTCGAAAGGGGAGGCTAGGAGGCTTATACAGGGCGGTGGAGTTAAGGTTGATAATGAGAAGATTTCTTCTCATGAAGATTCGATTGAGTTGAATAAAGAAGGAAGGCTTGTGCAAGTCGGAAAACGCAAATTCGTTCTTGCTAAGCTGAAGTAGTTGTGTGATAATTCAGGTACCCATTTGACTAACATCTTTCTATATATGACAGTATCAACTGTTCATGTTGTCGGCAAAGATAAGAAAGTTTTGCTGTCCGATTTTGTGTCTTTGAAGACTTTACAAAGAATTCAGGATACTTTTGCTCAGGCACTTGGTATTTCATTGGTTATTATCGACGCTTTCTCGAAAGAGCCCATTACTAAACGCAGTAATATGAGTATTTTCTGTGCTCATATGCGTAATATAGAATCTTTTATAGGAGAGTGTAATAAACACGATCTTCATTGTGGACAGGTTTGTTTGAATGCAAATAAGGCTTCTGTGTTCGAATGTCATGCCGGTTTATACGGCTTCACCGTTCCGATTATGCTTAGCGGTAGGATTGTTGCTTATTTTAAGGGTGGGCAAATTAGATTGTCTAATCCCGATATCGTTAAATGCAAAACTTTGGCTGATACTTATGGGTTGGATTTTGATACTTATTTGGAAATGTTTTTGGCTATTCCTCTTTTTAGTGAGGAGAAAGTTGATGCATCGATGGAGCTTCTTAGTGTTATTGCAAATACTATCTCCAATCTTGCTGTTTCCGGACAACTTGCAAAGAGCAAAGCTACCGAAGCTTTGCATTTGAATGAGCTTCTGGAGAAAGAAATTATGAAAAAGACGGATGAGCTTCGCAGATCGGAGGAGCGATATAGAAGTATTTTTGATAATGCGCTCGATATAATTTATACGGTTGATTCTTCAGGTGTTTTTACTGATATTAATGCTTGCGTGGAGTCTATTGGATATAGCAAAGAAGATGTTGTTGGTAAACATTTTTCCGAATTTGTTTATAAGGATGATTTGCAGATTGTTAACAACTCTTTTTTGGAATTAAAAGGCAAAATGAAAGCTAAGACTAAGGGGCTTAGATTCAGGATTTTGTCTAAGAATCTAAATCCTGTTTATTTTGAACTTAACAGTAATGCTACATATGATCAGGATGGTGATTTGCAAAAGATAGATGGGTTCTTGCACAATATAGATCACTCGATCAAAATGGAGGCTCAAATGAGGGATGCGAAAGAAAAATACAAAGAACTTTTTGATTCGATGAGGGAGGGGGTTTATATGGTTGATAATACGGGCACTATTAGAGCGTTTAATAAAGCCGCTCTCAATATGTTCGGATACGATGATATTTCCGATGTAATAGGTAGAAATATAGTTGGTCTTTATATTGATCCGAGCGAAAGAATAGATTTCTTGGATGCTGTTTCTAAAAACGGTTTTGTTCAAGATTATATTGTGCATCTTAGGAAGAAAGATGGTACCACTATCTCGGTTTCCGTTACGGCTAACGAGCTTAAAGATGAAAATGGCAAGGTTAAGGGTATAGAAGGTGTTTTGAGAGATGTTACTAGGAGAATCGAATCTGAGCGAGATGGAAGGTATGTAGGGAATCTAATAGAGTCTGCAGGACAAGCGATTATAGGTGTTGATGCGAATAAGAATATATTCTTGTGGAACAAAGAAGCTGAAAATATATTCGGTTACAAGTCTTCTGAGGTTATTGGTCGAGACGTTTCTGCTGTAATCCCTAGAAACTGGCGTACGCAGAGATCTGATTTGGTTAAAAGTGTTATGGCAGGTGATGTTGTCAAAAACATTAGTGCAAAGCGAGTTGCAGATGATGGGAAAATAGTTGATATGTCTCTTACATTGTCTCCAATCAAAGATAATAACGGTAATGTTATAGGACTTTCGGCGATAGCGGAGAGGAAATGATGTGTTCATGTCTTGGTTGTGATACGATTTAGATATGTTGGACATGAAGTTAAGCAAGGCGTTGAAAACTACCAAAAAGCATTTGAGCTTGTTGGCTTCTCTTAATATAAATACTGTTAGGGATTTACTTGAATATTATCCCAGAGCTTATACCGATGAACGAGAGAGTGTTCGTATTGCCGATATGAAACTTGATGTTAACAATGTGGTTTGTGGCAGACTTACGGCTTTTCATTCCAGAAAAAGTAGAAATGGAATGTATGTGAGTGAAGGAATTATAAGCGATGACAGCGGAAGTGTTCCGGTTATTTGGTTTAATCAACGATTTCTTGCTGGGATGCTCAGGGTTGGTAAGAAATATTATTTTTCCGGAAAGCTTAAATATGATAAAGGCAGGAGTGTCTTTGCGAGTCCGAAGGTTGAAGAGGTTTCGGCGAATATGTTGCATACAGGGAGAATTGTTCCCGTATATCATGAAACTGAAGGTCTTACGTCAAAGTGGCTTAGAGACAAGATTTTTTCTCTTATTAAATTCGCGAACGAAATCCCCGATGAATTACCTGAATGGATTAAGCAAGAGTTGAAACTTTTTGATTTGGGTTTCGCAGTTAAGAATATTCATTTCCCTGAGTCTCCTGATGCTCTTAAGTCGGCTCAAAGGAGGTTGGCTTTTGATGAACTTTTTTACTTACAAGTATCGGCTCTTAAGAGGAGAGCGTCTTGGCGACAGGCTTCTTCCGCTTTTCAAGTTAAGCTTGATAATGATGCCATGAAGAGGTTCGCCGGAGAGCTCGGTTTCGTGCTTACACAAGCCCAAAAGAGAAGTCTGGTAGAGGTGCTGAATGATATGAGTAGGGGAGTGCCAATGTTAAGATTGGTACAGGGAGATGTCGGTTCGGGTAAAACCGTTGTTGCGGCTTTGGCTGCTCTTAATGTTGTCTCGTCAGGTGCGCAAGTTGCGTTTATGGTACCGACTGAAGTTTTGGCTAAACAACATTACTCTAAGTTGAAGCCATTGTTTGACAGGCTTGGGATTAGAAGTGAAATTTTGATCGGCGGGGTAGGGGGCAAGTCGAAAATTCATGACCGCATAAAGGTTGGTGATATAGATTTGGTTATAGGCACGCATGCGCTTATTCAGGATAAGGTTTCTTTTAAAAAGCTTGGGTTGGCGATCGTTGATGAGCAACATAGATTCGGTGTTGATCAGCGAAGGCAATTGGCTTCTCATGGTACTCCGCATCTGTTATCCATGACTGCGACACCTATACCGAGGACGCTTGCCATGATTGTCTATGGCGATTTGGATATTTCATTAATAGACGAGCTGCCTCCCGGTAGGAAGAAAATTGTGACTCGTATTATTACTGATGACAAGAGGCAGTCGGCTTATGATTGGATTAGATCCCAAGTTTCGAATAATGGCGACCAAGTTTATGTAATTTGTCCGTTGATTGACGAATCTGATGCACTTACAGAAGTTAAATCTGTTATTAAGGAGTTTGAGTATTTGCGTGAAGGGCCTTTTAAGGGGTTGAGTATTGGCTTGTTGCATGGTCGTATGTCTGGTGCCGAAAAGGATGAAGTTATGATGGCTTTTAAGAATCATGATATCGACGTACTTGTTTCTACATCTGTTATTGAAGTTGGAATCGATGTGGCGAATGCAACTATTATGATGATTGAAGGATCTGAAAGATTCGGATTATCTCAGTTGCATCAGTTTCGTGGTCGCGTTGGACGCGGTGAAAAACAGTCTTATTGCTTTTTGTTCCCTTCTAAATATACGCCCGAAGGTATGACAAGATTGTCGGCTCTTCAGAAGACCGATAACGGATTTGAATTGGCTGAAGCGGATTTGAAATTACGCGGACCCGGTGAAATATATGGAACTCGTCAAAGTGGAATTCCCGATTTAAAAGTTGCGTCTTTTGCCGATAGTGAGCTTATTAAATTGTCGAGAGATATGGCAATTAAGTTTGTTGGTGGGCACAATGATGGAATATTGAAAATCTGACTTTTAATTACAACATCTTTGCCGGTTCGGTCAAAAAGTGTTGTTTTGAATATTTTCTGTATATTGTATGTTTTTTTATGCAAAATTGTTTTTTGAAGATTTATTTTTTTGAAAAATTGTTTAAATAATGTGATTAAATTTAATTTTTTAAAAATTTAATAAAATGGGCGGTTTGGATAAAACGGAGGTTCTAAATGGCCGGTTAGACGTATCAAAAGTCGTCTTTTTAGTTAGGACGCTTAAAAACGAAGGTTTTTAGGTTCTTGGCTAGTGTAAGCCAGAATAGGGAGGTGTGATGTTATTGTTTTTACCTGTATTTGCGACTTAAGAGGTTTGAAAGAGGGGTTATCTATTCCAAACACACTATAGCTCGCACAAGATATATTGTGCGGGATTGGATGAATGGGTGTGTTCCCCCGCTTGGGTTGAGATTTTTTGTTTTGAGTGTTTATTTATGCGGCCATCTTTTCCACTTGTTTGTTTCCGGCCGTGTCTGTTTCTGACAATAGATCTCCTCCGCCACTTGACGTTAGTTCCGGATGTTGTCTTTCTATTTCATGAGCGCCTTCTTCCATCATTTCCGCATCCATGCCTGTTATCGATGCTATTTTTTCTTTCCCATTCCATATTTCTATACCTGTAGCTACGCCGTTTTCAAAAGTCCATCTTTCCAAGCCTACTCTCCCCTCTCGTCCCATTTCTATTGTTACTTTTGGTTGGCGAGCTAAGAAGTCGAAAAATGCTTGTTCGTTTTGACTTAAATCTCCGAGAGATATTCCTTTTTCTTCAATTTCTTCTATCACTTCAGGCTCCATTATTCTTATTGAATCTTCTTTTATTTTTAAGCCGTCTCTGGCTGTTAGTTCTTTGTCTAATTTAACAGCATTCATATAAACAGCTATAGCTTGATAAATATCCCATCCTGACCATATCAACATGCCTGCGCCGACTATATCTGTTATTATGGCTACGGGTGCGTATGGAGAGAATCCTACGACGTCATCTGCGAAACATGCGAGTATTGCAGCTGCTCTTTTTGGTCCGACTGCCGCTATGATTACTCTCTTTATTACTTGGCTTGTTACGATTCTTTTTATTGCGGCTCGAATTCCTTTGTTTGTGCTTTCTTTCATAACTGTTCTTTCCATATATCTTGCCAATTGACGCTCGATTCCTCTTGTTAAGCCTTTCCTTGATGCTAATTCTATAGCCGGCTTGATCGTGAACTTATATCCTACATATCTTGAGAGTATTTCACCAAGTTCTAAGCTTATTCCGTTAATTCCAGGTATGTTAGGTGTTATTTCTTGGACGATCGGCTCTATCATTTTATCGCCAAGAGTTGCACCAATAATTCCTGCCAATAATGCGCCGAAAAAATTCAGCCACGGATTTTTGATTTTGTAGCCCCATTTTTTTTCAAATTTTCCTGCTGCGTACAGGCCTGTTCCAAGAAGAGTCATTTGTTTTATCAATGTTGCCTTCTTGTCTTCTGCTGTCTCTATTTCATACAACATGAATGCAGCACCTGCCGTACCTAGAGCTATTTCCAATTGTGGGATGCATGTTCCATATTTAGCCATATTTCTGACGAAATCTTTTGGCACTTCCATCCCCCCGTCTTCCAATGCTTGTACATATCTCTTTGTTGCCGCTTCTATACTATCCGCTCCATCAAGAATTCCTTCCGGAAGTTCTTGTCCGTTTAATGTTAATTCGAATTTTCCGTTTTTATAAACATAATCCGCTTGAGTTAGGGCTTCCGCTGTAAGTTTCCATTTTGCTTCACATTGAGCTCTAACATCAGCGAGTTCTGCTAGTGTTGGATTTGTGATTGCCGATTCTTTGATTCCTTCCATAGGTATTTCTGTGCCAAGGTATCTCGCTGTCATTTGTCCGGATTTTCCAATTCTCAACTCTATAGATGGCTTTGCGCCTTCAAATTTGAAATCGAGTCTTGGATTCACACTACGTCCTGTTTCCATTTGTTCAGCCATGCGTTTATCCCATTCTTCCAAATAGGCTTCCGCTCTAGTACTGTTCGGATCTATTCCCCTAGATTCAAGGATTTCATCGGTATTTATATTCGATAATCCTTTTATTCCCGATTCGTTTAGTTTGCCACTTTTTCTTAGTTTCCTGATTTCTTGAGTACGCTCAGTGATTCTTGTTTCCCTAGCTTGTGCTTCTTTTTGTCTTGCCAATTCGATGATTTTTTCCGTGTGTGTTTTTACCTTGCTTGGATTCTCTTTTGACATATCTTCGTTGATTGCTTCAAACTCTTCAGGTAATAGTCCTGCTTGATGCATTTCCCCGTATAATTTTGAAAATTTTAATGCGTATGACTTCCTTAATGATTCGATTCTTGCCAGATTCGCTTCCGCCCATGCTTTTTTACCGGGGTTTGATAGGCTTAATCCTCTGGTTTGTTCGTATATGTCGTTATATTTCTTATATATTTCCGCATAGAATCTAAGTCTTTGCATTTTTGCAGAACTTGCTGTTTCTACGGCAGATCTAAACTGATCTGATTCCGTTGAAATACCATTCCTCGTAAGCGTTTTCAGGGCTTCATCTGCCGCCGCAATATCTCGTCCAAGTTTTGTATCTTTTATAAATCTATATGAGGCTTGACCGCCGAATACGTGTGCTTTTACTACCGTTACAGGCATGGCTATGCCTTCCAATGTGCCTTGCAACGCGCCTCTTCCAATACTTCTGATTATTGGTCTTTGCTTGCCTGCTTCCGAATGTTTTATGTTATTGTAAATAGCTTCTGCTAACCCTGTTGTTATTCTAAAGGCTGACATTATTACAACAAATCCCATGCTGTCTTTTACCCAGCTTTTTCCGGCATCAAGATAGGATTCGTCTTCAAACATGAACGCTTCGCCAAGTTCTTTAAGCGAATTTAAAATTATTTCAGATGAGCCGAGAGCAAAAAATGTATATCCATCTTTTACCAAATAAAGGATTCCGCCTATCGACATTAAAGCTCCTCCATCTTCTTTTACCGAAGTAATCAATCCTGAATAAAAATCCATGCTTATTAAGCTTTTACCTGGGCTTTCGATGAAGCTTCCCAAATGCTCTGCTGTTTTTGGGAAATGATCTGTTCCGAGATCTTTGAATCTTTCCCAGCTTCCTCCATCTACAAATATTCCAAGCTCTTGATCTTCCGGTTTTTCTTTGGAATCTTTTGATTCGTCAGGTGTTCTTGGAGCTGCGGCGACTCCGGCAGTATTTAGATAGCCTTGTCTTGATAATTCGTCCAGTAATTCTCCTATTGTTTTTGGTTTTGGAGACATTTCCGAAATTGCTTTTTCTATATCCGGTCTTTTGAAATACTCTATTAATGCTTTTTCAGCTTTTACCAACTTATCTTTTTCTTCTAGATTTTCACCGATGAATGTTTGTTCTTTTGATGGTGAAATCACAGACAGGATAGATGTTCCTATTTCTGTTCCGGTTTCGATGGTTTTTGTTAAAAGTTCGTTCCCTTTGCTCATAAATTTATCAAGATCCTGATCTCTTAGAAGTGCTACTTTCTCCGCATCTATATCAAGACGTTTGGCTATAAGTTTTGATACCGGATCGATTTCCACTTCGCCTCTTCTCAGAATTTCCCAAGCTTTTACGAATTCTCCTTTGAAAAGGTATGGAATTGCTTCGAGAATGTTTGTAAGCGCGAAATTTGTTCCAAGTTTTTCGTTAATCCATTCTTTCCATCCATCTGTTCCAAGTATTGATCCAAGTACAAGGCCGGTGCTTATGGCACTCAATCCTGTTGCGCCGAATTTTATGAGATTTGAATCTGTTTTGTTTTTGATTTTCTTGTAAACATATACGCCTGCTCCTATTGCTCCAGCCAGAGCTACAGCTCCTATAACAGCTTTTTTATTGTCTTTTATCCATTTTATCATTTTGCCGAAAAAGTCTTTTGGTTCCTCTTCTTTTACATCTTCGACTTTTGTATCTCGTAATTTAACCGCTCTTTCGTAGTCCTCCTTGATTTTTGGTAATATCTTCTTCTCAAATTCCCATGAAGTTCCTAATTTGCATGAAGGATTGCTTGCAATTTTTCTCAGTACTATCATTGACTGAACTTCTCCGTACGGATCTAGTTTTTCAGCTGTTTTTTCATTTATTTGTTCTATTGCAGTTGGTACGTCTGTCAGTTTTTCTATTTTGATTCCGGCTTCAAATAATTTTGGCAGTCCGGTAAGTAAAAATCCTTCCATCGTGTCTATATTGGACTGTTGTTCTTTTTCAGTCTTATCTAGGTCTATTGTTGTAACCAGTTCTATTTGTTCAGCTCTGCTTTTGCCAGCCTCTTTCAATATGTCTTTTTTTTCTATATTTTCGGCAATGGTATCAAGTAGAAGACTTCTTCTTTCTTCTTGAAAACTTGATTCCTTTGATTCGCCAGAACCTTCTTTTGGAACTTCAACAGATTTACCTTTTTGCTGTGGAGCTTTAAAAACCAGTCTGTTTTCTTTGAAAAGTGGCATTTTTTTATTTTTATATCTTGTAATTTTACCACTTTTTGGTTGTTTTTGCAATCCGTCAGCCTAGATTTTTCACCATATAAGTCCCTTTCAGCTTAAATCCCCATTTTTTATAGTATTCTCTTGTTCCGATACTGCTTATTACCGCTATGCGTTTATATCCGTTTTTGCGCGAGATTTCCTCCGCTTTTAGTATGAGTTTCTTGCCAAGTCCGATGTGCTGCGCCTCTCCCCTGCTTTCTTTGTCGATTTTTAGTTGGGAACCGTAAGTGTGTACTTCGCGGATTATTGAAGTTGTATGTGGATCTATTTCCGGAACAACTTGATCTAATGAGGGAAATCTTAATCTTAAGAGCGAGCAGATTTTGTCGTTTTGGTTATAAGAGATGAAAAAGTCTCTTCCATTCGATGCTTCGAACTCTTCAATCTTAAGTTCCAGCTTTGACGGGTCTATTTCTTCTCCTTTTATTTCGCGGCAACGTATGCAGCGGCAATTCATATTCGGATATTCCCTTTGTAATTCTTGTCTAAGGTTTGTAACTCGACTTCCTTCAAGGATGCTTTCTCCCGGTATGTCGCGGACAAGTCGTTCGATTCTTACATATTCCGGAATCAGTGCTTTTATTTTTACTATCAAATCTCGTAACTCTTTATCGGTATAACTCTTGTATTTGCCTTTCTTGAACCATGTTTCTAGTTCGCTAAACGGAGTGACTGTGCATGGATATATCTTGAGATAATCAGGTCGAAAATCTTGGTTGCCAAATAGTTCCTTAAAAACTTCTATATCCTTTGCAGGTGTGCTGCCCGGTAGGTTCGGCATTATGTGCAGGCAGATTTTTAGGCCTGCGTCTCTTGCAAGCTTAATCGCGCGAATTGAGTCTTCTTTCAGGTGTCCGCGTTTAACATATTTAAGGATTTCGTTGTCCAGATGTTGTACCCCTAGTTGAATCTTGGTGCATCCCAGCTCTCTGAGCCACCTAATTTCGTCTTTTGTGACGAAGTCCGGTCTTGTTTCAAGGCTTAGGCCAACGACCCTGTGGAGTGCTTTTTCATTCTTTTTCTGAGCCAGTGCAAGTGTTTTTTCGGGCGCTCCTTCGTTTAGGGCGTTGAAACATTTTCTTATGAAGTCTTTTTGGTATCTTTTTGGATAAAAAGAGAAAGTTCCACCAAGTACTATGAGCTCTATTTTGTCTGTTGGATGGCCTTGGTTTTTCAAGCTTATCAATCGTTTCCCTATCTGTTTGGTTGGGTCGAAGTCGTTAAGTAGGGCTCTCATTGCCGCCGGTTCATTTGAGAGGTAGCTTTTTGGCATACCTTTCTCGTTTGGGCAAAATACACATTTTCCCGGGCATGGATATGGCTTAGTCAGTACTGTTATTATCGCGACTCCTGATAATGACCTTACGGTACGTTTTTTTATGAGTTTTTTTATTGCTTGATCATCTTTCAGCAATCCTTTTTTTACGGCTTCCTGATAGAACTTATTCAGTTCGTAATTGGATGCCGAATAAGATTGAAGTTCGCCTGAAAATCTGTTTTTTATTCGCTGAAACTCTTTTGCATCTTTCGGACGTTCTTCTATTGCTGTTTTCAGTATTTCCAGTAAAAGCTTTTCGTTTCGCATGATAAATGTATAATTTCTTCGATTAATCTATCTTATGAAGGAGTCTACTGCAAAACAATTGTTGGAAAAAGTGAAGCGAGATTATGCGCTTATAGCTTCTGATTTTGATATGACAAGACGTGGGAACTGGGAGGATTTCTCGGTTTTCGATAAGTATTTGAAGGATGGATATGAAATTCTCGATATAGGATGTGGAAACGGGCGGCTTTTGGATTATTTGAATGAAAAAGCGCGTATTAGCTATAAAGGTGTCGATAATAATGAGAAATTTATAGAAATTGCTAAAAAGAAGGGTTCTTTCTTTAAGATCGGTGATTTTTTGGCTCTTCCTTACTCCAATTGCGAATTTGATTTAGTGCTTAGCGTTGCGGTTTTTCACCACATACCATCTCGTAAGTTAAGAGTTGAGGCGTTAGATGAGGTTTCGAGAGTTATGAAGGATGGAGGAGTTGGCGTTTTTTTGGTTTGGAATTTATGGCAGAAAAGGTATTTTTTGGCTTATATCAAGTCCTTATTGCGTTTTTTGTTCAGTTTTGGTAAATACGATAGGCATGACTTTTTTATTACATGGGGTAAGAAGGTTAAGAGATACTACCATGCGTTTACTCAACATGAGCTTGTGAATCTGTTCCAGAAGAGTGGTTTACAGCTCGAAAACGTGTCGTTATCTCCAAGTAAAAAGAATTTCGTAATAATTTTCTCTAAAAATGGCAAAAGAGGTAAAAGTAATGGGTGTGAAGTTTGATTCCGTTACTCAAAAGGAGGCGCTTGATAAGATGTTTTTCTTGCTTCGCGAAGGTCAACATCAGATTGTAACTCCTAATCCGGAGATACTTTTGATATCTCGGAAAGATGATAAATATCGTCAGGTTTTGAATAGAGCTTCTCTTAGTATTGCAGATGGCAATGGTGTTTTATGGGCGGCAAGTCTTGGTGAACGCAGATCGCTTGTAAATGGTTTTGTGAAAGGATTTCTCATGGTTTTTGCTCCGAAAAAGGCCGGATGTCCTCTTCCGGAAAGAGTTACCGGTACGGATTTGATGGATGATTTTTTGAATAAAGTTTCAAAAGAGTCTCTTGATTATAAAGTGTTCTTGCTCGGTGCTAAGGATGGTGCTGGCAAAGAGGTTATGGAAAAATTCAGTTCGTGTGTTGTTGGCGCATACGAGGGTTCTCCAAGCCTGAAAGAAGAAGATAATATTATTAAATTGATAAATCATGCCAAGCCGGACGTGCTGTTTGTTGCTTATGGCAGCCCTGCTCAGGAAAAATGGATTTATCGCAATTTGAAAAAAATGCCGTCTGTGAGAGTTGCTGTCGGGGTTGGTGGAGCTTTTGATTTTATTGCCGAAAGAGTTGCGCGTGCTCCAAAGATTTTACGAAAATTAAGGATTGAATGGCTTTGGAGGCTTGTTATGGAACCTAAGCGTATAAAAAGAATTTGGAATGCGGTATTCGTATTCCCTTATGTTCTTTTGGTGAATAAGATCAGGATTACTTTTTCTTCTTAGGCTTGTCGTCTTCTTCGAGTCTTTCTTCGATTTTCTTTTCGACGATCTTTATTATTGGACCCATGTATTTGCCCATGTTTTGTACGGCTCTTACCGGTTTCATTACATATAAATTTATTTTCTCGACAGTATCTTTTGCCGAAGATACAACCTTATTTGCGTCTCTCAGTATCAGTATCAGATAAATCAGTGTTATACATAGAAAAAGTGTCACAAGGGATGCGGCAATTGCCAATGTGATGTAGAGCAAGTCTATTGGTGTTAGCATTTTTGTTTTTGTTTAAGGATTCTTTAGCTAAGTATAATTTGGACTTGATAGTTGTGTAAAGCTATTGCAGTAATTTTTTTATTATTTCGGCTGCTATTTTTGGATTCGCTTTGCCTTTTGATGCTTTCATAACTTGTCCGACTAGGAATCCTTCGGCTTTGTTTGTGCCGGCTTTTATGTCCGCTATTACGCTTGGATTCTCTTCTATTATTTTCTTGCATATTTTCTCTATTTCCCCTGTATCTGAAACCTGTTTCAATCCTTTTTCTTCAACTATTTCCGACGGAGGTTTGCCTGTTGCGAACATTTCGTCGAAGACTTCGGTTTTTGCCATATTGTTTGAGATCTCGTTTTTGTTTATCAGTTTTATTAGATTTGCTAAATTGTCTGTTGTTATAGGTGATTCGGATATTGGCTTGCCTTCAAGTTTGCCAATTAAAACCGTTGTAATGAATGAGTTTGCGGATTTAGGATCTTTTGATTTCGCAGCTACTTCTTCGAAATATTTTGCAAGTTCCGGAGTTTCACTTAGCAGTCTTGCATCATCTTCTTTTAGATCCATATCTTTTATGAATCTAGTTTTTTTGACTAATGGCAACTCCCCTATCGAGCTTTTAATATTTTCAATTTCTTCTGCTGTTATTGTCATTGGTGGCAAGTCCGGTTCAGGGAAATATCTGTAGTCGTGGGCTTCTTCTTTTGATCTCTGGCTTTCCGTAGTTCCCGTCTCTGTATTCCAGCCTCTTGTTTCTTGGACTATTTTTTCGCCCGCTTCGAGTGCTTTTACTTGTCTTTCAAATTCGTAATCAAGTGCTTGTTCAAGAAATTTGAATGAGTTTAGATTTTTGACTTCAACTTTTGTCCCGAATTTCTTTTCGCCTTTTTTTCTTATTGAGATGTTTATGTCGAATCTCATCATTCCTTTTTCCATATCGCAGTCGGATGATCCTATGTGTCTCAATACTTTTTGTATCTCTCTTGCATATGCGGATGCTTCGCTAGTCGAATATATTTCAGGTTCGGAAACTATTTCCATCAGTGGAGTGCCCGATCTGTTATAGTCGCACAATGTTCCGTCTCTCTCGTGCGATAGTTTTCCGGCGTCATCTTCGAGATGCAGTCTTGTTATGCCAACTTTTTTTATTTTTCCTTCAACTTCAAATTCCAAATATCCTTTCTCGGATATCGGTTGATCGTACTGGGATATCTGGAATCCTTTTGGAAGGTCTGGGTAAAAATAATTTTTCCTATCGAATTTAGAAAACTTAGGAATTGAGCAGTTGAGCGCTAATGCCGCTTTTATACCTTTTAAATAAGCTTCTTTGTTGATAACAGGCAATACTCCCGGAAATCCCATGCATATAGGGCAAACATTTGTGTTCGGTATTGCGCGAAAAGAGTCGTTATTGCAACTGCAAAACATTTTCGTCTTTGTATTGATCTGAGCGTGGATTTCCAATCCGATTATTGGTTCGTACATGGGGTAACTGGTAACTTGTAGTTAGTAACTAGTAACGAAAAGATTGTAGGAGATTCTTATGTATTGAGGCAAGGCGTGTTTTGAAATCCTTTGGGTCAAAGGTGTTTTCTATTGTGAAATCGGGTTTTATTTTCAGATTTTTGAAGCTATCTATTCTTGATATGTACCTTGGTATGTTTTCGTTTTTTTTATCTGATGTTATTTTTATTATTTTCTCGCATAAGTTTAAGAATTTTTCTGCAGGGGTGTTGATTTCTACAAATACTACATCTTTATCGCTTTTATCGATTCTTTTTTGTAATTCGCTTAGGACAACTGGGTGTATTATTTTTTCGAGAATTCGGAGTTTTTTTTCATCTTTGGATACGAATATGCCGAGACGCGTGCGGTTTACCGATCCATCTTTTTTGACAAATTCCTCTCCGAAGAATGTTTCGATTTTTTTGGCTCCTAATCCGTTTGGTTTATATAATTCATGAACTATTTTGTCGCAATCTATGAATCCTGACCCGAGGTTTTCGAAAAATTTTCCTGCAAATGATTTTCCGCAAGATATACCGCCGATCAATCCTATTATATGTTTTTTTTGCATATTGAGATCGCTTTTGCGCTGCTATTTCCCAAGCTTCTTATCTTGCACCATGCTTACCAGTAAATCCCGTAGAACGGTCTGATCTTTCATGTTTTTATTTTGAAGGAACTCTTTTTGATTCTTCAGAACTTCTCTTTCTACACTTTTTGGTGCTGTGACGTTTTTCAAAGTGACAACCGTTCCGGATCCCATTCGCTCTATCATTATATCTCCGTAATTCATGATTGTAGCCCAGAACCCTTGTATGTTATATGTGACGCCTTCAATCGTATTGTATTCGATTCTGGTTGATGATTTCTTGAAAAAACCATCCCATTGATAATCTATAATACCCATGTTGGTTATTATCCATGCGTCCAGATACCAATTAAAAATTTCATAAATGAGCGCGATCAATCCGCATATAATCCATCCCATCCATACAACTTGGAAAGGAGGCATTATCAGATTGAATCCCAGCGGGAGGATGATTCCCAAAAATATAAGTTTGAAAAATTCTGCGTAGGTTATAAAAGGATGAACGTGTGCGACAAATCTAATTGTTTCTCCTCTGTTGAGGCATCCTCTGAAAGCTATATGGGCAAATATCATTTGTTTTTTTATTTACCTTTTACTTTTTACATCATTAAATTTACCTAAAAAGGTTTGCCTTGTAAATGCGCTTCTTGTAGATTACTCCCTGCTAATAAAAATATAATATGTTATCCGAGGACGAAGATTCTGTTTCGGAGAATAAAGAAGACGAAGTCGAGTATGACGGGTCTTCTAAGGTTGGGTATGCCATGAAGGGTGTTTTGATGTTTCTTTTAGATGTGGCTATAAATGCGGCAATTATTATAGTTTTGGTTTTTATAATAAGGCATTTTATATTTTCCCCTTTTCAGGTTAGCGGTCCTTCCATGTGCGATACTCTTAATAATTTCAATGGCAAATGCGTCCATGGTAATGGCGAATATATTATCGTGAATAAGATTCCTTATGTTGAAATTTTCGGTTGGTCTTTGTTCGATTATGAGCGTGGTGATATTATCGTTTTTACTCCTCCTGAAGGTGATGATGGTGAGTTTTTTATAAAGAGAGTTATAGGTTTACCCGGAGAAACCGTGAAGCTTGTTGATGGAGAAGTCTATATTTATAACGATGAATATCCTGATGGTTTTAAACTTGATGAGAAGTATTTAAACGAATCTAATTATGGAAAGACTTATGCTTTTGATACCTCTTTGAGTGAATTTACAATTCCGGAGGGAATGTATTTCGTAATGGGAGATAACAGGAGGGCTAGTAGTGATTCGAGGAGATGTTTCGGTGTAAGTGATTGTACTGAAGAAGGTGCTTTTCTAGAGGAAGATCTCATACAGGGAAAAGGGCTCGTAATCGTTTGGCCTGTTGATAGAATTAGGCTGGTTGGAGACTATGATTATGGAATGTAAGGCGGAAGGAGAAGAAGTATGGGACCTGCCTGCCGGTAGGCAGGAGTGACGTAGTTATTTAGTTAATAGTTCCGGCTTGTGACATAGAATTCGAGCAGGACTATTACAGTTACAACAAGGAGGCCGTTCCACCATGTAAGCACGCCAAGGAGTAAGAATGCCAAGCAGATAAGTGTACAAAGAGACAAAAGCAGTCCTTGTCTGATTGATGTGTTCACATAGCTTATTCCAACTTCGTTTGATGTAATCCATTTGCGAAGATAGAATCCTGTTACTGTAAATGTGCATGTTAGCGCGATAAGCAAGCTTAAGAAAAAAAGCGCTAGAGCTAGCCCTGTTGATTCATATGGATCAAGTTTTGTTAATACCACGGTAAATCCCGCCCAGCTTATTGCACCTGCTGTTATTAGTGGTTTCAGATATCTCTTCTCGGGGTTGAAAGGAATTGGTTCAGCTTCGTTCATTTAGATTTTCTTCTTTAATTTTTTTTAAAAGTTTTGGGATTCGGCTTGCATCTTCCAACAGAACTTTTCTATATGAGCCGTTGTATAGCGCTACAGCCGGATGATACATAGGATAATAAACTTGCTTACCTCCATCTATACCTTTGTATCTTTTTGGCTTGCCATGAGCTTCAGATATTTTCAAGCCCGGAAGGAACCTTCCCATTGAGTGTCTTCCAAGAGTTATAATCAGTTGTGGTTTGATTATTCTTACTTGTTCTTCTAGATATGGCCAGCAAGCTTGTATTTCTTCTGGTTCTGGGTCTCTGTTGTTTGGAGGTCTGCATTTTACAACATTGGCGATGAATACATCTTCACGTTTAAGACCTATGCTTTCGATGATTTGATTTAAAAATTTTCCTGCCGCACCAACAAAAGGTTTCCCTTGAGCATCCTCATCTTTTCCTGGGCCTTCGCCGATAAACATGATTTCCGCACGAGGACTACCCTCTCCCGGAACTGAATTAGTTCTGCCTTCCCAAAGTATGCATTTTTTGCAATTTCTACATGTGTTCTCAATTTCATTTAATGTCATCATTTTTTCTTGATATTAATAGGCTAAGGATAAATAGTGCAACGCCTATGCTTACCATTACTATTCCATGAAAAACCATATTGCCTGTAAGGAATTTTATAATTGTTGTTATGAATTGAGTAGTTTGTTCGTATTGCGTTAAGTCAATGTTCGGGTTTTGAGCTGCTATGTTGGTTGTTACAACCTTTACAGTTCCGTCTATTGTCATATTCATGAATAGCAATGGCAATCCTCCCCAGAAAAATGCATTCCCTATCCATCGCAATACGCTTTTAAATGGTTTAAATATTATAAGACCCATTAGTAACGTTGGAATTACGAAAAGCGCTATTAATATTGCTCTTATTAGGTTGTTTTTTTGGATCATAAATTCGATAAGCATTTTCGGTTGTGCCGGCAAAGTGCTTAAATCGAAACTTAATTGAGGAGGTATGTTTTTATATGTATCTGATGATTCTATCCCAGCGATAGAATTTGTAATTTCTTCTTTCGATATACCTTCGGGAATACATGTCGGTACTGTCTGTATGCCTGTTGAGATATTCATAAGTTCTTCTTCCGTGCATGGTTCCAGTTTCTCAACATATTCGTTCGCCACTTCTCTTATTGCTTCCGGTAGTGTTTCCTTGATCTTAGTTAAATCCACGATGATTTGGTCCGGCAACGGGGATTGGCTTATCTGAGAGAATAAATCCTTGTTAATATCTGAAAAAGTTTCAAGCGTAATTAGTTTCTCCAGCTGTTCTTTTATTTCATTTTCTGTGAAAAGATCAGGATTTCCGCTTTGAGCGATATATGTTTGCAATATTGCGCTGCCATAAGATATTGCTGCGTCATATGTCTCTTCTAGGACTTCTTCTTTTTGATAAAAATCCGGATTCAAATACGTTTCGAATGCTGCACAAAGCATGCTTAATAACGGAGTGATCAATAATATAAACAGCAATATAATCGAAGCGAAAATATTTCTTATCATGTTTTATTTTTATTATCTGTTTTTTAATTTACCAAATTAATAACAATGCGCAATGTTTTGATTGCGAATTGGTATTAATGTTAAAATCAAAGTATGAATAAAATAAAAATAGTTTTTCTAGGTACTCCGGAGTTTGCAATCCCTTCTTTGAAGTTGCTATTGGAGCATCCGTCAATAGAGGTATCTTTTGTCGTAACTCAACCCGATAAACCGGTTGGCAGGAATGCCGTTATGACGCCTCCTCCAATAAAAGTGATAGCTCAACAGTCCAATGTCACCATAGTTCAACCTGATAATGTTAATAGTGATAATGTTGTAGATATGGTTAAGGCGGTTGACCCCGATTTTATTATCGTTGTTGCATATGGACAAATACTTAAGGATAAATGGCTCTCTTTGGCGAAAAAAGAGATTCTGAATTTGCATGCATCTTTGTTGCCTAAATATAGAGGTGCCTCCCCTATCCAATCTGCTATTCTGGATGGATGCGAGAAGACAGGAGTGTCCGTAATGGGTGTGCGCCAGAAGATGGATAATGGGCCTGTCTATACCGTACGAGAGGTAATTATTGGAGATAAAAATGCAATTTCTTTGAGTGAAGAATTGGCTCGTGTCGGAGCAGAGTTAATCATAGATGCTATTATCAACTTCGGCGCTTTTAAGCAGCCTATGGTTCAAAAAGATTCTGATGCGACTTATTGTAAGAAAATAGATCGTGCGAGTGGAGAAATTTCTTTTGCCAATATGGATTCCGATGAGATCATCCGAAGATATCGCGCTTTTTACAGATGGCCCGGTATTTTTACTCGTATTTCCGGTAAGCGTCTTATATTGCATGAAATTTCAAAATGCTCTTTGTCTGATTTTGGTAAAGCAGGTGAGGTTAAGTTTGATAATAATAAAATCTATATTCAGTCGAAAAATGGAGTATTGGAGATTCGCAGGTTGCAGCTTGAGGGAAAAAAGGAGATGGATGCAAAATCTTTCATTGCTGGGAATGGTAGGTTTTCCTCTCAAGTTGTTGAATAGAGATAATTATTATTGCGATTACTTGTCCTTGATAAAGAGTGTATAAGTAATGGTCGAATAGTCCTATTATGCATAGTGCTATGAGTGCGTATTTTATTGTTGGGTCTTTTCCGCTAGTAATAGAATAAAATATCAAAAATAGTACTAAGGCTATGCCGAAGATCCCCAATTCTGCGGTTATAAGAAGGTATATATTGTGTATTGGCTGATAGTCCCATGGTTTTATTTTTTCTTCCGTATATTGCTGCATCAAATTTGATGAATTTTGCCATCCTACGCCCAGCAGGTTTCCTTCAATCATTGATATTGCTATTGGAATCGATTCTAATCGCTCATTTATTTCATAAGTACTAAATATGTGTGATTTGAGTGATGGATATGTGAAGAAAACTGCAATACTTACAGCGATTACTCCGATCAATGCATATATGTAATATTTTTTTAACTGTCTGATGTTTGCTATTGTAAATAACAGCATGCATATCGCTATTGCAACCATGGCTGATCTTGAGAATGTAAGTATGATCCCAACTATGCAGAGCCCTATAAGTGGCATCCATTTCTTGAATTTCATGCCTAGTATTACCGATATAGTTAGAAATCCGGCTAGAATATTTGGATGAGGCATTGTTCCGTAACTTCTTATTATCTTACTATCATTTACGTCTATTTTTGCTATATTGCTGGCTTCGAGATTCGGTTCTCCGAGGAAGCTTAGGCCGATACTCTTCTGCTCTCCGAATTGCATTATTGCAATTATTGATTGGAACGTTCCTGCAAGTATTAATACTTTTGTTAGGCTATCCTGTGTAGCTATTTTATTTATTAAGAGAAGGTAGATTATTGCGAAGATAAGAATTCTGAACAACATCCAATGCATGGGAAAAATATCGTTTGAAAAATTTAACGCGAGTATTATTACTGCGATTGTTGCGAGTACGATTGTTATCCGTTTATCCCCTATTGATAATTCTTTTTTGGATTTTTTCGGGAAGAAAAAAATGGCGCTTAAAATGACTAGAATATCTGTCAGATAGAGTGTTGCGTTGTTGAATTGATTTGCCTGACCGCTCAAATAAATATCCGGTTGGAATATTATTGTTGAGATCTGAAATGGCAAAAGAAAGATCGCTCCGTAAAACAGCAGTTTGGCAACTTTTATATTATCAATCTTCTGTGAGAATGTTGGGGAAAAGACCATCTTCTGGCATTATTGCGTTAATTTGTTCTTCAGCTGTGTTTAGTGCCGTATCAACCTTTACAGTCGATAAGACTGATTCAATAGCTTCCTTGAAGATCTCTTCATATTTTTCAGCATCGGCTATTGGTATTGTTTCTGCGAAGCCAACCTGTTCTGCAAAAACTCCATATATCGGATCTTTTGCTTGTTCCTCAAGGAGATCTCTTCTTGAAGATGGCCTATGTGTTTGATCAAAATAATATTGTTCGCTTTCTGCTGATGTTAAGAACTTCAAGAATTCCCAAGCTTCATCCGGATTTTCAGATGTTCTTGATACCGTATATGCAAAATAACTTGCGTATACATCTCTTTTTTCTGTACTTGTTTCAGGGTCATAAACTTGTGGAACTTCCGCTATTTTAATAGAGTCCGCGTCTATCGTTTTTGTTCCTTTTTTGCTCTCGGTTGATATTAAATTCGTAAGTTGTTCATATAGATATGAGTAGCCGAGAATCATAGATGCTTTTCCTTCTATGAATGACATCATCTCTTGTTCTGCGCTTTCGGAGTCTGATATGTATTCGTTCCAGCAATAGTTTTTATTGCTAGGTATTCCAAAAGAAGTATAGAGATCCAGTGCCTCTTTTCCGGGAGCCATAACTCCGTCTGTCGTTGAAACTTCGGTTGAGGTTATTGTCGACATCGTATAATTGTCGTCGTAGAATTGAGTGTCGTATTGAAGGAATAGCGTATATAAAATGTCTAAGAATCTCGATATGTTATCCGACCTGCCCATTGCTATACCAGCCTGTTCGAATCTTTCGAAACTATTATCGGTTTTTGTTAATTTGAATACATCGTCTTTTATGCCGTCCCATGTTGTCGATGGTGTTCCTCGCGAAGGGATTGCGTCTTCGAATTGGTCTTGGTTGTAGTATAGGGCAATCGTGTCCACATAAAGCGGTAATCCGTATATTGCGCTCACAGCCGTACCCTCTTCGTCAGTATATGTTCGGAGGAAGTCATCAGAAACCGTTTGGACAAAAGTCTCTTCAAGTTCTTGAGCGGTCATAAGGCTTGCGTCCATCGGGTTTATTTTTTTGAAGTGCTCGTAAATCCAGCTGTTATGCATTGCAAAAATATCTGGGCCTTCCCCTTCTGCAAGTTCGTTAACCACCAAGTCGAGATATTCGCTGGGATCTGTAAATTGCTTGTAGTTGATTGTCACGCCTTTATGAGTGCTTTCGTATTCTTGAATTAGAGGTTGAAATACATCTGAGTCGTCAAAAAGTCCGTACATAGTCAGTTCTACGTTCGTAGTGCTTGTTGTTGAGGTTGTTGTTTTCTTGAGACAACCGCTTACGGTTGGCACCATGAGTGTTGTCAGCATGAGAATTGCTATGTGTTTTTTCATTTTTATTTTGTTTATTTTTCGAGGGTGATTATACCATGAGGAGTAATAGAAGAGGAAGATTCAATGCCTTTTAGGAAGAATTTCTTGGAAAGACAGTAGTAGTAAAAATTTTTGTTTACAATTTTTACAAATGTTAGGAATGGAGTTGATGTTATTACTTGAAAGATTATTTTCTTATATTGTGAAGGCAGGATTTTCAGTTCTGGGTGTTTTTTTTGAAAAATCTTGGCCGATTTCCCTATCGAAATCATTCGATGCTCAAGACTTGATTCGTCTATTTCGTGATAATGATATCCTATTGCGGACTTGTTGTAGTAGATTTTTAAATTTTCTTTTTTTGTCAGACGATAGCCGAGTTCGATATCTTCCCATCCGTAGTTCTTGAAGTCCGGATCGAATTGGTGTTTGACCAGTATGGATTTTTTAAGAGAAAGGTTTGATGTGTAAAAAAATCTATAGTCTGCGGTTTTTTTGTTTTCTAACATGTCGTATGCGAATTGAGGGCCACCTTTTCGTCCTTCGGTAAGCCATTTCATGAAAGGTGTCACTTTTATTTCCGGATGCCATGTTGTGAAGCCGAGTACTGCTACGTTTAATTCAGGGTGTTTTTCGTGTATTTTTCTGTGTTCCTCCAAGGCGTTTTCTTCAAGAATTATGTCGTCGCCGATAAACAAAATTAACTCGCCTTCTGCGTATTTGAGTGCGTTATTTCGTGCGATGCCTTGGCCGAGGTTTTGCTGCTTTATGTATTTGAGATTTTTGAAAATCTTAGACCATTTACTGGTTACTTCATCCGTTTTGTCATTCCCTCCGTCATTTACTACTATGATTTGAATTTCGGATTGAGGAATTGTCTGCTTGTTTAAAGCCTCGAGATTTCGATCCAAAATCTCTGCTCGATTGAAGGTTGGAATTATTACTGTAAAAAACGGCGTTTGCATCGAGAGTATTATAGACAGTTTACAGTAAAAGTCACCACCCAATATGGAGGTGACCTTTACCCCTACCTGTATATGTTAAATTTGCTGTTTTCAGCTATTCGGCTTCCGCAGATGTCATTTCTATTTCGTTTTTCTTGATTTTCAAGAAAATGACTTTGCTTGCGTTTATCTCTGTTATGAAGTGTGATTTACCCTCTTTGTCTTCATAGTTTCTGTAAGTAAGTTCTCCTTCGACAAGCACTAGGCTTCCTTTCGTAAGATGTTTGGCGCATATGTCACCCAGTCCTCTCCACGCGACAATTCTGTGGAATTGAGCGCGGTCTTCTTTCTCACCGTTTTGGTTTGTAAAAGATTTGTTTGTTGCTACGGAAAACTTGGTGAGAGTGTGGTTGTTTTCCGTTTTTTTACTCTCGGGATCGCTCGCGAGGTGCCCAAGCAGCATGACTTTGTTTAGGTACTGCATTTTTTGTTGGGTTAAAATATAAAAGCTTACCCGTTTTAACATGCGGACATTAAAAAAAAGTGGAAAAGCGCGCTTTATTGCACTTTCACTCCCGTGATCAGAATCAAAAGGAATTTGCATACGCAAATATGCCTATAATATGGGCCGTTCCGGCCTGAAGGTCGTTCAAGTACAATAAAGCTTTAAATTATGCTATGATTCTCTCGATTTAATTTTATCCCATGCTCGAAAAAAACTTTCATGATGCGATGTGCAAGGCTGTGCTTGACGGCTTGCCGATAGATACTAGTGAAACCAGACGATATGTTATGGATTTGCTTGATATGGATGAAGTTGATGTAGAGAGTCTATCTCCTGTTAAGAAGACTTGGTGGCCACTTGCGGATAATCGCAAGGTTCAGTTTCCGAACGATCCGAAGAAGCAATGGGAATATGATGTAAAGCAGGCCTCTCTTAGAGTTGTAAAAGAAGGAATCCCTATAGAAAAAATGAAATTTCGAGAGGGTGACGATATGAAAAATGCTGTTGTTGCGTATTTGGCGGGTCTTATTAAGAAAAAGAATTAAATATGTTTACCGGAATTATAAGAGAAGTTGGGGTTGTTGATAGTTTTGCCGCAGGTACAGTCAGAATTTCTCATAAGATCGTTTTGAGTGCCGGAGATAGTTTGGCCGTTAATGGTGTTTGTTTGACTGTAAAGAATGATTCTAGTTTTGATGTTATGGAAGAGACCTTGAAAAGAACTAATTTGAGGCTACTTAAAAAAGGCGTGAAGGTTAATCTTGAACCTGCAGTTGCGGCTAATGGCAAAATCGATGGGCATTTTGTTTCTGGGCATGTTGATTTCGTGGCGGAAGTATTAAGTCTTAACAAAGGTGTTTTAAGGGTTCGATTCCCACTTGAATACAGCAAGTTTTTTGCAATAAAAGGTTCGGTTGCCATTAATGGAGTTAGCCTTACGATTAGCGCACTAGGAGAAGATTATTTCGAGGTTTCGCTGGTTAGTTTTACTCTAAAAAATACCAATTTGGGCGAAGTTGCGAAAAATGATAAAGTTAATGTTGAGGTTGATATGATCGCCAGGTATTTGAATAGGTTGCTGGAAGCTCAAGCAGGTCAGACTAAGTATGAGAGGAGTTTTGCTTACGCAAAACAAACTTGATAATATGGCGCAAGGGAACGCTTTGCTTCCCATGCGCTATGGCTTAAAGAAAGAAATTTTATATGATAGGCGTAATAGTTTCAGAATTCAATGATTTCGTTACCGAGAAGCTTCTTGAGAGCTGCGAGCGTGGGCTTCGCGAGCTTAAGCTTGAATATAAGATCGTACGAGTTCCCGGAGCTTTTGAGATCCCTTTGATGGCTAAAAAATTGTCCAAAAAATGTACAGTAATTATTGCTCTCGGATGTCTCATAAAAGGTAAAACAGATCATTACGATATGGTTTGCAGGTCTTGTGTGGACGGAATAATGAGAGTTCAGCTTGCGACAGATGTTCCGATTGTTTTTGAGGTTTTGATGGTTACAAAAATGGGAGATGCGCTTATGCGTGTTGAAAAAGGCTATAATGCCGCTCAGGTGGCTTTTAAACTCCTTAATTTAAACAAAAATGAAGCTAAAAACTCTCCACGACTTAGATCCGAAAGGAAAAAGAGTTCTTCTAAGAGTTGATTTTAACGTGCCTATTGATGATAACGGTGATGTAACCGATGATACGAGGATTCGAGAGGCTGTTCCCACTATCAAGCATCTTGTTGAGCGCGGTGCGCGAGTGATTGTTATGTCACATATGGGACGACCCAAGGGTAAAGTTATGGATGATTTAAGGCTGGATAAAGTTGCGAGAAAATTATCCGATATTATCGCGATGCCTGTTAAAAAAGTTCATGAGTGTATAGGCGAAGGGGTGAAATATATGGTTAATACGATGAAAGATGGTGAAATTTTGGTTCTTGAAAATACGCGTTTTTATCATGGTGAGGAAATGAATGATCGTGAGTTTACTTCTCAAATAGCTGCGCTTGGTGATGTTTTTGTCAGCGATGCTTTCGGGACTGTTCACAGGGCGCATGCAACAACTGTCGGTCTTGCTGATTTTCTGCCTGCTTATGCGGGGTTGCTCCTCGAAAGGGAGATAGAGGTGCTTTCTGCGCTTCTTGAGTCCCCTAAGAGGCCTATTGTATTGATTATGGGAGGTGCGAAGATAGATACGAAGATAGGTGTTCTTAAGAATTTTATCGGCAAGGCTGATGCTTTTTTGATTGGTGGAGGATTGGCTAATACATTCCTTCATGCTGCTGGGCATAATGTCGGGAAGTCTTTGTGCGAGTTCGATAAGGCCGATATTGCGCGTGAAATTATGTTGAGCGCGGAAAAGGCGCAGGAAAAATTTATACTTCCTTCAGACAGTATTGTTGCCAGTGAAATTAGTGAAGTTGCCGAAACTATTCATGTTCCGGTTCATGATATAGATGGAGATATGAAGATTTTTGATATAGGTGAAAAATCCATTGAGAGATTCTGCGAAGTGATTAAAACCGCCGGTACTGTTATATGGAATGGTCCGGTTGGATTGTATGAGTACTCCCCTTTCGCAAATGGGACGTGCAAGATTGCCCAAGCTGTTGCCGATTGTAAGGGTGTGACGATTCTTGGCGGTGGAGATACTATTGATGCCATAAATAAATTTGGGATACCAAAAGAGAGCTTCACGCATATTTCTACCGGAGGCGGTGCGATGTTGGAGTTTCTTGAAGGGAAAGAACTTCCCGGAGTAAAGATACTTAAGAAATAGATATGAAAATCTTGAAAACCGTAGGTCTACTGGCTGTATTTATTATTGCGATTTTTTTCATACGAAAACTCCCAGTGTTTATCAGCTATACTTTCTGGGAAGAATGGGGACCTAATGATTATTGGGATGGTGGGTATCAGCTTGGTTTCAGTGATTTTCACGATGCACTTACTTATACGACAAATGATTTTATAGATTTTATAAATTATGGTCTTTTGATGATTTATGGATCTCTACCGGTCTTATTAATCTCTAAGATGTTCCGGAAGGTCAAAGCATGAGGCCGTCATTCCTAGGCCCATTCCTTCTCTCATACATTGAAGTACATCTGGTGCGTTATCTCTTGTCGTTTCAGGTCTTCCTTGTGCGCATTCTGCAGTCATAATTGGATTCTGAAATCCGGAATGATAAATTTCTACGTCTACTCCTTCTGGTACGCCGTTTATTGTCATATATATATCGTTTTAAGATCTATGTTTATCTAAGTAAGCCTGCAAAATAATTTGAGCCGCTATTGAATCTATTTCAGAGTACTTCTTCATTTTTTTATCTACCAATGCTTTTTCGGCTTGAAGACTGCTTAGGCGTTCGTCGAACATTTCTATTTCTCGTTCTCCGGTATGTTTCTTCAGTCTTTCGGCAAATGCCAATGTTTCTTCAGTCTGAGGGGTGTATTCTCCGCTCATATTGCAAGGTAATCCGATTACGATTTTTGATACATTTTCAATTTTACAAATTTTTTCGATTTCTTTCAGAACAGCCTCTTCTTTATTAAAAGATATCGTGTTTCGTGTGAACGCTATGCTATGAGTGCCATCGCTTATTGCGACGCCCGTTCGGCGTTTCCCGTAATCTAAGCCAAGAATTTTATCCATAAGGAATTATAATATCGCGCAAGTTTCGAGTGGTGTTTGCATGCGCAAACAGGCTTATAATAAGCGACCTTCGGGCGTGGTTATTTAGTCTCTACTGTAACCTTCAAGGTTGCCTTGTGGTCTTGAGGTAATACGATCTCTATTTCATGAGCGCCTGTTGTCTTGATGTGTTTGCCCATCTTAATATTGTCGATACCCAGTTCGATTTTTGCCTGTTCTTTAACAGCATTTACGATGTCTTTTTCCGTTATAGATGCGTACAACTTGCCTTTTTCCGTACCATCTCCCTTGATTACGATTTTTGCTTTAGAAAGTTTTTTCTCGACATCTGCTGCGTTCTTTTCCAATTCTTCTATTCTTAGAGCTTCTTTTGATTTCTTATCTGCGATATATTTCAACTTCTCAGGTGTTGCAGGAATAGCCAAACCGTTTGGTATAAGATAGTTGTGCAGATAGCCCGGTTTTACGTTTTTGACATCATTTTTTCGGGCGATGCCTTTGATGTCGCGAATGAATATTGCTTGCATATTATTTAGATTAAAAGTACCAATTTGATATGTTGCTGAATCTGTCTGAAGGGAATCTTAAGTTGTCTATTTCTATCCCTTTTACTCTTTCGTCCACTAAGAAGTAATAACTTGGGGTGTATAGGAATACCGCCGGTACGTCTTCTTCGATTGTTTCAGCTAGGTCGTTCATGAGGTCCGTCCTTTCCGTTTCATCGAATGTTTGTCTGATCTTCTCGATTGTCGCGTCTGCGTTCGGGTTCCTGTAATTTGAAAGATTCAATCCGTATTCCGTAGCTTGGCTTGAGTGCCAGTAAGAATAGGTGTCGAGATTATAGCCTAAGTTCTGGCCGTATAAAAGCAAATCGTAATCTCTTGCTTCGATTTTTTCCTGTAAGGTTTCATTATCATAGGCTTCTATTACGACTTCTATGCCGATATTCGCCAATTGAGTTTTTATGATTTCCGCTGTCATAGACGATACCTGTTCTTGGTTTGGATCTGTAAAAGTTCTTCTTAGTAATCTTAGTGTTAAAGTTTCTCCCTCGTAGTTTTCCCTGATTCCTTCGTCGTTTAAATACCATTCTGCGTCATATAATGCCCCTTGAGCTTGTTCAATGTCCGTTTGATGAATCCAGTCTTCTTGGTTCAGCTCTAGCAGAGGAGTGTCTATTGCTTTCGAATATCCTATTTGTTCTATGAGATAGCCTTTGTCTATTGCTTTCGAGATGGCGAGTCTTACGTTTTTCTTCGTAAGATATTGCGCATCTGTATTTATGAACAATGCTGTGTATTGAGGAAGTTCATATTGATATGCGGATAATCTGTCTGTCTGAGCCTGTATAAGCAAATATTTTGGTATTCTTGCTGTTCCATGCCATTGACCTTCGTTTTCCAGCAATGTTTCTAGGTCAGGGAATGTGTGGAATCTTATATTTGTTATCTTCGGCATATCCCCATAATACTGATTGAAAATTTCCAGTTCGACAACCTGTTCGGTATCAGATACGCTTTCGTATCCTGTTGTTACCTTATAAGGCCCTGTTCCAATCGGATTTTTGTTAAAATCGCTTGTATCCAGCTCTGTTATCGGAGTTTCTCCAAGTATATGTTTTGGGAGAAGTCCTACGGTTGTATGCGTAAAAAAGAAAGAGTTAGGCTGATCGAGAGTAAAAGTAATTGTTCTACTATCAATCATTTCAATCTCTACTCCTTCGAAATTTGCTCTGAGTATTGGATTCTGGAAGTCGGTACTCTGAATTACGTCATTATATGTGAAATATACATCTTCTGCCGTTACCTCTACTCCATCGTGCCAATAAATGTTGTTTTTGAGAGTGAAAGTATAGGTTTTTTTATCTTCGCTTAGCGTATGTGTTGCTATGTCTTCAACGACAGTCCCTTCTGATTGATTGTATTTACTAAGACCTGAGAAAATAAGGTTGCTTATATCTTGATCAACTTCGTTGAATTCCGTGAATACTGGGTTGAGATGTATTATTTGTCCTATCAAGCCTTCCGAGTATAGGGTTGCCGTATTGTCTGTTCCTTCTGTTACGTCCGAAGTCCGTTCGTCTCTGAATATAGGCGGTATTATAATAACAAGCATCACTAGTATAACTACGATTGAAGATATTTTTTCCTTACTTGAAAAAGATCTTATCGTCTTGATGCACAAGCGGAAAATCGCCTTAAAGAAGTCTAGGAGTTTTTTGATTTTTTTCATACTAGCGCGAAGCTATTAATGGAATGTTTCGAGTATTTATACAAAAAGCATTCCAAGTGACAAACCTGCGAATAGGATTGCTAAAACTATTGTGATTTTGCTTAGAATTTTCTCGGCTCCTCTTTTTGTCGCATAGAAATTTCCTCCGCCTCCAAAAGTTGCAGATAAGCCCGTACCTCTTTGCTGTATGAGTATTGCGAATATCAATAGAATTGAAACTGTTATGTGTGCTGCCAGTAAAGCTGTTTTCATGGAAGATTGGAGATTATAGATTGTAGAAATGCAGAATGGAGACTTGTGGATTACTCCTTTAAGACCCATCGTTCGAACCAATTCACGACGCCAAAGATAATAGCCGCCCATAAATAAGTCAAGGTGCCTTCAATGTTTAGGTCTACTCCTGTAAAATCCAGAACTTCCAATGCGTAGTCCAACATCCACAAAATCAGTGCATTAATTACCATCAAAAACAATCCTGCGCTGAAGAATATTAACGGGAATGAAAGCAGTTTTATTACAGGTTTCATGCAGGAATTTAATATTCCCATAATTATTCCCGATACCAATAGGAATACCAATCCTCCTTCGTAGTTGAATTTGTCGAGAATCATGGATACCGCCCATAGCGCTCCCATATTCATGCCGACTGCTAAAGCTGTTCTTTTTAGCATAGATTTTGTTTTTATTGTCTGTCTGGATTTTACTTGTTATTGATTCGGATTGCAATTTCTATTGGTTTTCATTAAATTGATGGACTCTTGAATCTTTTAAATCCAAAAAGTTGGGAATTGAGTTTAAATTACAAAGACCTTCGTTAGACAAGCTTAAAAAGGACCGCACAAGAAGAGCTTTTCTTGATCATAATGTTAATACTTGCAATTTAGATGACGGGAAGGTAAGAAATTTGCGTGCTGCTTTTAGATGCGCTTTGAGTAATTATTTTCTTGTTGCGGACAGGATTGACGATAAGACGGATTTTTTTAGAAAAGTTTTTGTTGATAGAGCTGTTTCGTTGGTCTTGCCGGCTGCGCCAAGTTCAGACAGCAGTCACCCTGTTTATATGCCTGTTATAGATAGAAAGCCTGCTGGTATTTGTTTCAGGAGAGGTCTTTTAAGCAGACCTATTTATCCGAAATGGGGTGCTTTTATTAATGGAGGCAATACTGTTGTTGGCATAAGAAAAGAGTTTTTTTATCCATCTCCAAACGGGAATCCGATAACCGAGATGGATCCCCCTTGGAAATGGGCTGAATTTATTGGTAGAAGGACTTATCGTCCCGATTCTGTTGTTGATTCGGGTGTATTGTCGACACCATTTGGTATAGCGATTGGCGAGTTTACTTTTGCTGATTCTGATAAGTATGTTGCAAAAGAGAAAATTGCATTCGCATCATGCCGAGATAATGCCGGTAAGGATATTTTGGACTGGGAATTTTATGCGACTTTTATCGGCGAAGAGCAATTTTGATTTTTTCACCTTCGATATCGAGCTCTTTTTCGAGATCCCATTCGCTGCCTTGAATGGTATCGGCTATTTTATTGGCAAGAGTTTCACCGCTTATATAGTGCTCGAATTTTATAACGGCCTTTAGGACTTCGTTTTTTGCGTCTATGGCTACGAATATGCGATCGGATACTTCGTATTCGGCTTCTTTTCTCATGTCTTGTATTGATCTAATGATGTCGCGCGCTATCCCCTCTTGTTTCAATTCTTCCGTAATTGTTGTGTCTAGTGCAACTACGATTCCGTTTTCGCTTGCAACATCGAATCCTTCGCGGCCTTGGTAGCCGAGTTGGACTTCTTCGCCTGAGAGTTCGATTCCGGCAATTTTCACCTTGTCGCCTTTGATTTCGAATTTGCCCTCGCGAGCAAGTTTGATTATTTCTTGTACCTTTCCTCCGAATTTCGGACCTAGAATTTTCGCGTTTGGTGTTACCTTCATTTCCGCAACAAGTGAAGCATCTTTGAGGATTTCGAACTCTTTTACATTGAGCTCTTCTTTGATCACATTGTCTTCGAACTTTGTATGCAGGTGTTTCGGCAGGGCGACTCTGACTTTTTTCAGAGGTTGGCGAACTTTTATCTGTTTCTGCGCTCTTACTCCGTGTCCAAGAGTGACTATTGCGCGAGTTACTGCGATTTCTTGGCTGAGCTTCTTATCTATTAGTGCTTCTTTTGCTTTCGGCCAATCTTCAAGATGAACAGATTCTTTGCCGGTTAAATTGCGGAATATTTCTTCGCTTATGAACGGGCAGAAAGGTGCCAATACTTTTGATACTGTTGTTAGAACTTCGTGAAGGGTTTTGTATGCGGAATTTTTGTCGGAATCATTTTCGTTTTTCCAGAATCTCCTTCTGGATCTTCTTATGTACCAGTTTGTTAAATTGTCTATAAATTGCTGAAGTGGATCTGTTGCTTTTTGCAGATCGTAGGCATCCATTTGTTTTGTAACATCTTTTATCAAAATTTGCAGTTCTGAAAGAATCCATTTATCAAGTTTGTTTGTTATGCGCGCTGTCTTCTTAGGTGTCCATTTATCGATATTGGCATAGGTCACGAAGAAACTATAAGAGTTCCACAATGGCAGTAGCGTACTTTTTACAACCTCTTCAACTCCTTTTTCCGAAAACCTTAATACTTCGGCTTTTACTACCGGTGAATTCATCATGTAGAAGCGAAGTGCGTCTGCGCCATATTTGTCGAATACAAGACCGGGTTCCGGGTAGTTTTTCAGTCTCTTACTCATCTTCTTGCCATCTTCGGCAAGCACGAGTCCGTTTACAATTACATTCTTGAAAGGACTTGTATTGAAAAGTGCAGTTCCGAGTACGACGAGCGTATAGAACCATCCTCTTGTTTGATCCAAGCCTTCAGCTATGAATTTAGCCGGAAAATTGCGTTCGAATTTCGCTTTGTTTTGAAACGGATAATGTTCTTGCGCATAAGGCATTGAACCGGATTCAAACCAGCAGTCCAAAACTTCCGGAACTCGTTTGTAAATTTTTCCATTCTTTTTGAATTCTATTTTGTCCACATAATGCTTGTGCAAATCTGTTACTTTTTTGCCAGAAAGCTTCTCGAGCTCTTTTATCGAACCTATGCATATACATTCTCCATCTTCAGCGCGCCATATAGGCAAAGGTGCGCCCCAGAACCGATTTCTACTGATGCACCAGTCGCGAGCATTCTCAAGCCAGTCGCCAAAACGGCCGTTTTTCAGGTGATCCGGAACCCAGTTGATCTTTTGGTTCGCTTTTAGCATTTTTGCTTTTATGTCCATTACTTTTACAAACCAAGATGTTGTCGAATAGTTGAGTAGCGGCGAATCGCATCTCCAGCAGTGTGGATATGAATGGCGGTAAGTTTCGGCTTTGAATACTTTGTTTTTGGACTTTAAGAATTCGACCATCTTACGATCTGTTTTCATTGGATCGTCTGTTGGCTTCACTTCTTCGCCTGCGAAGTCTTTTACTTCCGGCTTGAATCTCCCATCCATTCCGACGTGTTGAATTATCGGGAATCCCTGTTTTTGCGTTAGAAGCATATCGTCCTCACCGAATCCTCCAGCAATATGTACGATTCCAGTTCCGTCTTCGGTTGAAACAAAATTCGCAGTTAAAACCTTGAATCCGCCTTCCTTCTTGGTATGGGCGTAATATGGAAGTAGAGGTTCGTAGGTTTTGCCTTCGAGTTCGGAGCCCTTGAAGGTTTTCAGCAGCTTGTATTCTTTTTGACCTACAACTTTTGCTAGCAAGTCTTTTGCTAAAATGAATTTTTCGCCATCAAGTTCGATTTTTACATACTCTATATTCTTCCCTACCGCCAAAAAGAAGTTGCCTCCAAGCGTCCAAGGAGTTGTCGTCCATGCCAATATGTAAGTATTTTCTTCTCCATCCAGTTTGAACTTGGCTGTAACTGTTTGGTCAGTGATGTCTTTGTAGCCTTGTGTTACCTCGAAATTGGAAAGAGGTGTTACGCAACGCGGACATATATGCATCGGCTTATGGCCTTCATAAAGAAGTCCCTTGTCCCATAATTGACGAAAAACCCACCAGATCGTTTCCATATATTCCGGACTCATTGTTTTGTAGTCGTTTCGGAAGTCCACCCATCTGCCCATTCTATCGACGGTTTCTTCCCATTCTTTTGTATAACGGAGAACTATCGAGCGGCATTTCTCACAGAATTCATGTACGCCGTATTTTTCTTCAATATCTTTTTTGCCGGAGAGTCCAAGTTCTTTCTCGACTTCATATTCGACAGGAAGGCCATGGCAATCCCATCCGAATTTCCTCTCTATTCTATATCCGCGCATTGTCCAGTATCTTGGTGTGACATCCTTTAACGTACCTGCAAGTATATGGCCGTAATGAGGAAGGCCGGTTGCAAACGGAGGGCCATCATAGAATACATATTCTTTTTTCTTGGATTTGGTAGAAATGGATTTTTCAAATATTTTCTCTTTTTTCCAATGCTTTATGAGTTTTTCTTCCATTATAGGGAAAGACTGCTTCGGATCTACCGGTTTAAACATGGGTATATAGTTAGTAGTTAGTAACTTGTAACATAAAAAAAGAGGTACGTTTTTCCATGGGTCTCGCAGAGCGGGACAGGTACCACCTTGGATAGTTCTTAATTGCATTTATTGACGGCGTTTTGTCGCCGGGAAGGTCTAGGGTAGACAGCAAGACACAAGGAGCAGACAGCAGAGGGATGCGAAAGAGATTAAATCCTTGTTGCGAACTGACACTTTCTTCTTCCTGCCAAGCGGTGATTGCCGCTTGAATGCGCATTTAATAACGAAATTTCAAAAGAGCAAGTTGGATTATAACAGCTTACAGCTTGTCGGCAAGTCCGATATATGTACGAGGTGTGAGTTTTTTTAATGACTTCTTATCTTTTTCCGGAATCTTGAGGGTGTCGATAAATTTATGAAAAGCTTTCTGATTCAGTTTCTTACCCCTTGTAAGTGCTTTTAATTTTTCATAAGCACCTTCAACCTTATATTTTCTCATTACTGTCTGAATCGGTTCGGCAAGGACTTCCCAGTTGTCGTTAAGATCGGCATCTATTGCCGGCGTGTTGATTTCAAGCTTGCTCAATCCTTTCATAGTGCTGTCGTAAGCCAAGTAGCTATGCCCTATTCCAACACCCATATTTCGTAATACTGTGGAATCCGTGAGGTCTCTCTGCATTCGAGATGTTGGCAGTTTCTCCGCCATGAAGCTCAGAACTGCATTCGCTATTCCCAGATTCCCTTCGCTGTTTTCAAAATCTATCGGATTTACCTTGTGTGGCATGGTCGAAGAGCCGACTTCGCCCGCTATTACTTTTTGCTTGAAATAATGCTTGGAAATATAGCTCCAAATGTCGCGGTCAAGATCTATTAATATCGTGTTTATACGGATTATATTATGAAAAATTTCCGCCAAGTAGTCATGTGATTCAATTTGAGTAGTGTGGAGATTGGCGGTCAGTCCAAGTTTTTCCGCCATTCCTTCGCTAACATGCACCCAATCTACTTCAGGATATGCGGCCATGTGAGCGTTGTAATTGCCTGTTGCACCGTTTATCTTACCGAAATGCGGTTGCGTCTTGAGTTGTATGATTTGTCGTTCAAGTCTGCGTACGAATACTTTTAGTTCTTTCCCTACCGTTGTCGGACTTGCCGGTTGGCCGTGCGTATGCGCCATCATCGGAATATTTTGGAATTTCTTAGAAAGGTCTATTAGGTTTTTATTGAGTCCATGCAGTTTCGGAAGGAAAACTTCTTCGAGTGATTTTTTAAGCAAAACTGCATAAGACAAGTTCGTTATATCTTCGGATGTGCAGGCGAAATGTACGAACTCGAGCAGGTCTTTCAGTGAAGTTTTCTTCATCTCTTCTTTCATGAGATATTCAATCGATTTAACGTCGTGGTTTGTCACTTTTTCTATCTCCTTTGCTCGCATATAAAAACTGAGGGCTTTTTCATCCCAATCTTTCCAGAAAGAATTTAATATTGCTTCCTCTTTTTTTGTAATCTTCCTCGTTCCTTTCAGCTTGGCATCGTTGCATAAAAACATAAGCCATGTGCATTCGACATAAATCCTAGCCCTAATGAGAGCGGCTTCGGAAAAATATTCGCGTAACGGATCGAGCTTGCGTGCGTAGCGACCGTCGAGAGGAGAAATTGCTGTGAGCATAGGGGAAGTGTGAAGAAGTAGGGGAAGTAGAAGAAGTGACGTAGTTAAGTGACGTAGTTAGAAGTTTGCTTTTACTGTTGCGATGTATTCACGGTTTTTTGCTAGTAATTTCGCATCTGATACTCCTAGTATTCTTGCTGCGGCCAAAGCTGCGTTGCCCGGATCTATTACTGTAAGGGCCGGCGTGTCTGATGGCATAACAAGAGTTGAGTTTATATTTATAATAAAATCTTCTTTTGTAGCAAAAGGAGGACATGCGATTACCGGATAGGCTGTATTGGCAGCCACGAATCCCGAGAGTGCGTTTGAGCGACCCGCTATTGTGATATAGCAAACGGCTTCCCTTTTTGATTCGTTTGTTTTCAGAACTTCTAGAACCTTTTCAGGGACCTTGTGTGCTGATGCAACATGCGTTTCGTGAGGTACGCCAAGTTTATCCAGTTTTTGAGTAATCTTATCTGCGTGTTCTTGATCTGATTTTGAGCCCATTATGATTGAGACGAGCATGGGGTGATAGATTAAAGATAAAAGATTAGAGATTTGAGAGAAGAGGCCGCTTTGCGGCTATTAAGACATGTATTTCGCGAGATTCTTTTCGATTCTTGGCAATGGATCTCCCGGAGTTCCTTCGAATGTTTGGCCTGTTATCAATTCATAAGCTTCTATATATCTGCGTGCCGTTTCGACTATTACATCTTCTGGGATAGCTGGTATTGCGCCTTCGCCTATGAAACCTTTTTCGGATAGCCATAAGCGTAGGTACTCTTTGTTTATATTGTCTTGATCCTCACCTTTATCGAATTTTGCTTGATAAGTTGCGGATTTCCAGAATCTTGAGGAGTCAGGAGTGTGGATTTCGTCTATAAGGACTATTTCACCCTTTTTATTTTTCCCGAATTCGTATTTGGTATCTACCAAAATTATTCCTTGTTTAGCAGCGATCTCTTGTCCGCGTGCAAATAGCTTCAATGAAATTGCTGCGAGCTTATCCCAGTCGTCTTTTGTTATGTGTCCCCTCTTGATTAATTCTTCAGGTGCAAGAGATTCATCGTGATCTCCATGAGCCGCTTTTGTGGTAGGAGTGATTATTGCGTGATCGAGTTTTTGATCCTTTTTCATCCCTTCCGGCAAAGGATTGCCACAAAAGTTTCTAACTCCTTTTTGGTAATTGTACCAAGCTGATGTTGTTGTGCTTCCGGTTATATAGCCTCGAACAACCATTTCAACTGCCAACGGGGTGCATTCCTCGCCTACTACAGCGTTTGGATCCGGATATTCTACGACATGATTTCCGACAATATCTTTTGTTCGTTCGAACCAGAATTTCGATAGTGCATTTAGTGCCTGTCCTTTGAAAGGAACCAATGCGATCACTTTATCAAATGCGGATAGTCTATCTGTTGTAATGAGTATTCTTTTTTCATCTTTCGTATAATTGTCGCGAACTTTTCCTTCATATCTCGTGCCAAGGTTCGTGAAATTCGTACCCGCCAAACAGTGACTTATCTGGCTGGCAATCTGTTCTTTTGTAAGCATGTATTTTTTGGTTATTGATTTGTATTGAGTTTCGCGGTTGCGAAACGGCTTATAATATTGCGCTAGGATCGCTTCGCTTCCTTGCGCTGTTATTTTAGATAAGGATTTGCCTGCTGGCAATCGTAATGTTATTTTTTAAATGCACAAGATTTTTAAAACTAAAAATATGATAAAAGAAAAACTTGGTCGAGTTACGGCAATTATAGGTGCTCAATGGGGTGATGAAGGAAAGGGAAAGCTCGTTGATATAGTTTCTTCAGAATACGACATCATTGCTCGTGCTACAGGTGGTGCAAATGCCGGACATACGGTTTATGTAAAAGATCCTCAAACCGGCGAGACCAAGAAATATGTTTTTCACTTGTTGCCTTCAGGTGCTCTTCATGAACATACTATTTGTGTAATCGGAAATGGATGCGTTGTTCACTTACCTACCCTACTTGAGGAAATAGATGTTATTCAAAAAAGCGGACTTAAGACTGATGGTCGTATATTATTATCTGATCGCGTTCATTTGTTGTTTGATTATCATAGAGTGATCGATGGTTTGCAGGAGGCGAGCAAGGGCGATAAAAAGGTTGGCACAACCAATCGTGGAATCGGACCTTGCTATATGGATAAGGCTTCTCGCAAAGGCATTCGCGCCTGTGATTTCTTGAAACAAGATGTTTTCGAGGCTAAATTGCGCGAAGTTTCTGGCGGATTAATGAAGCAGTATGGTTTTGAATATGATGTTGAAAAAGAAATCGCTTATTACAGAACTATTCGTGATCGAATCGTTCCTATGATTAAGGATACTTTTGTTTATTTGCATGAAGCTCTTGAAAGTGGAAAATCTATCGTGTTCGAAGGTGCGAATGGAGTTATGCTCGATCTTGATCATGGTACTTATCCGTATGTTACATCTTCCAATCCGATGGTTGGAGGTCTTGGAACCGGAACCGGTATACCAAACAGCCATTTAACAAGCTTAACGGGTATAATGAAGGCTTACGTTACACGTGTTGGGGCAGGACCATTCCCTACCGAACTTCTTGATGAAACCGGCAATATGCTTCGAGAAAAAGGCGGAGAATATGGCGCAACAACAGGTCGTCCAAGAAGATGCGGATGGTTTGATTCTGTCGTCGCCAAGTATTCAGCTCGAATGAATGGATATACAGGTATAAATCTTACAAAGCTAGATGTTATGACAGGGCTTAAGACTGTGAAAATCGGCGTTGCGTATAAGTATGAAGGTAAGACTCTCGACTCCTTCCCCGCCGATCTTGATATGCTCGAAAAATCTACTGTTGAATACATTGAAATGCTCGGATGGGATGAGGATATTTCCGGTGCTACTAAGCTTGAAGAGTTGCCTCAGAATGCGCGAAATTATGTTAAAAAACTTGAAGAATTAATTGGTACTCCGATTACATTTATAGGAGTTGGACAAAGAAGGGATCAGATGATTGTGAAGAAGTAGAAGAAGTGACGTAGTTAAATACGAATGAAGTTCTCCGGATTTGCCAAGGAATCGGCTTTTAAATCCGTGATTATTTTGTCTATCATGCCTGTTAATTTTCGATCTGTATCGGCTTCGTTTGAGGCTATAGCTTTTTTGTAAGCAGTTATAGCTTTTTTGTTCTTGAACTTGGTTGTTATTACTGTTTCTTGAGATGCTTTTACCGCATCCTCGAACTGCTTATTCTCAAGCATGGTTTTTATTTTTTTCAAATTCTCCTCTGTATATGCGGATTTCGTTTCTTGATTTTTTTTATCAATTTCTTCTTCGAGCTTTTGCATTTCGTTTTTGAGTTTTTTGTATTCTGGGAATACTGCAAAAAGATTTCTGTAAAATCCGTACAATTCTTCGTATTTTTTTTCTTTTAAAAGGTTCTGTTTTATATCCGAGTGCATTTGGTTGTCTATGTACTTGATTCTGTCATTTTTCAGCATTTCCCTGATCTTTTCGTTTCTTGGATCTACCGATTGTAATTCGGTTAAAATCGCTATGGCACTTAACCAGTCTTTTTTTTTGGCCAAACTCTTGTGATTCTTAATTCCGTTTCTAAGATAAATTCCAATCTCTTGATTCTGTTTCTTGGCGAGTTTTGATTTGCATTTCGCTATGAATTTTGAAAGATGATTGTTTCTTATAATTATTCCGATTTTTTCACCTGCTGCTATGGCTTCTTCATAATGTCCTTTCTTATATAAATCTTTTAAAAGCGGAAAGTTTTTTTTGAACATTCTGTCTCCAATTTCTGCAATGATTTGATTAGTTTTTGCATTGTCCGGATCGACCTGCAATATTTCTTTGCAAGCTTGTAATGAATCGAGATACTTCCCCTCTTTCATAAGGGTTTCGGCTATTTTTATACCTCTTTCTGTAAATTCTTTTATTTCATTTTTCATCCATTAATTATACCAGAAAATTACTTATCGCGCCATATATACTTGACATTTTGTCAATTTCGAGTACCATTACACCCTTTCTCTAAATTTTAACCCATTTAAGGCATGAGAAAAATCATCTCGAAAATCGCATTGTGGACGATATTTATCGCCACGATCGCAGTTCCTCAGGCATTTGCTGGAAGTGTAGAAATCACAGCTGATGCGACCACTGTTTATGTCGGAGATACTGTAACCGTACAGATCGCCGATGTTGGCGTTGACACTACTGTTGTCACGTCTGTTGCCGGAAATTTGAACTGGGGCGATGGCTATGTTGCCGCCGTTTCATGTTCTGATGATGGCACAGGAACATTCAAATGTTCTTCTACTTATCAGTATGGAACAACCGGAGATTATTCTGTGTCTGCCGAATTGTACGAATACAATGTTGATGGAACGGTTTCTACTGTTTTGTCTTCTTCTATTACAATTACGGTTTCCAACCTTCCATTGGTTGTTGAAGCCGGTTCCGATCAGTCTGTTTACGAAGGTGAAACTGTTTCTATCGCTCCAACTTCTACAGGCGGAAGCGGTACTCTTTCATGGGCTCAAGTCGAATGGAATGATGGTACTATGTATGATTTTTATAATGCTTTGCCTGCCGGAGATTTGGCTATTACGCCAACTCATTCATATGCAACTGCCGGTAGTTATTCTGTTGAGGTTTGTGCAAATGACGGACTTGTCACGGTTTGCGACACTTTGTCTGTAACTGTTGAGCAAGTACCTTTGCCTGATTTGACAGTTACGGCTATCGAATATAATGCCGATGACTCTACGGTTTATTATACCTTGGCTAATCAGAGCGACGGCTCTGTTTCAGAAGATACTGCAGGTGTTACTCAATTCTACTATGATGGTGTTGAAGGGCCTGCATATGATTGGTCTTCGTATGGAGATTATGACTTCTTGGCTGCTCAAGGTTCGACTAGATTTATATCTGGTATAATACCTGAAGGTACACAGCTTGTTACGGTATGTGTAGATGACGACAATATCGTTACAGAAAGCAATGAGGATAACAACTGTATGGATCTTTCATTGATTCCTGATTTGGCTGTTACATCTCTTACTTATGATGAAACTTCAAATAGTGTCGATTATACTGTTGTAAATAACGGTATTGTCGATATTGATACTGCTACTGATGGACATACATTCTTAGTATTCACAAATACAGATGGTACTACAGACTCAAGAGCTTATAGCTGGAGCACTCTTACCGATATATCATTCTTATCTGCTGAAGGTTCTTCTAGCTACAGTTATGGAATGGGTGCGTTTGACTTTACCCAGCTTTCATCTGTTGAGATATGCGTAGACGCTTTGAATGTTGTCTCTGAAAATGATGAAGACAATAACTGTATGTCTATCTCTTTACTCCCTGATCTTTCAGTCGAAATTACTGATTACGACGCTACATCAGGCGTATTGAGCTATACTGTTTCAAACGAAGGACTTGTAAGTGTTGATTCTGCTACTGAAGGTAGTAATTATGTAAACATTACAAATCTTGATGGAACAGAAATCACTCGTGCTTTCTCGTGGACTACATTAGGCAGTCTGGATTTCTTGTCCGCAGAAGGATCTTCGGATTTCCAATTCGGTGCGGGTACAATGGATCTTACGAATATCTATACGATAGAGATTTGTGTTGATGCTAGCGACTTGGTTCTTGAAAGTAGCGAACAAAACAACTGTGCAACTCGTGTTGTAAATGAACTTCCTGAAACTGATGATGGTGACGACGATGGAGATACTACTACGTCCTTTACTGTTGAAGCCGGAGCTGATCAGACGATCACTCTTGGCGATACTGTCACGGTTACAGCTATAGCAACATCTCTTGATGCTACAGCTATGGGAGCAGTTGCAAATATTAACTGGGCTGATGGTGTCTTGACTCATTCGACAGGTGTCCTTGATGCTTCGGGCGTTACATTTACAGAAACTCATACTTATACCGCTACAGGAAGTTATGTCGTTACAGTTGAGGCTACTCAGTATGATGTCGATTATGCTGATATAAGTACTGTTTCAGATACGCTTACGATTACCGTTACAGATGGCAGTACAACTGACGGTGGTACTACAGATGGTGGCACAACCGATGGAGGTACTACTGATGGTGGTACGACTGACGGAGGTACTACCGATTCCGGCAGCGGCTCTTCTTTATCTTCTTCAAGTGCAACTTATGGAGGTGGTGCAGGTGGTTATTATAGCGCTGGCGGTAGCAGTTCCTCATCTTCTGGTGATCAGGGTGTTGTAATCGCTGAAGAAGGTACGGCTTCCGGAGAATGCGGAGAAATGCCTTTCACTGATGTTAATCCAAATGCATCTTATTATGATGCAATCTACAATGCTTGGTGCAAGGAAATAGTTGATGGAAGAACTCCTACTATGTTTACTCCGTCAGATCAAATCTTAAGAGGTGAAGTTGCAAAGGTAGTTGCTCTTACTTTCGGATACCCTCCTGTTACATCTCTTGACTGGACTCCATATACAGATGTCGATCCGAGCCAAGACCTATCTCCTTACGTATTGGTATTGAATCAGGTTGGATTGCTTGAAGGTTATGAAAACGAAGAAGGTGGTTTCGATTTTGATGAAGCTATGACGGTTTCCGATATTGAAACTCTTATAGAAAGAATAGTTGGTGGATCCGTTGATTTATCAGCTTATAGCGACAATGGTTCTACGGTTTCAAGAGGAAGGTTTATAGAATTCATGGATCAATACATCTCTGATTAAGAAGGATTTCGTTTAAGTTTAAAAAGGCTCCGTTCGGATAATTATCCAGCGGAGCTTTTTTTATAAAATTAATATAGTGTTACGATCGGCACATTTGATAATTCGTCATCCTTAACAAAACTGCTTGTTGTTGATAGTGCTTCTATTACGCTATCAAATGTCATGTCGGGGTTATCAGATAACAGTTTTGAAACTTTTGCGGTTACGATTGCGGCGGCTTGAGATGTGCCGTTTTTGAATCCGTAATCGTTGTAAGGAACTGATGAATAGATATGATACCCCTTTGCCGCTACGTCGATCCAATCACCGTAATTTGAGCTCTCAAGTTTCTTTCCGCTGTAGTATGTTGCCGCTACGGAAATAGTCTCCTCATAAGCTGCTGGATAAAATTTCTCTGAAGATGAAAAATTCCCTGCTGCTGCGACGATTATCACTCCCTTCTCGGAAGCTTTTTCCACTATTTCTTCAAGAGAAAAAGAAGCTTCTTGTACTCCAAGACTGATATTTATAACATCCACTTCTGCATCAATAGACTGGTCAATAGCTTTTATTACATCTGATAGTTTTCCTCCGTCTTTATTCACTATTTTGAACGGTATTATTATCGAATTCTCTGCGTTTTTCGCTATTATTCCGGCTATATGGGTTCCATGCCCTACGTCATCGGCCGGTTCGGAATTTCCATCCATGACATTACTGTTTTCTTCTATTTCCAATGAAGCATTCGCGAATCGCGGATGGTCTTCTTGAATTCCCGTATCGATTACCGCCACTCTTACGCTATTTCCTGATGTTTCAATATATACATTTATAGGATCTATGATTGCACCAATATTTTCTTCTATTAATCCATCCGCCATACCATCTTCCGTAATCGATACTTCTTGATCTATTTCGAAATGAATTTCAGGCACTTTTTCGTTGTATTTTCGTGCAATTTCATTCAGCTCGTTATCAGATATTTCTTCTATCGGCTGAAGCAGTACCATGTCCTCGCCGGTATTGGCGATTAGACCTCTGTTTTCAGTCGAATATTCGTCCGCCTTAAATATATCCACCATTAACTGAGGATACGTGGTTTCCTCTAAAAGATTTTCTGTCATTACCATCCCGTAATCGGAATTAAGCTCTTTCAGAGCCGCTATTGAGTTCTCAGATATTTCAGCCGTTTTCAAGCTAAGAATAGCTGCAAATGTTATTGTCAGTGCAGCTGTTGCAAATACCGATATTGCCAGTTTTTTCTTGTTTATTTTAGGCATCGTTAAATTATACCATAGAAAACAAAACACAGAAAGCAGAATTACAGAGAAGAATGGGATTATAGGCTCCGCACTCTTTCTACAAGCTCTCTAATTGTTTTCTTAGTTTTTCCAGCCTCGCAATCAAATCTTCTCTTCTGGCACGTTCTTTTGCTACAACTTCCTTCGGGGCCTTGTTTACGAATCCGTCATTTGCCAGTTTCTTCTCGATAAAATCTATATTATTTTTCATCTCGGTTATCTCTTTTTGCATTCTTTTCCTCTCTTTATCGATATCCATAAGTCCTTCCAAGGGCAAGAATATCTCTACATCTTCTACGACAGACATCAGGGCGTTTTTGAGCTTAGAGCCGGATTTCAATATTTCAAGCTCTCCCAGATTCGCCATTCTGGATATAATTGTCGATTTTTTCTTCATCAGTCCTTCGTGTTTCCCTGCGTAAATCACAGCTTTTATTTTCCTTGTAACATCAACGTTACTCTCAACTCTTAGTGCTCTAATGTTTGTAATGATATCCTTTACGATCTTGATTTCCGATTTCTCTTTTTTGAATAACATATCTTTGTTTTTCTTGGGCCACGGTTCGTTTATAAGAAGATTTTTCTGATTTAAATTCTCCCAAACAACCTCTGTTACAAAAGGCGTAAAAGGATGAAGTAATACTAAGATTTTTTTCAGAACAAAACTTAAAACCTTGGGATTTTTATTGACCTTACTCATCTCAAGATACCAATCGCAAAACTCGCCCCAGAGGAAATCGTATATTTCCGTTCCCGCATCTGAAAGAGCGTATTTTTCAAGCTTCTTGGTGGTGTCTTCTATGACCTCGTTTAAACGCGTAAGAATCCATTTGTCGGTCTTTGATAGTTCCGAATTAAGCACGTCTTTTTCGTTCGCATTATAATCTTTTTCCTCAATGTTCATCAGTACGAATCTTGCACTGTTCCAGATTTTATTAACAAAATTTCTATATCCGGCGATTTTTTCCTCATAAAGCCTTATATCGTTTCCCGGACTTGAACCTATTACAAGGCTCAACCTAAGTGCATCTGCTCCGTATTTTTGAATCATATCCAGAGGATCTATGCAGGTCTCCGGCTTGGATTTGCTCATTTTCTCTCCTGTTTTTGTGCGAACTAGTCCGTGAAGATAAACTGTCTTGAAAGGTATTTCGTTAAGCGCATAAGTTGTCATGAGAATCATTCTTGCAACCCAGAAAAATAATATATCGTAACCTGTTTCCATAACTGACGTGGGATGGAAGCGTTTGAGGTCTTCCGTTTGTTTTGGCCAACCGAGAGTTGAAAAAGTCCAAAGACCGGAAGAAAACCATGTGTCTAAAGTATCTTCATCTTGTCTGAGATTCGACTTGTGACATTTGGTACATTTTTTTGGAGCTTGTACTGAAACCATCATTTCGTTGCAATCCTCGCAATAATAAACAGGGATTCTATGTCCCCACCATATCTGTCTGGAAACACACCAGTCGCGAAGATTTTCCATCCAGTGATAATAAGTTTTGTTAAATCTGTTTGGCAGAATTTTCACAGAGCCATCTTTTACGACTTCAATTGATTTTTCTTTCAATGTTTTGCCGCCAAGACGTTTGATTTTTTTATTAACATCTATAAACCATTGTTTTGATGTTAAAGGTTCAACAGATGTTCCACATCTATAACATACCGACAATTGATGATTGTAATCTTCGGTTTTTTCAAGAAGTCCCATCTTGTCCATGTCTTCCAAAATAGCTTTTCTGCACTCGAGAGTTGTCATTCCGGCGTATTTACCGCAATTCTTCATCATGCGGCCTTCTTCGTCTATTATTTTCTTGAGAGGAACACCGTGTCTTTTTGCTATATCGAAATCCGTAAAACTGTGTGCTGGTGTAACTTTTATCGCTCCCGAGCCGAATTCCGGATCTACAGCTTCATCTGCAACTACAACTATCTCGAAATCGCCAAGTACTCCCGGTATCATATATTTTTTACCTATCATCTTCTTATACCTTTTATCCTTCGGATGAACTGCAACTGCCGTATCACCAAGTTTTGTCTCTGGTCTCGTCGTAGCGAGCGAAAAAGGGCCGTATTTGAGCCAATAAAGCTTGCCTTTCTCTTCCTTGTAATCGACTTCGTCATCCGCAAGCGTTGATCCGCATCTCGGACACCAGTTGACTATGCGGTCTCCCCTATAGATAAGTCCGTCTTCGTACATTCTTGTAAATATCTCAAGTACCGCCTCGGAAAGCCCATCGTCAAGCGTATATCTCTCGTGGCTCCAGTCACAACTTGAGCCCATTTTTCTTATTTGATTTCTTATCGTAGACTGAGAATTTGCAACAAATTTTTTCACTTCATCTAGAAATTTCTTTCTGCCAAGGTCGTGTCTTGATATTCCCTGCTCCGCAAGCACTTTTTCCACTTTGTTTTGAGTCGCTATTGCCGCATGATCAGTTCCCGGTAGCCACAGAGAGGCGTAACCATCCATGCGTTTATATCTTATAAGTATGTCCTGAATAGCTAGCATTATCGCATGTCCAAGATGAAGAGTTCCGGTTGCGTTTGGCGGCGGCATTGCTATTGAAAATGTCTTTTTTGCATCCGATGGTTTGAAGCTGCCATGACTTTCCCATTTCTTATAGATTTTGTCTTCAAACTGTTTTGCGGTATAAGCTTTTTCGAGCATGGGGAGCTTAGAGTTACAGAATTACAGAGTTACAGAATTGTTAATTAACAACGAAAATTCTGTAAACTCATGGTACTTATATCAGAAAAGTCTATCAGGAGTAAAGTTTGACAATCCTATCCTATAGGTGTATAGTTAACAAGAGTTAAATAAACAGCAAATGGCTGACGAATTATCAAAAAAATCCGCCGAAATAAAAACATCTGTCTCTACTAAAACAGAAGTTTCACCTGATGCTTCGATTCAAGAGTCAAGTGATGCCTCTGAATTTGTCGATAAATTGCCGAGCGAAGCCGGAGAAAAATCTTCCGAGGATTCCGCAGTAGTTTCTTCCGGAGGACAGGCTGCAAAAGATGACAAGTCCGCAACATTAATTGGTGAGCTTGAACCTCAAGAATTCCCACCAAGGCATATTATGAAAAAACAGGTTAGGGTTGCGCTTTTGAAACAGGAAGATGAGCTGATGGCGGAGGCCGGCAAATACCGAAGACATGGGAATTTCCACAACTTAAATATCGCTCTGCAAAAGATAAGGGAAATAAGGTTTATTCTTGCCGATTTGGCCAAGGCCACTTATGAAGCGCTTAAGAATTTCTGGATGAAGTATGTGCAGAATGAAAGGAAAGTTTGAAGAAGTCGGGGAAGTAGGAGAAGTGACATAGTGGAAAAGTTACCAGTTACAAGCTACCAGTTCTCATGCTATAATTCTGTCGGCTTTTTAACGGTGTTATGAATACAGATTTGAAGTCAAAAATTCTGGCTCTCAAAAAAGAGAAAAACGCAGTGATTTTCGCGCATAATTATCAACGCGCGGAAGTTCAAGAGGTTGCCGATTTTGTTGGTGATTCTTTCAATCTTGCGCAGCGTGGAATTGAAACGGATGCCGATATTATAGTTTTTTGCGGAGTGAGTTTTATGGCTGAGACTGCCAAAATTTTAACTCCTAAGAAAAAGGTCTTGTTGCCTAGTCTCGGTGCGGTTTGTCCGATGGCTGCGATGATAGATGTAACGCGTGTTCTTGAGCTTAAGAAGGCTCATCCTAATGCCGCTGTTGTTTGTTATGTGAATACCACCGCCGACGTTAAGGCGTTATGCGATATTTGTTGCACGTCAGCTAATGCCGTGAAAATAGTTAACTCACTTCCTCAAGATGAGGTTATAATGGTGCCTGATAAAAACCTTGCCGATTATGTCCAGATCCATACCAAAAAAAGAATCATACCTGCGGAAGGTTTTTGCTATGTTCACAGCAAGATTTTCCCTCTTGCGGTTGAGTCAGCCAAGAGCGCGCATCCGCAAGCAGAAGTCCTCCTCCATCCAGAATGTCCGCCGGAAACGCTTAAATTGGCCGATAAGGTTTTGAGTACTGCAGGAATGTTGAATCATGTTCTTAAGTCTGATCGCCGTGAATTTATAATTGGAACTGAAGAAGGAATGCTCGAGGTTTTGACTTCACATGCGCCGGATAAAGTTTTTTACGGCGTTGGAGGTCAATGCATTCAGCAGAAGAAGGTTAATCTTGAAAGGGTTTACGAGTGCTTGAGAGACGAGAAGAATGAGATTACCGTTGATCCGCAAGTTGCGGCAGGTGCGCTTAAGGCGATTACAAAAATGCTTAAAGCTGGAAGGAATGATTAAGGAATTTACAGATACGAATTCACTTACTGTTACAAATAAATTGTATTCCGATTATTTGCGTGCGTTTGTTGAATTATGGTTAATGTCCGATCTTGGCAAGTCCGAGCGTGATGCCACTATTGAGGTTGTATCTTGTCCTAAGACGGCCGAGGTGGAGATTGTTTGTAAGAGTGATGGAATTATCGCGGGCATTGAGGAAATCGAATGGTTGTGTGGTAGTCAGAAGTTAGATTGCAGATGGCAGATTGCAGATGGTGATAAGGTTAAAAAAGGACAAGTAATTGCACGAATTAAGGGAGATTATAAGGTTTTGATGCGATACGAGAGGATTTTACTCAATATTCTTCAGCGAATGAGCGGAATTGCGACTTGTACCGCTTCCCTATCGGCAAAGGTTCGCAAGTATGGAGTGAAGTTGGCTTGTACTCGCAAGACTTATTGGGGAATGCTTGATAAAAAAGCGTGTGCGGTCGGTGGAGGGTTGACTCATCGGCTTGGGCTTTGGGATGCTGTGATGATCAAGGATAATCATTTTGGAATGGGATTTGATTTGAAGCGAGTGAAGAATGTGAAGTTTGTTGAAATTGAGGTGGAAAATTTACGCCAGCTCGACAAGGCTATGGCGAAACTTAAGAGCGTAAAACTGCCAAAAGTTGTGATGCTTGATAACTTCAATATTAAAAAAATTCCCGAGGCGATTAAAAAGTTGCGGGCGGAAGGTATTACAGTCGAAATTTCAGGAGGGATTAACGAGAAAAATCTTGTTGAATATGCGAAATTCAGGCCCGATGTTATTTCGATGGGAAGCCTGACGCAGAATGCGAAGGCGATGGATTTGGGGATGGAGGTAGTCAGCAAGACACAAGACACAGACAGCAGGAAGTGAACTACCACCCCATCAAATGCATATGGATATGCATGACCTCTTGGCCACCTTTTTCACCGACGTTGAATTGGAGGCGGTAGCCTTCCGCGCCTTCTTGTTTTGCCAGCTTATTGGCTACGTTTACCAAGTGACCTACGAGATGGTCGTGCTTGCCTTCTTGAAGGTCTGAAATCATGGCAATATGTTCTTTCGGGACTATCAATAAGTGAATAGGTGCCTTAGGATGGATATCCTTGAAGGCAATGCAAATTTCGTCCTCGTGGACTTTTGACGCGGGGATTTCACCCGAGATAATCTTGCAGAAGATGCACATGTTTAGTTTTTTGTTAGATCGAGCGCATAAGTTGCACGCCCAACTCTAACAAAAGATTTCCTCTTTTGTAAATTCAATGAGATTGTTCCAATCTTTACTTGGCGTTGTTTGAGTACGCCTTCGATTATCTCTTTTTTTGTCATTTTGCCATTCTTCTCAAGAAGTTTTTCTATAATATCTGCAACCGTTCCTTCGTTATATCCCCATTCTCTAAGCGCGTATAATCCGCGACCGACAAGAACGAATTTCTCGCATCTGATAAGCTCGTTATGTACGGCTTGAACAGTGACAACTTTTTTATCGAATCTTGCTTCTGTAATCTTGTTTGCGATTTCTACGAAATGAAGAGATCTTCCCGCCTTCTTCAATACAATATAAGCCTTATCTCTTATGCTTTTCGGATTGACGTGTCTCCATGTCATAAGTCCGTATTCCGAGCCTACTCTTTTCAATTGCTTATCTGTTTTTAAGCATGAAGTGATGAAATTTTCTTCCAAATCCTCCCCCGCCGCTTTCAAATCCGCTTGGATATCGCGAGCGAGTTTCATTTCAGCTATTACATCTCCTTTTTCGGACAATTTTGCTTTTGCCAATGTAAGAGTCTTCTCAAGAGACTCTTGTTTCATACCTTTCGAGTACCAGAAAGGATGATAGATGTTGATCTGTTCGTTCTTCTCGATTCCTTCGTTTACAGAAAGGCTGAGAACTATGATGTATCTATCTATTTCGGTTGGATTCTTGATTTCGTTCAATATGCCGGCGATTATTTCGTCTTCAAGCATTACACCACCCGCCTTCTTAACAAGCGCTAATGTAATGTCGGCGATAAGGTTTAACTTGGTGTTCTTAGATGTCCTCTTTAGTTTGCTTAATGCGATTTTCTCGATCTGCCTGACGCGTTCCCTTGTGACTGACAGACCTTTTCCAATGCTTTCGAGAGTTTGTCTAGGCTTGTTATTGAGGGAAAATCTCTTAACTACGACATCCTTTTCTTTTTCTGATAAAACCATGAAAAGTTCTTCGAGTACTTCTGCGAGATTAATCTCTGCAATCGGGTTGTTTTGAGTGTTGGATGTCATAGGTTAGATATTAAGTCTTGTATCTATAAAGGGGTGGATTGTATCTCCGTAGTGATAGTTTGTCAACTACAAAATCAAAAATCGTTTAAGTCAACCATGGGAGTGTGATTATAGAATGAAAATCGGCAAACAGCAAGTAGCCGTAGGTAACAGAAGAAGATTATAGAGACTAGTTTATTTGTCCAAAGAAGACTCTATCCATTAATTTTCCGTATGTAATTGCTTGTTCGGCCGCTATTTTCTTGTATTCATCCTGTTCGCAACAACGAATCATTGCGTTACCGAAAACTGCCTCAAGGGTAGATATTTCCGTGCAGCCATGCCTGATGCAATCAGTTTTTTGAAAATCAGATTTAGCTCTGAATATTACTTTTTCCGGCATAAAATAATATATAAGAGGTAAATTCTATTTGAGACTTTTCAAAGTGTTTAAATTTAGCTCTTTAACAGAGAAGACTCCTTTCATTTTTCTCAAAAACTCTCTTGAGTTATAAACTTCATCTGCAACAAAAATATAAACATTATGATTTCTTATACTTTTAGCCTTTTCTTCGTTCAAGTCTAATCCTAATGTTATTTCTATCATTATGTCTATCTTGCTCATTTGAGCAGTTTTTATGAATTGTTTATATCTTTCTCTAAGTGTTCTCTTTGCTCCTATCCCAAATGTTTTGCTACCTAGCTCAAAAAAGAAATCAAATTCAGTGCTTGAATCATTTTTATCATGAGTTTTCGTAATTTTTCCTTCTGGTATTCCTATTTTTGTAAGTACAGATAGAATCCTATCTTCATAGTTCGTTCCGGAATCGGCAATAATTGATTGGTTTACGCTTTCTGAAAACATCAACATGAAAATTTGATTCGGTTCAACGCCGTTTTTCTTAAGCTTAATAGCAAATTCTGACAGCTTTTTAATAAACTTACGAGTATCATCTGACATAAAATTTGTCTTTCCTTGTTCAATTTGAGAGAAGAAAAGTAGTGCCAATAGCGCTCCGTTAACTCTTGTAGCATATGGTCTATATACTGAAACCTTGTCATAACTTAATGATAAAGGGTCCAGCTTTTCCAAGTCCTCAAGCCTTATTACATCTGTTAACTTTGCTTCTTCCAAAAGAAGATCTTTTATCAGATATAATCTCAAACTGAATATAAAAAGATCTAATTCTGTTTTGCTTTCTAGTGTCTCGATAATTGTATATAAAATATTTTTCTTTTCTTCGCTTCCGATTTGCTGAGTAATTTCTCGGAATTTATCATTACATGGCTCGATTTTAGAATCTTTGAATAACGTGTGAATTTCCAAGAAATTAAGTGCCTGTTTTTCTGATAATTTAGCTTTTACTAATTGCTTCAATAAAAAATAAAATTTTAAATTTATATCTAGTTTTTCCTTGCCGACTTGTAGTTTTCTTATTTTCATAGTTTTTTATCTTTAAATGAATCCAAGGCCTTCTTAATTTCTTTTGCTATTGCAATAATAACAGGGACCGCAACACTGTTTCCAAATTGTTTATATGCAGATGTGTCGCTGACAGGAATTTCAAATGTTTCTGGATAACCTTGAAGTCTAGCTGCCTCTCTTGGAGTTAGCTTCCTTGGATTTTTATTTTTCTGTTTTATTAAGATTTCAGATCCATCTTTATAATACCTTGCTGAAATCGTGCTTGTATATTCTGAATTTTCATCAAACAGCGAATATCCGAAACCGTTTCCTTTCTCTCTGTGTTCTTTTTTTCGTCTTTGATGACCAGCCCATAATTTATCAGATAGCGTGTACTTATCATCAACCTCTTTTTCTAAAATATCACCAACTTTTATTTTCTTGGTAGGCTTGGGGAATTTAAAATCAACATCGTCTAAAAATCCTAAAATGTAAATTCTTTCTCTGTTTTGTGGCACTCCATAATCCTTAGCGTTTAGAACTTCGGCATAAACCTTATAGCCTAAATTTTCTAAAGTCTCTTTAACTATATGAAAAGTATTTCCTTTGTTATGATTTTTAAATCCTTTTACGTTTTCAAGAAAAACGACCTTTGGTTTGTGATGTTTTATAATTCTGGATACATCAAAAAATAAAGTTCCTCTAGAATCTTCAAAGCCTTTTTTCAATCCGGCGTTAGAAAATGGCTGACAAGGGAACCCCGCACAAAGAATATCAAATTTTGGTATGTTCTTCTCGTCAACTTTTGTTATGTCGCCTTCAAATAAATTAACTCCTTTTGAAAACAATCCCGTTTCGAAAACTTTTGGAGAAATCGTTTTAAAATTCTCCTCATAAGTTATGCGTGCTTTGTCGTCCCATTCAGATACAAAAACACATTCACCGCCAATGTTGTGAAGTCCCAAGTGGAAACCGCCAATTCCTGCAAATAAATCTATAAATTTCATAATATGATTATATTTGTTTTTATCTAAAAAGAAATATCTTATTAATAGAGCGTGTTCACAATCAATTTATCATAAAAAAACGTTTGGTTCGATCCTGAACGCCCATTCTGGTGCTGCGGGAGAGACTCGAACTCTCACGGGTTTCCCCACTGGTTCCTAAGACCAGCGTGTATACCATTCCACCACCGCAGCATGTTTTCAATGCGAAGGCATATTATTTTTTAGTTTTGAACTAGTCAAACTTAAATCAAAATGTTACTTTTAATTCGATCAAATAACCTCCACATATGTCCCAAAATAAAAAAACAAAAGTTGAGACACTTACTCCTGTTAATGTCGAGTTTAAGCTTGAAAAATTCTCGGTTCTTACGGATTTTGTTCGATATTACTCATCTCCGTGGAAAATCTTTTTTAGCAACTTCTTGGCCGGTACGGCTTATGGACTCGGATTCATTATCGGAGCCGCTCTGCTTGTTACAATAATTGCTTATATTTTGGGGAATGTGCTTGCCAATGTACCTATTGTCGGTCAGTTTTTTGCATGGCTGAATGATTGGCTTGCTACTAATCTTCAGAGTTATCAAAAATAGAATATGTCTTTCGTTCACCTTCACAATCATACCCATTACAGCCTTCTAGACGGGCTCGCCAAAGTTAACGAGTACGTTGATCTTTGCAAGGAGTTTTCGCTTCCAGCGATGGCTATTACCGATCATGGAGTTATGTATGGCGCGATTGAGTTTTATCAGAAATTCAAAGCCGCCGGAATCAAACCTATTATCGGATGCGAGGCTTATATTACAGGTGATGTCGGCGTTAAGGATAATTCCGCCAGATACAGCCATTTGGTTCTTTTGGCGAAGAACGAGAAGGGCTATAAAAACTTGATGCAGCTGATTACCTTGGCGCATTTGAAAGGGTTCTATTACAAGCCGAGGATAGATTTTGAAATGCTTGAAAAATATGGCGATGGGCTTGTCGGCTTGACGGCTTGTATAAGCGGAGACATCCCTAAGGCGATATTGTCGGGAGATAACATGAAGGCACGTGAACTTATTAAGAAATTTCAGAAAATTTTTGGCAAAGACTCTTTTTTCCTCGAGATGCAGAACCATCCCGAAATCGAAGAGTGGTCTATCGTTAATGATATGCTGCCAATCTTATCGAAGGAAACCGGCGCTCCCCTAGTTGCTACAAACGATTGTCATTACGCTCGGCCTGATGATGCGGCTGCGCATGACCTGCTACTTTGTATCCAGACTCAAACTACCGTTCATGATGAGACTCGTATGAAATACAATGGCGATTTCTCAATGAGAGATCCCGCCAAGATGAAGAAATATTTTGATAAAATTTCCGAGGACTGCATGAAAAACACCCTCGCAATTGCCGATATGTGTAACCTCGAACTTAAGTTTGGTGAAAATAAAATTCCTTCTTTCAAAACTCCCGGTGGTAAAAACTCTGATTTGTATTTGCGTGAAATATGCGAAGAAGGTCTCAAAAAGAGATATGGCGACCCCGTGCCAAAAAAGGCTTCCGAAAGGCTTGAATACGAGCTTAGTATAATTAGCAAGCTTGGTTTTTCCACTTACTTCTTAATCGTTCATGATTTCGTAAGTTATGCCAAGTCGCAAGGTATAGTTGTTGGCCCCGGAAGAGGTTCTGCGGCAGGTTCGATCATTTCTTATTCCATAGGAATTACCGACCTTGATCCGCTTGAATACAATTTGCTTTTTGAAAGATTCTTAAATCCCGCACGTGTCAGCATGCCCGATATAGACGTGGATTTCGCAGATAACAGGCGCGATGAAGTGCTTCAGTATGTCATTAATAAATACGGTATCGACAATGTCGCTCAAATAATTACTTTTGGAACTATGGCGCCGAAGGCCGCTGTTCGCGATGTCGGTCGCGCACTGGGTCATCCTTATGCAGATATCGATCGAATTGCAAAAATGGTTCCACCTCCTGTGCTTGGCAAGCATGTCCCGCTTAAGGTTTCCATAAAAAACGATCCCGAGCTTAAGAATTCTTACGAGAAAGAAGAGACTACCAAGCAGGTTCTAGACATGGCTATTAAAATAGAGGGAACGATAAGGCATGCCGGTACTCATGCGTGCGCGGTTGTTATTTCGGATGCTCCATTGACCGAATATACTCCTTTGCAGAAAGCTGCCGGCGACAAGGAGGGAATTGTTACCCAGTACTCAATGAAACCGATTGCGGATTTGGGATTGCTTAAGATGGATTTTCTGGGGCTGAAGAACTTAACGATTTTGCAGACGGCGCTTGCGATTGTAAAAAGAACCAAAGGAATCACCATCGACCTAAAGACGCTTCCTCTTGATGACGAAGCTACGTTTAAACTTATGGCTGACGGATGTACGACTGGTGTTTTTCAATTCGAATCGGGAGGTATGAAAAGGTACTTGAAGGATTTGAAGCCGACCCAATTAAGCGATCTTATTGCGATGAATGCACTCTACAGACCCGGTCCGATGGAGTGGATTCCTAACTATATTAAGGGCAAACATAATTCGAGTAAGATTAAATATCTCCATGCGTCGCTCGAGCCTGTTCTTAAAGAAACTTATGGTGTTGTTGTTTTCCAAGAGCAAATTATGACATTGTCACAGATTTTTGCCGGACTTGAGCTTGGCGAGGCTTATTTACTTCTAAAAGGTATCGCGAAGAAAGATCCTAAGATTGTGAAGCAGATGAGAGCGAAATTTATTAGCGGTTCTGTGGTTCAAGGACATACGGAGAAACTTGCAGAGGATGTTTTTGAAAATGTAATTGAGCCTTTTGCCGGATACGGCTTCAACAAATCTCACTCAGCCTGCTATTCGCTTATTGCATACCAGACCGCTTATATGAAGGCTCATTATTCAGTTGCTTTTATGGCGGCTTTGCTCACAAGTGATTCTGACAATACCGAGCGAGTCGTTATTGAGATTACCGAATGCGAGGAGATGGGAATTAAGGTTTTGCCCCCAGATATTAATGAGTCGTTGGCTAATTTCACGGTTGTCGACGATATGACTATAAGATTCGGTCTCGGAGCTATAAAAGGTCTTGGCGAAAATGCTGCCAGAACGATTATAAGTGTTCGCCAGGACGGAGGTCATTTCAAGTCTGTCGAAAATCTTGCGGAAAGAATTCCTGTGAAGTTATTGAATAAAAAAACAATGGAGGCACTCGCCTATTCGGGAGCTTTAAGTTGCCTTGGCGAAGGCAAGCAAATTGCCGAGAGTATTCCGGATATTGTGGATTTTGCGAAAAATATTCAAGCGGCAAAGGTCGAAGGTCAGTCGGATTTATTCGGAGGTATGGAGTCGGTCACCCCTTCTCTCAAGTTGAAAGAGATCGAACCGATGACTCCTTATCAAAGGCTTTTATGGGAAAAGAAACTGCTCGGGCTTTATGTTTCCGGTCATCCGTTACAAGGCTTGCGCAAATATATCAAGAAAAAGGCTGTGCTTGTCGATCAGGTTGATAAAAAAATGATGGGTAAAAGAATTACTATGGTCGGAATTGTCACGTCTTATCGTAAGATTATGACAAAGAGCGGTTCTTATATGGCTTCTTTTATTCTTGAAGATCCGGTTGGTCGAGTCGATTGTATAATATTTCCGAAACAGTTCCAGAAATACGGGCATGTTTTTGAAGAAGATGTGCTTGTTGTAATGGGCGGGCGGATTGATAACAAACGTGGCGATATCCAATTCGCATGCGATGAAGCAAAAGTTGTTTCGCTTGAAAAGATGATAGAGAATGCGAAGAATGCCGGACTTTTTGACGCTGATGAGAAGGCGGCAAGAATTGTTAAAAAATTGTCAATGGAGCAGTTTGGAGGGGCTGATGAAAAAGAGGTCCCCGAAGAAGGCGTGATTGAAGATATTGTTGTCGAAGAAGAAGAGGTTGCCGGCGTGGTGCCTTATGTTATAGAGGTCGATCAGTCGCGAGTTGATATTTTGCCGCGAATTAAGGAAATTCTTACAGCTAATAGCGGTGGAGATAAGCCTGTTGAAATAGTTGTCGGAGTCGGAGAGGCTGCGAAAAGGATTAAGGTGCCTTTTAATGTGAAGTTTACGGAGGAATTGGAAAAAGAGATTCGGGCGGTGATGGAATAGAGGGGGTGGTGGGGCGACATGGGCGGGGCGAATTCGTGACACGTTTTTCGTTCCGCGCAATTCGAAAAGGGTGAGCGCGCAATCACTTGCCAAAAAGTCTAGCTGGAATGGTTGATTTCTCCTGTTGGTACGATATATTGGTCGTACCATTTGATAATTCTATTTTATGACAAAACTGCACGAAGAATTCGTTAAGTATGGCGCGAACGCGCGGCATTGGTTGCGTCAATGTGCACTCTTACTGCCTGAGATCGCTCGCCAAGAGATTTGGCGTGCAAAAGGTTTCGGAAGTATTTACGAATATGCAGCGAAATTGGCGGGAATGAGTAAGTCGCAAGTTGATACCGCGTTGTGGGTTGTTCGCGCTGTTGAGGACAAGCCCGAGCTCAAGAAGGTGGTAGAGGAAAAAGGAATTAATTGCGTAAAACCTGTCGTGGCAATTGCAACAGTTGAGACCGCAAGCTTTTGGGCTG
>MFXH01000015.1 GCA_001788795.1 Candidatus Peregrinibacteria bacterium RIFOXYA2_FULL_41_18 | reverse complement strand
AATGCAGATACTGATGACGACAACGATGGGGTTCTTGATGAAGTTGACGAGATGCCAATAGATTATAACGAAACACTAGATACAGACCTGGATGGAATCGGCAACAACTCCGATTCTGACGACGATGGAGATGGCATAAACGACGAAGACGAAAAAGAAACCGACCCTCTTCAATATGACACAGATGAAGACGGATTTTCCGACTCTGAAGACGCATTCTCATTAGACATGGAAGAATGGATAGATTTTGATAGCGATGGAATCGGCGATAATGCAGATCCAGATGACGACAACGATTTAGTTGGCGACGAAGAAGACCCAGATGATCACAACAAAGGCCCAATAATAGATATAGACAAAGACAGCTTCCCTATTGCATTTACAAATCAAGATATAATGCTAACAGCAGAAGATTCATATGACGAAGATGGCCAAGTTGAACATTATACTTGGATCATAGATGGAGAAACCGTAAGCGTTCAACCGATTTATACGGCAACATATCTTGAAAGCGGAGAAAAGGAAGTAATACTGACAATCACGGATGATAAAGGGGAAAGTCGTACAGAAGCAGTCACGCTACGAATACATTCAAAAGGGTTCATGCTCTTCTTAGGATTTTTCATCCTAATCCTGCTTTTACTTGCTTTCTACATCGTTTTTAAGTACAATCCGCGAGCCAAAGCGAAGGAAGCACCAAAAAAGAAGATTAAAGTAAAAAAAGTAAAAAAACTATAAGCTATAACCTATAAGCTATATGAAAAAAGACGGCGTACATCCACAGTATACTAAAGATGCAAAGATAACCTGTTCATGCGGACATGTTATAACGATTGGATCAACCAAAAAAGAACTACATACTGAACTTTGTTCTGCTTGCCACCCTTTCTACACAGGCCAACAGAAACTTGTAGATACCGCAGGTCGCGTAGATAAGTTCAGAAACAAGTTAGAAGCTGCTAAAAAGGCTCGCGAAGCCGCAGCAACAAAAACTCCAAAGAAGAGGAAAAAAACCATGACGGAAAAAGTAAACGAGAAACTACAAAAAGAAACAGAGAAAACAGAAGAATAATTACACAAAGCCTCGCTAATCAGCGGGGCTTTTTTTTACTTTTCCACTCTTTTGCTTTAATCTTTAATCTCCAATCTTTAATCTTTAATCTTCATGTCCAACTCCTTCGGCCTCATATTCCGCGTCACAACTTGGGGCGAATCGCATGGACCTGCGATCGGAGCTGTTATAGATGGATGCCCGTCAGGATTGAAATTTGATGAAAAATTCATTCAAAACGAACTCGACAGACGAAAACCTGACCCGAAATCGAAACTCAGCACGAAACGCAAAGAATCCGATAAATTCTGCACGTTATCAGGCGTATTTGAAGGAAAAACACTCGGCACACCTATTGCAATGGAAGTTTGGAATCAAGATGCACATTCTCAAGACTATTCGCCTACCCTATTTCGAACCGGACACGCAGACAAAACATATCTCGATAAATACGGCCATCGCGATTATAGAGGCGGAGGACGCGCATCGGGCCGCGAAACAATAGGAAGAGTCCTTGGCGGAGCTGTCGCGAAACTAATCCTAAAAGAAACCAGCCCACGCACAAAAATTTCAAGCAAAATCACAATCCCTGAAATAAAGAAAAACGACTCGGTTGGCGGATTTGTAGAAATTACAGTCAAAAATCCTCCAACGAACCTCGGAGAACCTGTTTTCGACAAGCTTGAAGCAGATTTGGCAAAAGCACTTCTCTCAATCGGAGCGGTTAAATCTTTTGAAATCGACCTCGGCATAAAAGAAGCGGAAATGCTTGGAACCGAGAATAATAAGCTGAAAAAAGGTACTCTGGGCGGAATCTCTACGGGAAGTGACATAAAAATAAGAATCGCTGTAAAACCAACTCCATCTGTCGGAATAAAAGGACGCCACGACGTCTGTATAGTTCCAAGGATCGCACCGGTCGCAGAAGCCATGGTCGCAATCACACTGGCAGATCATTATTTAAGAAACAGATGTTCTCAATTATAAAAAAACAAGCAGGATCGCGCGCACGCACTGGGATACTGAAAACACCTCACGGAGACATTCAAACTCCGGTTTTTATGCCCGTGGGCACAAAAGGAACGGTCAAAACCATGACCCCTCGCGACCTCACCGAAATCGGCTCGGAGATAATACTCGGAAACACATACCACCTACTGCTTCGTCCGGGGGAAAAATTAATAAAAAAACAAGGCGGACTTCACAAGTGGATTAACTGGAATAAACCGATTTTAACGGATTCGGGAGGCTTTCAGGTTTTTTCACTGAAAGACATTACAAAAGTTACTGACGAAGGCGCGGAATTCAAGTCTTATCTCGATGGCTCGAAATATTTTATAACGCCGGAAAAAGCTATAAAAATTCAAACCGACATAGGAGCAGACATCATAATGGCACTCGATGAATGCACACATGGTGAAACAAGCAAGTCATACGCCAGAGAAGCAATGAAACGAACACATGACTGGGCGGAAAGATGCATCCGCGAACACAACAAGCTCGCGAAAAAACGCACAATACCACAAGCACTTTTCCCAATAATACAAGGAGTCACTTACGACGACCTTCGAGAAGAATCTGCCAAATTCATATCAGGCTTAGACACTCCGGGAATTGCAATCGGAGGATTGAGCGTAGGAGAGAGCAAAGAAAAAATGTATCACACACTAGAAATAGTTGTGCCACACACAAACGAAAAAAAACCTCGCTATTTGATGGGAGTCGGCACACCGGAAGACATATTGGAAGCTGTCGATCGCGGAGTCGATATGTTCGACTGCGTCCTGCCAACAAGACTCGGCAGACACGGTGCATTTTGGAACTCAACCGGCCGCCATGCAGTTAAGAACAAAAAATTTATACACGAAAATTCTCCGCCAGATACAAAATGCGATTGTTATACATGCAAAAACTTCTCGCTCTCATACCTCCGCCACCTCATTCTTGAGAACGAAATTCTCGGCATGCATCTGCTAACTATTCATAATTTACGATTCCTGATTAGCTTAACGGAAAAAATAAGAGCAAGTATAAACAAGGGAACTTTTAATAAATTCAAAAAAGACTTCTTTAAAAAATACACCCCATGAAAAGAATACTTATAACTATTTCTTTGATTACAATCCTAACAGGGTGTATTTCAGAGAATTTGGGGACAATAAAAGAACTTGAAGAAAAACTGGAAACAGTAACAACTTCTGAAGATGAAAGAATTATATTACAAGACCTATTGAATATCGCAATAGAAAATCCTGAAATAAATATGATTTTAGACGCTAAAGATAAGAACAATAACGAAGTTATAAACAACCTCTCAGAAGCAACGGAGCCAATCAATGTAACAATTAGATTCTATAGTAAATATTGGAGTAAAAAAATTAATTTTACTCCATTGGAGAAAGAAAATGTATATATATTAATGCAAGAATAAAAAAACACCACTATGTATAAAAAAATTGTTCATTTCGTATTCGAGCTCGCAAATCTGAAAAAATTCAAACATTGCGGAATAAAATTCGCAGGAATTAAAGATCCCGATACCCTTGCGGAACACGCATTAAGAGCTTCTCAAATCGCCTATATTCTAGCCGATCTTGAAGGTGTAAATCCTGAAAAATGCGCAATGATGACATTGATTCATGACAACGGAGAAATTCGCACGGGCGACCAACATAAAATTTCGAGAAAATATTTTGACGTAAAACCTTTCGAGAAAAAAGCATTCATGGACCAAACAAAAAACTTGCCTACAAAAACCGGTTCGGTCTTCGCAAAACTATATGAAGAATTTGATGCGCAAAAAACTCTCGAAAGTCACATCGCTCGCGACGCCGACATGTTGGAAACAGCATTTCAAGCAAAAGAGTACTTTGATAACGGCAACAAAACAGCTAAACTCTGGATAGATCACGTTCGAGAAAATCTGAAAACAACTTCCGCAAAAAAGACTCTTAAAGAGATGGAGAAAACCCATTTCACAGATTGGTTCACCAAGTCCTAAACCCCTAACTTCCTAAAGCCCTCCCCAATGTTCGCATTCATAGAAGGGAAAATCCAAGCCAAACTCGACAAAACTCTAATCATAAACACAAACGGAGTCGGCTATTTGGTAACTGTTTCAGAAACGATTTTCACACAAGCACGCGAGAAAACAGAAATAAGCCTGTTTCTACACACTCAAGTTCGCGAAGACGCAATAAGCCTTTACGGATTTCAAGATGTAAACGAACTGAATTTTTTCAAGCAATTAATTTCAGTTTCAGGCATAGGCCCAAAAACAGGAATGGAGATTATGAACTCCGATATTTGTAAGATAAAAAACGCGATCGCAACCGGAGATCTTGCAATACTTTCACACATAAAAGGAATCGGTAAACGCACTGCCGAACGCCTTGTACTGGAACTCAAAAACAAGATAGAACCGACAGACCTAAACACACGAACTCACTCAAATATAAATATCGATCAAGACGCAATAGACGCCCTTATGCGACTCGGTTACTCGCAAGGACAAATCGAAAAAGTAATATCGCGCGCAGAAGCAACATTCACAGATACAGAAGAATGCATCAAGTACTTTCTTAAGAACGTATAATGCAAATCCAACTTTCATCAAAAACAACCAGCGCCACCCACAAGAACTTAAAGGAAGAATTCCTGAAAGAAATTGAAAACGGCTTACATCCATTCATAAATTCCGCAATCGACAAAGACCTAATTAACCGCCTCTCAATTCCCAAACGAAATTTCAAGAAAATAATAATTCTTGGCATCGGCGGCTCATCCCTCGGAGGAATCGCAATCATGCGCGCTCTCTATCGCCCGCTCAAACATATGGAAGCTGACTCAACCCACTTTTTTTTCTTAGACCAAATCGATCCGGATTTAATTTTTCATTTATCTCAAAACATATCACTAAAAGACACTCACTTCATCGCGATAAGCAAATCCGGAAACACAATAGAAACAGTCAGTTTGTTTAAGTTTTTTCATCAGAAAATCATTGATGCAAAACTAGATCCAAAAGAGCATTTCACAATCATAACAGCGGAAAAAGATAGCTTCTTGGGCAAAACCGGCTTGCCGATTGTAACAATGCCAAAAAACCTTAGCGGAAGATTCTCCGTATTGTCAGAAGTCGGCTTACTACCTGCCAAAATGGCAAATATCGATATAGAGAAAATCCAAAAAGGCGCACTCGACGCATGGGAACATTTCAAACACGAACCTGCCGAGAAAAACATACCGCTAATGCTCGCAGAAAACCAATTCAGAGAATACAACTCAGGCAAGAAAATAACTGTCGTATTCCCCTATTCTTACAGACTAAACAGATTCGCAGACTGGTACATTCAACTGATGGCGGAGAGCCTTGGCAAAACACCTGAAATCGGCCCAACGCCAATCCGCGCAATCGGACCGACAGACCAACACTCGCAATTACAATTATTCATGGACGGACCAAAAAACAAACAAGTGCTATTCTTGGAAGTTACACGTCATCACCACGCACCTCAAATACCGGGAGAAAAATACACTCTCGAAGACCTGATGAACGCCGAGAAAAAAGGGACGCAAGAAGCCCTTGAAAAAGCGCTCATCCCGACTCAAACGCTGATAATTCCGAAAATAACAGAAGAAACAATTGGTGAATTGATTATGACGCTTGAACTTCAAATCGCCCTGCTGGGGAAAATGCATGGGGTGAACACGTACAACCAACTGGGGGTTGAGATGGGGAAAAAGATTACTAGAGAGATTTTAAAATAAGTTTCGCAAACAAGGACTTTATTGCACAACAGCAAAGCCTAGTTTGACAAATAAAAGCTATATGTAAAAATAAAGGCACTATTTAAATACAGCCACATGGATGCACAACCATCCCATGGGGCCACTCTAGAAAGACTTGGACGAATAAGCGATGATAGCATCCGCGAAATCGGAGAAATCCTCAGAAAGAAAACCGAAGGAGAGGATCAAGCTTTAACAGATATAAAAAGCGCACTAGAAGCACTCTCTGAACTGGGAGATATTGGTAATGAAATTATAAAAAAAACTTTAGAAGCACAGGCACTCAAGGAAATGCCAACAGAAGCAGATGCAATATCATATGCTCTTTTTAGAGAGATAGCAGATAACATAAGAGGTAATAAAGAATTATGGGAAGTAATGGCAGGAATAAGGAGAATCGTATATGACAAAGGACTAGAAGGTGGACATGCTGGAATAGATAAAAAAGCTAACCAAGATGCAAGAAGAGAAAAAGAATCGGAATCTCCTACACATGAAGATATTTTGAAGTGGAGAACCGTAACAAGTATAAGAGCTTTGGCTCAACTCGATGACAGAACAAGAAACGAATGTTTGGAATCGGTGAGGACAAAATATCTTACACAAGACGAAGAAAAATTAAGAGAAAAATTCTTTAAAGATAAAGAAGAAGAGAGAATAAGATCAGATATCGAAGTTGCAACAATAGATGAATTGGTTGGAATAGTTGAGATAGCGGAAAACTCAAAAGAAAAAATATATGAAATAGGAAAAACAACAGCACTTGAACAACTGATAAGAAGATTAATGACTCAAGATAAGCATCATATAGAATGCGGAATGAATCATTTAAAAGCAAAACATATAAGGGCAATCATAGATCAAATGCCCGACTCTTTGGCTACAGGAAGGATTGGAGCAAAAGCACTTGGGATAATACTGGCATACGCAGCATTGGAAGATAAAGATACTGAAGGATTAGATCCAAAAATGGAGGAACTATTGGAGAGATGTCTTAAACAAAACACTTCAAGATTTTTAGGATCAAATGTGTTTAAAGAAGTAAGAAGTGAAAATCCAAATGTAGGTGGAAGAACTTCTATGTTAAAAGCCTATTATCAACGAGGAGAAGATCCACCGGAAGCCATTTATAAAGAAATAGAAACAGAAATGATGGTGGCAAAATTTCCTCCGCACCGAGAGAGACAACTCGCAATATTATTCAGAGAATTACACGGAAAACCAATCATCGTAAGATCTTCAAGCGAACTTGAGGACAGACTTGGCGCATCATTTGCGGGACAATACGAGAGTGTCGAATTGGCAAATTGTGGGGATTTCGAAGAGGATTTTGAAAAATTCAAACAAGCCATCCTAAAAGTTTACGGGTCGGTATTCACAAAAAACGTGATGGAATACAGAAAACTACATAATCTGCTTCAAGAAGATGAAGAAATGGGCATACTTGTGCAAGTACTAAACGGGGAAAAACATGGAGACTATTTCTATCCGGGATTTTCCGGTATGGCAACATCCTTCGCTCCACAGGTAATAGGAGATGGAGTAGACCCTGGACAAGGATCTATGGCTCTAGCTATAGGACTCGGCAGAGCTGTGGTTGATGGAACTGGAAGCAAATTCGTAATGCTTGGCAAACCGAAGGCGACAGGTTTCAAAGGAGAAGTACCTCAAAGAAAAATACACGTACTAAAATTAAGCTCGAATGAAATACAAGAAAAAACAAAAGAAGAATTAGACAGCGAAGGCGCACTGCCGAATAACATAAAAACCTTCGGGATGGGTGGAAAATTTGACGATCCAATAAGATGGAGAGCAATCACATGCGAAGGATTATTAAAATATACCGAACTTGGGGGAGTAATAAGATACATGGTACAGAAATTAAAAAAACAACTCGGCTATGAAGTAGATTGTGAATTCACGGTAGAGGCTGCAAGCGGAGGAGTATTGAAAATTAATTTGGTACAATGCAGACCTCAGAACTTACCTCAAAATCTCAAACCTTCAAGGAAACCGGAATCTGTAAAAAAAGAATCAACAGTACTCGAAGGAAAAGACTCGCGAAACGGAACATTCTGCACTAACATAACAGACTTGGTTTTCGTACACCCGAAAATATTCGAAGAATGCACGGCAACAGAAAGAAGACATATAGCAACGTTCGTGAGAATAGTTAATAAAGAAATTCAAAAAAGAGAAAATAGAAAATATGCGATCATGACAATAAAAAGATGGGAATCTACAGATGATCACGCAGGAATTCCTGCCCAACCGGCCGACTCATCAAATGCGGTCGGAATAATAGAAATGTTTCCAGAAGGAACGGAATATTCTCCATCATTCGGAAGCCATAGCCTGCAAAGAACATTAGATGCGCAAATGGGGACAGCAGCATTTAAAATAAGAGCTGCCGAAATCTTAGAATTACCACTCATCGCACAAGCACAACAGACTTTAATAGGAGATATTGAATCAGCTTTGATAAAAGAAGGTTGTCCTGCGGATACGGCAAGAAAACTTATACAATACGTAAAGATAATAGATGTTGATGCAACGCATAGAACAATAAACTCAGAACTAGCATCAGAAAAAACACCTTTCGTAGCTCATTTAGCTCAAGACAACAGAACAGGAGAGAAGCCAAATGCTCTTTATATAGCAAAAAAAGACGAGCAACTTCCTGAAATTGTAAAAATAGATAAAAAGTAGCACAATGAGGACATGCAAAATCTCCTCATCACCTCCCCTACCAACATCCGCTACTTATCAGGCTTCACCGGCTCAAAAGCCGTAATTCTGCAAACGGCAAAGAAAAATTATTTCTTCACGGATTCCAGATATCTCGAAGAAGCAAAAAGAACGATTCCAAAAACATTCGAACTGGAACTTTACAAAAAAGGACATTTCGAAGAAACATGGACTCGCCTTATTAAAAAACATCGAATAACAGAAATCGAATTCGAATCATCTAACCTAACCTACATAGCCCTCAAACACTGGAAAAAGATCGGACGTCCGGCAAAACTCAAACCGCAATCAGGGGCAATCGAACAACTTAGAGCAATAAAAACACCAGACGAAATCAGCTTGCTCAAGCGCTCACAGTCAATTAATGAACAAGTTTTTTATTCAATCAGGAAACTCCTAAAACAAGGAGTTACCGAGAAAGAAATTGCATGGAAAATCCATGTAGTAGCACACGACTTAAAAGCTGACTCTCTCTCTTTCGAACCGATCATAGCTTTCGGCAAAAATTCCGCAATTCCCCATCATGAAAACGACAACACGCGTCTCAAAAAAGGTGACATTATACTGATTGACATGGGAGTGATTTACAAAGGCTACTGCTCGGACATGACAAGAACATTATTCACTAGAACGCCAACCCCATTCGAAGCGGAAATTTACAACAAAGTCCTAAACATTCAAAAATCCGTAATTAACAGATTAAGACCCGAAATAACCGCGCATAAAGCATTTACGTTCGCCTCAAAAAAAATAGAAATGATTCATGGTCTAGGCCACGGAATCGGACTCGAAATCCACGAATCCCCCAGCCTATCGGAACACTCAAAAGACAAACTGAAAACCGGCATGGTCGTAACTGTCGAACCGGGAATTTATCTCAATGGCAAATTCGGCGTAAGGATCGAGGATATGGGAGTGATAACGAAAAACGGATTCCAGAGTCTTACAAAAGCGGATAAAGAACTAACGATCTTGCAAAACATGTAAATTGCTGAATCTGTTACGCAATGCAGCAGCATCACGCTCAAATCCTTCAATTTGCGACATGACGTATCCATAAGTAAAAGGACAAGTCCTCTCAATTATACGAAGAACAGTGTCAGCCATAACAAACCAATAAACCGGATCTCTTTTCGTCCATTCTTCACTGCCAGCTTTCAAACTAACGGAAAGCACGGATAAGGGATATCCGGCAATACGAGTACATGCATTTTGAACAGCTTGAGGCTCGATAACGAGCTTTTTCATACCACGCAAGCAACGAAAAACTCGCTCTATACATCCAACCAAATAAGCTGCTTGGTCATCAGTAAAATGCATATCCTCATCAACAGATACGCGACAATCGTCCAACATAGTTCGATCGAGAACTTTACCGGCATCTTCACCACGAAAGGCAACTCTAATAATTTCAGTTTCTGACATAAGGGATTTTTATAATTTAAGACGAAATAAATAACCCAAAACCGCCCGCTTGTCAATAGCTGGACTCATAACCCCATCTATACTAAACTTCTCCTCGCATTTACTATGTCACTTCTCATACTTCTTCTACTTCTTAATACTCCCCCAACGTGTGCGGCATCTTCGCCTACTTAGGCCCACAAGACAATTCGGCACAGATAGTCCTCGAAGGACTTAAGAAACTCGAATATCGCGGATACGATTCGTGGGGAATCGCTTGCAGAAGAGAATCGGGCGAGATCGTAATCGAGAAACACACGGGTAAAATTTCTGATGTAAAAAGTCTAAAAAAAGAACTAACTTGCGAACCTGCTCATATCGCAATAGGACACTCTAGGTGGGCAACTCACGGCGGAGTAACAGATATGAACGCCCATCCACACGCAAGCGAAGAAAAAGAAATAGTAATCGCCCATAACGGAATTTTGGAAAACTACGAATCACTCAAGAAGGATTTAATTAAACGCGGCCACAAATTCGTCTCTGAAACAGATACGGAAGTTTTTGCTCATCTGATTCAGGAGCATATGTGCGAAGGGTTCGAACAGGCTTTCAAAATCGCACTGTCAAAAGGAGAAGGTCGCTACGCCCTACTCGCCATTTCAAGAGACGAAGAAAAAATCCTCGCGGCTAGAAGAGGTTCACCTCTCATCGTCGGGACGGGCGAAAACGAATACTTCATAGCTTCAGATATTCCGGCATTCCTTAAGTACACGAAGAAAGTAATGTATCTCGATGACGACCAAATGGTTTCACTTTCACGAAAAGGGATAGAATTCACAGACCTCAAAACGGATAAGAAAATAGAGAAACGCATAATAATAATCGACTGGGATGAAAAGAGTGCAGAAAAAGGTGAATTTAAACACTTCATGATGAAAGAAATCATGGAGCAAAAGGACACGCTAACACGCGCAATCAACCAACCTGAAATAAAGATTCTGGAAGTCGCAAAAGCTATAAAAAACGCATACGGAACCTATATCGTAGGTTGCGGAACAGCAGGAAAAGTCGGCATGGTTGGAACCTATCTTTTTTCACATATAGCGCAAAAACACATCAACTTCATGTTCGGCTCGGAATTTTCAAGCTTCCTCCCGTTCATGAAAGACAAATCGCTCATGATCGCCATTTCGCAAAGCGGCGAAACAGCAGATACCCTTGAAGCTATAGAAGAAGCGAAGAAAAAAGGTGTGAAAATCGTTTCAATTGTAAACGTCGAAACATCAACAATGGCACGAATATCAGATATTGTAATTCCGATAAAAGCGGGCCCTGAAAAAGCCGTAGCTTCAACAAAAGCAACAACTTCTCAGTTAGCAATATTAACACTCCTTGCTTATGCATGCGCAGGCAAACTCGACGAAGGGAAACGTCTTCTCGTCTCAACAGCAAGCCAAATAAACGACATGCTTAACCCACGATACGAAGACTATATCCGAGAAATAGCCGAAAAAATTCAAGGAGTCGAAAGTATGTATATAATCGGGAAAGACCTTAATTACCCGATCGCACTTGAATCGGCAATCAAACTTCAAGAAGTTTCATATATACACGCGGAAGGATTCGCAGGAGGAGAACTCAAGCACGGCCCAATCGCATTGATTTCAAAAGGCACGCCTTGCATCGCAATAGTTGCAAACGACGAAACAAAGGCGGGAATCATCTCGAATGCAACCGAAATAAAAGCACGTGGTGGCTACATAATCGGAGTTGCTCCAGAGAACAATTCCATTTTTGATTTCTGGATAAAAGTTCCCGACGCCGGCATGACATCCCCTATCGTTTCAATAATTCCAATACAAATTCTCGCCTACCAATTGGCGGTTTTACGACAAAACAATCCTGATATGCCAAGAAATCTGGCTAAAAGCGTGACTGTTAAATAATTTGAGATTAAAATCAGGTCAATAAAAACAAAAATGCCACAACGCACAAAAATCATTGCAACACTCGGCCCAGCATCTGACAGCCTGTATGCACTTGAACGTATGCTTAACGCCGGTATGGATATTGCGCGTCTCAATTTTTCGCATGGATCTTACGAACATTTTTCACAAATAATCAAAAACCTTCGTCAAGCCGCCAAGAAAACAGGTAAGAACGTAGCAATACTGCAAGACCTGCAAGGCCCAAAAATACGAGTCGGGAAATTGCCGGAAGAAGGTTTCCCAATTACAAAAAATCAACAAGTTGTCCTAACGACCTCATTACTACACAAAAAAAACGAGGTTCCGATTCAATATAAGAAACTACCGCTGGAAGTCAAAAAAAATGACACTATCTTGATAGACGATGGTCTTATTGAACTAAAAGTTGTTTCTACAACAATCAATTCAATCACAACAAAATCACTCACGAACGGAGTCATAAAAAGCCATAAAGGCATCAACACTCCAAACGCCACATTAAGCGCCGCATCACTGACGAAAAAAGATCTGGCAGATTTGAAATTCGGAATAAAAAACGGCGTAGACTACGTCGCACTCTCATTCGTCAAATCAGCTCGCGACATAATCAACCTTCGTAAACACACAGACTCAAAGATAATCGCAAAAATCGAACGAAAAGAAGCTATTGAAAACATGAGGGAAATCATCGAAGCGGCAGATGGCGTAATGGTAGCCAGAGGTGACCTCGGATTGGAAATCCCAGCGGAACAGGTACCGATTTACCAGAAAGAGATCATCCATTTATGCAACGAGTACGCAAAACCGGTCATAGTCGCAACTCAGATGCTTGAATCGATGATAGAGAATTCTCGCCCGACACGAGCGGAAATTTCAGATGCGGCAACGGCGATTTTCGACCGTGCTGACGCATTCATGCTCTCGAACGAAACCGCAACAGGCCAGCATCCTTTGGAATCAATACAGACGCTCGCCGCAGTCGCAAGAGCTGTCGAAAACGAACTTAAGAAAAAACCCTTCTTACTTCCGGCATTAAATGAAAGCAAAAACCTCACAGTAACGGAAGCAACCTGCTTAAACGCAATCAATCTTGCACAAAACATAAAAGCCAACCATCTAGTACTCATAACAGAAAAAGGATACACTGCGCGCCAAATCGCAAAATATCGCCCTATGACAGAACTTATCGCCATAACGACAAGTGAACAAACAGGAAGAGAAATGGCTCTGATTTGGGGTATAAATAAAATCATTATATCCACTCAGTCGATCAAAAACGAATCCGAACTTGAAACTGCAACAATACGGCTACTCAAAAAAAATCGCCTAGTAAAAAGCGGCAATAAAATTGTAATTGTAAGCGCAAACAATGAGAGAAAACTGCTTTCAACAGTAAAAATTTAAGTGCCATCCGCCACCTGCAACATACTATGACCAACGACTTACGAATCCTCGGCATCGACCCCGGAACAGCCACAACCGGATTCGCAATAATACAAGGAGAGGGCGTCCTCGATTTCGGCATCATCCAAACATTAAAAACGGATTCGGCGCCAGAACGGCTCAAACAAATCTGCAACGACATAAAAACAATTTGCAAAAAATACAAACCGGACTGCGCGGCGATCGAAGAACTTTTTTTCGTAAAAAATATCAAAACCGGAATAGGAGTCGCCCAAGCGCGCGGAGCAATAATCGCAACACTAGCATCACTCGGTGTGGAAATAGCTGAATACAAACCAGTTGAGATAAAATCAGCAATTACAGGCAATGGACAAGCTGAAAAACTGCAAATACAAAAGATGGTTCAACTGATCTTAAAATTAGACGAACTGCCTCAGCCTGATGATGCAGCGGATGCAATTGCAATCGCACTAACGCATCAGCAGATGAAACGCAATTCATAACACATCCGCACCTCTTTGCAAACCAACAATGAAAAATATCTCCCACCTCATAAAACTCCTTGCTATAATTCGCACCGACATAACAAAACCGCCATCAAAAAACCAATACTAATATCTCTGACTTTAATCGCAGTTATAGTCGCCATCATAGGAACGACTGTTTTGGTGAAACAAACCGACATAAATCTTCTAACCAGCGCTCTGCAAGAATTAAATCAAACAGACTCAACCGATAACAAGGTCGCAACAGAAACAACTTATTCCGAATATATCGACAAGGGGAAACTTCTTCGAGAAAACGGCTACTACACTCTCGCAGTAAATGAATTTACCCAAGCATCAAAAACAAGCCCAAATTCAGCAGAGCCTTACATACTAATCGGAGATACTCATCTTTCAACAAAAGACTATGACAAAGCCCTTCTGAGTTTTCAGAAAGCACTTGAAAAAAGTCCAAACAATATATCTGCCGTAACGGGAATTGCACAGGCATATATGCATCTGAACAATTTCACCGAAGCAAGACAGACGGTTGATTCCGTAGTCAATCCCGAAAGCAACGAATTGAAATACTATCAAGGAATGCTTTATTTCTATGATGGCGAATACGACAGAAGCGAAGAGTATTTCCAGTCTATCGTCGACACAACACTAGATGAAACACTAAAAACAAACGCACAGTTATTCCTGACAGCATATGCAGAATATGAATTGGAACAAGGAGGACAAGAGAACCACCTTCGCACTCTTCTCGCACAAGCCGCAACAGATACAGAACAGTACGAACTTGCAATCTCAACGCTATATCAAGTCCTTAGCGAAACACCGACATATCGAGACGCATGGATACTTCTCGGATATGCCTACCTCAATCTCGAACAGTATGAAGACTCCGCATCCGCCTTCGAAGAAGCGATAGAACTCGACATCACCAAACCGGAAACAAACTACTTCCTGAGCCTCGCATATTACGGGCTGGACGATTACGACAACGCAATCAAATACCTAGACCTTTCTCTGCTTTACGGATTCGAACCGCAAGTACAAGTTTATCAAAAACTCGCAGAGATTTATTTCACCGAGCAAGACTATGATGCAGCGGAAAGAAATTATGAAAAAATCCTTGAACTTAATTCGACGGACGTAAATTACTTCATACGCCCAATCTGGTTGAACATGGAACAACTGAACGACATGGCTCAAGCTTTTGAACTGGCAAGACAAGCAATCACTACAAATCCTGACGAAGCGATGAGCTACAATCTGCTCGGATGGGTTTATGTTGAAGATGGAGATTATGAAAACGCGGAAGAATACCTAGAAAAAGCTCTCGAAATCGATCCTGATCTAGCAGCAGCTTATCTTAATCTCGGAACAATGTACGAACTGCAAGGAGATCTGTCGGAAGCGCTTGAGAATTACAAAAAAGCTTACAACCTTGATCAAAACGATTCGATCGGCGCACTTGCCGCGCAAAAATTCAACAACCTGTTAAACCAAGGGATTGATGAATAGCACCCTCCCCATAATTCTGATATTTGTTCTCGGACTTGTTTTCGGAAGTTTCTTGACCGTATTAATTCCGCGAATACATGACGAAGAAAGCGGAATGTTCATCGGCAGATCGCACTGCCCATGGTGCAAAAAAACTCTCCGCGCACGCGACTTAATTCCGATCATAAGCTACATAATCAACAAGGCCAAATGCAGATTTTGCAAAGAAAAAATCGGCATTATTTATCCTGCAATCGAACTCTCAACCGCAATAATTTTCACAATCACTTATCTGACATTCCCCTACCCTCAATTTTTATTCTATCTCGCAATATCTTTCGCCCTGATATTTACATTTTTTTATGATTTAAAATATCTGGAAATATCAGACATAATCTTAATACCAAGCATAATCCTCGCACTTCTTCTGGGACCCGAAGACTGGAAATCAAAACTTATCGGAATCGCGATCGGAGCCGGATTCTTTTTAATCCAAATCATTATCTCAAAAGGCAAATGGGTCGGCATGGGTGATATCCGCATCGGAACGCTTATGGGAGCTCTACTGGGCTGGCAAATGACAATCGCGGCACTGGTAATCAGCTACGTTATAGGATCTATAATTTCAATCGGACTTCTCGCATCAAAAAAGAAACATCTCAACCAACAAATCGCACTCGGACCGTTTCTTGTAACAGGAACATTCATAACAATTTTCATGGGAGAAAAAATCGTAAATTGGTATCTTAATTTACTTATATAGATGAAAAAATCAAATAAAGTTTTATTAATAATCCTCGACGGATTCGGATACGACAAAGATGGCTCTCGCAAAGCAAAAAAACGAGGGAATGCAATCGAGCTCGCACGCATGAAATATGAAAAATCTCTCCGCCGCAAATATCCGACAACAGTTCTGAAAGCAAACGGCGAAGCTGTCGGTCTACCAAAAAACTCAATGGGCGGAAGTGAAGTGGGCCATTTCACAATGGGAGCCGGAAGAGTTGTGTTTCAATCGCTGGAACACATAAACCGCGACATAAAAAACGGCAAATTTTTCAAGAACCCTGCGATTATTAAATCTATCGCAAATGCGAAAAAAAACTCATCGGCACTTCACTTGATCGGCATGATTTCGGACGAAGGCGTTCACTCACATATAAACCACCTTTTTGCCTGTCTGCAACTGGCTAAACGCCACGGGTTGAACAAAGTTTTTATACATGCAATAACCGACGGCCGAGACGTACCTGAACGCTCAGCTGCTAAATATCTACAACAGGTTCAAAAACAAATCGCAAAGCTAAAAACAGGCTCAATCGCAACAATCGTTGGAAGATATTACGCGCTCGACCGCGACACAAATTGGGATCGCACAGAAAAAGCTTACAAATTGATGACCGAAGGAGAAGGATTTCAAGAGTCCGATCCGATAACAGCAATAGAAAATGCTTATAAACGAGGAGATGATACCGACTACTACATCAAGCCGATAATTTTAAACAAAAACGGACTCATCAAGAAAAAAGATTCGGTAATCTTCTGGAATTTCCGCACGGACCGCGCCCGCCAATTAGCGGATAGACTTCTAAAAGGGGTTAAAAATCTGAAAATGACAGCATTCGGCGAATACAGCAAAAAGGCGGAAATTGCTTTTCATACACCTATCATCAAACACAACCTCGGGGAAATTTTAGCCAAAAATCATATCCGACAATTACGCATCGCCGAAACGGAAAAATACGCGCACGTCACATTCTTCTTCAACTCACAAATCAAAACACCTTACAAATACGAGGACAGAATAATGATTCCTTCGCCAAAGGTCGCATCTTATGCCGAAAAACCGGAGATGAGCGCATCAGAGGTCACGCGCAAAGCCATTGCAGAAATCGAGCGCGAAAAATATGGCTTCATCGCTCTCAACTATGCCAACGCCGACTTGGTCGGTCATTCAGGTGATTTGGAAGCGACAATCAAGTGCTGCAAACATTTGGATAAATGCTTGCACGAACTAATCCCTCAAGCACAAAAACACGGATACTCGATCATACTGACCGCAGACCACGGCAATGCTGAACAGAAAAAATACCCAGACGGCTCAGAAAATCCAGCACACTCGCTCAACCCTGTCTTATGCACGCTTATATCGGATAAAAAACTTAAGCTCGCACGCGGAAAAGGCTTATCTGCAATCGCACCAACCGTACTGAAGATTATGGGGATAAAGAGGCCGAAGGAGATGGGAAGTGGGTTGATCTAAACCTTACTTCGGAACAACAACCCCTCGATGATCAGTTAAAACAATACCTGATGTCTTTTGGACACCACAAGTTACACCTAATTCCGTAGCTACTTGTGATGCATACCTACCTACAACTTCACGAGAAACTTCGACACCACCTCTTCCAACAGAACGAATCTCCCTAGAAAAGGATTCATACAACCCAGCCATAATTTTCTCACTTGGAGACAAAGGTAATCTTGCTTCTTCCCTCATACGCTGCATACCAGCAGAACCAAGCATTTGAAACTGTGCCATATCACGCAAATGAGAAGCATCAGGTTCAATAGCAAGTTTTTTCAATTCAACTTTAGCATCAGGCCTCTTATCACCAAGTACATCAAGTAAAGACCTACCCCTCCAACCTCTAACAACACCAGCATTATTACTTGTAAACCCCGATATAGCATCGTCACCTGATCCATGAATAAACCAACTAGCCAAATTTAGAGGAGACATAAATCTTCCAACAACACCATGCTCAAATGGCAAATCTCGAGGAACAGCCATATTTAAATGCAATGAACTTCTCGGAGAGGCCCCGGCTTGTCCAAACAAACGATCCATACGCATAAAACCAAATCTGGGATCTGTTACCAAAGACATCATTAATCCCTGCATCGCAACACCAAGTGTAGGAGACGTCATTAGTTCATTAGAGCTCTTATCATTGCCGGCAGGCAAAACATTAAATAACCAAGGAAACACCTTAGGATCTACAATTAGCCCTTCAGACGACGCGCCAACCTGTTCCCACTCAAGACCGACAGTTGTCAAAGATGAATGCGATCCAGCAACAGATAATTGTGCTTGAGCAGAAATTTCAGCCATAATTTGATCAGGAGTATATCCGAGATAAACAAGCAACGTTGTCATCTGCAACAAAGCCAACAGATCAGGCGAATCACCAAATTCACGAATCACCTCACGATTCGGAGCATCAGGATAAGGTAATACCAATTCGGCAGGATGGATAGAATCTCTGTGACTCATAAGATATGAAACAATATCCTGTTCACCGCGAACACCACTAAGATGTCTTTGCAACAAAGCCCTCTCAGCCAAAGGCCCAATTCGATCAGCAATAGCAACTTTACCAACTAGCTCTTCATATCGAACATCACCGGGTAACAAAATCGACCCAGCCGGCAATACAGATTGCCCTCTTGCAACTTGTATCAAGATTTCCGGCTCCAAATCATCAAAACTAATACTAAGAGCCATTCTTTCTGCAAGTTCGGTAATCAAAGCCTGTGCATCCGCACGCTTGTGTTCAGGCAAACGATCGACAACTTCATGCTTAAAACACAACAATTCACGAGGAGACATTTCACTCACACGCGTAACAATACCCTTGAGAATTTCATCAAAAGCATTCACAGAATTCTCATTAGCATACCTAGAAATTTCCATAGGATCTAAAAGTTCAAACCCAGGATGTTCAACCCATCTATCACAAACATTCAACCCGTAAGAAGATAGGAATCCCAATACTGATCGATTAAATTCATGCACATCATTAACATCACAACGGATCTGGGACACACTTACTTCGGAAACACGACTACTAACCTCACCAATATGAGAAAGCAAATTCAAAGGGCTCTCATCACCATCACAAAAAACATTAATCCAATCATGACCAGGCAAAACACTCCCCAATTCAACAACGCGAGATTCGGGAACCGACTCAATATTACAAGCAACACGAGAATATAGAACAAACAATGGATTATAACCAACGCAATCAGCTTTCGAGATGCCAGCAACTTCAAATAACCAAGGATGCTCTTTTTCATGCAAATCAAGAATATACTGCTGAATAAAATCACCAGCACGTTCAAAACTAGTACCGTGCAACCTCAATAATTGATAACGAGCAACATTCAAACTAGGATTGTGTTTTTTAAATTTCGAAACCAACCACGTTCTAACATCTTCAACCGTAACCGCATTCATATTAACAACATCATCATTTTCACAGAAATACTCAGCAATAATAGCCAAATCCGTACCAACAGTTCGAACAAACTTAAATCGATCATTATCAATATGTTCTCTTAAACCGGGCAATTGCAATAAACGAGCAATTTTTGGAGGAGTCATCCTCTTCGCGTCAGGGATTTTTCTCTCGACATTAGGAAACATACCGAATTCAGAATTAGTAGCCATCGGCGGAACCATAGTGGGATCAACCATAAGCATAAAAGCACCGTCTCTAGAAGTCTCATTTACATACGGCTCCAATTGATCCGGCCTCAATGCATCAACAAAGCCCATAAGAGCCAAACCGTTTCTACCGCAACTATGCAGAGATTGCCATAAACCACAACTACTCATTGACCCTACAACATATAATAGACTCTGATGAGTAATAGATGACGACCCAGTAATACGAGCCATAATATCTCCCATATTATCCTTTACACAGTGGAGAACATACCCCCAAACCAAACACCTTACATGATCCGGATCTGTAGCATAAGGCAATAGCCCCATCTCAAGAAATTCAGTTGGAGCCCAGCATAACCTCCGATTAGAATCTCCATAGAGATCTAACTGATCTTTTGAAATAGGTAAGTAATCGAATATCGACAAAGTAGGATCTACCCTTGAAAGTGCCCTACGGCCAATAGACATTAATGCACCCATAGAGCGCCTCATTTCATCTAAACAAGCCGCACTCGCATCGGAAACCGAACAGGCCTCCTCTAACTCAAGAGGTCTTCCGGAAACAGCATGTTTAATTAATGGGTATCCACTAAGAGTTCCAACATCAAAATCACCAACTCTTCCAAGAACTGACTTGCTCTCAACCATCGTTATTTACTTTAAAGTGCAATAATTTATATTGACAACCATTGCCATGTCAAGCTAAATTCGATTACCTAATTGTTTATTATCAATCATATGCCAGAAACAACACCTCAGGGCACAGTAAACTTAAAAAGCCTAGGAAGAGACGGAAGCAAAATAACTGGAAAAATTCGAGATTTGGCACAAAAAAGAAATGTCGATACGCTACGACAAAGACTTGAAGCCTTAGACAATGAATCGCTATTAGATGTACAAAGAAATGCAACGCAATGGTTAACACAAAGATTATTAGATCAAGATAGTCTTAATTTTTTACTAGAACAAATAACTTTAAGATTAAGATTACTCGGATTGATACAAGAAGAGCCAAGACACAAGAAAAAAAATACAGAACAACCAATAACAGTAACCCCACAAAGACCTGCAACTCCTCCTCAGTCTCCAACGCCAGCACCAAGAGGACCAGCAACAGGGGCTACTACTCCACGACCTACTACTACACCTCCTCTAGTAGCAGCTTCCACACAAAGACCTGCAACTTCTCCTCAGTCTTCAACGCCAACACCAAGAGGACCAGCGACAGGGGCTACTCCACGACCTACTACTACACCTCCTCCAGTAGCAGCTTCCCCACAAAGACCTGCAACTCCTCCTCAGGCTTCAACGCCAGCACCAAGAGGACCAGCGACAGGGGCTACTCCACAATACGAACCAAACATAAGACCAGCTGTAAGACCAACAGAAGGAAGATAATCAACAATACAAAATCACATAATTCAGTGATCAGAGTCGAACTGAGAACATTCGCCTATTTCTGTCAACCCCTTTCTCCCCTCCCAACGAAATTTTCCATTAAAATACTTCTTACCGTAATTCGTTATTCGATATTCGTAATTCCTCTCCCATGTACGCAGTCATCCTCGCAGGAGGCGCAGGAACGCGCCTATGGCCACTATCAACAGAAGAAAAACCCAAGCAATTCCACTCACTAGTTTCAGATAAAACTATGCTTCAAGAAGCTTTTGAACGCACAGCTTTTTTGCCTGCAAAAAACATACTAATCGCCACAAACGAAAAATACGTTCCATATATTCGTGAACAACTGCCTCAAGTTCCGGAAGAAAACATAATAGTCGAACCGGCCATGCGCGATACGGCAACCTGCATCGCCCTCGCCGCCACCATCATCAATAAACGCGACCCCGAATCTGTAATGGCAATTATTTACGCCGATCACCTCGTACAGGACAAAAAAGAGTTCGCATCCAAACTGAAATCGGCAGAAGCTCTCGCCCTTCGCGATCACACTCTGAATATAGTGGAGGTAAAAGCAAGAGAACCAAATACGAATTTCGGATACGTACGAATCGGCTCACGCAAAGGAACAATAAAAGGAAACGATTATTTTGAATTCGAAGAATTTACGGAAAAACCCGACCTGAAAACCGCAGAAAAATATGTGGCGGACGTAAGTTATTTATGGAATACGGGATATTTCGTTTGGCGAACTCAAGACATTTTGGACAGATTTGCTCGTCACCTTCCGGACACTTATAGGAAGATGATGTTGATAAAAAAATCACTCGGAACACCAAAAGAAAAATCCACAATAGAAAAAGAGTATCCTCTCTGCGAAAAAATCTCGATCGACTACGCAATAATGGAGCATCTCAAACCTTCAGAAGTACAGATACTCCCTGCAAATCTCGGTTGGAGCGATATCGGAACTTGGGAAACTCTCTATAAAGAATTATCAGGAGGAGATTCCAAGAAAAACGTAATAAAAGGCCCAGTCAAAGCAATCTCCTGCGAAGGCAACCTGATCTATAATTACAACTCCAAAAAACTGAACGTTCTCGGTCTAAAAGGCATGGCGGTCATCAAAACCCGAGACGAAAGCCTGATCTGTCCGTTGAAAGAGAGTCAAAACGTGAAGAAGATCGTAAGTCATAAGGCTTAAGTCATACGACTTTTATCTACCAGCTACCATCTATTCCCTCCGCGCAACTCATTATCCTCAAAAATCCCTAGCCTAAGACCAAATCAAGGACTAAACTATACGCGCTTATTTTTTGTTGCCGGAATCAGTTAAAAATGGAAACACAAATCAAATTAAAACCTTGGGGGAAAGAGATCTGGTTTGCTCATAACAACAGATACGCAGGCAAAATTCTTGAAATCAAAAAAGGACACAGGTATTCGTTGCAATACCATAAGATAAAAGAAGAAACTCAATATGTCCTTAAAGGGCAAATCAAGATGACTTACGGATCGGATGCAAACAATTTGAAAGAGATAATCTTGAAACAAGGCGATAAGCTGGATATAACTCACGGGACGATTCATCGAGCGGAAGGCATTGAAGACAGCGAGATACTGGAGGTCTCAACTCCGGAACTGGATGACGTAGTCAAACTCGCAGACGACTACGGCAGGTCGGGCGAAGGCAACAATGAGGAATTAGACAGCAAACTTTCAACTATAAATAAATCTTAACCTAAAGAAAAAGTATGAAAAAATACCTCACATGGCAACTAATCGCCATATTCGTCATGACGGCGATCCTCGGATTCATCAACCTCCCCTACTCAACACAAGAGAAGGTTCTTCCTTCGGGATCTGAATTCTTGCAAGAGATGAAGATCAACTTGGGTCTGGACCTGCAAGGTGGAACTCAGCTTGATTACAAAATCGATTTGAGCGGAGTTACAGAAACCGATAAAGAAAGCTTAGTAGATGGCGTACAAGAGGTAATTACAAGACGCGTAAACGGACTTGGAGTCTCTGAACCAAACATCTACGCATCAAATGTCGGAAATGAATATCATATAATCGTAGAACTAGCAGGCATAACGGATCTTGAAGAGGCTAAATCCGTTTTGGGTAAATCAATCCAACTCGAATTCAAGGAACAGAGCTCAACTCTTGATGAAACTGAAAAAGCAAATAGACTCGGATATGCGGAAGATGCATTGAACAGAATACTTGACGGCGAAGACTTCATAACCGTGGGAGATGAACAAGAAACAACCTATTCGGAATTCGCAATACGCACGGAAACCGAACTGACAGATATCAACAATATATCGGAAGACATTAAGCCATACGTCGAAGGACTCGAAGCGGGCGACATCGTATCGGAAGTAATATCAGGCATTGATGGCCAAACATACGACCTTAGCGGCAACATCATAGACCTCGAAGGATATTTCTTAATACAGGTAAAAGACCACCAAGAAGGTGAACAGAAAACAGAAGTACAGGCAAGCCACATCCTTATCGGCTGGGACGAATCTCAACTCGCATCAGATAGAACAAAAGATGAAGCCTATACGTTAATTTCAGACATACGTGAAAAAGCCTTAAACGGTGAAGATTTCGCCTCGCTCGCAACAGAGTATTCTGAAGACGCTGGTACGGGAGCTAACGGTGGCGACCTCGGTTTTTTCGGAAAAGGAGCAATGGTTCCTGAATTTGAAACAGCAGCATTCGAAACCGAAATCGGAGAATTATCGGAAATCGTTGAAACGCAATACGGATATCATTTAATAAAAGTCACAGACGCAAAATTTGAAAACATAAACGAATACGCTCTAAACAAAATCATATATTTGACCCTTCCAAACTCATGGGTCACGACCGAACTTACCGGTGAACACTTCGTACACGCCGATGTTCAGTTTGACCAAAGCAGCTACATGCCTTACGTAACAATTCAATTCGACGAAGAGGGCGGAACTATGTTCGAAGAAATAACAGGAAGAAATATAGGAAAACCTTTGGCAATTTTCGTTGGAGGAGATTTGATTTCGGCACCTACGGTTAATACAAAAATTTCCGGCGGAACTGCACAGATAACCGGTCAGTTCTCGGTCGAAGAAGCAACTGAATTGGCTCGCGACCTCAACACAGGTGCAATTCCTGCTCCAATAACACTTGCAGGACAATACACAATCAGCTCAACACTCGGCTCAGAAGCTCTAACCCAAAGTCTCCACGGAGGATTAATCGGCGTAATCATATTGGCACTCGCAATGATTTTGTATTACAGACTCCCAGGAGTTCTCGCAGTATTGGCGCTCGCAATCTACTCTATAATCCTTCTATTCGCGATAAAAATCGCTCTACCTCTTCCATTTGCAATCCTCGGAGGACTTATAGTTTTCGGTGCGATTATCGCAACAATACTCAAGTCGAACGAAGGCAATTTCGAAAAATTCACCACGTTTGTTTTGGCGGTATGCGTACTTTTCTTTGTCACATTCGTATTATCGGAATCTGTAACCTTAACACTCGCCGGTATCGCCGGTGTCGTACTTTCTATAGGTATGGCTGTTGACGCAAATATATTGATTTTCGAACGTATAAAAGAAGAATTAAGAGCCGGCAAACCTCATGCACTCGCAATTGAAACCGGCTTCAAACGAGCTTGGGACTCAATTCGCGACTCAAACTTCTCTTCATTGATAACTTGCGCAATCTTATTCTATTTGGGTTCATCAATCATACGAGGATTCGCATTCAACCTTGCTCTTGGTATCTTGATCTCAATGTTTACGGCAATCAGCATAACAAAAACATTCCTGCGAAGCACAGCAGGTCAAAAATCGCTGGAGCAAAACTGGTTGTTCGGAGTTTCAAACAAACCAAGAAAAGAGTTCAGAATAATGGACTCGGCAAAAACATGGATCAGAATTTCAGCAATTGCAGTAATAGTTTCATTGGTTTCAACAATGGTATTCGGACTTAACTGGGGCTTGGACTTCAAGGGAGGAACTTTGATGGAAATCAAATTCACAAACACAGAAGTAACTTCAGATCAAATCACCCAAACTCTAAACGAAGTACAAGAACAATTAAACAGCCCTTCGGCGGAAACTGTTGCGATTGAAGAATCTGAAATTCTGGGAGAAAGCATCATGTTAACAGGCGGTACTGCCGAAACAACTGAAATAGCGACAACAACAACCGAATTCGGCACCCCCGTAATCGTAAAAACCGGTGAGGGAAATTTCATCATAAGAATCAAACACATATCGGAAACTACACACAACTCAATAATAGAGAAATTCTCATCAACCCTTGGTGAACTTGAAGAAATAAGATTCACGACAGTCGGACCTACAATAGGATCAAAAACAACAAAGAAAGCAATAATAGCAATTGTCGTGGCAATAATGATGATCGCGATCTATGTCTCTATAGCTTTCAGAAAAGTCCCACGTTCAATCGGCCCATGGAGATTCGGCGTATGCACAATAATCGCCCTCGCTCATGACGTAATAATAGTAGTAGGTGCATTCGCACTTCTCGGTCATTTCATGGGAACGGAAATAGATGCACTTTTCGTCACCGCGCTTCTGACGGTACTGGGCTTCTCCGTACATGATACAATCGTAGTATTCGATAGATTAAGAGAAAACCTAAGAATCGGTTCTCATCACAACTTCTACGAAACGGCGAACGCTTCAATCAGTCAGACAATAGCACGCTCGATCAACACCTCAATGTCAACACTGATCACGCTCATCGCCTTATTGATCTTCGGCGCAAGTTCAATTTTCTATTTCACACTCGCATTGGCATTCGGAATCATAGTCGGTACATACTCTTCAATATTCATCGCCACGCCTATCTTGGTCTGGTGGCACAAGAAAACAACAGATAATAGATAAAAGTTAAAAGACAGAAAGAGCCTCGCAGAAATGCGGGGCTTTTTTTGAAACTAGTCACCTCTTATCTGCTGTCTGTGTCTTGTTTCTTGTGTCTTATCTACTGGTGCGCTCGGAGGGAATCGAACCCACAACCCCCGGTTCCGAAGACCGGTGCTCTATCCAATTGAGCTACGAGCGCAAATCGAAACATAAGCTAACATAAAACCAAAGGATTTGACAAATTGAATTTTTAGTATAGAATAACGCCTCGGATCTATAAAAACAATACATGTTAAGACAAAACCCAAGCGAAAATCCATCTGTTAAATCATTGGTGGGATTAAGATTCCATACAGCTCTTCTATTAGCATTGGCATCATCAACAGGCTGTACAAGAACAGAAGATACAAGTTCATTTCCAATTGAAGCAATAACAATATGCCAAGACCATCGCAAAGGAACAAACGAAGAGAGAATTTATCAAAATTTTTCAGGACCTCTTGGAGTTACAAATAAAGATAAATTCTATACTCTGCTTGAAGAGATAGAAATGCACGACCCTGATCTTTATGCAAAACTTACAAAATTCATAAACGACCAAGAACAACGGGCTTTATTATCTCAACTTGGAATACCTTCAGAACAAGATAACTCAATGGAAACTTTAAGCGCCCCATTAAGAGAATGGCTGTCAAAAATGGAGATGGAACATTTGCAGATGAAAATACTTGAAATCGACGAGAAAAACATATTACAGGCAAGAGTAATCTCATTCACGGAAACAACCGTAAGCAGCCACAACTTGACCCTGAGATCGCAAAAAGACGGCACGTGGATTATTAACGACAAGCTCAAATACGACAGATTTGAATCAGCTATCGAAGATATGATCACAATCGAATCAACTATCGAAGCTGCATCAAGAGGAGAATTAGGCAATCCTGCAAACCAAGATGAACCGTTCAAAAACGATCAAGCAAAAGGCATATATTTCGACTCGGAATTAAAACTTACAAATTTTACAAATACATTCATTCAGACAAACACGAAAGAAAGAGATAAAGCGATAACTCTCCTAAACGATTTATACCGATCACAAACTGTTAATTAGCTCCCACAACTCCATACAAATCTCTCCCCTATTTCTTCCCTCTTCGGGCTCAAAAACACCGCCTTCTTCTTCGCTCAAAATACCAAGATCGAAAGCCGTATCTACATAAATCGCATACCAAGATGTAGGCCAAGTATCACTATAAGGCATTCCTCCTGATATATAAGATCCCTCTTCAAGTTCATAACCGAAAACCATAAGAAGCATTTTTAAGGCCTCAACCTTATTGACCGTTTGAGCGGGATAAAAATTCCCATCATCATACCCACTCACCCAACCTTGCTCCTTGGCATAACAAACATATTTCGCATACCACTCGTCCGAAACATCATCGAAACAATTCGCGTAATCATCGGAAATCTCAATAGTACCAACTCCTTCGATAAGGATCTTGAGCAATTCCGCTCTATTCACTGTATTTTCAGCCCCAAACGTACCATCGTCATAACCTTCTATAATGCCTATTTCATACAAGCCTATCACCGCATCATAAGCTTCATCGGAACTGTCCATATCGGAAAAAGAAAATGTCGCAGTCTCAGCGGCAACCTCACTTGAAGATATAAGAAGTTCATCATCGATAGAATAAGCCTCTATCATGAAATAATAGACCTCTCCGGGAGCAAGTTCATTAACCGAAGACGTCGTAGTCCATGCACGATCCACCTCATCACTTCCCATATAATTTCCACTCTCTGAACCGAAATAAAGAAGATAATGATCTATCCCGAGATCACTCAACCTGTTCCAACTCAAAGTAACAGACTCATCATCAGAAGCTTTCACAGCAAGTATCAGCTCATCATCGACGGAAACCCCATCGGAATTAGATGAAGACGACTCCCCTTCCTTCACTTCTTGTTCTATAACCACATCTGTAGAACTGGTAACCTCCTCGCTCTCACTATAGTCGCCGAAATCCGCCGAATAATAATAAACATATCCTTCATCAAATGTGGAAGTATTCCCGGTCAGCTGCGCCCCAAGAGGAGATACCACAACATAAACCTTATCATAATCGGAAGCATTTTCGACAACCAACTCGACATAAGTCTCATCCTCTCCAATTATATTTTTATCAAGAGCGTTCAGGTCAAAATCAGCCCCGTCCATCGGAACAAAAGAAACACCCATTTCAATCCCTGAAGGTTTCGTAAGAGTAAACTTGAAATCATCTCCGCTTGAAGGCACATCAAAGGCGATATAATTTGAACCATACAAAGCCGGCCTCATACCGGGAGAAGGCATTTTGTTAACAACGGGATAAGAACTCCAAGTATTCAATATGTAAACATCGGGATATTCATCCCCCTCTTCGTAGTAATCTTCTTTTGCTAAATTCCAAATAGAGAAATCCTGATAAACCTCATCGATATCATCACCTTCAGCCTCAACTACATCTTGTACAGCGCTAAAAACGGTAAAAAAACCACCATTTCCAACACTATCAAGCTCAATAATTTGATTCCACGAGTCCAAAACCAAGCTGTTATCATCATAATACTCGGTCAAGAATCTGGGCCAAATCCCAAGCGCATATTCAAAAAACGTTCCATCGGGGACAACACCGGCGAAAACCGAATAATCCGGATAATCGAAATAATCCGTAAGATATCCGACATAATCATTTATATCGTCATAAACATAATCCTCCATCCAAACCGCCGTAGCCTCAGCAAAATAAATATCCTGATAACTTTCTTGGAAATAAAAATCCAGTCCAAATTGCAAAACATGCATAAACTCATGAGCAACCGTCACTTTCAAATAATCCGAAGACATCCATGGATCTATAGCCATATAGAGAGAAAAATCATCAAAATAACACGTAACTCCCATCGTACCCTCATAGAGGTACTCATCCCTATCATCTAAGATCAAATAAACATATTCTCCATCGGCAACAGGCTCGCTGAAACCCAACTGATCAACTTCCAAATCCCAAGATCTCTCGGCGTACTCGGCAACTTCTTCGATAACATCAGAAATACCATCTGCATCGCTATCAGACTGCAAACCTATAATATGGCTATATTCTATTTGAAAATGCTCGGTTCGTATTGCGTATTCTTTTAAGTCGCCTGCGAAAACATCGGAGCTGAAAGTTACGGCAAAGGATACGGAACCCCAAACCGGCAAAACAGCAGCAACAAAAGAAAACAATCCGATAATCAACTTTTGAGAAATGTTTTTCATAAAATTTTGTTTGTATTTTAAACGTGGAGGATTCTATCAGGAAACATCGCAGTCGCACAAAAGATATTTCATCTTAACCATTCATCCGGTATTCGGTATTCTGTATTCGGTATTCTGTATTCGGTATTCGATATTAATCCCATGTACGCCGAAATTTTATTAAATCAGAAATATTCCAATCTCGGAAAATCATTTACATATGAAATCCCAGAAGGAATGAATGTAAAAAAAGGAACTCTTGTAATAGTTCCTTATTTAAATAAAAAACTCGGTGGCATAGTGACAAACACAACAGATACAAAACCATCTTTCAAAACGCGCCAAATAATAAAAATCAACGACTCGTATCCGAGCATGCAGGATTGGCAATTCGAAACGGCAAAATTCATATCCGATTATTACATTTCAAGCGACTACAAAGCTTTCAAAATGTTTCTTCCTGACAAAATCTGGGGATTGAAAGGCAAAATGATCCGCGAAAAAAAATCCACATCAAAAATACCGGCTCCGAAATTAAAAATGACAAAAGAGCAAAAAGCGGCTACAGCAAGCATACTAAACGATTCTGCGAACAAATTTCTTATTCACGGAGTAACGGGCTCCGGCAAAACAGAAATCTATCTCAATATCGCTTATGAACTCTCGAAACAAAACAAACAAACTTTAATCCTGATCCCTGAAATATCACTCACGCCTCAAACGGAAAACTATTTCAAAAAAATATTCAAAAACAAAACCGCAATAATTCATTCAAACCTAACGGCAACACAAAGAACAACGCAATGGCTTAAGATAGCCTCCGGCGAAGCAGTTGTAACAATCGGTTCACGTTCAGCAATATTCTCACCTTTCAAAAATCTCGGAGCAATAATAATCGATGAAGAACATGACCTGAGCTATAAACAAGATCAAAGCCCGCGCTACGACACCCGCACAGTCGCGGAAAAAATCGCCCAATTAACAGGAACAAAACTCATTCTCGGATCGGCAACCCCATCGGTAGAAACATTCCACAAAGCGCAAAACAACGAATACAAACTCCTTGAACTTCCCGAGCGAATCGGCTCAACCCCTCTTCCGGAAATAAAAATAGTCGATATGCGCGAGGAACTTCGTGCCGGAAATTTCGGCATCTTCAGTAGAGAACTTCATGAAAAACTTACAAAAATCCTAAAAGACCGCAGACAAGCCATACTTTTCCTAAACCGACGAGGAACAGCATCCTCAATCACTTGTCGGGAATGCGGATATTCGCCGGAATGCGAAAACTGCTCGGTAAAAATGACATACCATTATTCAATCAAAAACGGCAAAAGCATTCTGATTTGCCACCACTGCGGAAACAAAAAACCATCCCCGTTATCCTGCCCGACTTGCGGAAGCATCCGTATAAAAAACATCGGACTCGGAACGGAAAGAATTGAACAAGAAATTTGTACAACATTTCCGTCTGCAAAGGTCCTTAGAGCAGACAAGGACACTGTGAAAACGCGGGACGACTTCCCTTTGATTTACAAGAAATTTCATCAACACGAAGCGGACATACTGATAGGAACTCAAATGATCAGCAAAGGACTTGATATAGAAAAAGTAGACCTTGTAGCGGTAATAATGGCGGATGTCGGACTTCACATCCCCGACTTCAGAAGCCAGGAATTTATTTTCAACACCCTCTCGCAAGTATCCGGTAGAGCCGGACGAAGAGACCTCCAAGGCTCGGTAATAATACAAACATACGTACCTGATAATTTCGCCCTAAAAGCTGTAAAAGACCATAACTACCAGCTGATGTATGAACAAGAAATAACATCAAGAAAACGGCTCAATCTTCCTCCTTTTTACAAAATAATAAAATTAACCTATACTGACCCCGATTTTGAAAAAGCAAAACAAAAAGCGGCAGAAGCTCATAAAAAACTGGAATCGAAAGGTATTGAGATAACTTCAGCCCCGGCTCTCATTTCAAAAAAACACAGCAAATACCACTACAATCTGTTCATAAAAGCAAAAGAGTTCGACAAAGAAATTTTTCAAAGAATAAAAGATATGTCAGCGGATGAAAATATAAGAGTCGACATAGATCCATTAATCACAATTTAAAACATGAAAAAACGAGTCTTATCGGGAATGCAACCATCGGGCAAACCGCACTTAGGAAACTATCTTGGCGCAATGAAGAGACACGTTGCACTTCAAGAAAAATACGAGTGTTTGTATTTCATAGCCAACTATCACGCCCTTACAACCGTAAGAGACGGCAAGAACCTCGAAGAAATGACTCGCGAACTCGCAGCAGATTATCTTGCGCTCGGAATTGACCCAAAGAAAACAGCATTTTTCAAACAAAGCGATGTGCCGGAAGTAACAGAATTAACCTGGATACTTTCGACAATAACACCTTTCGGACTTCTTGAGCGCGCTCACGCATGGAAAGACTCTCTTGCAAAAGGCAAAAAAAATCCGACCGCGGGACTTTTCCAATATCCGGTTTTAATGGCGGCGGACATACTCGCCTATCAATCGGATTTTGTACCTGTTGGAAAAGATCAAAAACAACATATAGAAATCGCACGCGACATAGCGCAAACATTCAACTCAACTTACGGAGATACTCTTACTCTACCTGCAGACCTTATCGAAGAAGAGGTCGAAACAATAATAGGAACCGATGGCGTACATAAAATGAGTAAGAGCTACGGAAATACTGTGGAAATTTTTGCTCCGGAAGAAGAATTGCGAAAACAAATCATGGGAATGGTTACAGATCCGAACAGAATAAAAAAAGAAATTCCGGGAAACCCAGAAATCTGCAACGTTTTTTCACTTCAAAAAATCTTCAACAGTTCCAAGATAAAGGATATAGAAAAACGCTGCAAAAGCGCACAAATAGGATGCGTGGAAGACAAAAAAATGCTGTTTGAAGCAATTCTTGAAGAATTAAGGCCGGCACGTGAAAAAAGAATTGAGATTCAAAAAAATTTGGATTACATTGATGAGGTGTTAAGAAATGGAGCAAAAATCGCACGCTCATCAGCTGCAAAAACCTTAGACGAAGTCAGAAAAAAAGTCGGCCTCTAAGACGAATTACGAATACCAAGATTTTCAGACTTGAATCTATAATCTCCAATCTATAAGCTATAAGCTTTCCCCCATGCCCACAAAATACATATTCGTAACAGGAGGAGTCTGCTCATCCCTTGGAAAAGGAATTGCAGCCGCATCAATAGGCACATTGTTAAAAGCATCGGGATTCAAAGTATTCACTCAGAAACTTGACCCATACCTCAATGTAGATCCGGGAACGATGAGCCCTTTTCAACATGGAGAGGTTTTTGTCACAGACGACGGCGCGGAAACAGACCTCGACTTAGGACATTACGAGAGATTCATAGATGAAAACTTAAGCGAAATCTCAAGCGTCTCAACGGGTAAAATCTACACGCGCGTCCTCTCGCAAGAACGCAAAGGAGATTTTCTTGGTGGCACCATTCAAATAATCCCTCACATAACAGGAGAAATCAAAAAAAGAATTCTAAGCGCCGGCAAATCAAGCGGCGCAGACATCGTAATGTGTGAAATCGGCGGAACGGTCGGCGATATAGAAGGACAACCATTCCTCGAAGCAATTAGACAACTGCGCCGAGAACTTGGAACGGAAAACACATTATTCATTCATCTCACGCTTCTCCCCTACCTGAAAGCATCGAAAGAGCTTAAAACAAAACCGACTCAAGCATCAGTCAGAGAATTGCGCCAAATCGGTATTCAGCCAGATATTATTATCACACGTGCAGACTATCCTATCAGCAAAGAACTTACGAAAAAAATCTCTCTTTTCTGCGACGTGGAAGCCGATGCGGTAATCCCAGCGGTAACAGCCAACTCAATCTATCAAGTTCCTCTGGAATTCGACGAATATAAAGTTGCACAGTTAGTCGCAAAGAAACTTAACCTCGGGAAAGTAACACCGAAACTGAAACCATGGAAAGATCTTGTAGATAAAATAAATGCAAAAAGGAAGCCTCTCAAAATAGCATTGGTCGGAAAATACACTCATCTTGAAGATGCATACATAAGCGTAATCGAATCTTTGAAAATCGCCTGCTATCATGAGAATCGCGAACTTGAAACAGTATGGGTAGACTCGGAGAAACTTGAGAAAAACGATAAAAAAGCTTGGGAAGAATTGAAATCTTGCCAAGGAATTGTCGTACCGGGAGGTTTCGGCATAAGAGGAACTGAAGGCAAAATACTTGCAGCGAAATACTGCAGAGAAAACAAGATTCCATATTTGGGCCTATGCCTCGGGATGCAAATCATGACAATAGAATATGCACGTCACGTATTGGAAGATCCCGAGATAACATCTGAAGAATTTGACGAACAAGGGAAGATTTCAAAAGACAAATACATAATTCATTTCTTACCGGGACAACATAAAGACAAAGAAAAAGGAGGCACGCTAAGACTTGGCGCTTATCCTTGCAAACTGACAAAAGGCACAAAAACCTACGAACTTTATAAAAAACCGGAAATCAACGAACGCCATCGCCACAGATACGAAATAAACAATTCTTTCAGGGAAAAACTCGAAAACACAGACTGGAAAATCGCCGGAATTTATGAAAAAGCCAACCTTGTTGAAATCGCTGAAATGAAAAATCATCCGTTTATGATAGGATCTCAATTCCATCCTGAATTTTTATCCAGACCAAACAGACCGCATCCTTTATTCCACGGGTTTATAAAAGCAGCATCCGTCGGAAACAAAAATAAAAGCTGATTTATGCCTCAATATAAGTACGTTGCCATCACGCAGGACAACCAGAAAATGACGGGCAGTTTAAGCGCACAAAACGAAGATGAGGCTAGGAAAGAATTAAACAAATTAAATCTGGCGATTTTGAGCATAACAGAAGCGACCGAAACCCCTGCTGCAACAACCACTCCACCGCCGCAAGCAACACCTAAAGAGGAGGAAAAACCAAGAAAAGTCGAAGAAGTCCCGATTACAAAAGCACCACCGGCGCAACAAGAGCAGAAAACCGGCAGTTTTTTCAAGAAAACCGACAACAAAATACTTACAAAATTCGAGTTCGAAGCTCGAGACAAAACAGGTAAAAAAATTGTCGGAACAATACCGGGAATCGATAAGCTCTCGGCATTCAAAAGATTAGTAACGGAATACCAATTCGACGTTAGCTATATAAGCAAACTCGACAACACACCGGAAGAAAAAACAAAAGATCGCGAAGAAGGAACTACCCAGCTCAAAGCGCAAATCGAAGACTTGCAAAAAGCGGAATCCGAAATCAACGCAGAAGCTTCAAAAGACAAAGATTTCAAAGAACAGCAAAAAATCCTGCTAGACAAGGTCGATTATGTACTGGAAAAAATCAAAGCTGTCTTATCAAAATACGATCAAGAAATAAGACCTGAAAATAAGAAACTGATTCAGGGATATATAGATAAACTGCTTAGAATAAAGAACAGTACAAACCTCGAATACATAGAACATACCGCCGAAGAATTATTAAGTAAAATTCAGAGCCAAGAACTCTTCTTGCATAAAGAGATGCTTCAAAAAGAAAAAGCTTCATTGATAGTTGAGACACAAGAAATGATGGCATCGCTTCATTCAACGGATACACACAAGAAAACCTTCATCGAAGACCTGCACGGCAAATTGCCAATGATGAGATTCAAACCTCTCGAAAAAATCCTTCTGATAATATCAGAGAAATTCAAGCAAGATCCGGAAATACTTTCTCTTAAATCCATTATCGGCACAACGAACAAACAGCTGATAACATATATAAAAATTTGGATAAAAACTTCTGATAAAGATGCAAGAAAACAAGTTTCCGAAAGCATAAAAAGCATTCTGGAAGAAAGAAAAAATTTAAAAGAAAAACTACGCACCCTCAAACATCAAAAAAAGACCAAAGTTATAACTCAAGAAACAACAATCAAAAGAGATACCTTAACCGAAGAAACTGCGAATTTCTTAGGATGGCTGCTTGGGTTTTACTTGTTATATTATTTCGCAACATACTATCTCACACAAAAAAAACTGGACTATACGATCTCATTACCATGGAATCCGGACATGACTGAAAACGGTCTCCTGAAATACTTAGTTTCAATCATATTTTTATGGTATATTTTACTGGCGGGAAAAACCAAATTCTTACCAAGGCAAAAACTTATCACTCCATTTATAGGATTAGCCGGAATTATCGCAACGGCACTATTAATCTTTAATTTCTAAAATGTATCCAATACTCTTTCAGATAGGCCCGTTCTCCCTTTATTCATTATGGCTTTTCGTAACGATTGCATTTATCGCAGGCTCTCTATCTTTCGCAAAAACGGCAAAAAGACACCGACTTGACCTCTCAATGATATTCAATCACTCGATAAGCATCCTACTGGTCACTTTATTCATGGCAAGATTGGTTTTCTTCTTAATAAACAGACAAATATATCTACCGGTCTTCAGATTCGTATATCTGCTACAATTTTTCTACATATGGGACAAAGGACTTTCTTTCTGGGGAGGTCTTCTCGGATTTCTAATAATGCTTGCCATAATTTGCTTCAAAAGAGGTGAAAACATCATGAAATGGCTCGACAGAATGATAACCCCGATAGGCATCGGCATAATCATAGCGAATATCGGTCAATTCCTAGATGGTCAAGCTTATGGAACGCCAACAGATCTTCCTTGGGGAGTGGCTTATGAAAGCATAAACGTAAAATACACAGTACCTGTTCATCCGGTTCAGATTTATTCGATAATTTACACAACAGGAATACTTCATATATTTAAAAGGTTCAGAAAACACGAATTCTTCACTCAAGACGGAAATAAGACATTGGTAGCCGTAACAACGTACTCATTCATCAGAATGTTCATAGAATCTTTAAGAGGCGATGATACGTTTGAAATCTTTGGGATAAGACTCGCAAGCGTAATTTGCGCAATAATGTTTGTCATTTCAGGCTGGATTCTGCTAAAAAGATTCAGACAGAACGATCAAAATTCACATAACACTAACACAGAAAATGGACATAACTAAATTATTCTCAATCGACTACCTATTAAACACCATACCAGGGGCGGAATTCAAATATCTATGGGTTTGTGCCGCATTTTTCTTGCTTCTAATAGTATTCGGCCAATATTTAAGAGTTTTTATCAAAAGAAGTGAGCACAAGAAGATCCTGAAACGCTTATTGCCAAGAGTTCATTTCAAACTGGCAACAACAGCGTTTTTCGGATTCGTACTCTTATTCTTCAGAACTCAGAACATACCTTATCTTGCAACGAGAATTCTACTCATATTGATACTTGCGCTTGGTATATATCAACTTGCAAGAATCGTATACGTTTATGCAAAAATCTTCCCGCAAGAACTTGGCGAATTCAAGAAGAAAGAACACATGCTGAAATACATGCCTAAGAAGAAATAAAGAATATCTCTTTATTTCACTGACACACTATTTG
>MFXH01000014.1 GCA_001788795.1 Candidatus Peregrinibacteria bacterium RIFOXYA2_FULL_41_18 | reverse complement strand
CTTGATACGCACTCACTATATCCACAAGGCCGTCGCCATTCATATCAACAAGTCTGGCTCCGGTATCAAGCCCTTCCGGATAAAAAGGATAACTGTCATCTCCCCAAGAAAAAGCAACAGGCGAATCAAAACCGCTATCTTCAAATTCATACTCCGCATTGTTTAAATAAATATCCTCACCGGCAGCAGTCCAATCCGCATCAACAATATCTCCGGTAAAAAGATCGCTCAATCCATCTCCGTTAAAATCACCTAAGCGATATCCCGCAAGTTCTCTATCGTAACTACCTTCGGGACTACAAAAATTCCAGTAATCACCAATAAACCCATCGCGATAATTGATATACAAACACCCGTCTTGGATGGCATAACCATTTATGAATTTTATCAATTCGGGAAGACCGTCGCCATTCATATCCACAAGATTGCCATCGTCAAAATAATAACTCGAACTGATAAGAGAATAATAAGCCTTGAAATAATCACCACCAAAACTTGCTCCGCCGGATCCCAGTTTGGAATAAACATATCTATAAGAACCTGTCGTATCAAAAAAAGACTGATCCGCGTATCCATCCCCGTTAATATCAATCAAGTTCGAATCCTCACTGAAGCCAGCATAAACTCCACTGTAGCTGTACGCTATTGAATCCGAGGAATAACCGAAACTTGTCTCTGGCAAAACAACATTGTCACCTTCAATACTTGTTCCGCTTTCAACAATAGAATCAAGCATGGAGCGCGTTCCATTGTCACCAACCGTATAACTCAAATCATATTCACGAACCGGACTTCCGCTCAAATAACCGTCTATAACAATATCAATACCGCTCAAAAGATATTCCGTTTTAACCTCAAACCCTTTGTCGTACCACTTCGTCCAATCCGCCCTCTCGTCAGCAACCGAAACTCCATCATAAAACGGCTGAAATCGAACCTCTATCGGTCCATCGTTGAGAGCCGATGCCGTGCCGTATCCAGTATAATAAATAGCTTTCGGATAAATTTGCCCATCCTCTTTGTAGTATTCGTATCTGACATAATTACCATTTACATCACGAATCTCATCAATCATCCAAGAAAAAATCTGTGTCGAATCATCCGCATCATCTTGTCTTGAATCAGCGCTTTGTCCGAAATAATACTGGATTCCATTTTTATCGGTTATCATCCACGAATCATCCGAATTAAATTCGTATTTATAAAAAACTTCCTCAACCTGCATTCCATATTGACCATGTTCATCATCGGTCAAACTGACAGGCAAAAGAACTCCGCCCGCACCGCTCATATTCAAATAAAACTCGTTTGTACTATAAATATCTTCAAACCCATACTCCTTTGTCCTAGTAATTTGTCCACCTGTAAAAAGCGACCATCCGTATCCGGCAATGGAATCCGAACTCGCAGCTTGATTGTTGTAGAATAAATAAATTTCCGGTTGCATGCCGTTACGACCAGCCGGCAAATCAATCGGATATTTATAAGTTGCTGCTCCTGTCGCCAAATTTGTTTCGTAAACACCAAGAGATTTCTGATTTGCCATCGGATCTGCGGCATAATCCAAAAGCGGAGTGAAAGTATCGGCGGAAGATCTTGCAAGAGCCTCTTCAGACACTTCCGACAGATCCAACTCATCACCATTTTTCAGCTCGGGATCAAGTTCGGACTGGTCAATATCAACACTTTCCTCGGAAACGACCTCTGCCTCTGCCAACATGCTAGGCGTAAAAAACAAATTAATCGCGAACGTAAAAATCACGAGGGTGGTAATTTTTTTCATTGTTGTTTGAATTATGAAATTTTCCCTCCCTGTATAACACTCAGACATTACAAAAATGTTGCAAATCGCTGGGAAAGCGAAGCAATTCCGAACGCCTCTCCTATAGGCCTACTTCCTACCGTACACATCCTTTCTATTCGCAACCCTAAGCACAACCAAAACAACTACAACACCTTTATCAACTCTAAATACAACCCTGTAATCACCAACTCTAAACCTGTAAGTATTGACTTCAAAACCCTTTAACTTCTTGGCCTTGGACAGTGGATCTTTTAATGACGCAAAATATTTCATTTTCAAAATTATACGGCTCGCAATTACGGAAGGAAGCCGTCGCAAATCATCAAAAGCATTCTGCGTATATTCCAATCTATAATCCATACTCCTTTTTCATTTCTTCATGGGTAAAAGTCTTCCCACCATTCAAGTAATCTTGCCAGCTGTCCTCCACCGTCTCCTTAAAACTCTTTTCCTTTACAGGTCTTAGCGTAACCGCATCGGCATCAACAAAAACTTGAAAATAACAGGTACCAACCTTATCGCGCCACGCTTTAGGCAGAGTAACCTGTCCTCTTTCGGTACATTTAACAATTTTCATAACATCGAGAAATAAGAATTTCATACTTTCTTATTTTAAGTATATCAAAATCAACCCCTTTATACAACATCGACATTACAAAAACATTGCAAATCGCAACCATCCCCTCTTCTCTGCTGTCTGCCTCACTCAACCATTAAGGCTTTAATTTTTGCTTCGAGTGATTCCGCAGCGATACTGATTTTTTCGAGAGCATCACGCATGCTCGAGAAAAATCAGTAAGCGAGGACTAGCGAGAATCCTAATCACGCAAACCCTTCCCTCTTCTCTGCTGTCTGTGTCTTGTGTCTTGCTCCTTACCTCAGCCCCTCCACCGGCCCTATCGCCGCAATCCTAAGATTCTCCGGCGCAAGCAACTCGCGAGCAACTCGTTGCACATCTTCGGCAGTCACAGCATCAACCCCTCTTACAATTTCCTCAACAGTCTTAATCTTTCCATAAAGAAGCTCGTATTTACCAAGCAAATGCGCCATCTCCTCGCTATCCTCGAGACGCAAGGCGATTTTTCCTTTTATAAATTCCTTACCCTTAGACAACTCCTTCTCCGACACAACTTCATCGCATATACGCGCATACTCCGCCTTGATTGCATCGATAGCCAAAACCGCGCGATTCACATCGACACCCGCTCGAGTCGAAATCGCTCCGCAGTCCGTATAATTATCCGTTTCCGTTTTAACGTAATAGCACAAACCCTTCTCTTCCCTAACAGCCATAAACATTCTCGAACTCATATTCCCTCCGAGAATAGTGGAGAGAACTTGCTCGACATAATGATCGGCGTGACCTTCCGGAATGCCACGCGCACCGCAAACAATATGAGTTTGTTCGGTTTTTTTGATGTGAAGTTTTTTCAGGTCTTTTGCCAAATCCGGCTTGAATCCCTCGAACCCTCTACTCCTCTTTTCATTACCGAAATTGAATTTCTCTTCAATAGTTTTAATAACTTTTTTCTCGTCTATATTTCCCGCGACACACACAACGCAATTATCCGCCGTATAAAGAGAATTTTTATATTTCAAAAAATCCTCATGCGTCACGGACTTAATAAGCTCCTTCGTGCCAATCTCGTCCCAGCCCATCGGCTGTTCACCAAAAAGCAAATTCTCAAAATCCCACCCGACTTGATACATCGGCGTATCTTGATACATATTGAACTCTTCCAAAATAACTCCGCGCTCCTTCTCGATTTCATGCGAATCAAACTTCGCATTCACAAGCATATCAGATAGAACATCCGCCGCAGTCTCGAAATGCTCACTCGCAACTTTCACGAAATATCCGGCATACTCCTTACCGGTAAACGCATTGAACTCGCCTCCAACCGAATCTATCGCCTCGGAAACCTCTTTCGCATTCTTATATCGATTCGCGCCTTTGAAGAACATATGTTCCAAAAAATGCGAAATCCCACGAATAGACTGATCCTCGTATCTCGACCCTGCTCCGCATAAAATCAAAACTGTCACAGCTTTCGTCCCAGCAGATTTTTGCGTAATCACGCGAAGTCCATTTTCAAGTACGGTTTTCTTGTGCATAAAAATAAATTAGTGTTTTTACGCACGACAGGATAGCATCAAAACCTTTTTATCAAAATCTCTTCTTCATTACCTACTGCGCAACAATATTCCACTGCGCATTTAAATACTGAACAAGTTTAGCTTTGGCAACACCGGACGGAAGACCTTCGGTTATATTATCATCGATACCGCTATCTTCAGCATACTCTATAACATCACTTCCTTCCTCCGTATAAAACGGACCTTCGGGATGCTCTTCCTTATCCCATACCTGCCCACCGCTACGATGAGCTGCCAAATAAGTACCGACAACCCGGGAAACCCACACATTAAGACCCACAGGAACATCCTTAGACTTTCTTACAAAGGAATTACCATCAGGTGTCCATCCATCTGCAATCAAACATCCGTTAGCGTCAAACAAACTTGCTACCGCAGGATCCAATCTACTAACCGTTATACCGTTCGGAATAGCAGTAGGACTGCTAGGTAATTTATAAACATTAGACTCGTTACGCCAACCCCATCCATTAACTAAACCTGCTGCCCTGTTTGAAGATTCAATCTTTAATCGAATTGCATCATCCGTACGAACATATGTATTTTGAGGGATTTTAGATATGTCATCGCCAATTTTTACAATAGCTCTGTAGTCATAATTGTCACCCCATCCTGGAATAAGAACCTCATCTCCCTCATCCTTATAAGCTTTTAACTTTTCTGCATAACCAAGCGGAATTCTAACTCCGTCGGGAAGCGATTTCAGAGCTTCCGAAGGATTATAAGCCTTATCTCCCTCCGCAGGTACCGCAGGTAACTTCACCACGAAGTTGGAATCAAGCGTCAGCCCCCATCCATCCTGCTTAATCGCACCGGCCTCATCAACAATTCCATAATTCTTCGCATATTTGACATCAATTTGCGCACCGACAATCAAAAAATCAGAAACTTTCTCATTATAAGATTTATCTGCATTTACGGTTGGAAGCTTAACTATATTCCAACCTTCACCTGCGCCATTAACCCATGCAAACCCTTCAACTGCCAAACCACCGTTACTAGCAATAATCCCCAAAGCCTTACCGCCTTCTGATTCTATATATGTCCCTTCCGGTATCTTGGCAATATCCTCCGGCTTAAGAGTTGCACCTTCTGCAGGAGCATCAGGCAGTCTAACAACACCTCCTCCGTAAGCAAAACCCCATTTTACAACATCATTAAGTTCATATCTAGCAACCGATTCGTCCTCGGCCATAACTGGAGAAATAATATCTTTTTTCAAAGCTTCATCATTCCCAACAACTTCACCAACTTGAATTTGATCTATAGTTCTTTCGACAACTTCCGGAACAACCGGAACTGTTGCTGCAGGCACTTCTGGTTGAGCCGCAGGCTGTTGAGCAGGTTGAGCTTCTGGTTCAGCCTCAGGCTGTTCATCGACTGCTGCTTGGGCATTTGTATTGGCACCATCACCTTCACCTGCCGCTTCACCACCACTTGCCGTCTGCTCCCCGCCGGCAACACTTCTTGCCAATTCAGTAGCCGACGACGATCCGCCCGTAGCCCCTCCGTCCGTCCCCCCATCTGTTTTTTCTGTTTTCTGCCCAATTTCCCATCCGTTTTCTACAGTCGAAGGAATTGAGTTATACCATTCTATAATACCTGCCATATGTTCAGCCGTAGGCTTACCATCCGGTCCAAGCATGGATCTAGCCTTACCGAAATCCAATTGACTTCCGGCCTTGATATCATTCGGATCAGCATTTTCAACGTCTGGAACTCTGCATTTATCGCTAAGCAGTCTAACGACTGCAAAAGCTTGCGCAGGATTCTCCTGCCAATCGATTCCAAATTTATTTTTTACTATCTGACTCAAGCTATCACCCTCCTTAACCGTATAAATCCCGTCACGAACAATTTCCACTCTGACTGGAGCCTTCTCCACAACGACAACTCTTGGAGCCTCATGCCTTTCGACAATAACATTTTCAGTTATTTCTTTATTGAATCTATCAAGAGCACCGCTCAATCTGTCGGCAACCCGATTCTTAGCACTGAAAACTCCGTCAATTCCCCTGATATAATCATTCAATATATGAAAAATTTCCTGAAGCATCGCAACTTTTCTGGTCGGAGACAAGACATCCGGACTGGCGTGCTCAACTCGATCGACAAAACGATCAACCTTGTCTATAAGCACATCTCGATTCCTTTCGAGCTTTTCGTCATATTTTTTATTATGAGGCTTAAGCTCTTTATCGAGAATTTTCGTTTGTTCACTATCGATATCGGCCATAAGTTTTTGCAACTCGGCCTTAGTGTCTTGACGCAACTCGACAGCCTCCTGACGAGCTTCTTGTTTTTCATTACCCATGTTAAATTTTTGTTAGATTTTTATTTAAAGTTTTTTCAACTTCGGCATCATCAATCTCTTTATTGGCAACTTGCATATAGTCGGCAAGCCTTTTTGCCAACGCGCCATCCTTATCCGTTTCCATAGCTTCATATATCAATTTATAAAAAGCCTTCTTGCTCTCCTCAAGCATTTCAATAAGCTTCTGCAACTCTTCATCGGTCATTTTTTCAACCATACCGGTCCAATGCTTTTTCTGATCCTCTTGCATAAAAGGATTGATTGCGACAAGCATAAGTGCGTGCTGTTTTAATTCCGTATTACTCATTTTAAGAAGTTAATTTTTGTTTTTTATCAAATAATTATACCACAGTTGTAGCCGCAGGTCTAGCCCCGAATTCCGGCACTGCAGGTATTCTGCGCCCAAGCGTTCGATCAATTATGTTTAAATCAAAACCACTATTTTGAGTCGAATGCTTAATATATCCGATAACCCAATCAAGAGAACCATCATCACCATTCGCAACTCCGCAAAGCTCATATATATCCTCATCCTCAATTTTCGACCACAACATGCGATTAAACATCCCTTGAGGCGTAACCCCCGATGTTATAAGTTCTGAAATATATCTTCCGAGTTCCGTAGCGCCGAGACTTGCAACCCTGACATAAGAAACTTCGCTGAAAGCTTGCGCAAACTCGTCATAGCTGAGAGTAATTGGTTTGCTCGTATCATGAGGATTCACAAGGCTTATGTTGTCAGCCGTCGAATCATAAGAATCAACAACATATGCATGATTATGCTTAATCACCAATCCTGAAGGAAGCGCGATGTCGCCTGTCGCAGCCAAAGAGTTCACAGTGACCAAGTATCTTCCATCAGATACTGAAAATCTATCTCGGAAAAAATCCAAAGCACCCTTCCTTGTCAGACCGCGCCTCGGATCAGAAAAAGGAACTTGGCCGGTCTTCTGGTAATCACCAATCGCATGCTTATTGCACAAATCACCTCCCAAAAGATCCATAAACGCCCGATGCCCGAATCCACCATCTCCGGCAAGTCTTCCGAGCGGATCCTCAAACCTAAGCGTCATACCACGAACATGATTTTTTACCCTGCTTCTGTAAGAATAATATGCCCTTTCGAGAATAATATCGCCAAGATCGGCTTTTGTATCGGCATGTTGACTTCTCCAGTCCTGAATATCTTGACTGCTAACTTCTATATCTCCAACATTCGTCCCGGTATTAACCCCGTCTCCCAAGAACCTAACGGTAAATCCGCCTGCACTCGGTCTAATCGTTTTTGTAATAACCTGTTGCGCCAACGCAGGACTTTTTGTCCTGAGAGTATATATTGCACTGAGCAAATAACAATCTCCCCTCTTCCCCTGACTCAATTCTGCTTTGTCGATTCCGTTCGGATAAAGCATTTTCATGAAGTCGTCTCTTTCTTTTCTTTCCAAACCAATACGTTCAAAACCGGATTTCGTCCAACCAACCTCGTTACTTACCTGCTCAAGATCCGCACGTGCAGGTATTGTTCGAGGCATAGACCTCAATAAATCAACAAGGGGATTTCTACTCTGAACCAAGCTGGAAACGACACCAGACGCTTGCCTTGCATCTCCGTCGACAACATTATGCCAATCTCTGGTTGGAATAAGCGGAAATATCTGAAGACGATCAACGGCTCTATCAAACGCATTTTCGATTCCAAATTGCATCCCTAACGCAACAGCTTCTTGATAAAACCCAAGTCCATATCGAATCTTCTCGATACATTCTTGAAAACCAAGCCTGCTGAAATCTTCAGTAATAAAATTATTAATCAGTCGAACCTTCGCATCACTTTCAGCACCAGAACGCAGCTTCGCAATATCAGCCATAATCTGCTCAAAATAACCAACCTCGGAATCATACGATTTGTCTTGTGCAGCCTTTTTCTGTTCCAAAACCTCAATCATTCTTGTAGCCAATCCGGCAATCTCGGCAATCTCATCCTGACTTGCACCCACGGAAGGAGCCACAAGCAAGCTCTTAACCCTTTCAAAAAGTTTTTTCTCGACTTTTCTCAACTCTCTAAACTGATACACCGTAACACTTGCCGTATCGTTTTTTCTCCTTTCGATAATTTCACTGGCATCAGCGAATTTCGAGAGCGCATCCCCGACCTCCATCTTATCAACCTCTTCCCCACCTATCTCTGCGCCCCCGTTTTTAATACTTGCTATGAACTGTAAATCCTCACCTCTGTCGCTAAGTGTCCTGCCGGCAACCGCAACGCTTTTGGCTGCATAAGTTCTCGTACTTCCGGACACAACACCTGCCGCCGCAGAAACACTCGTTCTAACCGATGCAACAGCTTTACCAAAACGCCCTTGAGTCTTTTCAGGCTTCTTAAACCCACCCGACCGCATAAAAATATCTTCACCATTCGGACCACTAATTTGATTAACAATAGTCGACTCATGAGTGTCCTCGTTTTTCATAACAATTTCGCCGTTTTCAATCGCAAAAACAAATCTGAGCGGAGCATTCACATCAGAAAACTCCACGACATCATCACCTCCGACATTTTGGAGAAAAAACCACTTCGGAGCCTGCTCTCCATGCAAAGATATCTCAATTCGATCATCGAGACTTAACCGTCTCATGCAAGAAACGATCGAATCAACAGATCTCTCCAGCGAATCTTGAGTCGTAGGGGTAGCTGCCGGACTTTTCCTGCCAAACAAACCCATAGTTAATTTATTATCTTGAAATTATATCACAAAACGGCTTCGACGACAAGCCATCCGCACTGCCAAAAAACCTCAAGTGGTAGTAAATTGAATCAGCCCCTTTCTGCCATCTGCAATCTGCCACCTGCAATCTATCTACTATCTGTGTCTTGTGTCTTGTGTCTTGTGTCTTGTGTCTTGTGTCTTGTATCTTGCTCCTTACCCCTCCCCCCATGCCTCGCTTCAAACTAATCACAATACTCATCATCATAACAACCGTAATAATCGGCATACGCCTTTTTCAATTACAGATTATTTCACACAGCTATTACAAAAATATCGCGCAAAACGAACATCAAGGCTACACCGAACTTCCTGCACGTCGAGGCGAAATCCTAATAACAGACAAAAATTCCGGTGAGGAATATACTCTCGCAACAAACACTACTTACAACCTGCTTTATGCGGATCCATACCTTATAGAAAATCCTGAACTGGTAACCGAAACCCTTGCGCCACTACTATTCGATCTTGAACAAGAAAAAGAGCTTGATGAAGAACGAGTCGAAAAAGAAAAAGATGACGCAATGCTAATTGAAGACGAAACGGCTCGAGAAGACGCACTTTCAAAAATCGCCTACAAGACAGATGACAAACTGCTTGAGGATTTCACTCAAGACCTCGAAGATCAATTAAGTGAAAAAATCCGAGACCAAATTTTATTGATAGAAGAGGCAGACGTGCTTCTTCAGGAAAGTTTGGAAAATATGAACATGGACGGCGTCTGGATTACGGAGACAGGAGATGTTTACGTAGTTCCATCTGAAATTGACGACAAAGAAGAAACTGCAAATCTACTCGCCGAAGTATTCCAAGTTGATGCGGATAATCTTGCAAAAACCCTAGAAGGAACCAATCGCTATACGGTACTCAAACGAAAACTGGATCCGGAAATATCTTCGCAAATAGAAGAGATAAAAGCCGCCGATGAAAACAAAGACTTCCTCGGAATCGACATGATCGAAGAATATTATCGTTATTATCCGGAAGGCGAACTCGCCGCACAACTGCTCGGATATACCAATACGGCAGGAGTAGGCCAGTACGGAATAGAAGGATTTTTCAATACAATTCTTACGGGTAAAAAAGGCCATTTCTCATCTCAAATAGACGGCACGGGAAACCAAATAACTGTCGGCGAAAGCATTATTGAGCCGGCTGAGGATGGCGCAAACATCACCCTTACCATCGACAGGACAATACAATTGGCTGTTGAAACCTATCTGGAGCAAGGTGTAAATGATTTCCAAGCGCAAAGCGGCCAAGCAATAGTCATGGATCCGGAAACGGGCGCGATTCTCGCAATGGCCAATTATCCGACATTCGATCCGAACTCATACAGCGATGCTTACGAACTTTCGGAAATAGAACTGACCGAAGCTCAAATGGAATATGTCTATAACGAAGGAACCGAAGAAGAGCCGATATATTATCTCTACACTCACATAGATCCGGACGAAAAAATTCGCATCTTCCAAGACACAGACAATCCAAACAGATGGTATTCTTATACCAACCTGCAAGGCCCAGCTGTTTACAAAAACAACACGATTCAATCGATTTACGAACCGGGATCTGTATTTAAATCGCTGGCCATGGCGGCGGCGATTAATGCAGGAGAAGTTGAACCGGACACGGAATTCAACTGCACCGGACCGATAGAGGTTGACGAATATACGATAGACAATTCCACCCACACGGCTTACGGATGGGAAAGTATGACTGACGTACTCGTCCATTCGGACAACATAGGAATGGCTTATGTCGCAGAACTTCTGGGAAATAGCTTGTTCTACAGCTATATACAAGCTTTCGGCTTCGGCAAAAGAACTGATATACAACTGGACGGAGAAGAAACAGGCTACATAGAATATTATGAAGATTGGGCAAAATCGGAACTTGTCACGCACGCATTCGGACAAGGTATTTCCGCAACCCCCATACAAATGATAACCGCAATGGCGGCTCTCGCAAACGACGGCGTACTGATGCAGCCTTACCTTATTGAGAAAATCGAATATGCCGATGGAAGCATTACTGAATATGAACCTGAAATCATAAGACAGGTGGTCACGGGCGATACTGCCGAAAAACTTACCGCCATGCTCACAGCGGTAATCGAACGAGGCGAAGGCATTCAGGCAAAATTGGAAGATTACTACGTGGCAGGAAAAACAGGTACATCTCAAACATACAAATATGGTGAACCTCTTGAAGGCGCAGGAACAACAATAGGTTCTTTCGTAGGTTATGCGCCTCTAAACGATCCTCAGTTTATCGTATTGGTAAAATACGATTATCCGAAAACAAGCATCTGGGGTGGCTCAACCGCTGCAAAAACCTTCGCTTCAATCGCCGACTTCATCTTCGATTACTACAATATCCCTCCTGACAAAAATTAACATCTCCATTCCCACCATACCCCCTAATTCCCCTTCCAATGAAAACTGCAAAACAAATCATGACCAAATCGATTCATTCGGTCAATCCTACGGCTGCGGTCAAAACAATAATTCAAAAAATGGCAAAGGCAGGTGTAACCGCAATTCCGGTAGTGGACAAAAAAAACAAACTTCTCGGCATCGTCACGGAAGCTGATGTCGCAACTCATGAATTGAATCCGCACACTCCGCGCGCAATCAGCCTCCTCGGCGGATTGATTTACCTCGAAAACACGGAAAAATATAACGAAGAGCTGAAAAAATTCTGTGCACAAACGGCATCGGATTTAATGACAAAAGAAGTGATCACAATAAATGAAAACGCCACTCTCGACGAAATAATCGCCATAATGCAAGAGAAACAAGTTGGCCGCCTACCGGTAATTGACGAAAAGGGAATCTTAAAAGGCATCGTCACCCGCACCGACATCATCAAGGCAATTAATTAGTTGAGTAATAAAATATTTATAAATATCTGCAGCTCCTCCGCCATCTGTAATCTTTAATCTGCCATCTGCAACCTGCAACCTGCAATCTACTCAACTCCCACTCTCCCCTTCATCTCTACATCATATCTCGAAGCTTTAACTCCGAATATCAAGCTATCCAAGTTGTCGAGATAACTTTTCAAGTCACCTGAGTTTTCAGGAGGCACGACTTGCCCGATAAGCGAAGAGAACTGATCCAAAACGTCCATATAATCGATAACTTCTTCGAAATCCAAGAAGAAGACATTGTCATCATAATTACCAAGCCAATCTGCATCATTGGCAAAAACTTGCGACGCGGCAACAGAACCTTCTCCGTCAAACAACTCCCATTCGGGATATGTGGAAATGATTAGGAGACCATCTTCCGTAACTCCATATATCAAAGATCCTTTCAATAACGACCATGCGGTCGTAGTTGGAGTGGCGGTCGTAACCCCGCCCTCAACATCTTCAACCACCTCAACCGTTTCGGCGGCTACAAGACTTTCAAATCCGCTGAAGTCAAAATTTACAGCTCGGAAATCGCTACCCAAAACCTCAAGATCATTCTGTGAAAACGCCGTACCTATCCCACTCGCATCATACTGCATAAGCATCACAATGGATGCGATTTGCGCATCAATTTTATCAACAAACTCTTTTGCCGAATCAAGATTAGAAGAAGCATCTATTACAATGGAAATACCGGGCAAAAGGTCATTCCCACCGTTTATCGACAATGCATAACCTTTATCCAAAAAACTCTTCAAGTCTTCTTCAAAATCCATACCTAAATATTGCGTAACATAAGTGGAAATTTCATCACCAACCTCGTTACCGCCTGATTTTTCAACCCAAAAATCTATCAATTTATCAATCGAACCCGATTCATCATAAAAAACCAAATCGCCGGAAGGCACATTTTCCGCCAAATACCATCTGTCACCTTGAAGCTCATCAAGCCCGATCCCAGCCTCATCAATCTTCTCCTGATCTCCGTTGGCATATCCGTAAAACACAATATAAGAATCTTCAAATCCAAAAGAAAAAATCTGCGAAGAAAGCAATGAACTTCCCGCGCCAAAAACCCCAGGCAAGCTGGTAGTATTGGAAACCTTCTCCAGACCTTCGGAATCGGTATAAATATATCCTATATAAGTACCGCTCAACTCATTAACACTATCCATATATGTTGTATTGTCGAGCAAACTCTCCGCATCCGAAGCCTTGAACTGTCCGCTCGCATTAACAAGCGACGAAGAACTTCCCGTTACAACAAGCATATCTCCAAGCAATGCGGTATAGCTCTCGCCTTGAGCATCGGTACCGGCCGTCACATAGACATCGGTATCACTTAATTGAGTCATAGTCGCCTCACCGCGCGCAACCATGGCATCAAGCCATTCTTGCGCTTTTGCAGTATCCGCAACCGTCATAACGGCATAAGTATCCGTGCCGGAATAGGCCATAACAAACCGGAAACCATTTTCGCCCAAAATAGGCTTAACATCCGTCTCGTAATCCATTCCTATTTGATCAAAACTCGACTGCATTTTCTCCATAAAACCCTCACCATCTGAAAATTTAGCAATAAAATCATCGAAAGCCGCTCTCTGCCCTTCATCTTTCGTGGTAACCGAAACAACCATCCATGTATCTTTCGGTAAAATCTTCTCGATCAAAACCCCGCTCTCGCTTCTATTCAATGATTCGAAACCTTGACCAACGCAGCCGGAAAACAAGATTGAAAAAATCGAAACGAGAAAAAAGATTTTAATAGATTTCATTTGGATTTTTGTTAAAAGCGACATAGGGATTATACAGGCAGAAGGCATGAGGCAGAAGGCATAAGTGAAGAAAACGTTGGACGAGGATAAGATTTTCAATAAAAATTTAATGTCAGTATGTTTTTATACAAGCATGACGATTAAAAGCTACAAAGACCTAATTGTATGGCAAAAATCTATAACGCTTGTTCGAGCGATATATTTACTAACCGACAATTTTCCGAAAAACGAATCATATTGCTTATCTATTCAAATGAGAAAAGCTACGATTTCAATACCATCGAATATCGCAGAAGGATATGGCAGAGGTAAAACCGGTGATTATTTAAAATTTTTGCGTATCGCTTGCGGATCACTATACGAACTAGAAACACAATTAATTATCGCTAAATTCTTATACGAAAAACAAGACTATAAAAACATTGAGAACCTAATACTCGAAATACAAAAAATGCTCAATTCGTTAATTTCGAAATTATCTTCTTAAGTCCACCTAATGCCTCATGCCTTCTCCCTTCTCCCTTCTGCCTCTCCCCTACTTCGTATCCTTCCTCTTATGCTCGGTATGCTTCCTGTCCTTTTTGCAGAATTTAGACTTCAGCTTAAGAGTCGTCTCGTTCTCTCTTTTATTATAAGTAGTAATGTAATTACCTGTGTTGCACTCCTTGCAATACCAAGTGCAGAATGTACTTTTTCCTCGAGCCATAAAATTAAGATAAATTGATAATCGCCGTCTGATTTTAGCCTAAAATCTCTTCTTGTCAAAGCCAAAATCCAATTAGAACGCTTGTATCAGAGAAAAACAACGCTAAACTGTCTTTCGTCTTCTCTTTCTAACTATTCTGTATGAAAAAACTCTTAACCATATTTCTCTCCCTTTTCATAGTCGGTTCACTCGCTCCCGCTGCATTCGGAGCTGAACCTGAAACCACACCTGAAACTATAACATTGGAGTTCTCTGTCTTCACTCGTGAAGATTGCGCACATTGCCAAGACCTTGAGGCTTTTCTCGAAGGAGATTTTGCAGAAAATTTCCCGAATATCAAACCTAAATACTATCACCTTGAAGACGAGGCGACTTATGAATTTTTTACGCAGTTTTGTGAAGAAAACGACCTCACAAAGGGTACACCGAAGATTCTGATCGGAAACGAGCTTCTTTCCGGATTTATAAGCGCAGATACAACAGGAGAAAAAATCTCAGATCTCGCCTCAAAAATGACAGAAAGCAGCTATTTCGAGGACTACGAACACAGCCAAGGCGAAATTACAACAATCGCACTCCCTTTCATCGGCGAAATCAACCCCCAAGAATATTCTCTCGGAGTTCTGGCGATGCTACTTGGCTTTGTGGACGGGTTCAACCCTTGCGCAATGTGGGTTTTAATAATGTTTTTGACCCTTCTATTGCAAGCCGGTTCTAGGAGAAAAATGATCGAACTAGCCGGCATTTTCATATTCGCGGAAACGCTCATGTACTACCTAATCCTTAACGTCTGGTACAAAACTTGGGATTTCGTAAAACTTGACCAGTACGTCACACCGATTATAGGACTCGTTTCGATAGGCGCAGGAATTTTCTTTCTTTATGAGTTTTTTACGAACAAAAGTAATGAATGCAAAGTAACATCACTCGGTCAAAAAAGCCGCATAAGCGCACGCATAAAAGAACTTGTCGATTCTCCATTTTCGATAGGAATTTTCTTCGCAACGCTCGGCCTCGCATTCTCTGTTAATATTATCGAATTCGCCTGCTCAATCGGCATCCCGCAAGCATTTACAAAAATTCTTGAACTTAACGATCTCAACTTCGCAACGCGCCAACTCTTTACACTCATCTACACTTTCTTCTACATGATAGATGACTTCTTGGTATTCGGCATCGCACTCTGGGCATTTCAATACATGCACCTTACGACTAAATACACCCGTTATTGCCTAGTTATTGGCGGAATCGCAATGCTTGTACTCGGATATTTCTTCATCTTCGACCCGTCGAGACTGGTGATCTAGCGGCACATATTCCAGCTTTATCATCGAGTCGCGGAATATGTTTTTGTGTATCCGGGTCAAATCCGTCATAAGAAATAACCTCAAGCGTAACTCCTTGCGAATCAAAAACTCTTTTAATTTCTTTATAATGATTAGATCCTGCAACTATAAAAGTAACATCCGCATCAGAAGCCAGAGCGGCTTGCGCCTCGCGCCTTGGAGCTGAAACAAAACGATCCTCTTCAAACGCCGAAGCAGCTGTTTGCCAATCTGCCCAAAAAGCGCAATAACAGTCGGTATGAGGAGTTGAATTATTACGACCATCATTTCTCAAAAAAACATCTGCAGCTTGACCAAGCGTAATCGAAGAACCATTTGGACATGAAGCCTCATCCCTTTGAGCCCATACGGCGTCAAGATCTGTAATAAGAGCTTCATTCTTGCCTGTAGCCTGAAAAGTCTCAAGCGTTTCAGACCCAACAAGCTTGAATCTACCACGAAACTCGGTCAAAACTCTTGGAACGGCCATCCACTCACGATCAGACAGCTTCCATCCTGCCTTATAGGGATCCCCACCAAACATCGCATCAATAGTCTGTTGATTATATTGGATATTATATCCGGGCTGTATTTCTTCACTTTCTCGAAAAGAACCTTCCTGCACAATCGCCAAATCCAAATCTCTTCGACCGGCATGTTCTGATAACACCTTGTACTGACTATTTTGAGCATCCATCGCCTGAGCATTTCCATCGGAACTGTCGGACATCACATGAACATCAGGAAAATAAATAATCTTACGATCTTCATGTGTAGCAGATGCAACATTCGCATTGTCATCAGATCCCACGCACCCAATTTCAGTGGCGCAAATCAGGGGTAAAGCCGCAATAACCGTCTTTAAACTTTCCATAAACAATAATCAATAAAAAAATATTCAATCAGATAATAAAACAAGGTGGTCGACCTGTCAACCCATCGTCGCCCTTCCCACTCCCTTCTACTCTCTACCTTCTACTTTCTACCCCCACCGCTCTCCCATCCTCAAACCTCACAACCACATCAAACAAATCAAGCAAGCTCAGCCTGTGAACAGACGCAATAATCGTCTTGCCTTTATACTCGGCAAAAATCTTCTCGAAAATCGCTCGTTCGTTTTTCATATCAACACTGCTCGTCGGCTCGTCCATAAGAAGAATATCACTCCCCTTGCCGGCAATTAGTCCACGCGCAAGCGCCATTCTCTGCTTTTCTCCTCCGCTCAAATTAATCCCCTTTTCTGCAATATCCGTTTCGAGTCCATCAGGCAATTTCGCCAACACCGTATCGAATCGAGCAATCTTCATAACTCTTGCGATTTCGGAACCGGAAACGGGCACGCCCATCGTCAAATTATATCTAATAGTATTGTTAAAAACCTCAGGCTCCTGCGGCATAAGCGTTGTGATATTCGCCAAATGAGCAACGCCATACGGCAATTTTTTCCCATCTGCAAAAACCAAACCCTTACTCGCCTTATAAATCCCCCTCAGGAGACCTAATACCGTACTTTTTCCGCATCCACTTTCTCCGACAAAGGCGATCTTCGCACCTCTTGGAATTTCCAAATTAACATCTTCAATTTGATGCTTTTTTCTCTTTTCATCAAGATATGTAAAATGCATACCGCGAACCTCAATCTTCTTCCAGTTTTTCGGCGCTTTCGCAGAAGATTTGAACCCGTATTTCGCATAATCGCTAAAAATATTCTCAGCTGACTTAACGGAAGCGTTTTGCTCAACCGTCTGACTGTATTTCCAAGCGAACTCATAGAAACGAGAACCCACACGATCCATATAAGCAAAAAGCGTATAAAGCACGCCGACCGACACAACGCCGGAAACTTTCAATTCATCAAAAATCTCATAACCGATAACAAAAATTGTCATTAAGGTAACAACCAGTGTCACGCTCGCCCACTTCACCTCATTCAAAAAAACATTTTTCTTATAGAGCTCAAAAGGCAAAAAATATCGCCTCAAATATTCACGAATAGCACTCTTCTCAAACCTCATCGTCAAAACCGTAAACACATTTGAAACATAATCATGAACAGCCGAAGCCGTCTTCCCGTAAGCCGAGTTAAGACTCTTGAATTGTTTGAACAAAATTCGATCGAAAAAAATAACAACCGAGAACGCCAGAAAACTCACCAAGAAAGCAGTCAGCCCGGCATAAAGCTTAACAAAACAAAGCAGTATGAAAGCACCGCCAAGCGTCACGAAAATCTCAACCAAAACGAAAACATCGCTCGCGAAATTGAGAAGCGCCATACCGGCACGCCTAATCTTGTCTATATTTTTCCCTGAATGATGCTTGCGATGCCATTCGACCGGAAGCGAAAATAACGCCTGAAGAGCGGACTGTTGATAGAAACCCATAATGAAAAACGCAACTTTTCTCTCGTAATATCTAGAAACTCCGTGAAAAACCCAAAAAACAATCGGCAACGCAACCAAAACCGCAAGATAGAAGTAAGTTTTTTTAAGCAAAATTTCCATATCTCCACCCTCTTGGAGCACAACAAGTAATCGCCCGAAAACATAAGGCTCAAACAAAATAACCGCATTCGCAATACACGAAAGTACGAGATAAAAAATCATCATACCTCTATGCCCCTTGGCATATTTGAAAGATTCACGCAGTAATGAGATGATTGGGTTTTGCATAGTAGCCGGCAACGAGCCGAAGGCGAGTAAACGGCCTTCTTAGTTATTATTGACTCATGCAAGATACAATAAAAACAGCCTTAAAGCAAGCAGGGCAATGGCTTGCAGAAGCCAAGACCTTCACCCCTGATGATCATCGATCTTGAAAACAATCAAATCTCCATCCTCCGCAAAAACACCAAGCGCCCCGTACTACTTATTGATACGAAAATACCAGATTCCACTACCTTTCGGATTCCTCATGGATTTGGTAAAATTCATACAAATTTAATAATTCTAAATATGACCTCAAGAAAATTCGTCGCCGTCCTAAACAAAAAAATCGAAACCGGAAAAGTAATGAACGCCCTCGCCCACATGACAGTCGGCCTGACCAATTCATATCCGGATCAGGATATGGGTGTAATAAATTACAAGGACAAAGATGGAGGCGCACACATGGCATCGAAATTCCCTTACATAATTCTCCGCGCGGATAATTCGAACAAAATCCGAACACTCCGAAACGGTTTGATAGAAAAAAGAATCCCATTCGCCTCATTCACAAGCGCTATGACAGTTGGAAGCTGGGAAGAACAGGTCGCCGCATCCGAATCTACTCCTGAAGCGGAACTGGAATATTACGGGATTTGCATGCTTGGAGAAAGAAGCGATTTGGATGAACTGACGAAGAAGTTTTCGTTATGGATTTAATAACCTAAAAATACAACCATGAAAAAAACACTCATCGTTCTATCGGCACTCGCACTGCTTATTACAGCGGGTTGCCAAGCGGCGGAAACCGCAAATCAGCCAAGCACAGAAAACGCAGAAGATGTTACAACCGTTTATGACCAAGAATACCTTTCGGAAAATTTCGGATTCAATATCAACATCCCTGAAGGATACGCGATTTACACTGCGAATTACGACAACGCCGGAATAGAGAAAAGTGATACGGTTTGGGTCGGGCCGGACTCGGATTACTGGTCAGAAGGTTTTTATATCAGGTCTGTTGAAGACCTAGAAGCCAGAATCGCGGAAATAAAAGAAGGGGCTGTCGAGGTAATCGAAGAAAAAGATGAAATCGCAATCGGCAACATTAACGCGCACAAAATTACTGTAGGCTCGGAAATCGGATACAATGTGACATACTATTTCGTATGGACATCTTCAAAAACATACGAAATCCAAGTTTTAGATACCAATGAAGAAGCGCAGACAGCTATAACTGAAAGTTTTTTCATACCGGCCACAGGGAACTACTAAATGGAGCCGCGAACCGGAATTGAACCGGTGACCCCGTCCTTACCAAGAATAGTGGATGCCTCCCAGAGCCCGCTTTCGGCTTACGCAAGCCGTTTTGTACAGAGCAAGCACCGGTTTTAAATGAACGAGCAGAAGAGTACATCCAAGACGGTTTGACTATAGCAAAACTGGAGAGAATAATAAAGATTGTTTAATACACTAAACATCAAAAATGGCGTTAACAAAAATTGGATTTATCAATTCATTCAACCTGCCCTACGATGGATTCACGAAGCATACTGAGCTAGATGATGATATTGGGTTTAGCACAAAAAAATATATAGCTCCTAGTTTAAGAAAAAAACTAGGGATACCTAATGATAAAAAATATGTAACTTTCATACATGTTTATCTACCAAAAGATAAACTAGAAAATGATCAGATACCTTTAATAATAAGGGCAGAGCTAACAGAAGAGAGAGATGGGAAATTTTTTATTACAGACAAGTATATAAAAAATAGACGACTTGAGCCAATTAACCTTATTTCACGCGATGAGTATTTCTACGACAAAGAAAAAAATTATTTTTACGACAAAAAGAATAATAAAATTCAAGCAATTGAAATACTAAATCAAATATATGACCTACATACCAAAACGTCAAAAACATTTGGAGGCCTTAGTTTAAGATCCAGAATACTACAAAGGGAAATTCAAGCCGGTACATATAAACAACTAGCATTATTGCTTCAATGGTTTTTACACATCTCATCTGGCGAAAAAGTCCAATTTGACTTAGTAGAACAAGAGGTAAAACCCGAAAGATCCAATCAAAGAAATTTAATAAATACCAACATAACCGAAGAAAAACCAGCTCAAATAAACTTTTTCGGTTACATAATAGCAAAAAGAACAATCTTATTTTACAGTTCAATTCACTTAATCTTTTATGTTCTTTTCTTTTTTAAGAGAATAAACATACCTTTGCTCAATACGATTTTAAATAATGCATTCCTAACAGCTTTATATGTAATCTTAACTTTAGGCATATTCGAGAATATTTTTGATACAAAGCTCCCCCCTCTCATCAAAAACTGCACCAGCAAACTATGGAAAAAACATTATCAAGCTGTGTTCAAGAGCATTAAAATTTAATAACCACACTTTAGCTGAATAAACGAGCAGAAGAATAACTTAACCGTACATATACAAACAGATGATTCCATCAAGGCTAAGAGGAAATCGCTATAAAAGATTATTAACTACAGTAACGAAATCCATTACTAAAACATTGGGATTGTCTACATATGTGTCATTAAGCCTATGATCTACAGATAAAATTGCAATCTTATCAGCACGACCCACGAAATCATCAGCAACTATAGATATAGATATATCTCCAACCTCAATAATGGCATTCTTAAAATCAGGATGTCCTATAATAGAACTTTTACATATTAACTCCTCTCTCATTTCAGCCAAAAAAGGTGAGACTTCCTTAACAATATCTTTGTAGTGCCTGTGCTTGCTGTAATTATTTCGTAAATAACTACAAACCTCTGTTAATATATGCGGTGTAATTGAAAATTTATCCCAATTATTAGGAAGACAAATCAAATCTAAGAAATGTAGCAGTTTCCAATACTGAGATGATTTATTTGGTTTTCGCTTACTTATTCTCGCATCTATAAGACCATCAACAAGTGTTATCATTACACTAGAATCAATAATAACCCCTCTGCTTGTGTAAGGGCTAAAATACTCTTTTTCATAAATATTATAACAGTCTAATAGCATTATATTTGGCTGTCTTGAGGTGTCTCCTTAACAACAAATGATCTCGCAGGTTGACTTGCCTCTTCACTTATTTTTTTTATACTAACCGAATTGTCATTTAAACTCACAGATACTTTATAGCGAGTTGGGGCATTACTGCCCAATGTTTCAAAAAAACTACAGGTTATATCCCACTTTTTCGATTCCTCGCCGTTTGTGCCATTTGTTGGTATCAGCTCTTCAATATTAAACTTCAACAAACCAAGATTGCCATGTACTGATTCAAATACCGCACGAACTAATTTAATTGCCCTTATGGACGCAGATTCGGATACCATGATTTTGTTATTTAACAAGCATTAAGCATACTATTCTTCATCAGTCATAAGAACAAGCCATTTTTCAGTATATAAAGCTATCAACCAGTACATTCTCTGGTCCATACAAATACACGGTTTCCCCCGAATTACTCCATATAGCCTTATTGACACCGAAACTAATATCTCCTTGATTTGTATAGACCTTAACAGCTTCACCAGAGGCGAGAGTGTAATCAGAGAATGTGAATTTCTCATCACCAGACGACCCCATAATGTAATAATCGGTTAGATCAATATCGGCAACAGAACCGTTTGTGATTTCAACATATTCATCCGATTCAACATCTGGGACATCGCCATCATAGAGAACATAGCTGATATACAAACCATCAACTACCTCCGCACTCGTATTATCAAAACAAGCGGTCCACAAACCAAGTCCGGATAAAGAAGCCTCGCCTTCGGCATTATCGAAATCATCAGCAAGTGTAATGTCATAAGAGTCATAATATTCAGCATATCCATCCTCAACCATCGTCAAATTAACGAGCTCGTCATTCACATAAATATATCGAAGCAATCTGTCGTAAGCGTCCTTGTCGTCATTTATCTCGTCAGCGACCAACTCAACCTGATTGTCGCCTATTAAGCCCTCTAAATACGCTTTGGCTTCATCGTAATAACATTCGTCGGTTTCAGGCGTATCAATACCAAGCAATCTCACATATTGACCATCGGTAAGACGAATCGTATCACCATCAACAACATAATCCACATCGTATAAAACAGGAGTCTCTATAAGACTCGACAATCCTTTATCTGTTAAAAACTGATCACGGTATTCGGCAGTATAAGAATCTATAAGTAACTCATTTACAACAAGCGTCCTAAAGATATATTCAGCAACGCCTCCGCGGTTCATATCACTAGACGGTCCATAATCTCGATCGGTTACTTCAAGAAGGTTTAAATCCTTCGCAACATACAAATAAGGCGCATACCAAGCAGAATTATCCGTATCATCGAACAAATCCTCACTTACAGTTTCAGGTAGCTTTGAACCCAAACCAAGAGCATTTACAAGCATTTTTAGAGCCTCAACCTTATTAACCGTTTGAGCAGGCTTGAAAGTTCCATCGGGATAACCGCCAACCCAACCTTGTTCGGTTGCATAACAAACATATTTTGCATACCAATCACTCGCAACATCGGAATAGCAATCTTTATAAGTATTTTCATCGGGAGATATACCTTGTCCGGCAACCAATACTTTCATCAACTCCGCACGATTTATCGTTGTATCGGGCTGGAAAATGCCATCGCTATAACCTTGTAGCGTCCCGATCGAAACAAGATACTCAATCGCAACATAATTCTCATCGCTAGAGACAACATCATCGAAAGTTCCAGCGAACACATTCGGGATAAGCAAAACAGAGATGAGAAGCGCAATAAATGCTTTTTTCATACAATTGGGTTAGGAATAACAAAAGGGACAACCGTCTAGCTCTCCCACATCGTTGTCTCACAAGGAGTCAATTCAGTAGGTAGACAGGTTGCCCCATCTTGGACTGAATTGACCAATACCAACACAAAAATGTGAAACATAGATACGGGAGAGCGAATCGATTATAGCAAAATCGTAGATTCCCACAAACGAAACAAACCAGCATCTACAAAAAAGGTGTTAAACCTTACTAGGTTTTGCTAAAGTTTTAACAACCATTATATCCTACATGTAAAATGAGAAACGATAATTTAGCTAAATACATCAAAATCCTAGACAAAAGCTCCAAGGAATTTCGAAAAAGGACAAACCAAATCCGTAAAGAAGCAGGAATACCGGAAAATGAAAAATGTGATTTTACAACAGGTCCAAGTGGAAAAGACATACAAAAACTTCTAAAGGACTTTTTCATACCAATTACAAGAGAAAACATATCGCTAGTCGATTTATATTTCGGTCCAAAAGATTTTTATCAAAATTACGAAATAAGCTATGTTTGTGGAGATATACCAGAATATCCGCCAACCCCATATGCGAATATAAAAATAAGAGGACCTGTTAGCACCAAAGAATGGGAAAGCATAAGACAAGGGGTCGGAGGCTTAATAAAGCTAATGGCTAAAAACAATGTGGGATTGTCCAAGCAACCAACGCACATAAAGAGGAAATGGGACAATATAGACCTATACTTAATGATATACAGACTGTATGAAAATGGGAAAACCATCAATGAAATATGTAATAGCTTACCATCTGTTAAAACATTTTTAGGAATAAAGAAAAGAACAACCTATACAGCAGAAGAAACAAGACGAATGCTTAAAAAAATAAAGGACCTGATTAAAAGTTTTCACCGACAATAAACGCAGAAACTAAACATTATATTATCGACAATATAATGCAGGTCTTGTTTTTACAAGAAAGTCCATACTTCACAACGGCACAATCAAAAAAACCGCTTTATGGACCTCTTCCAAAAACAGGAATTCGACATTCTCAATCAAAATTACACCACTGGAACTCCATTGTGGAAACACTGGGATGAATTTCAAATTAAGTATCTACGAACTGGGAAAAGTGAAGCAACAATAAGCAACGTAAGAGATGTACTCAGATTTATCATCAGAAATACAAAAATATTAACAATAGAAGACTGCAATAACTCGCGACTACTGGAAGACAAGCTCTTTGAAATCAAAGGGCTAAGAAACCACAGCAACACGACTTATAATTCGATTCTTAAAAACCTTACTACATATTTCATTTGGCTCGAAAAACAAGAATACATTGAAAAAAACAACATCAGAAAGGTATTGCGATGCAAAGAAGAGCAAAGAGAGCAGTTAACACTCGGTATGGACCAAGTGAGAACAATCGTTGGTCAAATACACACGCGCAGACAATCAGAACTCCAAAGAACAAGGAATTCACTGTTTATCGACATATTGCGCTCAACAGGGGCAAGACCTTGCGAACTGCTCAATATACAAATAGGCGACATTAAAAGCGACGGAGAGTCTTACAAACTTGTCATTAAAGGGAAAAAGCAGAAAGGAAGAATCCGCTACTACCGACTACCAACATACGCAAGAGACTCATATAAAACTTATATGCACAAAAGAGCGACACTAAAACGACATAACGAACCACGCTTGTTCGTATCGTCATCAAAACGAGGAGGATGGACAGAAAAAGGCATGCGAAACCTGTTCCGAAAACTTTCCGCTGAGCTTGGCTTCAAAATCACCGCATATGGCTTTCGAAGATTTGTTGCGACTCACTTAAACGAAAAGGGCGCCGACCTGAAAGACATACAAAACTATCTCGGACATACACGCGTAACAACTACGCAAAGATACATTGAAAGATCGTGCATACTAACAGAGAAGGGAAGTGCAATTATGAGCATAGTTTAAATATCTGCAATAACAGTTAAACTTGAAAAACAATCAAAATAATCAAATTTGGGGTGGTGGAAGAAAAGGAGCAGGTAGGCCAAAGGGAAGCACTAAAAGACCTCGGATTTCAGATTACATCACTAGGACTGAAGTAAAAAAACTAGTCAATATTGCAAAAAGAAAAGCCGAAGAGAAACCAGAGATTTTGAGGTTTTTACTTGAGCAAATTTTCGGGAAAGCAGGACTAAATATCGAACCTTATGAAGAAGAAGAACAGCCAATACTACATTCAGAGATAGCACTAAAAACTTTAGCTAAAATCAAAGAATACAACCTGCGAACAGCAAATAACTTAGAAGCAAAAATGTAATTATATATTATCTTTTCATTATGGTTATCAGAAAACAAAATTCCGCAATATCATCTCCAATGACGGTTATAAAAAAAGGGAGTAAAATACCCACAGAACACTCCGTAAATACACATTTTATGACCACACCGCCGAATCCAAAAGACGATCCGGAAAGCCCATATTTGGCATCGCCAAAGGCATTCCATCTTGAAATGCCTCTCTATCACGAGCTCAAGTTGTCAGTCCCTAACATAGCTGGAAAAACATATATGCACATGCACAATGAGAACCCTATTGATGCTTTTTGCATATGGTGCAAAAAAGAAAGCGTATTTAAACCAATTGAACACGAAACAAAACGCACCCCGAGGCTCACAATGTATGCAGATGAAAACCTAATTGCAAAATGGGTAGAAAACGACGACGACTTTATCAGAATTACTCACGCCTGTACTCGCAATCATGAACACAGATACTATACATATTACTTCAAAACAAAATCATCATGTACGAAAATAGGTCAATGGCCGTCAACTGCAGACTTCCAAATCCCACAAGCTGAAAAATATCGAAAAATTTTAAAAGACAGTCAATACACGGAATTTACAAAAGGCATTGGACTTTCTGCTCACGGTGTTGGAATCGGTTCATTCGTATACCTACGACGAATCTTCGAAAATCTTATTGAAGAAGCGCATATTAAGAAACAAAAAGAAGATAGTAGTTTCGAAAATGAAAAATATCGCAATTCGAAAATGGACACAAAAATAGAAATGGTAAAAGATCTACTCCCACCGTTTTTAGTTGAGCACAGAATCTTGTATGGGATAATGAGCAAGGGTATCCATTTGCTTACAGAAGAAGAATGCTTGAAATATTTTGAAGTTGTGAAGATAGGAATTGAACAAATTCTTGATGAGAAAATAACTCAACAGGAAAAAGAGGAAAAAACAGCTAAAGCACGAAAGGCAATTCAGTTAGTACATGGGGATCTAGCTAAGCAATCGAATCCATCCCCCACACTCTAATTCAACGAATGCATCTCAATCGACTTCGACATCTGTTGAGTCGAACACGAAAGATAAATAGTAGTCGTTGTAATCTTGGAATGCCCCATAATCTTCGACAGGGTATAAATATCACACCCACCCTCGAGCATAAGTCGAGCAAACGCATGGCGTAGCGTATGAGAAGAGAATTTAAGCCTTGTTGTCTTCCTTAAACGCGCCATCATATTGTTTATACATCGAACTCCCAACGGCTCATCCTTTTGAACAGCAGTAAAGAAATAAATACTCTGCTTTTTAAGCCTTCGACGGTCCCGCAAATAATCGGAAACAATGGTAATCAGGGTGTTACTCATTGGGACCATCCTATCCTTCGCGCCCTTTCCTTGATTGATAAAAATAGTCTTATTGCTTATATCCACATCATTCAACCTTAAACGCATAACCTCATACCTGCGAAGACCAGCAAACAGCATAATTCCAACAACTGCTCTATTCCGATATCTCTCGAAGGTATAAGCATAAGACATATGATAAGAGGCATCTAACACGAGCTTGGCTTCTTCCTTGCTCAATGTCTTAGGAATTCTCTGTTCCAGCTTGGGCTTTTCCATCCCAACAATAAAATTCTCAGGGATATGTCCCTCCTTAAGCAACCACGACAAGAATGTATTCAAATACTTATGATAATGCCTAAAAGTAGCCGAACTCCACTTCCGATTCAGTCGCCCATTGAAAAACCAATTCTCAAAAACATGTCTACTGAGATCTTCAGGGTATTGAATTCCAGATTCTTTAGCAAACAGCCTCCATGTCTGTTTATACCCTTCCAAGGTAACATCCGAATAATTGCGTATCACCGAACAATACTGCAAATACCGCTGGAATAAGTCCTGCAACATAGGTGAGTTCATGAAATCTGAGGTTAAGGATTTTAATCTCAGATGTACTTCTTTAACAGGTTCAAATTCAAATGGAGCCACGATCGGGAGTCGAACCCGAGACCTCCGCCTTACCAAGGCGGCGCTCTTCCAACTGAGCTATCGCGGCTTATTAAGCCCATGAGTCCTTACACGAGGCGAGGACCTCTGGGATATATGCAAATTTTCAACTCACGCCTTCACCTAGCCACAATAGCGATTTCGGCTCGAGGAGTGCATCCTTACCATGGACGTGCTCTACCAACTGAGCTATCGCGGCTTGCTTAAACGCTCTGGGGCGCGAACAACTTAACATCCTTCGATTTGGCTTTCAAGAAAAACTTGGTAAACTCTCTTTTGTTACTATATTCGCTAGATTACTAGATAAGCTATCGCAATCCTCTCTTATGTCAAAATACTTAATTTCAATCAGCGTCACAGTAGTAGTCGTAATAGTAGGACTCGTATTAATCCCGTTCGCAAAAACGGCATACGACTTATACACCTACAACCAAACCCACAGTTCGATCGAGCCAACTTCTCTCGAAGAAATAACAAACGAACCAAAAACCGGCACCGAATCTGATTCTTCAACTCTTAACTATGTCACTTCCCCAACTTCTTCCACTTCCCCCACTTCCTCAATCAACCTCGGAATCCAATTCTACTCTCAAGCCCCTTTCGCCGACTGGTCGATGCCTTATCAGGAGGCTTGTGAAGAGGCCAGCCTAATCCTCGCCTATAATTTCGCAACCGACAAGACGATGACAAAAGAAGAGTTCCATCAAGAACTTCTCGATCTCGTAGCATGGGAGACCGAATACTTCGGCTCTTACGAACACACCACTATCGCGCAAACGGCCGAAATGCTTACGCAGTATTACGAATTTACCGACTGGGAAATTATTGAAAATCCAACAATTGACGACATCAAAACAGAATTATCCACAGGCAATCCGGTCGTCGCACCTTTTGCCGGCCGTCTTCTCGGCAACCCGAATTACACGGGCGAAGGACCTTATTATCACATGATGGTTCTGAAAGGTTTTGATGAAAATTTCCTAATCACAAACGATGTCGGCACCCGCAAAGGAGAGAACTATCAATACACTTACGAAACAATCCTAAGCGCCCTTCACGACTGGCACGACACGGACATAACACAAGGAGCGCAGAATATCTTAGTTCTTCATTAGTTTTCGCAACGAAAAACCCAGCACGACAATCTGCCCAGCCAACCCCACCGCAAACGAAACCGGTATCGCAAAAATTCCGATGTAATTTACCAATACTGCGGAAAGCCCGATAATCACCATAATCGCGCCCGCGTAAATCAGCGACGGTCTTAGCGTATTCTTAAGCGCATAATGCGCCTTCGCGAGCAGATACATCAAGCTCTCAAACGGAATCGAAATACAATAAACCGCAAGCATTAAGGCTGTTAAATTAACCGCCTCTGCGCCAAACTCTCCCCCTCCCAACAGCACTGAAATCATCAGCTTCGCCACGACCGCCAACGCAACAGCCGCAAGCGCAGTAAACCCAAAAACAAAAATCGCTTTCTTCTTAACGACCGCACGAAACTCCGCAATTCGACCCTCCGCCGCCAGTGTCGATAGCTCCGAAAAAGCCGCCAGCGCAATCGAAATCCCAACAAGACTCACGAGCGCGCTCTGAAAATTTCTCGAAAAATTGTAAACCGTCACACTCCCCTCCGGCAATTGCGACGCCAAACGAACGAACCAATTTAGAAGAACCTGCCAAAGCGCCAAAGGCAAAATCGCCGGCAACATAAGCTTCACAGTCTGCTTCAAATTTTCATCCACCCCGAAATCAAACCGAAACCTAAATCCCCTTTTTCGCGCAGTCGCCAACCGCACACCCATATGCAAAATCCCTCCCGTCAGCGTCCCCAAAACCAATCCGGGTAACCCAAAAATTTCAACCAAAACGGTCGCTCCAAAAATAATTCCGATATTATAAAAAACCGGTGAAAGCCCATACCACAAAAAATCTTTTGTACTGATCAGAATCCCACCGATCGTATTACTGACCGTAAAAAACAAAGGCGACAAAAGCATCAGCCGCACAAGCAAAATATACTGAGCCTTCTGCTCCGCCGAAAATCCGGGCACGAGCAAGTCCGCAAAAAACGGAACCGCCAATGCGTACACAACAATCGCACAAAAAAGCGCCACCAAAATAAAAGACAAAACCTTCGCCGCATATCCCATCGCTCGTTCATTCGACCCCTCTCGAATTTTCACAAAAATCGGCACAAAAGCCGCCGAAAGAGCCGCAGTCGCAAACACAGACAAAAACAGATCCGGAATCGTAAAAGAAGCATTATAAACATCAAGATCGGCACCCGCTCCGAATTTATTCGCAAAAATCTTATCGCGCACAAGCCCGAGCATATAACTCACGCCCGAAGTCGCCATCAACGCAAAAGAAGTGTGAAGAATTAAGTTTTTCACACTTCCGGCTTCTTTGATTTTTTTCAAGAACTTTTGAATCATGATTGTTTTCATTCTCGCAACTATCCACTAGCCTACTACAACCCTCTAAGCGGCGTAAACCCCTTCAACCGCAGCCTTTGTTCTCATTGAAGCACCTGCTACAACCGTACCTGACCTATTCATTTCCCAATTCCAATCCGGAGATGGATGAGAAGAGCTTGGCAATGTAGGCTTCGCAAGTTCATTAGCCGCAAGCGTACCGGTTCTATTCATTTCAGCAGTCCAGTTAATCCTTTCCATATAATTCTTGTTAAGACATAAAAATCTCCTTCCGAAAGGAAAGAGTATATATATAAATTTGTTATTATCTTTCCCCTTTGGGGCGGATTTAGCACCTTTGGTAATCGCGATGCGATTAGAAGGTTGCTGTGGTTTCATAGGGCCGTTCCCTCCACCACTCTTGATAAACGAATTGTAACCCGATTATATTTGAACTTTTTAAAAAATCAAATTTTTCACTACGTCACTTCTTCTCCTTCCCCTCTTCCTCTTCTCTGCTGTCTGTGTCTTGTGTCTTGTGTCTTGTGTCTTGTGTCTTGCTAACTCACCATCAGTATCCCCGTACTCACCGCCGCATAAACATAAGAGATCACCCACCAAATCACCGAGAACCCGAACATATCTTGAAGGAAAAAATTATCAATCAAAACAAAAATCAAAAAATATTTCCATCCTTCCATAAGGAATCTCTGATATTGCATCTGATATTTTGCAGGGATAAAAACCCACAAAACCTTCGAGCCGTCCAAAGGAGGGAACGGCAATAAATTAAATGCAAAAAGCATAATTGAAAGTTGAAAAACAGCCCCGGCCAAATCTCCGAATTGTCCCAAGGCTCCAGTCGAACCATAGAAATACTTATAAGGAACAGATGCCGCAAACGCCAAAACCAAATTTGCAAAAGGTCCGGCAAAAGCCACAATCGACGAATCGCGAATCGGTTTCTCGAAATTTCTCGGATCTATCGGGACTGGCTTCCCCCATCCCAACCCGACAAAAATCAAAAGCAGAGTTCCCATCGGATCAAGGTGCCTAAACGGATTCAAACTAACACGTCCATTGAACTTAGCAGTAGGATCTCCAAGATAATTCGCCGCCCACGCATGAGCAAACTCGTGCAAAGTCAAAACGGCAACAAACGCAATAACGAAATAAAAAAATTGAATCATATTTTAAAGTAAATTTTTCTCATCCCTACTGCCTCATCCCTTCTGCCTCCCCTTTTTCCCTTGCCAAAGAGCCAATTCCCACTTAAACTACTCCCGCTCTTATTAAAATACCTGATTTAAATACTATGTCTAGAGTTTGCACAAACTGCGGTAAAAAACCATCTATCGGCTGCACGATCAGCCACTCGAACAGAAAAGCCTTGAGATCTTGGAGACCAAACCTCACAAGCAAGAAGGTTTACGATACGAAAACCAAGAAGATGGTGGCAAAAAAAATCTGCACAAGCTGCATCAGGACTTTGAGAAAAAACACAAAGGTCTAATCCATCAAGGATTTGCCCTCTTCTCTGCCATCTGCAATCTACCCCCTACCCCCTCACGCAGCCGTAAAAGTAAACTCTACGTTATTTCCCGTATTCGGATCTGCAACCTGATGGGTAAAACTTCCTTGAGTCGCACCCTTATAAAGAGCTTTTACCAATGCGACTGATTTTTCCTGATTCAAATTAACGGAACGCGGACCACCCATCCCAGCAAGAGCTCCAAGCGCTCTCCAGCCCTCAAGAACCGGCTTAATTTCAAACTCAAAACCACCACTGGCTATCGGCTTCACGCTCTCAAATGTAATTGGAGCCTCCTGATCACCGGATTTAGCCTTTGCAGCAAATCGCTTACCTCCAATGACAACATATTGATGTTCAAGTGTAATTTTTTCACCCGAAGTTAATTCAAACCTGTGAGACTTTGTGCCGACCAACGAAACCTCCTTTGTAGGACAAACGGCAAAAGGAGACGTAGAAGCGGCTTCTGATAAAACAACAGCCCCAGAAGCGGTCGTTGTAGCTGTAACAGTCGCGGCAACCGCAGGATTTTCCCTTTTTTTGACCTTATCCAGATAATCGCTTAAAGATATTTGCGCACCTCCGATTTCCATTTTAGCCTTACCCTCAAGATATTTTTTCAAATCATCGGCCGTTGAAATTTCATATTCGCCAGCCAAAACACCGACATCGGCATCGCTAACAACGATTCCAGTAGGTAATTTGTCAGCCTTAACCATCTCGGCAATCAATGCGGTATAAGCCGTAACAAGCGCCTTCTTCTCCGCATCAACCTCCTCAGTACTCATAGACGCTTCCATAGCCTTTTGCGCCCCAAAAAATAACAACAAGGTTTTTCCTATAATTTTGGCCCACTTCCCATCTTCTTTATCCTTTTTAAACTCATCTCCTTCAAAATACTCATTAAGTCTATCAAAAGGACCTTTTTCTCCATCATCCGTATCAGTATCGGTTTCAGGATTGGTATCAGTATCGGTACCCTTGTCGCCATCAGCGTCGACACCGCCTTCTTCAACCTCTTGAGCAAGCTTCTCTCGTTCTTGCATAGACTCTTTTTTTGCACTCTTATCGGCAACATCAACACTGCCCGTATCTGCAGACTCTTTTTTGGAAGTATCTACAGCTTCTTTCCCTGCATCGCTACTGCCTCCTTCCGGAGACTTGTCATCCCAAACCAGTCTTTTTTCACCAAACAGCATATTTAGGGCTTTTATATCTAATAATTATACCAGAAATACCCAGTTACAGAAAGGAGAATTGCTATAAAAAACTTAACTACGTCACTTCTTCTACTTCTTCTACTTCTCCTACTTCTTTTGGCGGAGAGAGTGGGATGACGCTTTGCTACGCAAAGCTATGCGCCTGCGCCGCTCGGTCATGCCCAATAAGAATTGGTCGCGACTCTCGCTATCCTCGGCGCCCGAACCTGTGAGTTCGACCAATCCTATCATCGAAAACAACTCCTTATCCCCGCGCTGCGGGGATGCGGATTTGTTTTGGCGGAGAGAGTGGGATTCGAACCCACGTTACGATTGCTCGTAAACACACTTTCCAAGCGTGCGCCATCAGCCACTCGGCCATCTCTCCAATTTGTAAAATCGCAGACGGCATATTAACATACAGCCAATTAATGTCATATTTTGAATATCCACGACCTGCTAAAATCCTCCCTCACCAGACTCACGCCTTATATCGAGAAAAATCATCTCGAAGCTTATAGGATTTATAACAATACCGACCGCACCCTGCCACTCGCAATCGATATCTATCAAAACAATGCGGTAATTCATATTTTCGCACCAATATCTGAAGGCATGGCGAAAGAAATCGAGCAATCCCTCAAGTCTCTTCTCGGAATACAAGATTTTTTTTATAAAAATCGTACAAAAAAAGAAATCCAAATCCCGAAATCATCACCGCAGAAAGAAATTACAGTTAAAGAATATGGCCACTCTTTCTCAATCAACTTATCGGACTACCTCGACACCGGCCTATTTCTCGACCATCGCGAAACGCGGAAATGGATCGCATCGAAAAGCCTTAACAAGACAATCCTCAATACTTTCGCATATACAGGCTCATTCACAATCTACGCAGCATGCGCAGGTGCCGCTAAGACTTACAGCGTAGACCTCTCAAAAACCTACTGCGAATGGATCAAAAAGAACCTAGCCCTCAACAATCTACCTCCGGAAAAGAACTGGACTTACAAAATGGACACTCTCGAGTTTTTCAAATACGCAAAAAGAAAAAACTTCACATTCGACATAATAATTATCGACCCTCCGACATTCAGCAAAAACAAGGGCAAAAACTTCTCAGTACAAAAAGACCATCCCGATCTTATAAATGGCGCACTGGACTTGCTTAACCCCAGAGGACTTATAATGTTCTCGAACAACTTTCGGGATTTCCTAATGGAAACAAGAAGACTGCAACCTTGCTCGATAAACAAAGAAATAAGCATGATTCCGCCGGATTTCAACGGGATTCCGCCGCATCATTGCTTCATAATCAAGAAACAATAGTTTGACAGGCTGAAAATCCACGATAGAATCATGGCCAATTTTTTAAATGAAACTTCATGGAAACCCCTAGTTATAAACCCAAACCGTCAGGAATTTTATTTGCAAATAGTACAGAAACCATGCCGGTAAGCAGATTATTGGGAATTCTGGACAGAATCGGCGCAACTCTTCCGACAGACAACGAAGCGCTAAATACAATAATTAATAACCCAGATGCATTTACAGCATATATAACACATGAGAATGGACAATGGGCGATTTTATTTATGGAAGGCGTTGTAGATATCAAGCCTGAAAATTGGTGCGTAAAAATCGGTAATATATGTGACACATACGGATCTGAGATATCGGCAAGTATGACAATTGAAATTAAAAACATGCCCAGAACACCAAACGCTCTGGGAGAACCCATAGATATGGATGAGTTTTTCGAGGCACTTGAAGGATGGATAGAAGAAGACAACGACGACACAATATCTCCGGAGGAAGACGCAATCGACACCGCAGCGTTGAAGAGCTTCTGGGGAGAATTTATTACACACCAAACCGAACCAGAAATAGAAGAATAGCCACTATCAATCCACAAAAAAAGACCGTCCTTGCGAACGGCCTTTAATTTACAAACAAAAGAAACTACTCAGCAACTGTTGTATCAGTTGTTGTTGCAGCCTCATCAGTTGTTGTTGCATCTGTCGTAGCAGCTTCGTCTGTCGTAGCAGCTTCGTCAGTAACAACAGCGTCGTCAGCATCAACAGCAGTATCTTCTACTACTGTATCGTCTGTAACAACGTCGTCTGCGTCCTCAGTTTCAGCGCAACCGTAAGCTGCGAAAACTCCGAGGATGGAAAGCATAGCCAATAGTTTTTTCACGGCTATAGGAGTTAAGAAATAATTCGGCGCGCATTTTAATCGAATAAAAGCCATAAGTAAATAGTTTAGGCAACCCCTTTTGTGTTAATATCTAAAATTCACCACACTTTGCCTTCTGCCTTATCCCTTCTGCCTTCTCCCTTCCGCTATTTATGTTAAAATACCCCCGACCCATTCCCTATTCATCTCTACTGTCTATCCCTCCCCCATGCAGCCCATCTCCCAAAACAAGAAAGCCTTCCACGATTACACAGTCCTTGACAGATACGAAGCTGGTATCGTACTTACCGGTGCGGAAATTAAATCCGTGAAGAACGGTGGATCCAATTTGAAAGGCTGCTATATAACAATAAAAAATGGTGAAATTTGGACGCAAAATATGCACATAAGTCCATATAAATATGCATCTGATCAAGATTACGATCCTCTTCGCAGCAGAAAACTTCTTCTTAAAAAGAAGGAAATCTTACATATAGCCTCGCTGGAAAAAGAAAAAGGCATTACAATCATACCCCTCGCAATCCATCTCAAGAATAATTACGCAAAAATGGAGATTGGAATTTGCAAAGGCAAGAAGAATTATGATAAAAGAAACGACCTCAAGAAAAAATCTCAAGATTTGGAAATAAAAAGATCCGTCGCCAACTATTAGACCCTAACGCCCTCCCCCGCATGAAAAAAACATATCAAGACTTAATCAAAGCCCTCAAAAAAGAGGTTAAAAAAACCGGACGCGAACAGGTTGTCATCGGGCTATCCGGCGGACTGGATTCAGCTGTCACTTTCAAGCTTGCAATAGACGCACTTGGCGCAGAAAACGTAACAGCGTTAATAATGCCGGAAATCGGTCTTACGAAACAAGAAAACATTGAACATGCAAAAATTCTTGCGGAACATTTGGAGGCAAAATATTATTATCAACCGATTAACTCATTCCTCGTCAGCTTCAATTTTGTTCCATGGGGACAAAACAGCACTAGCCAAATGAACCTAAGATCGCGAATCAGAATGCTTTTGCTCTATCATTTTGCAAATAAAAACAACGCCTTGGTGCTCGGCACGTCGAACAAAAGCGAACTTATGCTGGGCTATGGAACAAAATACGGCGACCTTGCGGCAGATATTGAAGTTATAGGAAGTTTGTACAAGACCGAAGTCGTAGATCTTGCAATATACATGGACATGCCGGAAGAATTGATAAACAAAGCACCATCTGCTGAACTTGCTCCGGATCAAACCGACGAAGATGAGCTTGGCGCATCTTACGCAAAACTGGATCAAATACTTAAGCTTTACGAAGAAGAACGCGATGAAGAAGATATAATTTCGCGCGGACTTGATCCGACACTGACAAGGAAAACAGTCCGCAGAATAAAAGCGAACGAACATAAACTCAAACTTCCTCCGATACTCGGAATAAAAGCTCAAAAAACCGCAGAGATCGCGCCACAGGAAATCACAGAAGAACCAATCGTTCTTGAAGGCCAACAACAACTGTTTGATTAACTTTGCCTTAACGACTCTTATTCATTAAACTATCAACTATCAGTTACTAGTTATTAGTTATTTAGTTAATCCACCATGTCCACCGGACTTTTTATCGGCCGTTTCCAACCATTTCACTTAGGACACCTTGACGCCCTGAAACAGGCTCTCGCAAAAAACGATCGCGTAATTATCGGTATCGGCAGCGCTGAAGAAAACTACACGGAAGATAATCCTTTCACCGCAGGAGAAAGATTTGAAATGATCGAAAAAGCACTCACCGCAGAAGGAATCAAAAGAGAAAAATACATAATCATACCGATTCGAAATATACAAAACTTCTCTCTATGGGCATCTCATGTAAAACTCTTGTGCCCTTCTTTCGAAACGCTCTATACCGGATCTCACATGGTAAAAGAACTTTTTGTAAAACACGCACCCGACATCAAGGTCATTAATATCAAGTTCAATAAAAAAATATGCGCAACAGATATCCGCGCAAAGATTCTTTGCCGAGATGATTCGTGGATAAAACTCGTACCAAAAGCTGTCGCCGAATATCTCAAAAAACATAAAACCCACGACCGCTTATCAGACATCCGCCTCCCTCGAAAATAATCTCACTCCACACCTTCTGCCTCATGCCTTCTGCCTTATCCCTTATCCCTTATCCCTTCTGCCTTCTCCCATGCTAAATCCACTCATCTTCCGCGCCTACGACATCCGTGGGATCGCCCATAAACCGACATCGAACAGCCAACCGGATCTTACGCCGGAAACCGCCAAATTAATCGGCAAAGGTTTCGGGACTTACCTAGTTAGGCTTTATGACAAGAAAAATCCGAAAATAGTTGTAGGCAGAGACGCTAGGATTTCAGGACCTGAATTGCAAAGTGCATTCATTCTCGGTCTTACGGAGACAGGCTGCGACGTAACAGAAATCGGAGAAAGCACATCCCCTTTGATTTACTATGCGGTTCACAAGTATAAATTTGACGGAGGCTGCAACGTGACGGCGAGCCACAATCCGAAAGAATATAACGGATTCAAACTGCTCGGTCGCGAAGCTCATTCGATATGCGGAGACGAATTGCAAGACGTTCTTAATTTGATACAAAAAAATGACTTCGAAAAAGGAAATGGCCAGTTGAAAACGAAGGATGACATATTTGATGATTATCTAGCTGAGGTGAAGTCGAAAATCGAACTCAAAAGAAAATTGAAAATAGTAATCGACGCAGGAAATGGGGTTGCGGGACTTTTCGCGCCGGAACTATTGGAAGAATTGGGATGTGAAGTCATAAAACTTCACTGCACACCGGACGGAATGTTCCCAAACCACGAAGCCAATCCGGAAGATGCGCGAAACATGCAAGAACTTGCAGAAAAAGTAATCTCTGAAAAGGCTGATCTTGGAATAGGATTCGACGGAGATGGCGACAGAATCGGAATTATAGACGAAAACGGCAAGCACTATCACTCCGACACCGTATTGATACCTATCGCACGCGACCTGCTCAAATACACTCCGGGAGCAAACATAGTTTTCGACATAAAAAGCTCGAAGATTCTTGAAAACGATATTGTCAAAAACGGAGGAAACCCGATTCGTTCCAGAACCGGACATTCTTTCATCGAAAAAACCATGAAAGACATTGGCGCACCTCTCGCTGGCGAAACAAGCGGACATATGTTTTTCGGAAAAACTTATTATGACTGGTATGGATTTGACGATGCCATGTTTGCAGCAGCAATAATTTTGAGAATACTTTCCGAAGCAAATCACTCGTTTTCCAAATTTTTCGAAGATCTTCCAATAGTTTTCAACACGCCTGAAATAAAAGCTCACTGCCCGGACGACAAAAAATTCCAACACATAGAAAAGATTAAAGATCATTTCGCAAACAAATATGACTGCCTCACAACAGACGGCGTATTTGTTAATTTCGACAAGGACTCGTGGGGCGCAATCAGATGTTCAAACACAACGCCGTGCATGACAATTCGATTTGAAGCGCCGACGGAAAACCGCCTGCAGGAAATTCAAAAAATATTCTTCGACCATCTTTCGGAGTATGATGATATAGACAACAGCTGGTTCCAATCCTAATCTCCATGCAAATAACAATGTACATCTCGGTCGGAATACTGCTGTTTATTTTCTTGATAATAAGCGCTCTTGGAATAAATCATGCTCTAAGATTCAAGCATTTATCACAGAGAACGCTATATCTTACGTATTTCTATATCGGGACATCTGCCGTATTAATAATCGCACTCCTAATCCTGACGTTTACAGGAAAATGGTAGCCACTCTAGTTGCCAACTGAACTTCCACCGGCACTGAATATAGGCATACTCGGAGATGGAGGACTATATTCGATGATCACAGGGAAGCTCCATTCATCGCCATCATAATAATCCGATTTTTCATAACCGGCACATTCTTCATAAGGCAACTCCACGTTCCCGTCACCACCGGCATATTCACACGCACTGGAGGTGCAACAAACCCTGAAATAACTCGTGTATTGCAAATCCTCAAGCTCAGCTTGCGCTTCCGTACAAGAAGAACCAACCTCGCCGTACTCAGAACCGTCTCCGCATATGTACGGAGGAACTCCTGCCTCGTAACCTTCAATTGTATTTTTGGAAACAATCGAACCAAGTATGTATAACTGATTTTTCAAGTCTGAAGCCTCATACGAAACACCATATCTATTAGCACGAATCAAACTACCGTCCAAAAATATATTTGTATGCAAATCAACAACGTCACTATCCACATAAAGATCCCCTCCGTTCCCATTCTCATCAGCCAAAACTATAAGCCCAATTTCGCCAGTACCAGAATTCTTGTATATCGAACTATCCACGAATAGATTTGCGCCAACCACAACCACGACCTGCGACTGATCTCCGATCTCTCCACCGCCCATAAGAACTGCATTGCCGGAACCATCGCCAGCGAAATACAAAACATTTCCGCCGACCAACTCTTCTCCTCCGCTCAAAACAATCCATCCATCGCCATCATTGTTGATTCTACCTGCCGACGTAGAAGTTACAGTAGAGTTTTTTACAACCTTAGTAATTTGTTGATACAAGGCATCTCTCAATTCTAGCCTGCCCATATCACCGACAACCGTAACGTCATCACTCTCAGCCAATCCGCTTACGGTACCGATAACATAAACTCTCGGCTCTTCAGATATTTCAGCTCTCGTATCGGCAAATGAGAAATACTGAGACTCGTAATATGCCGTTTTATTCGGCTTAAGATTCGTAAAAGTAATCTGAAAAGCATTGTTCGCGCTGGCCACAACATCGGATCCCAAACTTGTACCATCTTCAAGAGGACACAATTCCATAGCTGTAAACGCAGGCTTGCCATCGATAGCGCCAAGCACCGGATTGTTGATTGCAAATGAGTTTGAGCCACAACCGGCTGCTCCAAAAGTATAGATGTCAGAACCGGTAATTTCATAAGAAACATTCATTACTGCACTAATCATATCAACAGCACTATTTCGCACAACAGTACCGGTAAAGTTATAAGGTGTGCTTTCAGCCAAAGGAGGAACTTCATCAGCCGAATCGGCTCTGGTAACGCCATCCGCACCTATAATTCCAAAATCGTCCACCTCATAAATCGGCGCAAAAGACATGGCTTGAGCAACTGCCTGCTGAGCCACGACATAATAATCTCCATCAAGGAGAGTACCTGATGCAATCAAATCAAGCCCTACCCATTCAAAATCTCTAGGCATAACACCCGTAACTGTAACGCTTGAAAGCGCGTATAAATATGAACCGCTTGAACTACCGCAATTCTCATAAGTACCGAGATTGGTACAGTAAGAATCAGATGTCGGCGCATAAGAACCAATATAATATTCATAAGTCGCAATCTTGGTATCCGGATCGTAATCGGCAAATTCAAATGCGTCACTGGCCGTAACCGCATCGTTTACGCTGCCACTTCCACTTATTTGATCAAGTCTCAAATCACTCGTACCTGATTCGGCAACTTCGCCACTAAAACCAAACTCATTCTGAACAAAATTCTGATCAACAAAAGAAACCTGTGAAAAATCAACAGTCGCAACAATTCTATATCCACTATCTCCACCGTCCGCAATCGGAACTCCGGAAACCGTATCTCCATATGTTCCAATCGAAAAATCAGCTACAACCTGCAAAGGCACCATATCTTGCACAGCCCCAGCAAAACTCAATTCACCAAGATTTGAACTAAGGGCATATCCGGAAATCAATCCGGTCTCAGTATCAGTGGACACCGTACTGACATCAAAAAACGTACCCTCGGAAGCCACTAGACTGCTATATGCATTCAGAGGTGCATAAACATTACCACTCCAAACTCCATCTGAACTGATAGTAACACTGGCACCTTTCTGGTCAAAATAAATAGTTCCTATATTCGAACTTTCTACAGATCCGGTAACAACACCGGCGGTATCAACGCAAACAGTCCCGCTATCAAAATCCAACCATCCCGTATTCTCATAATAATCCGCTTCCGTCGTACCCGTAATCGCATATCCGTCACCGCACTCAACAGCAGCATCAACCCCACCCATATAAACAACCGGAACCAGTACGGCTCCGATAAGAAGGGTATAGAACAATCCTTTAGATTGGGAATTCATATGAAAGTTTTATTAAATAATCATATGATTATACCAAAAAACCTCCGGTTTAGCAACCATCTCCTAGCCTTCCATTCCCAGTCCATCAACTACGTCACTTCCCCTACTTCTCCAACTTCCTCCTCTGCTGTCTGTGTCTTGTATCTTGTGTCTTGCTCCTTACTTCCCACATTTCACACATACCAAATTCTTCCCTTTCTCCACCTGTAATCCACCACATTTCGGACAAGGATCTTTGGAAGGCTTATCCCAGCTGGCAAATTTGCATTTCGGATATTTATTGCAACCGTAGAAGATTTTCGCGCCTTTTCGTGTTCTCCTCTCAACAAGTTGTCCATCTTTACACTCCGGACAATGCACCCCTGTAGGCTGCACAATCGACTGAATGTTTTTACATTTCGGATAGCCGCTACAAGCCAAGAAAGGACCATATCTCCCAACCTTTACTTCCATAGGCGAACCGCATTTAGAACACTTTTTATCCTGGAATTTCTTCTCGGCATCATCAATTTCCTTCTGCTCATTCTCATCGCGTCCAAGCGGCTTCGCATTGTCGCAATTAGGATAATCCGAACATGACAAGAATTTTCCGAATCTGCCGAATTTAATAACCATTTTCTTCCCGCATTTCTCGCAAACCTCATCTGTTTCTTGAGCCAAGTCCTCTTTTTTAATCGACTTATCTTTCTCCTTAATCAATTTATGAAACGGCGTATAAAAAGCTCTGATTACAGGTACCCACTCCTTATCTCCATCAGCGATTTTATCAAGATCCTGCTCCATTTCAGCAGTAAAAGCATAATCCACAATCTGAGGGAAATGCTCAACAAGCAAGTCTGTCACAACCATACCGATATCTTCCGGCACAAGCTGACGTTCTTTATTTCTAATAATATAACCCCTTTGCTGAACAGTAGCGATTGTCGGAGCGTAAGTACTCGGACGACCGATCTCGAGAGATTCAAGCTTCTTAACAAGCGAAGGCTCGGTATATCTTGCAGGAGGTTTTGTGAAATGTTGAGTCGGCATAATTTCTTTCGCATCAACGCTATCGCCCTCTACAACCGAAGGAAGTAATCTGTCGCCATCATCACCTCCATTGTCATCCATACCTTCTATATAAACCTTCATGAAACCGTCAAATTTCACAACCTGTCCATTCGCTCTAAGCGTATATTCACCGGCCTTAATATCAACGGCAGTCCTGTCCAAAATCGCAGCCGCCATCTGACAGGCGACAGTCCTTTCCCAAATCAATTTATACAAACGATAGTGATCTTTCTCAACTTTATCCTGAATATCTTCCGGACGAATCTCCATATTAACAGGTCTTATTGCCTCATGAGCTTCTTGCGCTCCTTTTTTACTCTTATAGAATCTAGGCTGTGGCAAAACATACTTGTCACCGAAATCACTGCCAATAACTTTATTGATCTGAGCGAGAGCGGATTGAGCTAGGTTCACAGAGTCCGTTCTCATGTATGTAATCAAGCCATGATCACCATGACCACCTTCGTATAACTGTTGAGCAACCATCATGGTCTTCTTAACAGACATATGCAACTTGCGACCTGCCTCCTGTTGAAGAGTGGACGTGGTAAAAGGAGGAGCCGGATTCCTAACATGTTGTTTTTGTTCAACTTTCAAAATCGAGAAGTCTTCTTTTTTCAACTCATTAACGATCTTTTCAGCATCATCTCCCTTGGTAACTTCTATTTTTTTACCATTCTTTTCTATCAAAAAAGCTTCCAACTTCCCATTCTTATGTTCGCATAATGCAGCTATCTCCCAATATTCTTCAGGTTTAAAAGCCTTAATCTCGCGTTCGCGATCGACTATCAACCTGACAGCCACGCTTTGAACACGTCCGGCCGACAACCCATATTTAATCTTCTTCCATAACAAAGGCGAAAGCTCATAACCAACCAATCTGTCCAAAACTCTTCTCGCCTGTTGCGCATCAACCAATTTCTGATCAACTTTTCTAGGATTTTCTATAGCCGCCAAGATCGCAGGCTTCGTAATTTCATGAAAAACAATTCTCTTCGAATCTTTTTTAATACCAAGAGCCTGCTCAAGATGCCAAGCAATAGCCTCCCCTTCGCGGTCCTCATCAGTCGCGAGCCAAACTTCAGTCTTCGCGCCAATTTTCGACTTAAGGTCCTTAATTACTTTTTTCTTGTCAGGCGACACTATATATTTTGGCGTAAAATCTTTTTCCGTATCAACGCCCATAATAGACTTGGGCAAATCACGCACGTGTCCCATTGAAGCTTGGACGGTAAAATCACTCCCAAGAAATTTCGATATCATCCTAGCCTTCGCGGGAGACTCAACTATTACAAGATTTTTTGAAGCGGTCATTTTATTTTTTTAAAATTTTTCAGTGAATTATACGCCAAACGGTCTAGAAAGTAAATTAGGCAAGGGGTGTTGTCAAACTTAAGTTGCAAGTGTTTAATTGAATTACTTAAATACCGACAAGATGAAAAAAGAAATAAAACTAGTACCATTTAAAATGGCTGACTTCCCCCAAGTTATATTATTGTTAAAACAACTTTGGCCGAATAAGAAAATAAATAATAGAAACCTAAGTAAAACAATAAAAGAACAATTAAAAGATCCTAAAAAATATCTAATACTAATGATAAAGGACAAGGACAAAACAATAGGATTAATAACCGTGTCGTCAAGATTAACATGGGAGTTTGAGGGAAATCTTGGATCGATAGATGAATTTGTCATAGACAAGAAATATCAAAATCTAGGGATTGGCACTCAAGTCATTCAGAAAACAATGAAAATATGCAAAAAACAAAGAATGAAAGGAATCTATCTAATATCGGCCTTCCACAGAAAAGAAGCCCACTGTTTCTACGAAAAAAACGGCTTTAAAAAAGGGAGTTATCAGTTTGAGCAAGCACTGTAAATAAAAACCCTCCTCTTCTATTTTCCATCCCCCATCTTCCCTCTTCCCCTGCTGTCTGTGTCTTGCTCCTTGCTCCTTACCCATTACAACAACACATTTCCACTCCTCCAACATCTCAAAATGTTTTCTTTTGGCTTGCCCCACCCAATTTCGACAATATAATAGGGCTAGTCTATTTACCTCCTAATACAAAAAGACATGACAAAACAAGATTTGGTCAATGTTGCCTCTGAATCTGCAGGCATCACAAAAAAGGCCGCAACTCTAGCTCTCGATGCAGTCCTTGAAACTATCACAAAAACACTTAAGAAAGGTGACAACGTCACGATTACAGGTTTCGGAACTTTTAGAATTTCCAAGAGATCAGCTCGCAAAGGTGTAAACCCAAGAAATCCGGAAGAAGTTATATCTATCCCAGCTATGAAACTTCCAGCCTTTAGAGCAGGCAAGACTCTTAGAGATGCGATCCGCTAGAGCAAGGGCGCGAAGCATCACTTGCTCCATATTATAAGCCTGTTTGCGAATGCAAACTCCTTATAACTACAAACTACAAGTTTCAAAAGCCTCGCATCTCGCGGGGCTTTTTTTTGCAAAAATCCAATCTTTTCCGTAAACTCTCTTCGTATCCTTTTATTCACCTCTTCATTTATATGGACAAGCTAAACATTCTTCTGGACTCAACACTCTCCGCTCTAAAGAAACTCACAACCCTCACCACTCTCTCCGATCTTGAAACCAAGACGATCGGACGCAAAGGCGAGCTAACCGAAATACTCAAAACGCTTAAGGACCTTCCGGAAGATCAACGAAAAGAGTTCGGCCAAGCGGCAAACGAAACCAAGAAGACTCTCGAAACAGCCTTCGCCGAAAAACGCTCGGAACTTGAAACGATAGAAATGAACAAAAAGCTCGAAACCGAAACTTGCGATATTACAGAACCGGGAATTAAACCAAAAGTCGGATCGGTACATCCGCTCTCAAAGGTCCAATGGGAAGTCGAAAACATTTTCTCTCAAATGGGATTTTCAATAATGGACGGACCGGAAATAGAGAGCGAATATTATAATTTCGAAGGACTAAACATCCCTTCTTATCATCCTGCACGCGACATGCAAGATACATTCTTCATAGACAAACAAGCAGATGAAAAACACGGAAGACTGGTATTACGCACACACACATCGCCGGTACAGGTAAGAACAATGCAAAAATACGGCGCGCCTCTTCGCATAATCGTTCCGGGACGCGTATTCCGATACGAAGCAACCGACGCAAGTCACGACACGACATTCGATCAAGTGGAAGGATTGCTTGTAGATAAAAACATTTCACTCGCACATTTAAAAGGAGTTCTCGAAGAGTTCCTAACTCGACTATTTGGCAAAAAGGTAACGGTGAGATTCCGACCGGGATACTTCCCATTCGTCGAGCCGGGACTTGAAGTGGATTTCTCATGTCTTCTTTGTGAAGGAAAAGGTTGCCGTGTCTGCAAACATTCCGGCTGGCTGGAATTCATGGGAGCGGGAATGGTTCACGAAAACGTATTGAAGGCGGGCGGGATAGACCCAAGCGTTTATCAAGGCTGGGCTTTTGGTTTCGGCCTCACAAGACTTGTAATGATGAGATATGGTATCGACGATATTCGCCTGCTCAAAAGCTCCGACCCAAGATTCCTGCAACAATTCTAACTACGTCACTTCCCCTACTTCTTATACTTCTTCAATTACTTCTTCAATGACTTCCGAAATAGCATATTGGACACTCGGCGCGGTAGGAAACGCTATACAAGTTGTGGCATTCATTCCGCAAATCATGCATATGTATAAAACCAAAAGCGGAAAAGGCATGAGTATAAAAGCCTATTCAACTTGGGCAACCAGCGACATCATGCTCTTAATATATGCAATTCACATTCAAGACTGGATCTTTATGATCCTAACCGGCAGCTTCGCGTTTTTTACGTGCTGGATAGTCTTTTTGCTTATTAAATTTAAAAAATCTCAATCCCTCCCCTCTTAACTACATCACTACGTCACTTCTTCTACTTCTTTAACTTCCCCATATGCGCATCTCCCTAAACTGGCTCCGCGACTATGTAAAAATCGACCCTGAAATAACACCAAAACACATCGGCGAAATGCTAACTCTTCACACGGCCGAAGTGGAATCGGTCGAAGACCAAGGAGAGAATTTCAGGAATATGGTTGTTGGAAAAATTATTGAAGTTCTGCCGCACCCGAACGCAGACAAATTAAAAATCGTAATGGTGGACGTTGGCGAAACACATCCGCGCAAAATCGTATGCGGTGGCGTAAATGTTCGCGCAGGATTAATGGTACCGGTAGCTCTTATCGGCGCGATGGTGAAATGGCATGGACAAGGAGATTTGATCAAGCTTGAAGAAGCTGAAATCAGGGGAGAAAAAAGTTACGGCATGATTTGCGCAGGCGAAGAAATCGGACTTTCGCCATGCCCCGAAGGAGAAATCACGGAACTAAAAACCAAAGCAAAGCCGGGGACTCCTCTCGCGGAAGCTCTAGATCTCAACGACGCAATAATCGAAATCGACAACAAGTCTCTAACCCACAGACCGGACCTTTGGGGACACTACGGAATTGCTCGCGAAGTCGCAGCTCTCACCGGAAAAAAACTCAAGAAGCTTACTCCAAAAGTAGAAGCAATTTTCGCGCCACAGTCAGACGAAAATCTTTCAATCGACATTAAAAACCCTGAACTCTGCCCAAGATATATCGGGGTAAAAGTTTCCGGAATCGAGGTAAAAGAGTCACCAAAATGGCTCAAGAAAAAACTTGAAGCTGCAGGACACGCAACTTACAACAACATTGTCGACATAACGAACTTCATCTCGTCGGAACTTGGGCAACCAATGCACGCTTTCGACGCAAGTTTGATAAAAGGCGGCATCGTAGTCCGCACCGCAACTCTGGGAGAAAAAATCAAAACGCTCGATGGCATTGACCGCGAACTCACAGATAAGAATCTTCTTATCGCCGATCACGAAAAACCTATCGCAATAGCGGGCGTAATGGGCGGAGAATTTTCGGGAATTAACGAACAAACAAACACTATAATTTTCGAGGCGGCAACATTCGACGCGGTATCGGTCAGGAAGACATCAACCGCACTCGGACTCCGCACAGAAGCCGTACAAAGATTCGAAAAAAGCATCGACCCAAACCTCGCGCAAATCGCAATGCTTAGAGCGTTGGAAATTCTCAAGAAGATTTGCCCGACCACAAAAATCGAAGGTCAAATAATCGACATCAAAAACTTCAACCAAACAGATACGATAATCGAAACTTCCGCAGACCGAATCGCAAGCAAAATCGGCGCACCTCTTGCAACAAAAGACATTGTAAAAATCCTTAAGAGCCTCGAATTCGGCGTGCAAAAACAAGGCAAAA
>MFXH01000013.1 GCA_001788795.1 Candidatus Peregrinibacteria bacterium RIFOXYA2_FULL_41_18 | reverse complement strand
GCTTCAATAGAAGCGAGCGTTTCGGAAGGGAACTCTCCGCTCGTTGTAAGTTTCAACGGGCTTGCATCTTATGATCCGAGTGAAAAAACAATACAAGACAATCAATATCATTGGAATTTGGATGGAAATGACGACTACGATGAATCCGATGAACCGCAAGCCGCAACTGTCAGTTACACATTTACGGATCCGGGTACATATAGAGTCGGTCTTCGCGTAACAAGCCAAGATACTGATGTTGCTCCGGGACAAGGATACATAAGCATTACGGTTTATCCTCCTGAGTCAAATATAGTTCTTACGGCTGTAACAAGCGAAGGAGAGGAAGTCGAAATGGCGAATTATGAAGAGGGATTGAGCAAGGATAAGGTAAAATTTACCGAATCGGAAGCGCTCGGAGGTATTACATTCTCTCTTGATGGTACGACAGATGGTAATGGAGATCCGACCGTTTATCACACATTGGATTGTGGAAATGGAGAAACTTATGAAGGAGAATCAGTCATTACTACGGCAGTATGTACATACGATCAAAGAGGCACATATTCGTTAAATGTAGAAGTTACCGATGTTATAGGTAATACGGATAGATATATGGCAGATATTATAGTGGCTTCGCCAGCAGCAAGAGGAGAAGCTTCACTATATAGTGCGAGCATGGAGGATGTTATTAAATTTAAATCCGCATCAAAAACAGATATCGGTTCGATAGTAAGTGAAATTTGGACTGCAAGTCTTGATGGTGTTGAAGTTGATCTTGGGCAAGGAAGTGAAGTCGATTACCAATTGCCAAGTCCGGGTAAGTGGAACATATCTCTGTCTGTCAGAGATAGTTCTAACGAAGAAGATACAGATACTATAGAGATCGTTGTCGAATCAACGCCTCCTATTGCACAATTTACTTATGATATACCTGATCCTACACAACCCGGTACGGTTCATTTCAATGCAAGCGGAAGTAGCGATCCCGATAAGGGAGATGACATATCGGCATATTTATGGACTTTTGAAGGGGATTATACATTCGTTGAAGATACAGATGCGACATCGGAAAAGCCGGTAGTTAAATTTACAGAAGAAGGCGTCAAAAATGTAACGCTTACGGTTACAGACAATTATGAAATAACGACGACAACGGAAAAAGATGTGGATGTGGCTTCGGTATTGGATATAGATTTGGAAATGCCGATGGGAGTTGCATATCAGCTTGATGACGAGACGGGTGAAGCGGAAGTGTTATTTAATGCAATAAGCGAGAACGCAATTGCTTTTGAAATAGATTATGGAGACGGGGAAACAGAAGCTGATGAAAGCGGCGGAGAAGTTGAATTTACTCATACGTATAAAACAACAGGAAGCTATTATGTGGAGTTGATAGCATATGACGAAAATGATAACGAGAATTCCTATACCAAAAAAGTATATATAGGAGATAGCAATTCTACTATCGCAGTAGTTTCTATACAGAAAGACGGTTCGGATATAGCCACAAGCGATATTACGGGTAATACCAATACGGTATTTACTTTTGATGCAAGTGAATCAAAAAACAGCAACGGAACATCGAGAAATCTCACTTACAGCTGGGATTTTGGCGACAATACTAGAAGTACGGACAAAAGAGAGAATCATACATATGAAGATATTGGTACATACACATTGAAACTTACTGTAAGCGATGAAAACGACCCGACTATTACATCGGAAGACTCTTATACTATAACAATAGAAGAAGAACCTGCGATCATATATGGTTTGACCTATACGATAAGTTCGGATTCTCTTACGACACCGGTTAATGTGATTGCCAGTGTGGATGCTGAAGATCCGGACGGCACCATAGAACAATATTATTGGTATTATTACGATACCGCGAATACTACTGAAGAGATGGGTAATAAAATTACAAGCAGGGGATATCCGGAAGCTTCATTCACAATTCCGACAAATGGATCGACCGGAGAAGAGAAAGGTTATGCTTTTGTGGTGGAAATTACGGATTCGGGCGGCAATAAGGTTTCAAGCCAAGATTTCTTGGCTGAAGATCCGGTAATTACTGTTGAAAATGGGCAAAACGAATCTCCGGAAGCGAAGTTTACGGTTGATGATACGGCGATTATGCTTGGAGAAACAGTCACATTATCAAGTATTTCGTCGGATCCTGAGGGCGGAAGTATGACTTATATGTGGGATACCGAAGGAGACGGTTTCACAAACAATACCGAAACAGACTCGGCGACTTACGGATTCACACCTACGGCAATAGGATGTTTTGATATAAAACTGAAAGTCACTGATGATATGGGTCAATCTGCGGTATCAAAAGCTACTGAAGTTTGCGTGGAATCCATATCAGAACCTCCCGAAGCTGCATTCACTTACAAGGTTGGATTCGATGACACCGGTTTTGAGGTGGAATTCACAAATAATTCAAAATTCGACACGGTTAACGGCGCAGAGCCTTACGCTTATCAATGGGATTTTGACAGTGCGGTAGATTCGGATGGAAACGGAAATAGAATGGACGACATAGATTCACAAGAAGAGAATCCTCTATATAGCTATGATGCTATTGGCAGTTATACGGTAAGTCTTACGGTTTACGATACTGCAGGAGAGACGGATTCCGTTCAAAATTCAATCACGATTTCCGATACAGATCCTCCGACTGCGGCGTTCAAATATACTACAAACGATTTGACGGTTAAATTTACAGACAATTCGGAAACGGCAGATGATTCTATAGATGTAGTCTCTTATATCTGGGATTTTGATGAGGCTACCGACTCAAGTGGAGACGGTGACAAGACAAACGATGTCGATTCAACGGAAGCGGATCCGGAATATGCGTATGAAGCTTATGGGAAATATGCAGTAAGATTGACCGTTTTGGACGCAATGAATAAGGAAGATTTTGTAACCAGAACAGTTGATGTAAGCGAACCTACGCAAGAGATAATTGCATATATGAGTCCTAATCCGGCTGCATCGCCAAGCGATGGCAAAATCCATATTTCCGGTACCAGCGGAAAAGTTGATATATCTTATTCTACGAATTTAACAAGCGGAGAAGGTATTACTTGCTGGTTGGATAAAAATGTTTATTACGATACAAATGGTGATGGGTTGAAAGATAACGACCACGATTATGAAGATAAAACTTGTTTGAGTGGAACTTGGACGGCTGTTTCGTTTGATCAGTCTTGGGGAATGATTGTTATAATGCTTACGGCAGAAGATTCATACGGGAACTCTTATGAAGTGACAAAAGAAATCACATTCGATGCTACAACCGGTGGGGCGAATATCTTCCCAGTTTCGGGTGTGCAAGGATTGGTTCTTATCATGGTTGCGTTCTCATTTGCGCTTTTGGGTGTAAGTATTTACACTGTTAAGAAGATAGATTAGTAGCGCTCGAAGAGCGCAATACTATAAGCAGTTTCGCATCAGCGAAACTCCAACAAAAATAAAACAAAAATAAAAATGGAAACTCCTCAAAATAATCAGCAACAGCCACAACAGACTACGCCGGTTCAACCACCGGTTACACAACCTGTAGTTCAGCCTGTGCCACAAGCACCTGCTCAAGTTGCCGTTGCACCAACACAACAGGCACCTGTTACCGCACCGGTTCAAGCAGCTCAAGTTGTTGCACAACAACCGGCGGCAGCAGCAACTCCGGCGACAACCCCTGCGGCACCTGCTGGAGCACCTGCAAAAAAAGATCAAAAACTTAAACTTACTCCCGAAGAAGAAAAGGCTCTGAAAGCAAAAAAAGCAAAAGCTAGAAAGAAGAGGATGATAGTTGCCGGAATAGTGACTGCTTCGATAGTTTTTGTCGTAATAATAGTTACGATTTTCTTGTTGCTTACGCAAGGAGGCGGAAGTCAAAATCCGCTTCTTCAGATGTTTGGAATTTCTGAAGATAATTTTTATCCATTCTTAATCAGTCTTACAAATATAGTATTCGGCTTGGCGATATTCGTGACGTTCATAGTTGCGATTATCGGCTTGTTTAAGTCGTCAATGGCGAAGAAAGATGATAAATCGGGTAAGGCGAAAGGTATGATGATGGCGATAATCGGAGGAGTTTTCTTCTTGTTTTTGGCATTCGGTTGGACTTTTACTTATATGTATCTGACTTCAAAACTTGTCGAGGAACAGGAAGCTCAAGACACTTCCGTAATCAAGACGGTTCCGGAAGAACTTACAGGTCTTACCGCACCGATGACTATTGAATTCGATGCATCGGAGGTTCCATTCAATCCTTACAAGTACGAGATCATTTCTTACGAATGGGATTTCGGTGATGGAGCTACTGCAACAGGTGTAAGTACGAGCCATAAATATACAAGCAAAGGTCCCGATGCCGGAAGGTATCAGGTCATGCTTACGATGACTTATAGAGATGTGAATACGGGGGAAGAAGATTCGGAGTCAATTACGCTTGATGTAGTGTTTGCGAATGAAAAAGTCGCAGCGGTATTTGCAGCAGATCCGACAGAAGGGGAAATCCCCTTGGAAGTCGAGTTTGATGCTTCGGAAAGTTCAGACCCAGACGGAGAAATAGTTGCTTATGACTGGGATTTGGATGGCGATGGCGATTATGATGATGCGACAGGTGTTGAAGCGGCTTATACGTACGAACAGGCGGGAGTTTATACAAGCTCTTTGAGAGTTACTGATAACAGCGGTGAATACGGTACATATGAAGTTGAAATAAATGTTACCAGCGCATTAACTCCTACTGCGGTTATCACGCAAACAAACGATGGCGAATATTACGCCGGAGTTGAATATTCTTTTTCGGCTATAGACTCAAGTTCTCCAAATGGAGAGATCGATAAATACGAATGGGATTTCGGAGATGAAACGAATGTCATAAAAACACGATCTGCGGATCATACTTATGAAGAGACTGGAACATATGTTGTTAAGCTTACGGTGACGGATGAAGCTGATGAAGAAGGAAGTGAAACGATTGAGATAGAAGTTGTAGCACCTTCTCAAAAACCGATTGCCTCAATTACAACGGTTCCAGCGGTAAGTGAAGAGGAAGGCGCGATAGTCGGAGATGTGCCTTTTACGGTTGCATTTAGCGCGTCCGAGAGTATGGATGCAGATGAGAATATAGTCGATTACGAATGGGATTTTGACGGAGATGGGAAATCTGATGACACAGGAGAGACAACAACTTATACATATGAAGAGGCGGGAACTTATACCGCTCAATTAAAAGTAATTGACGGAGATGGCAATGAAGATATGGAAACTGTCGTGATAACTGCGGAAGCTCAAGGTTTGACGGCAACATTGTCGGCGACTCCTGTTTCCGGAGAAGTGCCTCTCGAAGTTGAATTCAGCGCTGCAGGTTCGAGCTATCCGGAAGGCGAGATCGTGGCTTACAGCTGGGATTTCGGCGATGGAACAAGCGAATACGTGAGCGGCGCAGAAGTAACTTATGAATATGACGAAGTCGGATCTTTTACGGCAACTGTTACAGTTGTGACTTCGGATGGTACGGAAGATACGGCATCAATGAATATAGTTGTAAGACCTGTCTCGATTGCGGCTTGTTTTGAAGCAAGTATCTCATCTGGAAAATCGCCATTGATTGTTACTTTTGATCCTAACTGCAGTACAGGTTCGGTTCAGAGCTACTCGTGGGATTTCGGTGATGGGAATAAGAGTTATGATAGAAAACCAACCCACACATTCAACGGAGTCGGCGTCTATACAGTCGAACTGGAGGTGGAAGACCTCGATGGAGTCAGCGATAAATATGAGATGGAGATTACGGTGAGTGAGTAGACAGCAGACAGCAAGGAGCAGAGAGCAGAAAAAATGCCGATTCTTAACTATGTCACTTCCCATACTTCTTATACTTCTCCTACTTCCGAACTATGTCACTTCTCATACTTCCCCAACTTCTCCGACTTCTTCCTTCACCACTTCTTCAAGGTTCCTTCCTGTTTTCATAGCAATCTTCACAAGCCTTGCGACTTCATGATATCCCAATTTAGGCACAAGCAGAGTTGCCGTGCATAAGCTTTTTTTGAAAGATTCGGCAATCACATCTTCACAAGCCTCAAGTCCGTCGATACATTTTTCACGAGTCGTCTTAAGTCCGTTTGTTAATATATTAACCGCCATTATCAAATTCGGCATGATTAGGGGAGTGTACCAGTTGAGCTCGAACTGTCCGCCTTGAGCGGCAAAAGAAACTATCGAATCTATACCGATCACCTGTCCGCAAATCATAGACATACATTCGGGTATCGAAGGATTGAGTTTAGCCGGCATTATTGATGAGCCGGGTTGGACTTTTGGCAATTTGATTTCACGCAATCCTGCGCGCGGTCCTGCGCTCATAAGACGCAAATCGCCCATTATTCTAAACATTTCATTGGCGAAATTTCGAAGCGTTGAGGAGAATCTTGTGAACGCCTGTAAGCTGTGAGTTGTGGTTATTGAATTTGGAGCTTTCGAGAATTTTATACCGACTATTTTCGAGATTTCCGGAATCACAGCCTCTTTGAATTTCGGTGGCGCATTAATACCTGTACCGATAGCCGTTCCGCCGATCCCAAGTTTTTTCAAATCTTCAGTCGCGTCTTTAACAGCTGCAAGTTCGTTCTTAATCGCTGTTGCATAAGCCATGAATTCTTCGCCTAGAGTTATCGGTACGGCATCTTGCAGATGAGTCCTGCCGACTTTTTTTATATTCTTAAATTCACGCCCTTTTTTCTCGAGACTCTTAATAAAAAGCTCAATCTCCTCAATAAAAGCCGGACTCATCATGACAAGCGCTATTCTTATTGCGGTCGGAATCACATCATTGGAAGATTGCGCCATGTTCACATGATTGTTCGGATGAACAAGATCATACGAACCTTTTTCTCCGCCAAGAATTTCGTTTGCCCGATTGGCAATTATTTCATTCGCATTCATGTTGTAGGAAGTGCCTGCACCTGCTTGGAAGATATCAAGCATGAATTCAGCGTCGAACTTGCCTTCGCAAAACTCCAAACAAGCTTTCTCAATTGCGGAACACTTATCTTTTTCGAGCTCTCCAAGTAGACGATTTGCCCTAGCGCAAGCCAGTTTGGTTATTCCGAGCGCGATCTTGAATTCCGCAGGAGCGGTCATGCCGCTTATACGAAAATTATCAAGGGCGCGAGCCGTAAAAGAGCCATAGTAAGCATCTGTCGGAACTGAAATTTCTCCGAGAGCATCCTTCTCGGTGCGGAATAGTTTTTTTGCCATTAGAAAAAAATAAAAAGACAAATAAAATTATAGCTATTCGATGATTTCCAATCAAGCTCTTCTGCCTTCTCCCTTATGCCCCATGCCTATTATATAAATCTCCTTACTTGTTGACCTTACGGCTTCCGGTTTCATGGCGCGAACATCTCGAAAATCTCTTTTTGCATCTGACAGAAATCTCCTTAATTCATTGCTATTGAATATCTTAAATATCGCGGATCCGCCGGGTTTGAGGTGCTTGCGTACAACGCGTAGAGCGGCAATATTCAGATCGACACTGCTGTCTTGATCCAAAAACTTAATACCTGTGGTATTTGGCATCAGGTCGGACGTAATCGCGTCGAATCTTTGTGCTCCCAAAATCGATTCGAGATAATCGAAATCGAATATATCGCCGACATAAGTTGTAACATTTTTCAGAGCTTCGCTGGCCCCAAAAGGTTCAATCTCCTTGAGGTCTATCCCGACAACCGTGCCTGATGGCCCGACAATCTTGCTTATAACTTGTATGAAACTCCCCGGAGCCGAGCCCAAGTCGAGGACATTGAATCCTGCCCTGATGATCCTGAATCTCTCGAGAATTTCTTTCAGTTTATAAGCGCTTCTGGCTCGATAGCCTTCTTCTTTCGCTTTGTGGAAGAATTTGTCTTGCGGATTGTAGCCTCTTTTTTTATAAGATCTTCTTCTTTGCATTTTGACGTGGGTAAATATCTTTTAGTTGTTTTGTTTTTTTGAAAATTAAAATCACCCGATCGATCTCGTCATTCGGCAGTTTGTAGTGGTGGATTTTTTCCATTTCCATCTCGAATTCAGCCATTTCTCGCTTGGATTGCTCAAGCTCTTCCATATATTTCGGCCCTTTATAAGCGATTAGAGTTCCACCAGTATGTATAAAACCGGAAGCATATTCGAGAAGGACGGGCAGGGGAGCGAGCGCACGCGCTACGACAACATCATATTTCTCGCGATGAATCGGATTGTGTGCAAGATTTTCGGCCCGCTCGCAAATAACGGTTATATTGGTGAGTTCAAGATAGTCGATCATAAGGCCGATAGAAGCACATTTTTTATGAGTTGAATCGACCAGAGTTAGGTTCTTGTCGGGATATTGAATGGCCAAAACCACTCCGGGTAATCCGCCTCCTGTACCGAGATCCATAACCTTCTTGGCGCCTCCTAGGAACTGGCCGCTTTCGAACGAGTCCATAATGTGACGCGACATAAAAGCCTCTTTCGTATCGAATTTGCAAAGGTTGTGTTTTTGGTTTTCCTGAGCGAAAATCTCGATGAATTGTTCAATTTTTTTGTTCATGAATGTCGGGGTGAATCGTAAGGAGTTTACCAAAAAAAAGCCCCCAAACATAGATACATTTGAGGGCTTGCTGAAATTAGAATGAATTATTCAGCAACAACATCTGTTGCTGTATCCGTTGCCACGTCAGTAGCCGGATCTGTCGTTACTACGGTAATATCGTCGATAACAGTCGAATCAGTTGTCGTATCAGTTGTCGTATCAGTTGGTTCCTCAGTAACTGGGCACTCTCCGGCTGTGGCATCACAAGCCGCCGGTATATCAGATACAGCTTCTGTACCGATATTTACTCTTACAGTCGCTTCAATCTCTTCAGTTGTTGATTCGTCGTAAGCTATGACATAAACATCGCAAAGGTTTCCTTCGAATTTATCCAGTTTCGTAAGTTCAAGATTGAAAGCGGTTCCTGTTGCAGGAGTTTCCGGCTTAGCGTAAGCGCTCATAAGAGCTGGGCCGTTTGTATTCAGAGTCTCTTCATCAGCACATACAACCTTGGAGATGTACGCATTTGTATCGTACTTAGTTGTGAAGTCCAGCGTATCTGTTGCCGGAGCCAAATAAGAGTACGCTTGTGTTGTGAACGTGATCTCTTGTTGTTCAGTCAAACAACCTGCGAACAGGCTGCCAAGCGCCAAAACCGACAACAAGACGGCGATTTTCTTCATTTTTATATTGGTTAAAAATTCGCAGAAGCTCTTATAACATACAGGAATAGGGAAGTGAAGTGGCAACCCTTGCATAAAATGAGTTTTGCCTTGCAAAACAAGCCAATAATAAGGTGCGGAATTCCGCACTATTAGAAAAATATTTTCCCAAGTATCGCAGTCGGTGCAGTTTCAGTTCTTAGAATTCTTTTTCCCAGATGAAAAACCTCTCCGCCTTCACGTTCAAAAATCCCTGCCTCCTCCGGCGTAAATCCACCTTCGGGTCCGACAAAAACACTGACCTCATCTCCAAACTTCAAATCGCCAAGACTTTTAGCGGAAGCTTTTTCATAAGCCATAATTTTTGCGCCTTTTGCATTCTTGCAAGCCTCTTCAAACCCAACAACATTCTCAAGCTCGGGCACAACTCCTCCTCCGCATTGTTCTGTCGCCTCGACGAGAATCCTAATCAGCCTTTCTTTCTTCGCAGGCTCTTCTCCGCTCTTAAGAAAAGTCTCGCTCCTCGTGGTTTTCATAGGATAAAAACTCACCGCTCCAAGTTCAGTGCATTTCTTAATAACGTCCTCGAATTTAGACCATGTATGCGGAATCGCCTGATATAAATGCACGCGCACAGATCTCTCGCAATCGGTCGCAACCTTATCGAGAACCTTGAGCGAAACGCTATCCTTTCCAAAACCTGCAACTTCGCACAAGAAATCAATTCCATCCCCGTTAAAAACAGCAATTTTCTCTCCGACTCTAACGCGCAAAACACGATTCACCTGATGCGCGAAGTCGGCATCTTTTACCTCTACAGTCTCACCAACCTCAAGCTTGATTTTCTTGTAAAATCTATCCATGTCTCAAAAATTTCTTTAATGATTGGAGTTCCATTGTATTCAAAACATTCTTTTTCTCAAGCCAACCGCGTCTCGCCATATGCACACCGTACTCAATATACTCCAATTGCGACGACCCATGTGCATCAGTATCAAGCGAAATCATAAGTCCCATATCACGCGCCGCCCTAAGCACTTGCGCATTCAAATCCAACCTCTTTGGATTACAGTTGAGCTCAAGCGCAACGTCCCTCGCGCGCGCGGCGCGCATCACCGTCATAAGATCAACTTCATAAGCCTCTCTCATGCCGAGCAGTTTGCCTGTGGGGTGGCCCAAGATATTCACAAACGGATTTTGAATCGCTCGAATTATGCGCGCGGTTTGCTCCTCTGCGGTCAGTTTGAAATATGTGTGAACGGATGCCACAACGATATCCAATTTCTTCAAGACAGAGTCTGGCATATCGAGAGAACCGTCTTTCAAAATATCCACTTCAACACCTTTCAAGAGTACGATTCCGCGAAGTTTTTTATTTAATTTATCGATTTCTTTCATTTGCGCCTCGAGCCGTATCTTATCTAGGCCATGTGCGATTTTGAGTGAGCCGGAATGATCTGTGATCGCCAAGTATGTGTATCCGCGTTTCTTGGCTTCCAGAGCGGCTTGTTCGAGATCGAGTGATCCGTCCGACCAATTGGTATGGCTGTGTAGGTCGCCCTGAATATCGGAGATTTCGATTGGTTTGAATTTCTTCCACTCGCGGCTTGCGGCAAGTTCTATTTCACCCATATCCTCGCGCATTTCCGGAATGATGTAGGGGAGATGTATTGATTTAAAAATTTCCTCCTCGGTTTTGCCGGCAACACATTTTTTGCCATTAAAAACTCCATATTCGTTTATTTTCAGTCCCATCTTCTGCGCTATTTTTCGTGTCGCAATATTGTGAGCCTTGGAACCTGTGAAATAGTAGAGCGCCGCGCCAAAACTATCGATCGGAACAACTCGCAAATCAACCTGAATTCCGCTATTGAGAACGACAGTCGCTTTTGTATCGCCTTTAGATTCGATATGCTCCACCTCCGGAAACGAGCAGAAATGTTCGACTATTTTCGGGCTACCGCAAGCCAAGATGTCTATATCACCGACAGTTTCGAGACGTCTGCGAAGGCTTCCCGCATACTCGGCTTTTTTGACTTCGGGAGATTTACGCAAAAAACTCACAATCTCTTCCGCGATATTAAGCGCATCACTTATTGGCATGCGAGCTTTTAGCCTTCCGTAAGCCTCAATCGCTTCGAGGACTGCAAGCTCGCTTTTCTCGCCCATTCCCGTGAGTTCGCGGAGTAGTCCGCGCCGTGCATAACTCTTGAGCTTCTGAACCGAATCTATGCCTAGTTTGTCATAAAAAAGCTTGGTTTTCTTCGGCCCAATCCCGCGCAGGCGCATGATGTCGAGCACGCCATGTTTGATCTCTTTCACAAGTTTCAAATGCTTCTGGCAGTCGCCGGTTGCAAGGATCTCTTCTATCTTAACGGCAAGCGATTCTCCGATACCGGGGATTTGCTTAACAAGATCCGGATCTTTCTTGTAAATTTCTCTCAAATCATAAGGATAATTCGATATGACTTGAGCTGCTTTGTTGTAAGCGATTATTTTGAAAGGATTGTCGCCTTTGAGTTCAAGGATGTCTCCGATCTCCTGAAAAATTTGCGCAATCTTTTTGTTTTCCATGAGACTATTTTAGCAAGTAGTTTGGTTACGCGAAATGGGACGTGCTCTTTTCCATCTTTTTTTAATGTCAGCATGCTAAAAAGATGGCGTAAACGGTTTGCAGAAAGTCTAAATACATGATAATATTATATCGTAATATGATAACATCATACATAACGATGAGTACACTATCTGTTCCTCTCTCGGAAGAAATGCAAAAAGGTATAGAATCTCTCGTGAAGAGAGGACTTGCCTCTAATAAGGCCGAAGCTGTAAGACAGGCGATAAAAATGTATTTGGAAGAGCAAGCCGTGCAAGACGTTCGAAAAGCTATGAACGAACCTGATCTCGAAGGGGATTTGGATGCATTGGCTAAAAAACTCTAAAACATGATCAAAATATCTTATAAGCCGAATTTTGTTAGAAGTTACAAGAAACTGCCGAGTTCTCTTCAGCAAGAAGTGAAGGAGAAAATTGGACTTTTTACAGAGAATCCCAGTCATATTTTCCTAAAGACTCATAAGCTTAAAGGTAAGTTAAAAGGTTTATATAGCTTCTCGGTTAACTATCAGTATCGAATAGTTTTTTTATATAAATCTGAAAAGGAAGTATCTCTCTTGGCTGTAGGGGATCATGATATATATAAATAAAAATCAGTTATGAAAACTCATACCGATTATCTCTGGTTTAATACAGAAAAACGCCAGGAATTCATAAGGATAACAGATAAAGTCGCACAAGTAGTTGAAGAGAGCGGTGTTGAAGAAGGAATGGTGCTGGTTTCAGCTATGCATATTACGGCGGCGGTTTACGTGAACGATGCGGAGAACGGATTGATTGAAGACATACAGGACTGGGTCGAAAAACTTGCGCCGACTTACGGCGTATATGGACGAGAAGGAAAAGAGTACAGGCATCATCAGACCGGAGAGGATAATGGAGATGCGCATTTGAAGAGGTTATTGCTAGGACATCAGGTGATTCTTCCTATTACAAAAGGCAAATTAGATCTTGGTCCATGGGAACAGGTTTATTATGCTGAGTTTGATGGAAAGAGGAGAAAGAGGGTGGTTGTTAAGGTGATGGGTATGCAGTCTATAGATGATGAAATGGAGGATCTTGATATGTATCAAAATAAAGATAATCTGCAGAAAAAACTGCAAGAATCTTTAGATTCGGGATTAAGTGATTTAATAATATGAACATGAAAGAATCAAAAGTAGAGAGAATTGAAGTTGATAAAGACATACAAAGCGCAATGGATGCAGTAGTTGACGAATGGAAAGAGTCTAAAAAACACTGAAATTCCCAGAACTTCTTGAAAAACCTCTCGAAACCGTATAAATTTGCACAGTAAAGATTTTTGGGGCGTCGCCAAGTGGTAAGGCAGCGGCCTTTGGAGCCGCCATCCGTAGGTTCGAATCCTACCGCCCCAACCAAAACAAGCCCGCACCTCATTCATGAGGTAAGGGATTGTTTCTGTTAGAGTGAAGGATGAGAACCTTGGTTCGGGCGCCGAGGATAGCGAGCGTCGTTTTGGAGTGCTACACTACAAAATGACCGAGCGACGCAGGCGCATAGCGCAGACACGCGAAGCGTGGCAAGCGTCATCCTACCGCACCTTATGGAACGAAGTGCGGACCAGCTTATGTATAAGTTGTAGTACTTAGGTTGTACGGTGAAAGAGGAGTGATGCAGGTGGTATACCCCCGAGTGGTGCAACGGTAGATTTTAACAAGAGTGATCCGAAGGTGTTGATTATCTCAATTCCAATGCAGTTTCTCGTATTCGCTTTGTTCTTGTCTGTTTTTAGGGATAGAAGAGTTGCCAATACGAACAAAAAAACTTTCATTGCCTTCAAAATTTACAAAAACAGGTTTCCCGCTTTTTGATATTTTGATAAGACATATTTCTTTATCTTCAATCTTTGGGAAAGAAATTTTTAAATATTTTTCATAATTTTCACCCAGGTATTTCTTTATTACTTGCCTTAAATGCAATTCGAATCCGTCTGAATTTTGTTTAGAAAGAGTTTCCATGTCTTTTTCGAGACCTAATATATTCCCATCATCATCAACACCGATGATTAGAGTTCCACCCTCGCTATTCAAAAAAGCGGAAATGGTTTTGGCAACGACATATTCCAACTTCTTGTTAATACTTCCTTCTAATAAATCAAACCTTAATGTTGATTTCATTTCCAGTTTTTCATCTTCAATTCTTGAAATCAACTCCCTAAGATCATCTTCCTTCCTATCTTCCTTATGCCTTAAATCAATTCTATCTTTAAGTTCCTTAAACATTATATCGGCACGTTTTTCCAAGAAAACCAAGTAATCATCACTCTTGAGTCCAAAAGCGTCTAAATCCTCAATTAAATGTGATTTTAAGGTCGTTGGTAATTCGTAATTCTCATCTAAAAAGTCTTGTACATAAACAGATGGGGCTTTTGCTTTGATTTTACGCTTGTTTAAGTCAGCGCTTACTAAAGAAATATTAACCAGGCTGTTCTCGTTCCCAATATTATTTTTTCTTAAATATGCTTTTGGGAAAAAATGATGAAAATTTTTGCTATTTGCAATCTTTAACCATGAGTTATCTAAAATGACTCTTCCGTTGTCTTGGAAATCTTTCGGTTCATGATATGCCAATAAACATAAAACAGCCTTGCAGTAACTACTTCCCGCGCTAAAGCTAGTTTCTATTAAATCTTTGGGCGAGTTTAAATCTACTTTTATATCATCATAATTTGGACGATTACCTTTTAATATTTCATCAATTCGTTTTACATCTCGTGCTAATCTTGATTCAGTCGAACTGGAATATCGGGAAGAAAGCGAAATACGCCAAAAAAACTCTTCTAAATATTTTACTTGTTCGCCTTTCGGTTTCTCTTTTTGATAATAAAAAAAGTAAGCAAACGGGACTAAAAGCGAATCGTAGGGCAAAATTGCAGAAACAGGGATGCGGTAAACTGAACGAAAATAATCTATGCTTTCTTTTAATGCGGAAATAACATTATCCCAAGTATCAATAATGCTTTGTTTTTCAAGCTGTAAAATGGTTTTTCGCTTACATTCTTTATTCTTGCTTAAAACGAGAGACAAAATGCTCAAAATGACAGAGCTTGATATGCCATTATATTTTCGTTCTGTCAGTGTCTCCATTAGCTTTCTGAATTTATCCTCCATATCGAACTTCTGTTCCTCGTCGTAGGTTTTTGCAGAGATGATTTCGAACAATGTTAGCGTTTGCCCACCCGTGTTTATTCTTGTAAAAACCTCAATAGCTGAATCTATATCTTCTTTTCGAAGAACAATTGTCGAAAAATCGTAGGTCGAAAATGCTTGTGAATACAAGTGGATTTTCTTTAAATGTTCATCGGAATATTTTTCTTTTATTTCGAGAAAATGATCGTTGAAATTAAGTATTTCATGGAGTGTAATGAAAATACCTTCAGGTTCTTCCGAAACAACAATCTGTTCATCATTGTTTTCAACATCTCCTTCTAAGTCCACAAAGATATTCGCATAATCTGTGATTTTCTTTTCTCCCTCTTTTTTGATTTGTGCACCCAGAAAAGCAGAATAAAGAGAAGTAATTCGTTGTTGACCGTCTAAAACATACTGTACCTTGGTCCCATCTGGGATTGCAGGAAGCTCGAGATTGCCAATGTTTTTGATGTCATTTAATCTTTCGTTGGTTTCCCACAAAATAAATGTTCCGATTGGATAACTCTTGAGGATGCTATCTAACAATTTAGCTGTTTTATCTAGACTCCAAACGAAATTTCTCTGGAATTTAGGAACTTTTATTTGTCCTTTTTGAATTTCGGAAATTAAATCTATGTATTTTTTCGAGTCTGGCTTTGGTTGCTTGCTCATATTTTGTGGAATATTAAACGACGTCCAAATAATATTATTACAGTTAACTTGTTATGATGCAACAGGGGGAGGTTATGAGTGAAACTCTTCCCAAAGATCTTTTATTATTACATGTGCCGCTTCTTTTATCGGCATATCTGGTGATCCACAATCTTCCAAAAGAGATAAATTGTCCTTTGATAATTCACACCTTTCTATTACATCTTTTTCCATATTAGAATATAGGAACTTCATATAGCTTTTTGGAGATTCAATTAATAGCTCTATATCTGCATTATCCCAAAGCTCTATGAATCTTTCTACGGCTTCTTTTATGGTTTTTGGCCTATAGTCATCATCATCGTCTTCCATTTGAGTTTAATATAGGTTGAAAATTAAATACTCTTCACTGCCTCCAGGTAAGCACAATAATCGCAATTCTCTCCCGACTCCGGAATCTTACTTCCATTCAAACATTTGTGTAAATCTTTAATCGTCCCTTCCACCCACGAATCATCGCCTTTGTAGGGCAGGAGTTTGATATTAAATTCCAGCTTCCCATCAAACATATCTTTATCAGTAACACCATTACAATACACGAAGTATCCGGTAGGGGAGACCTTGAACCCATTCTGTCGGAAAAGCCACTGATAGACCTCCATTTGGCGTTTATAGCCATCTTGCCAGTCGTAACTTCAGCCTCCTTAGATGTAGCCTTGTAATCAACGATAATTAGCTCGCCATCAGGTGTAATCCAAACATCATCAACGCCACCTGTTATTAAGAGATTCGTATTTGGAAAATGATATGTAATGCCTCTTCGTAAAGAATCTCGCCATTCATCAATTTTCTCGTGTGCCAGAGGTACTGCATTCAAGCCATAGGCTTTCATTAGTGGATGCGGAGTGCCATTTGGCTTCTTCTATTAAGGAAAAAGATTTGATCTTCAAAGAAAAAGAAATTCATAAATCTCAGGTTAAGGTTTGGCAGCATCATGCTAATGGGATAGAAATGGGTTTATTCCTCGCTTCTAACGGTAAATTCTCTGGGGTTGATGATATGAAAGAGACAATAAAGGCGATTCAGCCAGAAGCAGCGTCTCTTGCCAAGTCTTTAAATGAAGAGCGATTGTTTACAGATGAAGAAATAAAGGATAGACAAATTAAGCAGGAAAATGAACAGAAAGAAAGGCTACAGGGTCTTGCAAAAAAAACGAATTAGTAACCAAAACTTCCTACCGCCCCAGCAGATCACCGATACTCATACAAATAGCACTTCAGATTCCCATTGAAGAGCTTTCGGTTTTTATCTTCGAGGCGACCGAACAACCGAGGGAAGTCCTGACGGGAAGTGATTAAGAAGAGCGAGCAGTCTTTGGTTTGGCGGAATTTTTCTCCAAGCGTCTGATACATCTTCGTGACATATGCCTCCTCCTCAAGTCGTTCGCCATAGGGAGGATTCGTGACGAAGGTACAGTTTTTGAAATTTCTGAAATCCAAATTGTTAAAATCAACGCATTTGAAAACTATGATGTCATCGACACCGGCCTTGCGTGCGTTTTCTTTTGCTATTTCAATCGTATCGGGATTTATGTCGAACGCGAAAATTTTTGGCATAACATCTGCAAGTTGCGCCGCTCTCAATTCATCTCGCACCTGTTTGATTTTATCCTGAGGAATCCATGGCCACGTCTCAAAAGCGAACTCGCGGTTTAAGCCTGCAGCCATCTTTTTTGCGATAAGTGCGGCTTCGATCGGTATTGTTCCGGAACCGCAAAACGGATCGATAAGAGTGCGCGCCTGATCCCAATCCGAGAGATTTATCATCGCGGCCGCGAGAGTTTCTTTCATAGGTGCGGCATTGGCAATAGATCTGTATCCTCGTTTGTGAAGAGCCTCTCCGGAAGTGTCTATTGAGACCGTGAAATGATCTTTGATGCACTTAACGGTTATTTGATAAAGCGCGTCTGAATTTTCAGGAAGAACATCCGTGGCGTAAACACGCTGAAGTCTCTTCACAACAGCTTTTTTCACAATGCTCTGTATTGCAGGTTCGGAATGAAGTAAGGATTTTGCGCTGGTCGCTTGGACGGGAAATCTATCTGAAACTTCTATGCAGTTTTCCCATTTGAATTCGGATACCGCATCGAATAATTGATCAAATGTTGTCGCGTCGAACTCGCCGACTTTCAATTGGATTCTGGAAGCCATGCGAGAGCACAAATTGGCTTTTATCAAACCTTCTTCATCAGCTTCAAAAGTAATTTTCCCATCTTCGACGGAAGCGATCCACAGCCCGAGATTTTTAAGTTCGTTGCGGACAAGCTTCTCAAGGCCGAATGTACATGTAGCTATAAGTTCCATGGTTGAATTATATGCGGTGTGGAGTATACAATCAAAACATCCAAGAATCCTATAACAAACAGTTATGAAAAAAATATTACCCGTCATGGTTTTGTCACTAGCGGTTCTCTCATTAAGTTCTTGTGCCAGCAATAATCAGGTGCAAGGCGATAGTTGCGAATCAACATGCGAACAGATATCCGGAATGTGCGCTGACGTCACGCCGGAAGCTTGCAAAGAAAAATGCAATAACTGCGGCGGGGATGTTTTGGATGAGATAAAGTCAGAGACGGATTGTGGAAAAATCGAAGAAAAGATTTCACAATGTCTTTTTACTGAAGAAACGGGTAATAACTGCGACGCGGCATGTAATAATTACAATAGTCAGTGCTTATCGCTCGTACCAACCGTAAATCAAGAATTATTGGATCAGGGATACTCGTCATGTATGGAGGAGTGTAAGTCATGGGACGGCGAAAAAACAACATGCATGGAGACAGCGCAAGATTGTCCTTCGATGACGGAGGTCTGCGGATTGTAATACTATCTTCCTCGATTCCCTTTCTTGATCGACATCTTGTTGTTGAATATCATCCCTCGACCCATATTACCTTTTCCAAGTGTGCGTGGAGGTTGAGGTCGCATATGTCTCAAACCTATTGTTTTTGGATTCTCTCCTTCAGGAGTTATGTCTTCAGTATTTGTCATAATGTCTTTATTAAATTACTAAACAAGAATATATAGTTCTAATGCCATACAGTAAAGGTTTTATAAAATTTGCATGTACGAGACTCTCCTCTTGAAAATTCTTGAAATTCTTACGCTCGGAATTATCGGCGGTGCCGTGCCGGGGCCGATTTTGACTGCAATATTCACGGAAGTCTTGAACAAAGGCTTCAGACGAAGTTTGATTGTGGCTCTGAAGGCCTTGATCGCAGAGTCGCTCGTGGCTGTTTTAGTGTTGATGTTCTTTTTTGCATGGGATATTCCGACAGATTATTTTTACATTATATCTTTCGGTGGAGCGATCGTTTTGTTCTGGATTGCGAAACAGGTGTGGGGGATTGAGAAGATTTCAAGCGAAAAAAAAGAGATTTTTTCATTTTCGAAACTGCTATTGCTTACGGTCCTGAATGGAGCTTTCTGGATTTTCTGGATAACGATTTGCGTGCCGAGAGCTTTTGAATTAAAACAAATGATTTCGTTTGGACACATGCTGTTTTTGATACTGTTCGAGATCGGATGGTTGATGTCAGTAGTAATATTGTCTTATATTTTTTCGAAATTCAGACCCTTGTTATTGAAGCAAAAACTTGTTGGTACGGTATTCAAGATATTTGCTTTATTGCTGATATTTTTTGGATTAAAGTCTATTTGGAGCAGCATCATTTATTTTATATAACAACAAACATGAAAAAACATTTTCTCGGATTAGCCTTGGCAATGTTGATTTCTTTTTCAGGCTGCAGTCAAGCACAGCCTGCCGAAACGGCAGACATCACAGTCTCCGATCCTCAGCCGAACGTCGAGATATCGAGCCCTCTCGCTATACAAGGCTCTGCGGTTGGAACTTGGTTTTTTGAAGCGACTTTCCCGGTCGAACTTGTGGATGCGAATGGTACGGTAATAGCGCAAGGGCTTGTGCAAGCGTTGAGCGACTGGCAGACGGAAGAACTTGTACCTTTTGAAGGCACGCTTGAATTCACAACAGACGCGCTCGCAGGCGAGTTGATTTTGCGTAAAGACAATCCATCCGGCTTGCCGGAAAACGATGAAGAAATTCGAATCCCCGTGAGATTTTCGGAATAAAATCAGAGAATCGCCACTATGTCACTACGTCACTTCTCCAACTTCTTCCTCACCTATAATTCGTGAACTGCAACGGCAAGTCGATTACCTTGTCGGTTCTTAGCATCGCAATAACTCCCTGCAATTCATCCCTCGATTTAGATGTTACACGAACCGCTTGCCCTTGGATGCTCGGCTTCACTTTTGGGAATTTTTCTCTTATGACAGCCGATACTTTCTTGGCACTTTCTTGATCGAGAGCCTTAACCAATTCAACCTTGTATCTCACGGTAGTGCCGCCCATTTTCTCCATATCTTTTTTATTGAGAATCTTTGGTGAAAGTTTCCTGTTTATGACTTTCTGAAGCAAGGTTTCAAAAGCTGCATTAAGCGAATATTCCGACGGTGTTGTGATAGTGATAGCATCTTCCGTCTGGTCGATTGTTATACCGAGGCTTTTTAAGTCATATCTTGTGGAGATCTCACGCCGCGCCTGATCGACGGCATTGGTCAGCTCGTGAACATTGAAATCGCAAATGATGTCCATTGATGAGTCGGAAGCCATAGGGATTTAGGGTTAAAATTTATTTTATACCGCAAGAAGTCGGAATATGCATCGCCTTGAGTTCCGCAAGTACGCCGAACTCATCTTTTCTAAATTCATCATCGGTAGGTTGGTCATAATATCCATGCTCAGTTGTATAGGCCTCTTCTATCTTGTTGCTGAGTTCTTCTGGAGCCTCTTCTATCGCTACGAATATCATGTCATAAGTATTATAATAGGTTGATCCTCTTAAATTCAAATCTACAAGAGGATATTCGAATGAATTAAGCCTGTCATCTTCATAAGACCAGAGATCAATAAGATTCGTCAGCTGATAGTCGGCAATCTCGTTGATCAAGCAATCGAGTCCATCATAGAACAAGAGGCTATTATCTTGCATATCGAGATAAGCGTTATGCTCGGTCAGATTCCAAGAAGTCCAAGATCTTTCCGCCTCAAGCGGTCTCGAATTTACATTTCCGGTCCAATAGTCGTATGCCGATTTGTTTAATTCCGTGATATAGGATTGGAAGTCCGATTCTGAAGAAAATTTGGCGTTAATGATATCTCTATTGTTTTGCAGAGCGATTAAGGCGAGTTTGGTGCTGGCGAGCGAAGTTTTTTCGTCTTCGGTCAGTTCGGATTTTGATATTATATCATCAAGAAATACGCTTGAATCGTAGATTGAATTCTCCCACCCAGATATGGCATCCGCGGAGAGATTGTTTATATAAAAATAATCGGCATCTCTTCCTTCCGGCGGTACTGCATCAGCGATAATCTTGTCTATATTTATGACATTTACGGCAATAAAAGCCGACATGAGTATCGCCCCGATTCCTATGAAAAGATGTTTTTCTTTCATCCTTCTGAACAGATTCATAAGAAGCACAAGCGTGAAAAATACAGCCAAACATGCCAAGAAAACTCCTCCGGCTATTCTGACTCGGGTTATGCCGTATATATCTATATAAAGCAGGTCTCTCTTGAGAGCGGATCCGAGCAATGCGAACAACTGAACTATCAGAACTATATTGGCGGTTTTGAGAAAAAAGAAGCGACTCTTGCTGTCTGTTTCATTAGATTTGATGACTGTCAAATAAGCGATCATGCTGCCGAAAAAAGATGTCACAAGCAGCTCTATAAACCCTTTCCTCACATAATCCGAATAGGTTATGTCAAAAGCTTGGAAATCGACGTTTGAAGCGAAAAGATATTTCCACTGTATGAACAAAAATCCCGCGAATAACAAGACGAGAACAGAAACGGGAACAGCTATGTCATAGAATCCCAGTACGCTGAGCTTATGTTCAATGTTTTTATCGGTTTTGATCTTGTACGTTAAGATGGCAAAAAGCAATAAACCCAGTACGATAGATACAAAAGTTCTTTCAATAAGTTGCTCTCTAACTTCTGTCATCATTTGATCGAATATAGGGTCGGCTTGCGACAGAAGTAATGTGAAGATCAGAAATACTATAAGCGTTATTGCAGATGTTTTGATTATTTTGAGAATGTGCGATCTTTTTTCACCTTTTTTTTGCGAAATCATTTTGGCCAAAACTATAAGATGTCTGAAACCTCTCATTACGATTGCCCATGCGTTTCTAAGGATCCATAGTCCGCTCCATTGAACCTCGTTTAGAATATAAACAAAGCCGAGAGTTAAACAGCTGATTCTCATTATGAACAAATTGAAGACTTGCACCATTTCGCTGGCTCTGAAGACTGATCCGAAAGAAGCAACTATTCCTGCGATTACAAGCGTATAAACGAGGATTGTCCTTTTCTCTTTCGGGAAAGATAGAAGGATTCCAATCAGCGCAAAAACATGAAACAAGCCGAATCCTATACCGAAAACGCTGTCTTCAATATGTAGTAAGTCATACATGAAAAAATTGTATCCCGCGACCACTAATAAAATGGTCCATAAAAGATATTTCGGTAACATTATGCCGGATATATCCTCCTGTGTGATTAAGTGGTTTTTACTGAAAATCGACGAGATGACATAGGTAAAAATAAGAAACGACATCCCGAAAAACAAAATGGAAACGAGAGTGGTTATCATTGATATTTTTTAAAAAATTACACAACCAAATTTTACTCGCACGCACTCTCTCCCGCAAGCCTCCCGGTCGCCCAAGCCGCTTGAAGATTGAATCCTCCGGTAACGCCATCTATATTGAGAACTTCTCCTGCAAAATAAAGTCCCGAGCAAAGCTTAGACTCCATAGTGCGAGGGTTGATTTCATCCAAATAAATCCCCCCTGCGGTTACGAACTCGTCTCCCGGAACGCGTCCCGAGATAGTAAGCGGAAAATGCTTAATAAGTTCAATCATTTTTGTCATCTGACCCTTGCTGATCTCGCCATTGTGTTTTTTCTCCAGATATTCTCGTTCGCACAAAACATCAGCAACAGATTTCGGCATGAACATGGAGGCAGTATTTCGAAAAAGCTTTTTCGGATTATCAACGACCTCTTTCTTGAACGCCGCCTCGAATTCAGGGAAAGTCATATCAGGCGCAAAATCGATAGTGAGCTGAGTAGGATTATCAAAAGCTGTCATGGAAGATATCGCGAAAACAGCAGGTCCGCTAACACCTTTATGCGTAAATACAAAAGGTCCGACAAAAGAATTTTTCCCTACACTCAAACGTGCGCGCTCAATAGAAACTCCGGCAAGTTCATGAGTCCACTCTTCCTTGATAACGAGTGCATTCAGGCTGGGTGCGAGAGGGGAGACGTGATGACCAAAGTACTTGGCGAAATCATGTCCGCCACCTTCTTTCCCTCCGGTTGTTATTATCAATTTGTCAGCTTCTATTTTAAGTCCGCCACAAGTAAGTAAAAAACCTGAATCTTGTTTGGAAACCTCTTGTACCGGTCTGCTTAATACGACATGGACATTATTATTTTTAGAAAAAATTCTTCCAAAAACATCAACAACGTCTCGACTCTCGTCGGAAGCAGGGAAAACCCTCATGTCTTCCTCAACCTTTAATCCCACACCATGCTCTTCGAAGAAATTCCGAACATCTTCCGGTGGAAAATTTCTCATTGCCGAATTAAGGAACTTCCCTCCGCGCGGATATCTATTCAATACAAGCGATAGGTCGGGAATACCTGTCGTGAGATTACATCTTCCACCACCTGTCAGCATAACCTTCTTGCCCAATTCAGGATTCCTTTCTATCAAAAAAACCTCCGCATCAGACTGTTTTTCGCTAATTGTTGCGGCAGCCATCATACCTGCCGCACCGCCTCCGATTATTGCAATTTTCATGTGTAGAATTACAGAGTTGTTATTTCGATACTCTCGATTACGACATCAGTTAATGGCTTGTCATTGCTATCAACATCTACGACGGCAATTGAATCGACGATGTCCATGCCTTCATAAACCTGCGCGAAGATCGAATATCCACCATCAAGATAAGTAGCATCTTTGTGAACTATGAAAAATTGGCTTCCGTTTGTATCAGGTCCACGATTAGCCATCGAAATAGCGCCTCGTACATGAGATAACTCGGGCGCAATTTCATCTTCAAGAGTCGTACCTTCTCCCTTATAACTATGTCCACCGGTGCCATTGCCTTTTGGGTCTCCGCCTTGGATCATGAACCCTTCTATGACTCTGTGGAAAACAAGCCCGTCATAATATCCGTCTTGCGCTAGAGTGGTGAAGTTTTTAACGATTTCAGGAGCAAGATCTTCGAAGAATTTAATTTTTACAATACCCATAGTTGTTGTAATCGTTGCGATCGTATCGCCCTTTTCCGGCGTCGCAGTTTGATCGAATTTTTTCGTACTGCATCCAAACATTCCAACCATAAGAATTGAGATTAAAAGAATAGATAAGGTTTTTTTCATATTTGTTTGTTAAATCGATGTTATGCTAACATACTCGCTAGAAAATAAACAAAAACAAAATGGTGAAACATAAAACAAGTTTGGAAAAACTGCGTACTTCCAAGAACGTGGAAGACAGTTTGGTTATAGGCAACCTCTCCAAGTATTTTTTGGTGGGAGTCGTGCTGCTTTTGATCTGTTATATCGTTTATATTATTTCGCCTTTTATAGTGACGATTATTATGGCGGCAATTTTGGCTTCGGCCGTAGGTCCTCTGCAGAAACTTTGGCATAAACTCTTTAAGGGAAAAGCTAAATGGCTCGGTGCGCTGCTAAGCACAATAATAATTCTCACGGTGGTTATCGGAATAGTATCGATGTTGATATCTCTGATTTCGGCCGAAACGGTTACAGCGGTTTCCGCAATAGACAGGAAGCTTTCATCTTACGAAATAGACAATATACATCTTTTGCCTGAGATGATTAGAGATAGTATAGTGGGAGATTATCTGGATAAAATGGAAGCATACTCGCCGATTACGCGAGGAGATCTTGTGGAAGCGCTTTCTTCAGCAACTCAAACAATAGGTACCAAAATAGTTTCCGGAACTACAAGCATAGCGAAAAAAGTTTCAGTTTTGCTGGTACATCTGTTTGTAATGATTTTGTCGTTGTTCTATTTCTTGAAAGACGGAGATCGTATAATCAAATACATAAAAAGCATAATGCCTTTGCCTAACAGATATCAAAAAGTCCTTTTTGAGCAATTGGCGATAATAAGCAAAGCGATAATTTATGGCATTTTCGGAGCTGCAATCATGCAAGGTTTTGTTGCGGGAGTCGGTTATGCGATAGCCGGCGTGGATAACTCTGTTTTCTGGGGTACGATTACGGCATTTTTCTCTATAATCCCTTATCTCGGGACTACAATAGTGTGGATTCCGATAGTTATATTCTTGCTTCTTAGCGGACACTGGGTCGCAGGAATTTTCTTGGCGATATGGGCGATCGCAGTTGTTTCTACGGTAGATAATATAGTTAAGCCTTATTTAATTGGTGGAAAAGCGCACATGTATCCGCTCCTCACATTTTTTGTTATCTTGGGAAGCATTTTTACTGCCGGATTCAAGGGAATTATCCTAGGCCCCTTCGCATTAATCTTGGCGTTGACCTTCTTGCATATTTATAAGTTGGAATATAAAGAAGTCTTGGAGAAGTAACAGAAGAAGTAGGGGAAGTAGGGGGAAGTGACATAGTGACATAGAAGAAGAGTTAAGTTCATATTTTGCGTATGAATGACGTAAGCATTTTCTGTATTTCACTTAAACTATTTTTTACATCCGAGAAATCTATGTCTTTGTAAAGTTTTTCGGCAATAATAATATGGGTTTCCAATTCCGCCGCGGAGGCGTTCGAGATAGAAAGAAAATATTTATATTGTCCAAGGCTCATTCTCTTAAACCCTTCGGCAATATTTGCGGGTATCGAAATTGCAGATCTTTTTATTTGAGATGATAGAATATGAGTTTCATTTTTAGGGAGTCCACCTGTAATTGAATAAATCTTCTCGACTAGAGAAATGGATTTCTGCCAAATGAGTAGATCTTTAAAAGATTGTGCGTACATGACCGGATTAATAACACACAGACATTAAATCTTCATGGAAAATAGCCATATCACTTCCCCAACTATGTCACTATGTCACTATGTCACTATGTCACTATGTCACTATGTCACTTCCCCAACTATGTCACTTCTTCCTCACACTTCCCTCGTCATCACCAACACATTCACAGCCTTCCTTGTGATATTGTGAAATGCCCTAACGATAAATCTGAAATGAGGACTTTTCGGTTTCAGGGTATCGAGTTTGTCACGTCTGAAATTTATAAGCTCTTCCTCGAGAGCTATGACGTGATTTCGAGAAGGTTTATCCAGTAATCCTATTAGTTTTTCGAGATGGGAATCGGCGTCATGGCATAGCGCAAGGATTTGATGCACATCATGGCGACTGAATTTAACATTTTTCTCGTGCATGTGTTTTATCTCAAAGGCCATATCTTTGATCTGATCACCAATTGTTTCGATATCGTTCGCTATGTGTAGGAAAACAGGAACTGTTTGGGCTTGCGATTCGGTCAAGCTTCTTCCGGCTATTTTTGCTAAATAATTTGATGTCTTGTTGCGATAAGTGTTTATCTTATATTCGTTGTCGAGGATTTTTCCTTCATATTTTTCTTCACCATCTGTGTATTCGGATAAAAATCCAAGAGTTGATCTGGTCAGTTTCAGCATATCTATACATGCTAGTTTTACGTGCATAAGTGCGATATCCGGAGCTTTTAAATAGCCTTGCAAAAAGGCGGGTGTTCCGGAAAGTGTGGTTTTCCTTTTTGGTACAATTATAGTTACGGCTTTTACGAGCCAAGGTAAAATGCTAAGGAAAATGCACATCGAAATTATATTGAAAAGTGTATGAGCATTGGCGATTCCTCTCAAAACATCGGTTGGATCCGAAATGGTTTTTGATACGAGGAAAAAGAATGGCTTGAATAATAAAATCATAATTGCGACACCTCCGGCATTAAAGATGATATGCAGAATCGCAGCTCTTCTTGCTATATAATTCATGCGTAAAGATGCTATAAAAGTTGTTAAAGTTGTTCCTACATTGGCTCCGAGAACCATAGATATGCTTGTTTCAAACTCAAGCATTCCGGTTCCGGCCAACGCCATAATTACACCTATGCTCGCAGAGCTGGATTGAGTTAGTACCGTGAGTATGAATCCTGTCATTAACGCTATCCAAAAACCACCACTTATATTAGCTAGAAATATATGGAACTGGGGGCTGTCCGCAAGAGGCAAGAATGCTTCCTGCATTAAATTTAATCCGAAGAATAGCAACCCTATACCGGTTAGGATATCGCCCATGAGTATCTTCTTCTCGGTCTTGGTAAAGAATTTGAGAGCGACGCCAAGAGTAATCATAGGCAGCGCAAAAGAAGATATTTTGAAAGCTATAATCTGAGCGGTAATCGTAGTGCCGACATTGGCACCTATGATAAGACTTGCCGCCTGAGTCAGGTTAAGAACATTCGCGTTAACAAGTCCGGCGATCATCAATGTTGTAAAAGTGCTGCTCTGCAAGATAGCTGTAGTAGTCGCACCGACAAAAGCTCCGGTAAGTCTATTTTGAGTCGCCTTGGCCATCAGTTTTTTCATTTGAGTGCCTGCGATTTTTTGCAAACCTTCGGCATTCATTTCTATACCGAAAATAAATAAGCCGAGTCCGCCCAGAAGCATAAAAACAGATTGTAAGACGTTGATTTCCATAAGATTAATAGAGTTCTTCCAGTGTATTTTCTATCTGTTCGATTTCAGCCTCTATCGCATTTTGCAGTCTCTCCAAGTAATCATCTCGGAGTGTATCGATCGGTATCTCTGATAAATCCAGATAATCCAAAGGATCGACAAGTATTCCATCCTGCCAAACCTCAAAGTGCAGATGTGCTCCGGTAGTCCTGAATCCGGCTCCGATAGATCCGGGAACGCCACCGGTCAGTCCGATAATTTGCCCTCTATAAACGTAATCACCTTCGGCTACAGCAACGGCGGAAACATGTCCGTAAACTGTAACTACGCCTTTTCTGTGAGCAATCATTACATATGCGTATCCTATACTATCTTCATCGTATTGAACTTTGTAAACAACCCCATCGGCAGGCGCCTCGATTGACGTACCTTGAATAACAGGGATGTCTATTGCGTGATGAGCCACTCCGAATGCCGAAACATAGGAAGAGTCATCGAAGTAAGCCGATAATCCTTTTTCTTCAGGTGATACGGGCCAGTCTAGCTGCAAAAACTCGGAAGAGCCATAAACGCCATTTTCTGCGAGCGCTTCCGCTTTTATCTGCATGATTTCCGCCAATTGTTCTTCTGTAAGAGTCTGGCCGGTCGAATCTATTTTCCCTTGAAGAAGATCGATATTCGCCTTAAGCGCCTCCATTTCCGCTTCAACTTCTTCCTGCTGCTGCTTTGATAAGATAAGAAGTTCTTGATATATATCTTCTTTACCTTGTGTTTCTTCGAGCAAGGTTTCTTTTGCTTCAAGTTCGATATTAAGATTCTCGTTTTCAATAAAAAGTTCATCTTGTAGAGAGGCCAGAACAGTCTTTTTTTCTTCCAAATCGGTCTGTCTTTGAGCCAAATCTTCTTTATTATCACTGAGAGCAATAAAAAGATCTTCGGAAGTCTGTTCGAAAATATCCAGATAAATAACATTCTGTGTAACATCTGAGACGCTTCCTTCAGCTATAAGCAGCTTTACAGTACTCAGAGAATCAGATTCGCCGTAATAAGTATTCTTTTTTACATATAAAATCGTCATAAGTTCGGAAAGAGACTCCTCCTGATCGGCAATCTGAATCTCTCTCATGTCTATTTCCTCCATTATATTCGCAATGTCGGTTTCGGCTTCTCCTATCTGAGAAGTGACGCTCTCGATTTTCGCCTCGGATTCATCTATAAGCTCATCGAGATTATCCACTTGATCCTGAAGCGAATCTATATCCTCTCGTACGGAAGTAAGTTCGTCTTGAGTACCTTCTATTTGATCTTGTATTTGATTGTATTCAACGGTCTTCTGAGAAAGCTGGCTCTGAAGTTTAATTATGAGGTAAGCCGAACGGATTGTGGCATCATCAACCTCTGTAGTACTGCCGGTGCCTGTTTCAGTAGTATCTTCAGCTATGGCAACAGGAGTAATAAATAGCGAAAACACGAGAATGGCAGACAACAGCGATTTTTGTATTTTTCTGTTCACTAAGGTAAATTTATATCTATAAATTATACCTGAAAAACACCTCGTTCTCAATGAGCATACGCCATGAATAACAGATAAGGACTTGACGAACGCCTCGATATGGTACATAATAACAACCTATGGGAACAAATAAACCGACAGATGGGGGCGGCATGAGGAATAGGCTTATACAGGCCGCGATGATCGGTCTTGCCGCTTGTGGCCAGCCTGAAATACCTGATGCTGCTCATAAATTCACTCCTATAACGGAAGAGTTGTCTCCGGATGCTATAAGAGAAGCTCTTGAAGCTCGAATAACAGCAAGAGAGGCTCAAATTGTTGCCTGTGATGTGGGTAGTAAAAAATATGCAGAATGTGTCCAGATGCCTGTTGAAAACGGAGATGAGAAGGACTTACTTGTGGCAGGATTGCTTGATCAGAGAGATCCCAGATATGTGAGATGGTTTAGAGAGAATCTTTTGCCAAGAGAATCCGTGCCAGGCACGGTTGAAGTGCCAGTTGAGATGATGGATGAAAACAGGTTCCAGCAAGAGATCTTCAGATTAAGATTTAGAAGAGACAGATTGCCATCTTATCCCGATGCAAGCGCACTTCCGGCATACAAAAAAGAGTTAATCAAAGAAGGTGGGCAAAAGCATCAGGATAAATATCATTTTGTCGGAAGTATTATATTTGAGCCGTTTACAGATGCGAATCGGGATGAACTAACCACGGTTTTTACCGACGCCGGATTGATGGAGAAAGCTCCGAATGAAGGTGTGTATTGTTATTTGGACGATATTTACTCGCATGGAACAGATCAGGAAGCGGAGAAAGCAAAATATGTTTTCAAGCCTACATTAGCTTTAATGGAAGATATTGGTAAATATGTTAATGACGAATTGCATTCGAAATATGGACTTCCTGCGAATATAAAGATCAAATTGAGAGTTACAGCTCTTGGGAGAACGGAAGAGTATCAGCAAGAATTAATTGATGAAACAGAAGAAGATCCTGCGACAGGCGAAACAAGAAGGAGAAATGGCAATGCTACTGCGGTTAAAAGGGATAAGAAAGGCGAGATAACTTCGGCTTCTTCTCATATGGAGGGCGATGCGGCGGATTTCGGATTCTGGAAGGTAAAAGTGGTAGATACAAATACGGGAGTCGAAATAGTTATTGATTCGGATGAAGATCCGAAGTTGTTGGAAAGTGTGAAATTCTTAGCCACACAGCGTTTGCGCGAGAAGGTTCAGGATAAGGAAGCGTTTGGAGTTATAGAGTCTAATGATTGTCTGCACATTGTCGCGAAGATGAAATGGCCGGATTTGAAGAAATATAGGGATGCGATTGCGAAATATAGAGCTGGATAACGATTCCGCAGCGCCGAGCCGGAACGGCCAATTTATTCTAGGGATAAGGATTATGAGATTTCCTCTTGCCAAATCCGAGAATCTCGTATAGAATCCCCGCCGGTTTAATCTCCTCTTCGGGTAAATTTTTAACTAACTTTTCAGATGTCACATAAGAAGGCTGGTGGCTCCAGTAAAAACGGGCGCGACTCAAACGCGAAACGGTTGGGTATCAAGGCATTCGGTGGTGAAACTGTAACAGCCGGTTCAATCATAGTTCGTCAGAAAGGAACTGTTGTTCATCCGGGTAAGAATGTCGGCGTTGGCGTAGATTTTACGCTTTTCGCTCTTAAAGATGGCAAGGTTGAATTTAAGGAGAAGAAACAGCTGAAATACGATAGAAGAATCTTCAAGGATACGATCGTAAGCGTGATTTAATTCGCTCATGTCGAGACATTACTAAAAATCTCAAGCCCTCCGATTCGGGGGGTTTTTTTTGATTAAAAATCTCCCATGCTCTATAATTTTCCCCGTAATTCGGTATTAGTAATTAGTAATTCGTATTCACATGTCTGATTTTGAGTCGTTAGGTGCGGAGAGTAGCGAAGGTGGTGCGGCCAGCGCTGAAGCGGTTGAGAAGCTTCGCGAACAGATGAAGAAGGCTTCTGCAGCAATAAAGGCGATTCAACGAGAAGAGGGTAAGCAGAAGAAAAAAGAGGATAAGTTGGCGGCATTATTGGTCAAGCTTATCAAGAGCGCGGGCGGCGCAACATCAGGAGTATTGGCTCTTATAGTTCAGCTTTTGAATGAAAATATACCGGCAGGCTTCATATTGGCAATTTTGATTTTAGGCAAAGAAGATCTTAAGAAGGAAGCTGGCGAAGACTTGATGTTGAAGTCGGATTACGATGATCCGGAACAGAAGATGCTGGAAGGGAAGAAGGGCGATCTTACGAAAGAAGAGCGCAAGATTTTCAAGAAAAAAGAACAAGAAATGGAAGACCTCGAGGATACGGAAGTGCTTTCACCCAAGATAAGGGAAGAGTTGAACGAATGGGGCGAGATGATATTGGCGGCTGGGCTTTCGTCACCTCATAAGACTATCGGAACGGTTCTAGATGAAGAGAGAAAAATAAAAGCTCCTGCCGTTCAGTTGGCGACATTCAGCTTGCGCGATTATTTCACAACTCACGGTCTCGAATATGACTATGATGATATGTGGGAATTTTCTGCAGCTGTTCTAAGAAGCGTTATGGTGAAAATCGACAAGGCTGCAAAGCATGTCAAGAAAGAGGTTTTACCGGCAGGTTTCTAGAGCTTAGACATGCTTTTTCAAAAAAGAGGCTAATGATTCTTTGGACTGAACACCTACGAATTTTTCTACGATTTCGCCGTTGCGGAAAATGAGCAAGGTAGGAATGCTCATAACCATATATTCATAAGCGGTTTTTTGTGATTCTTCGGTATTTAATTTGCCGACAATAGCAATTTCTCCAATTTCGTCTGAAAGTTGTTCTATAATAGGTCCTTGAATCATGCATGGACCGCACCAGCTTGCATAAAAATCAACTAAGACAGGTTTTGTTTTGGAGGCCTCTAGAACAGCTTGTTGAAAATTTTGATCTGTGAATTGTTGCGCCATGGTGTATTGGGTTAATTATTTTTAAGTATTTCCGTGAAAAATTTTTTACAAACCTGATCTTGGTCTTTGCATGACGAAATGCATTTAACGAAATTTTCTTGCAAAAACTTGTTTATAAGAGATACAAGAGCTGATTTTGAAGCCTTCATTTGAGTAAGAGTCTCAAAGCAGTTTTTATCTTCATCAATCATTTTTATTACGCCTTGAAGCTGTCCGATAATGTTTTGTATGAGCTGGGCTTGTGTTTTCATGTATTGAAATTAATAGTACAAATCAAATATAGCATACACCCCTAGGGGGTGTCAATTGAATCACGGGAAAATCAAGTATTTCACAATACTTACAGGATACCGTTTGAATATGGGGTGAGTGATGGGGGTCGAACCCATGACCTCAAGGACCACAACCTCGCGCTCTAACCAACTGAGCTACACTCACCACGATATATTCCGACAGCACGGCAGGAATTTTAGAGCAAAAGGGATTTGATGCCAAGCTGAAACAGGGGAGTGCCTGCATGTAGCAATTACCAGACGTGATTTTTGCGGTGGCGCAATTCGGAAAAGGTAAGCGTGCAATCACTTGCCAAAAAGTCTAGCTGGAATGGTTGATTTCTCCTGTTGGTACGATATATTGGTCGTACCATTTGATAATTCTATTTTGTGACAAAACTGCATGAGGAATTCGTTAAGTACGGCGCGAATGCGAAGCGTTGGCTGAGACAGTGCGCACTCTTGCTGCCGGAGATTGCTCGCCAAGAGATTTGGCGCAAAAAAGGTTTCGGAAGTATTTACGAATACGCTGCTAAATTGGCGGGAATGAGTAAGTCGCAAGTTGATACGGCATTGTGGGTTGTAAGAGCCGTTGAGGACAAACCTGAATTGAAGAAAGTAGTGGAGGAGAAAGGAATCAATTGCGTGAAGCCGATAGTTGCAATCGCAACAAAAGAAACGGCAAGTTTCTGGGCGGAGAAGGCGACAGAAATGAGCCAGCATGATCTTGAAATTTACGCGAAAGAATATAAGTCTGATTTTCTCCGCGGGGAGAAAACCGAACAGATAGAAATGTCTCTCGATCCCGCAGTCGCCGACCAGCTAAGGAAGATGAAAGGTAACCGCGATTGGAACACATTCATGAAAGAGCTTATGGATGGGCAGCCCAAACCGGAACCTGCTCAAACCAAACAAGTCCCGACCCGCATCAAAAATACCGTACGAGCAAGAACGAACGGAATCTGCTCCTACCCTAATTGCCACAAGCCGGCCGAAGAACTTCATCACGCCAACCGACAAGCACTCAACCCGACACACAACCCGAACCATATACACGCGCTCTGCAAATCACATCATCATCTTGCCCACCACAGCCTTATCGCAAACGAAGAGCGCCAACCGCACGAATGGCGACTCCTTGCATACCCCGACAAGACGAATCCGAAATATCAAGTCGATCGGCTCGTGCAGAAATACCGTTCGCCATAAATAAGCGCGCTACCAAACCAACTCCGCCAGCTCATACGGCAATCTGGTCGCATCATATGGCCTGTCGAATAGGGGAGCCTCATACCCGTCAATTCCGCTATACTCAACACCTTCAAACACATAATCGCGCAGAAAAGCATATTTAGCATCCAACTGCTCATTCAAAAGTGCCAATCTCCTGAACGACTCGCCGTGCAAAACATAATACAGGTAGCTTTCAGCAAAATCTTCAAAAGGATCTGTCATCGCATATTCACTTACAAACGAATAGCCGTTAGTTTCCTCACGAAACGACCCATTACCGGTCCAAGAAATTTCATAAAAATCAACACTGAGATCGCCACTGTAGACCGCGCGCAAGCCATCCGTAAAAGCCGACACATCTCCTTCATAAGAATCTATCAGTCCGGTATCAACAGTGTGTCCGATTTCATGTATAAGAACCGCAGCCAGCTCATCTTCCGAAATTCCGGCGCATCTTATTTTGACGGTGTTTCCGCCACCTTGACCTCTTTTTGCATCAGTATCAAAAATCAAACTCAAATTCTCAACAGATTCGGAGTGATTTCTAGGCAGCGCATCTAGAACATCGCTTACAACTTCCATACAAGCGGAAACATCTTCGATTTCAGCAGACCCTTCAATGTTTACGGAACTTGCGTAATGCACGCCAGATTCCATTCCGTATTTGCCTGAAGGCTTGAGGGTTTCCCATCTGTTAGGCTGAATTATGCCGGTATCAGTCGCCTTAACGACAGGTATGCCGACAACAGCTATTTGTATCAAAATTGAAATGAAGCAGTATATTGCCCTTTTTAACACCTTTAGATCGGGTTAAAAGTAAAAGGGCGGAATAATACGTCAAAAAGGGCGCTAAGTCAAGCGCGGCAGGCATAGTGATTAAAGTCAGATCTCTAAAGCAAGCCCCAGGTGGCAAGGAACTGAGTTACCATAGTGGCAGAATATCTAACCATAGGATTTCTAGTAGGCCCACCGAATTTGTATCCATACATTGCGAAAAGTCCGAGTAATTCATTTGCAGCGGCGGCACCACCCCTCATCCATACAGGATGATCGTAAAACATCAAGAATATAGCTATTGAGATAGCTGCTCTGAGGCTCTCTCTTATAACATCATCAACTACTGACTTCTTCCAGTCAATTGCATTGATTATGTGATTAACGGATGTAAGAATGATAGGAATTGTTATGCCGAAATTCATATAATCGGCGTTTTTGGCGGCAACCTCTTGGACTTGTACGCCATAACTTGGAATATTTATATCGTCACCACCACCACCGCCACCTTTTTGGAAGTGTTGATGATCGGCCAATCCGGCCATTGCTAATTTTGCAGGCATTACAGCGATCAAAGCGCTTGCCTTAGCAGTAACGGCTGTAAGTCGAGATACCATTTCAGTTATTTGTCTTTTAGCTTCTTGCGTGCCAAATTGAGATACAAGATCATGGCAAGCATTGGAAATAGCATCATCCATTCCACTACTGTTTTCATCAGCAAGGAACATCTGAAGCTGCATTATGGTTTTGCCGAAAACTCCGCTTATCATATCCTTACCTTCAGGATTCAATTCGCCGCTTTCAACTAGGTCATGTAAGCTCGGAGCCGCAGGATGCGTCTCAGTAGTTTGTACAGGTTGTCCTGATTGACGAACTACGTCACCCTTATTATCGATTCTAATAGGATCAATATTCAATTCGTTTCCAACGTTGAAATCATCCAGTTTGTATGTTCCGACAACTTCTTGGTTTAATACAGCATGACCATCCTTATCCATATTAAATTGTACATTACCAGTCATGAGCCCTCCAACCGACGGATAGCCTAGTGGCTCTCCATCAATATTTTCAGGGGTGTTTTCTTGATGATTGTTCATGGTGTTTATTCTTTAATTTTTTCTATCATTTTACTTGTCACATCGACAACATTTATAGAATCGAGATTCACAACGCTTGTGTCAATTAAACCTTCAAGTTTTGCCTTAAATGCTTCTTCGTTAGATTCTATTTTAGCTTCCAATACGGAAATAGTATAGTTAAGAGATTCTCTATAAATTATGACTTTCTGATCGGAAGGGATATTTCCATTCTCCATTAATGATGTATGCAAAGCTTTTTCATAAGTTGCAAGATCGGTTTTGTTATCCGCAAGTCTTTCTCCTGCAAGCCACGAAGGCCATACTGTTGCGGTTGAATTTATTGTATCCCAGAACTGTTTCTTATACTCCAACATTCTCTTTTCACAAGAAATATGATCATTCAATAATTCGAGTTTCAAGCCGGGGGAATAAGGCGTGCCGTCATCAAACTTTCCACCGTTAACAGAAGAAACCCAGTAGTTGTATCTGACTTTCATGAATTGCTCGAGATCATAGCCTGGATCGATTTCTTCAATGTCATCCTTCTGATCTTCCAATGCTTTTGATGCAAAGGCTGTAAGAGCCTCTCCTGTCCATCCGGAACCAAGATCGGAAATGCCACCACCGGAATTGAATTCGTCATAAGAAGATATAGTAGCAAAATAATCAACATATTTGCTTTCATCTCCATTAGCTTTTTCTTGAGCTGCTGCAACCTGTGTTCTGACGTAAAATCTATAAAGATTTTGTAGTCCGGAATATCTAGGATTGCTAGTTATTGTGCTAAGGGTTTTAAGTTCTGTATCATAAGCTTTTTCAGCTGCTGCAAGGGCATCAGTTTCATTACCATCCCAATCACCTGCCCACCATCCTCCTTCAGCATCAAGAGCTTGTTTAGCAATTATTATTTGCTTGTCCAGTTGATCGAGTTTCTCTCTCGACGCTCTCGCTTTATCATCAAGAGTCGCATCAATTGATGGCATACCCTCAAGTAATTCAAATTCTTTACTTCGGACGGCAGTGCCACTTGTTCTATCAATCTTACCGAAACGACTTGATAAGAATTTTTCAACAACCCTCTCGTAATCTTGAGTTGTAGGTTGTCTTTTTTGATCCTTGCCCAATGAACCGAGCCAGGTGCTCATTGTTTGAAGATCGATTTCCATTGGCTCGAAATATCGCTGATTCAATATGTGAACCGGATTTATATCTTTGCCACTTGCATCAGTATTTATCGTGAAATCTCCTTTTTTCTTGCCTTTGGCTGTATTCGCAGCCTCCCATGTTTGGTAGAGAGCATCATAATCTCTATCGAAATCACTCTTTATTGAATAATCAAGAAACTCTCTTTTCTTAGTATTGATAAGAGCCTTAAACAAAACTCTCATCTCGGCCTCGTTTGTAACCTGAAATCCGAATAGATTCATGAATCCACCTCCGTTATCAACATAGACAATCTTATCAACATCCTTTTCCATGTCATGGAAACGTGAGTTGATATATCTTTCATATTCTGCCCAAACGAGTTCTTTTGTTTTTTCACTCGGATCATCATCGATAGGGGAGTCACTCTCTTCTTGCGTTTTCTCTTCTTCTTTTTTCTTGTCGCCACCTCCGCCACTACCACTACCACCGCCACCTTCATTTTTCTCTTCATCGCCTCCACCACTGCCATTTCCATTGCCTCCCTTGATTGGAACAGGGATGGCCTTACCGCTCTTATAAATTTCATCATTCTTTTTATCGTAAGGCTCAATTTCTCGCCAGTTAAGTTCGCTCAGACTTATTACATGAACACTGAGTCCGGCATTTTCCGTTATCCATTGGTATGCGCCTTTTACTTTTCCGCCAAGTACATCTGTACCACCTGCAGCGCCGGCGGTTTTTTGCACCCAGTTGCTGTCCATGAAAGCTTCTCTCAAACTTTGATTCATGGCGTAAGCGACACTCTCTATATATCCTTTTTCACCTGCCGTTAAATTCTTTTTAAGAGCGAACTGTCCCGTCTTCTCGAAGAAGAATCTTGTCGCCTCGTCTTTTACTTCGTAGAAATTATCAGAATATTTCTGGAACGCAACACTATAACTAAAATCTCCGGAATAGAAAGAGTTGTCCATCAACGCTTGGTATTCAGCCTTGTATTCTGGGCTTGGCAATCCGGCTGTATGCAAGATGTCCAAGAAATCTTTTTTGAAATCCTCTTCTGTGACTTCTACTCCGCTAGTTCTGCCGCTCGCAGCTGCGATAGCATCTCGGTAATTGCCGACTATGGTTCCGAGCGAGTTCGCCAAATCGTCTCCAATTTGCTTCTCATATCCGGCAAGAGTGCCTTCAATATCAGTTTGCGCACCTTTAAGTTCGAGAATATTGCTCTTATATAGAGTCGCGAGAGCCGAAGGCTTGGATTCTCTTAATTTATTGAATTCATTTGTGAGTCCGTCTGGGAATCCTTCAACCTCATCAAACTTCACATTGCTAAGACCGGTTTCGATTGTGCTCTTGGCTGTTTTCTGAAGCCTGTTTTGATAAAATTCAAGAACTTGATTGTTTGGAGCCTCCCATTCAACAGAAGAGAGCAAATATTTGTCTTGTGCCTTATCGTATTGAATAGTGGTTTCTACATCCAAGATTTTTGCTTCTATCACGCCTGTTTTCTTGTCGTATTTTTTGACCTCTATATTTGTAATTCCTCTGCAAACTTCAGGTCCTCTCGATCCACTCAATTCGTCCGCCAACTTAGGAGCAATCAGGGATTCATTGAATTTCGAGTCATCTGAAAGATCAATCTCTGTATCTCCGGAATAGACATTCAAATATCCATCCGCACTAACTCTTGTATTAAGAGGTATTGTCGATGAATTTTTCAATCCTAAGCCGAGTATGGACTTGATTTCATAATCGCCTCCGCTTGTTTTTTTCTTAACATTCCATGCGTTCTGTTCTGAATCGAACTTAGGTTCAAAATCCTTAAGACTTGTAATCTGATTGGATCTTTCGACAAATTCACTTGCCACTTTTGCCTTGCTGTATCTTGCAATAACTCCAAGTGTATCTACGAACGAAGTCTTATTGTAATTGCTACTCACAGCAAGAGTTGCGACTTCTGCATTGTTTTTGATGTCTTTCAATACGATTGTATCGACTCTGTCAGCCGTTTTTTTGATATCGAAGTTGTATGGATATCCATCAACCCATACCTTATTATCTCTGACTTCAACATTGATGTGGTCAGGTATGTCAGCGGCAAGTTCGATTTCAAGAAGTTTCTTAACCTTCTCTTCATTAGGAAGCAATCCTTTTTTCTCGATGGCCTTATCTCTTGCGCCTTTCTCTGCATCAGCCATGTCGAGACCTTCACTTCCGGCCTTTTGTGCGTAAACGCTAAGTACGACAGACCTAAGAGGTTCCCCTCTATGAGCAGCCAAAAGCTGTCCCGGGCTATCGTAACCTCCAAGCTCGATAAGCTCGGATATTGCAACATATAGAGCCTTTCGGTTTCTCTGAGTATTTAATTTCTGAAGTTTGGTGATGGTTTCGGTATCTGTAGTGCTGTCGATAAGGTCGTCGATATTGATCTCTTCGTTATTGGCATTCCTATATAGAGCAATCATTTTGTCGATTTTGAAATCGCTGACTGCGAAAACGGCATCTATCTTGTCGTTATTTTCTATGCCTGCTTGTTGCAAGAACCACCTATAAGCAGGACTATCTACCGATTTTGCACCAAATACGTAATCGCTAAGTTTTCTTTCTTCCGGATCTAAATGTGGCCAAACTCCATTTAAAATATAGAGTCCCGCACCGACTCCGGCAGCCTTCCAAAGGAAGTCTTTTGTTTTTTCACCTGCCATTCCCCACAATTTCCACATCAAGAAAGCGGCAGCTCCGCATTTGGCAATTGTTGCAAGAGGCTTAGTCTGCATACCCTCTACAACTTCGGTATTCAAGAAATTCTTAACACTGTCGAGAATCATGTCAGCCTTAAACTCTTTTGATTCAACCTTTGCCTCTTCGTAACTTTTTTTATAGTCATTGATTTTTGAAACAAGCGTTTTCAAGTTCTCATAAGCTCGGTCAAAAGTTGCAGGGTTTTTTGAGTCGAGCGCCTTCAAAAATTCGCCGACATTTTTCGGACTGCATCCGCTTTCGACAAGTACAGTTCTCATCGTCGCTTGGACTCGACCTGTCTTGTAAAGATCAACCCATTCGGAATAATTCACATCCGTATGTTTCCTGAAAAGCTGAGTGATATCGACAGTGCCGAGAAGACCTATTTGTTCAACAACATTGGTCTCCAAACCGCGTTCCAATTCCTCTTTGGATTTTTGCGTTTCTGTCGCTACTTCGGGTTTTTGAGCGTTGTCCGCCATGCTTTTTGTTTGTTTTTATCTAATAATTATACCAAAAAACGCAAACATTATCAACCCTGTTTTACGTTTTTGTACACTTGTATAATCTTGGCGGTCTGAACGGACTCTTCATAAAAAGAAACAAGCTCGAACTCGAGCTGCCTTTCGAACTCCGGAATGGTCTTGGCGATTTCGTCCATTTTCGCAAAATCTGTGAAAGGAATATCGTCGCGTCCGGACAATCTTTTTATGAGTTTGTTTATTTTATCGAACAAAATAATTTCAAGATCGCTTTTCAGTTTTGTTTTTTGTTCATCTGTAAAACCAAGCCCAATGTCGGTCATGATTTTCTCGATGATTTTTTCAGGGTCGCGTGGAAACATTTTTAGATATTAATGAATGAATCTTTTAAGAAGCCAGTGGAGTACCATTGTAGGTATATTCTTCTTTACTGCAGTTGTGATTGCATTGCCACCGGCTGGCGCTTGTTCGGCAGCTTCTTTTGCTTTTGCAAGTGCATCATCCGAACTTTTCTTGGCGGCTTCAGCTTTATCCGCAAAATGTTTCAATATAGCCTCGGTCGTTGGCAGTTCCGGACTTTTCTGGCCTTTGTCGAGTTCTGTGATTGTGCGATAAACCCTCTCCGCTCTTTGTAATCGCAAAACAAGAGGTCCGATATTTGTCTGCTGATCAAAATCAACTTTTTTACCTGCTGCATTCGTGTGTTGTCCACTTATCGCAACATCGCGAAGCTCTTCTATAAGCATGCCCAATTTCGCGATAGGGAGGGTACCTTTTTGTACGGCTTCAAGTATTTGTTCTTCGGAAGTTCCGGGTCTGAGTACTCCTTTAGCTTTTTTTACAAAATTAAATCCGGGTCTTGCATCCAATTCATCCAGCATTTGATCAAGTAGAGTTCCTTTTGCAGTCCACATACTGACGTCAACAATGCTTGCCGCTCTCTTAAGCGTCGCCTCTTGCAAATCTCTATCTTCGACAGTCATATGCTCCATCACAACCCTTATAAAAGCGCGTTTGCGGTCTTGCTGAGTGACTTCGACAGGTTGTCCTGGTCTAGCTCTTGCGCCAACTCTTTCGACAGCATATCTGCGCGCCATCGCAAGCATACGCAGGTTCATAGGATCGACTTTTTGAGGAGCGGATGGCTTAACAGCAAGTAATTTTGCTAATTCTCCAGAAATTTCTTTAGCTTCAGGTATAAAATCAATCAAGGCGGAATCTGGATTTTTCTGTTGTTCTGTTGGCAAGGTTGCAATTAAATCTCTTGTCACGCCACCAATTACGCCACGCAATGTGGTTACATAATTTCTCATATTACCAAATATCAACGGAGTTGTAGTTAATACTCCTTGAACTGTAGCAATGTAATTGGCAGCATTGGCTATTTTACCTGTTGGATTATCAGCTACTCTAACTAATGATTCAGTTCTTTGCGCTAAATCCCTAAGTGTATTTAGGGCTTCGACTTCCGCATTGTTTCCCCCTCTCAATTGATCCACTGCCCATTGATAATAAGGCCTATTATCGATTGGCCTGCGTACTATGCGTCTTGCATTTGGACCAGTTGCTCCCGGTACGGTTTCTTCAATGTTTTCTTCATGGCCTGCTTCAAGATCTTTCCTTATGAAATATCCATCATGCGAATTGATATCAGTTGCACCATTCTTTAATGCTGGTTGTAGTATAGGTGTCAACGCAGGATCCAATGGAGGAACTTCTAATTCATACGCCGGAATCACCAGCGACATCGTTCTCACCATCTCTTCAATCTCATCTTGCTCATATCCGGACAAGTCCGCAGCACCGCTTATTCTGCCAATACCAGGTATTCTCATGATAGCAGGAAAATGCGCAGCGATATTATTTATTGCGCTTCCTGCCCAAGATCTGAAATGAGGCTTAAGCAAACTTCGCAGAATCGCATCAGCCTTTTCGTCGGTAGTAGTTGCGAGGGTTTCTCGTAGCAAAGGTTCACCGCCGGTTTTGCTGACTTCATCAACAGTATCTTGTCCCAAGACTGCAACAATTGCATCAAGTACACCCTGATTTATTTCTCGTATTTCTCTCGGAGCCGCGCTTACGGCATCTCTATCCAAATACGCGCTGTCCAATCCGCGCGCGACATTTCTGCTTTCGGTATTTGCTTGTTTTATATCCGCCATAATATAAGACGCTTAGCATTTAAAGTCTTATAATTATACCTGAAAACGCAAGGCTTGTAAATACTGCGGAACCTATTTTTTATTGCGGCGCATACTTAAATCAGATAACCTTATATAAGTTTTGTAAATTTTAATCTTAAAAATAATGGAAATCAAAGTTGAGAAACTCCCGAAGTCGGAAGTGAAAATCACAGTCGTAATGACTCCTGAGGAGATGAAAAAATATGAGAATCTTGCTGCCGAACAAATCAGCAAGGAAATCAAGATGGACGGTTTCAGGCCGGGTAAGGTGCCGCTAGAAATGGTTAAATCAAAAGTAGGGGAGGTCTCATTTGAAGCACATACTGCAGAATTGGCATTGCCGGAAGCTTATGCGGAAGCAGTTATCAAAAACAAGCTCGAAGTCGTTGCTCACCCTCGTATCAATATTTTGAAAAACGCACCTCTCTCATTCGAGGCGACTGTTGCGGTATTGCCGGAGATAAAGCTCAAGGATTACACAACTATAAAGGTGAAAAAGACCGAGGTGAAAATAGAAGATAAAGATATAAATGAAGTTCTCGAGAGCCTGCAAAGGCGCGAAGCGACATTCAAGGACGTAGAGAGGGAAGCCAAGAAAGGCGATAGGGTTGAGATAGATTTCAAGGGTTTAGACAAGGACGGGAAAGAGATTCCAAACACAGCCAGCAAGAATCATCCTGTATTGATAGGCGATGGAGCTCTTATACCGGGATTTGAAGATGGACTTATCGGGATGAAAAAAACCGAAAAGAAAAGTCTAAAACTTAAATTTCCTAAAAAGTATCACGCAAAGGAGTTGGAAGGGGCGGATGTTACATTCGAAGTGACCATGAATAGGATAGAAGAGCGTGAAATGCCTGCAATAGATGATCAATTGGCGATCAAAATCTCCGCAGGATCTACAAAAACGCTTGTTCAGCTGAAAGAAGATATCAAGAAGAACTTGGTTGAAATAAGAGAGGAGGATGCGCGCCGTGCTCGCGAAGATGAATTCTTGGGCAAAATAGCGGATATGACAGAGGCTGAATTACCTGAGGCTATGATTGAGGAAGAGATTAATTTCATGCTTGAGCGTAGCAAGAAAAATATGGGCGCTCAGGGTCAAGATTTTGATAAATTCATCGAAGACCAGAAGGCAAAAGGAAAAGATTTGAGGAAGGATTTGAGGGGTAACGCAGAGAAACAAATCAAATTACGACTTGCGTTAAAAGAAGTTTATGTTCGAGAAAAGGTAGAGGCAACGGAAGCGGATATGAATGCAGAGGTACAAAAAATACTTGCAACTTATCCTGAAAAATACCATGATGAAATCAAGAAAATGTATGCGAAATCCAGCGAGGGCTATAGGATTATGGAGAATCAAATCAGACTCAATAAGGTATTAGATAAATACTTAAAATAAAAACACATGAAAACCTTTTACATTACAGGATCGATCCTGATGACGGCCATCATATTGGTCTTAGCGTTCGAAAACATTCAGTCATCATGCGACGGTCTCCTGATATTCTTCTATTCATTGCCTACAAGCACTCCGACAGGAACAATATTTTTCGAAGCAATCTTGGGTATAATCACGGGTGTGTTCTATACGCAACTATTCCGTACGATTGTGGACAAAGATGAAGACGAAGACGACGATTCTTCTTATTAAGAGAAACACGATTGAAACATCAAAAGCCTTTTCTCCGGAAAAGGCTTTTTTAAGCCATAAAATTTGAATACAAAATTTATACGCTCATTCACGAGAAAACGAGTCGAGAACAAAAAAATAGCTCAAACTGCGCAATAAAAAACGCCACAAGGCAAGACGTTGACGAAAATAGTCGTTTTGAAATCCCAATCTGTAAAAGCGAAACATCGCGATTATGGCTGTATTGAGCCAATTTTTTACTTGCAATTCGTCTAAAAAACTTATACAGTCCGGTCGTACTGTATAAATTATGTAGTCATATTCAACAGTGCTTAAACAACTGTTTACATCTCAGGCGAGAGCAAAGTTACTGACAAATTTCTTGCTCAATCCGGATAAGGAATTTTTTATCCGACAATTGACGCGCGAGCTTGACGAACAAATTAATTCAATCAGGCGCGAGTTGGATAATCTCAAGAGGTTGGGACTTCTTAGGGCTAGGATGAAGAATCGCAAGAAATACTATGTTGTTAATAAGAATTACATAATATACAACGAGCTTCGAAGCATAATAATCAAGTCGGTTAATACAAGGGAGAATATAATAAAGAAGATAACCAAGCTTGGAAGAGTCGATTTCTTACTTCTTTCAGGTATATTCGTAGATAAGGATTCCCCTGTAGATATGCTTATAGTAGGCGATATCGAGCGCGAGAAGCTTCAGGACTTCCTAGATAGTCTAGAGTCCAAGCGTCCTATCAAATACAGCATTTTAACGCGAGACGACTTCCTATATAGAATCAAGTGCAACGATAAGTTTACAAAAGAACTTATCAAGGATACGGAGAACATAATTGGCGTAAACAAGATCGATTACAAACTTTCGGCTTGATTAATAGGATAATATTCCTTATAGTCTTGCCGCATATTTTCTAAATGTTCATAAAATGAGACAAGATATATTAAACGAGATACACAAGGGTTCTCTGAAGAAAATCCCTGAGGTGAAGACTGGATACACAGTTAAGGTTCACCAGAAGATCAAAGAAGGTGGAAAAGAAAGAGTTCAGATGTTCGAAGGATTGGTAATTAAGATTAGCAGCGGAGCAGGAACTGATAAGTCTTTTACGGTAAGAAGAATCGCATCTGGAGTCGGAGTTGAGAAGATTTTCCCATTCCACTCTCCAAATGTTGCGAAAATAGATGTAATCAAGAAGGCTAAGGTCAGGAGATCCAAGCTGTATTACATGAGAAACAAGACAGGTAAGGCTGCAAGATTGCAGGAGGAATACGTAGATGATCGAGAAGAGCATATGATAGAAGCTAAGCCTGAAGTGAAAGAAGAAGCCAAGAAGGAAGAAACGAAATAAATTGCACCAACATATGCCGCCCTCAGCGCAAGGAAACGAAGTGATCCTAGCGCATATATTATAAGTTGTTTCGCATTAGCGAAACTCCATGTAAACTAGGGGCGGTTTTTTTTAATAAAAATAAATGATAAAGGTGAGCAAAATTGCAGGAGCAGATGAAGCTGGCAGGGGGCCATGGGCCGGACCATTGGTGGCAGCCGTATGTTGTTTGCCGAAAAACTGTAAATTAAAGGGGTTAAACGATTCGAAAAAACTTACCGAGAAAGGGAGGGAAAAGCTTTTTGAGTTAATAAAAGAGAAAGCTGATTACGGAGTCGGAATCGCCTCCGCACGCGAGGTGGAAGAGGGTATGGTAAAAGCCCTTAATCTTGCAATAAGCAGGGCTCTAAAAGATTTGAAAACCGTACCGGATCTCTTATTAATAGACGGGAAAGATAAATTCAGTCTGGAAATACCTTATAAAACTATAATACGAGGTGATCAGAAAGAACGCGCGATTATGGCCGCCTCAATTCTGGCGAAGGTCACTCGTGACAAAATTATGGAAAATTTAGCACGTACATATCCTTTATATCGTTTCGAAGAGCATAAGGGATATGGAACAAGGTCTCATCGTGAAATCATCGAGCGTTGCGGCATTTGCGAAATACACCGAAAGAACTTCTATATAAAAGAATTAGGCAAGCGCCTTGGCGACCTGCAATCTGCCATCTGCTAACTACAACCTCTCCTCAAACTCATCCATCGTAAAAGTATGATTCTGAGTTCCTTCTTTCTCTATGGAATAAGTTGCGCAAAGCGCACCCATTCGACAAGCAGTTACGAGATCGCGTCCTTCCGACAACCCATATAGAAGCCCTCCTCTATAAGCATCGCCGCAACCTGTAGGATCTGCCACAACTTTCGGCTTAACTACAGGGATTGCAACGGATTTGCCGTCAACAACGCATTCAGATCCTTTTTCGCCTTTCGTTACTATATATCTCTTAACCTTGCTGAAATCGACGTTTTTGCTTGCCAATCCGAACTCATACTCGTTCAAGATAACCAAAAACGCATTCTCGCAAAGTTTCTTCATTTGATCGGCAGAAAAAAGAGTTATTTGTTGTCCGGGATCAAACACATAATCGACTCCCGCTTCAATGGCTTGCAGGCACAATTGTTCCATATTGCCCATGTTCATAGGGCCTACTATAAGAATGGAGTCTTGATATTTTTTCAAATCAATTCCAAGGTCATAAGTAGTAATAGATGCACCGGGATAAAAAGTCGTCAACTGATTGCCGTTCTTATCTGTTGTAATATAAGCGGCAGCCGTATCGCCATCTTGCACTTCAAGCACATATTTGAGATCTATATTATGAGAAGAAAGCCATTCTTTATATTCGGGAGAGAAATCTTTTCCGGCAACAGATACCAACATAGGACGAACGCCGAATAGGGAAGCGCTATAAGCGATATTTCCGCCACATCCGCCGAAGAATCTTTTACGTGAAGGTGCAAAAAAACACGTGTTAACATTATGCAAACTGTTAGGATCGAAATGATCCTGAAAAGCCCCTTCGTACTTGAATATGAAGTCAAAAGCTATCGAACCGGCAACGATGATGTTTTTGTATCGCATTTTTTTGTAAGTTTAGACTGAGTTCTTTGCTGTCCTATCGAGAGGGTTTTAACCATTTCCGCTGTATAAAGCAAACTGTCAAAAGATTCTCCGCAGTCGCCCCAGAAGCCTGAGACTATGAAGTGATCCATAGTTCCTTGCTTTATATAATGATTATTTACATCTGTTATTTCCAGCTCGCCTCTTTGTGAAGGCTTGAGCGTCTTAACGACATCGAAAACATGATTGTCATACATATATAATCCAGTAACCGCTAGATTTGATTTCGGAGCTGATGGTTTCTCTATAATTTCAATTAGTTTTCCATCTTCTATTGCTGCGACTCCGTAAGAACGTGGATTCTCAACTTCTTTCAGCGCTATACATGCTCCATTCTTTTTACCTGCAAAATTGGCAATGTACTCTGATATATCATCTTGAAAAATGTTATCTCCAAGTATTACGACGACATCTTCTCCTGCTACAAAATCTTCAACTAGCGATAGAGCATCTGCAATTCCGCCGGCACGCTCTTGTATATCGTATTTCAGATTAACGCCGAATTCCTTACCTGATCCTAGAAGCTCGAGAAAAGATCCGACATGACCTTTGCCTGAAACAATCATAATATCTCTTATGCCGGCTTGTTTAAGAGTCAGCAAAGGATAATAAATCATCGGCTTGTTATATACGGGAAGAAGATGCTTGTTTGTAACTTTTGTAAGAGGGGATAGTCGTGAACCTGTACCGCCCGCTAAAATGACACCTTTCATTTAAATTTCTTTTAAATAACTTTTGAGAGCTTCAGTATGAGAACGCAGCTTAGGCCTCTTGGTATTATCAAGTATGGAATTCTTGGGCCGTGTTGCCGGACGAACGAATTCAGCGCTTGTGACAGGCGTTACTTTAACATCAATACCTTTAATTTTAAAGATTTCTTTTGCAAAATCACACCAGCTGACCGCATCTTCATTCACAAGATGATAAATACCGAATTCCGGCATATCTTTCATGAGATCAAAAACGGCTTGAGCCAAATCTGCGGTATATGTAGGTTTGCCAATCTGATCGGCTACAATCTTTAGTTCTTGGTTTTTAGCCGCCAAGTCAATCATTGTACGTACAAAATTCTTGCCATTTTTGCCGAAAAGCCAAGATGTCCTTATCAGATAATGTTTTTTTGCTTTTAAATTCTCTTCGCCTTTTGACTTGGACCGGCCATAAACATTCAATGCGCCACTTGGGGGATCGGTTTCGACATATCCTCCATTTTTTTCTCCTGAAAAAACATAATCCGTACTGAAATTAACAAGTACGGCATCGCATTCATCAGCGACGCGCGAAAGCGAAATTATCGCTTCGGAATTTATTAAGAAAGCCTTGTCTCGTTCCGTTTCCGCTTGATCTACGGCTGTATAGGCGGCGGAATTGATAATAATGTCCGGATTGAGTTTTTTAATTTTATTAAAAGAAAACGAATCTGTTATGTCGAAATCCTTGTGAGTCCAAGCTACGACGTCATATTCTTCTGAAAACGCTTTGACCAAATCCGCCCCAAGCATTCCACCGGCGCCTAAAATTAAGATTTTTTTAGCCATTCCTGATTCGATTTATACCATTCGAAAGTTTTCTTAAGCCCCTCTGTAAAACTTGTTTTCGGTTTCCAGTTAAACTCTTCACGCATTTTTGTATTATCAATCGCATATCTTCTGTCATGACCTTTTCGATCTTCAACAAATTTCATGAGATCCTCGTCTTTACCAAAGAACTTCAAGACCTCACGCGTAACATCAATATTGGTTTTTTCACAATTGCCGCCGACATTATAGACCTCTCCTGCGCGACCGTGTTCCAAAATCACATCGACAGCCTCGCAATGGTCTTCAACATAAATCCAATCGCGGATATTTTTGCCATCGCCATAGACAGGGAGTTTTTCGCCTTTTGAAGCCAAAAAATAAAAATATGGAATTAATTTTTCGGGGAATTGATAAGGCCCGTAATTATTCGAGCATCTGCTGATAGTTACAGGTAACTCATAGGTGCGATGGTACGCCAAACAGACCAAGTCTGCGGAAGCTTTTGATGATGAATAAGGCGAGCTTGGTTTGAGAGGGGATAACTCTGTGAAAAAATCTTTTGAACCGTCTCCAAGATCACCATAAACTTCGTCGGTTGAGATTTGATGGAACCTGCGCGCGGAGAATTTAAGGCTTGCTTCAAGCAAATTATGAGTGCCGACGATATTGGTCATGATGAAAACACTGGGATGATCGATGCTGCGATCGACGTGCGATTCCGCGGCAAAATTGACAATCATATCGAATTTTTCACGTTCGAAAATTTCGTGCACAACCTCTTTATCAATCAAGTCGGCTTGGATAAACTTAAATCTTTTGTCAGTTTCAAGTCGTGACAAATTCTCACGTCTTCCCGCATAAGTCAGCTTGTCCAAAACGACGATTTCATAATCGGGATGCGCATTGAAATAATGATACGCAAAATTCGTACCGATAAATCCAGCTCCTCCTGTTATTAAGACTTTCATATTTATAAGGTGACACGAAACGGTTAAAGAGTTTTTATTCTCTTTTCACTCTTAAACGCATCCAATATATCACCGATTTCAAGGCTTACATTGCTTTTTATCTTCATGCCACATTCTTGTCCTCCATCTACGAAATTAACATCCTCGCTCACGATCTTAAGACCGATTGCGGTACCTGTTCCGATTTGTACATCGCCTCGCATAATTCTTAAAGAAGCGTTCTTCTCAACCTTGCCGGTTTTTACAATAACACCGACTGTCGTCTCTCCTTTTCCGGTATAGAAAATTGCCTTTATTTGCGCTCGTCCAAGCTCAGTGACGACTATTTCAGGTTCTAGCATACCTGTAAGAATCTTCTTAACATGATCAAGAAGTTCGTAAATTATTTTATAGACCAAAATTTCAACGTGCTCGCGTTCCGCAAGCCTCTCCACATTCGGACCTGATTGAACATGGAAGCCCACAACTATTCCTCCGCCGGCCGCAGCCATCATTACATCCGACTCGGTAATCGTTCCGACTCCGGAATGGACAACTTTTATTGAAGCAGTGTCAGATTTGATTCCTGCAAGAGCCTGTTTAATAGCTTCAAGAGAACCTTTAGTGTCAGCTTTAACTATAAGTTTCAATACCTTCATAGTCCCTTCCTGAATTCTGCTCATGATATCGTTTACTCCAAGTCCGCGATTGATATATTCTTGATCTTTGAACATCTCCTTGATTTTAACAGACTGTATTCTTGCCTCTTTTTCATTCGATACAACTTGCAAGATATCTCCGCTCTTAGGAGTTTCGCTCAGTCCGGCTATTTTAGCGACGCCGGAGGGGCGCAGTTCTTTAAGTTTTTTACCCGTATAATCTATCATGACCTTAACTCTTCCATAAGTTGAGCCAATAATGATGTTGTCCATTACATGAAGAGTTCCTGTATTTATAAGAACAGTTGCTATCGGACCGAAATTCGGATCGAGATTCGCCTCTATAACCGTTCCAACGGCAGGTCTATTAGGATTTGCCTTGAGTCCGATCATATCTGTAGTAAGAAGAATCATTTCAAGAAGAGTAGTGATACCGTCTCCTTTTATAGCGGAAACCGGAACCATTACCGTAGTGCCGCCCCATTCCTCGGGCTGCAATCCTATTTCGGAAAGTTCGGCCTTAACTCTGTCGGGATTTGCGGTCGATTTATCCATTTTATTTATTGCAACTATGATTGGAATTCCCGCCTCTTTCGCATGATTCATAGCCTCAATCGTTTGAGGTTTAACACCCTCATCGGCAGCGACTACGAGAATCGCTATATCTGTTGCTTTAGCCCCGCGAGCTCTCATTGAAGTAAAAGCTTCATGACCGGGAGTGTCCAAGAATGTTATTACCTTGCCTTTCAACTCTTTTTTCTCGCTAGGTACGACGACTTGATATGCGCCGATATGCTGAGTGATGCCACCTGATTCTCCGGCAACGACGTTTGTATTTCTGATTGCGTCGAGAAGCTTAGTCTTACCATGATCTACATGTCCCATAACGCTTACAACAGGAGGTCTCTTTTCAAGAAGAGACTGATCGTCTTCAGCTAATAATCTCTCAAGGTCGCCCTTGAAAATGTCTTCAACAGCTGCAGCTCCGCGTTTTCTTTGCAGTTTAATGCCAAGATTGTCTGCAACTATAGCAGCAGTTTCGAAATCGAGAACCTGATTGATGCTGGCCAAAATCCCGTTTTTCATAAGCTCGCCGATAACCTTCGCAGGAGACAATTCCGACTTTTCGGCAAACTCCTTTACGGAGATCGTATCTTCTATTTCAACAATTTTGCCTTTTACAACTTCATGGCGGTGGTATTCCTCTCTTTTATGATCTCTGACCAGCCTGCCGGCAGTCTTTTTCCTCTGTGATTTTACGATTTCTCTTTCGCGTTCTTTTGCAATCATATCGTCATAAACCTCTGCCGTATCTTTTTCTTTTGTGGAAAATTCAGTCGCGAGCAACTCCGCCAAATCATCCTGTATTTCTTTCTCAGTCATATCAAACCCGAGAGTCTTGCTTTTCGCCTTAAGCTCTTTTTGAGTCATTCCAAGTTTCTTCGCGAGATCAACAACCTTTATCATTTATTTTCTTGTTAAAAAAAACCAGCAAAAAGAGTTTACCAGATAGAGCTTATAGGAACAAATGAAATTGAAATTGACTAAATACGTCCGAAAACATAAAATGCCCACCATTTTATGTTCAAATCAGTATATGGTTGTAAGCAATTTGGAAGAAGAAGCTCAATACAGACAAGTAAAAACCGCTTATAGCGTCAGATTTTTTCCTGAAATGAGAGCCGGAGAAAGAAGACCTGATGAATTGAAAGATAAAGGTATTACCGAAGGATGGGAAACGACTATGCCTCTTGAATTGGCATTCTACTTGGAAATGACAAGGAGAAGTGCAAATAGAATTGCAAACGGGAAAAGAGATACGGAAGGTCAGGACGTTTTTTCATCCGCAAGAACCGTCAATGAAGTTAGAGCTATTGCGACATGTTTATTGATAGAAAAACAATCAGGATTTCCTTTCAAAAGTATTAAGAAAGCATGGACGGCTGATGAAATGTTGGGGCTTAGTAGTGGCATCGGAATGGCAAGCAGAAGACATGAGGCAATTATTGCGCAGTCTGTCAGATTGAATGCGCGCGGTGTTCATGTTGTCGGAGAACAATGCGGAATGAATTTTGCAAGACTTTCACCTGAACACTTGAGAAAATTACCAATCCCAGGCTTGATGGATCAAATGAGTATCCCTCTCGGCATCTTGGCTCGATTGGATGGATACGAATTGGAAACGGTAGAAAATGTTACTGAATGGCTTGCCTCTTTTTTGCGAATGCCAAAAGTCACTCATGAATTCCTAGAAGGACTGAAAGAACAGATGATTCCAATGGGAGTTTCGTTGCTGCAGTCGCGGTTCAGAATTGATAGAGATATGCTCAACATGGATGCGATTAGAGGAATAAAACTAAGCGATGTTATTCCTGGAGTCGAATTAACATTCGGAGACGTAGCTAGGATGAATGGATGTTTGTTGGAAAACGAAGACTCGTTAAGAGGGTTACTCAATAGTCATTCTTATGGTCAAAGCACGCGTATCAATCATCAGCATGGACATGGTATTGCGAGAATTCGTGCTTCTATTAGTAGAGCTGTTGGACAAACCACTGGCGAAGACGAAGATGGTTTAATCACTCAGGTCAAAAAACCTAAACCTAAACATAAACATGAGGAGCAAGAAAGAGGATCGAATGCAGCATTCAATCATTATAGGCGCGAATTAAGCAGCAAACGAATTGACCCAGTGCGTGAAGCGGAAATTGTGGACGAAATGAGAAAAGGAATCCCGTTCGGTACATTTCAAGATGAAATTGCAAATGGCTATCAGATAATAATGCTTAATTGGATACTTGGAATTGGCAGTAGCGTGCATAACGGAAGAGAAGAAGATATAAAAGAAATTCTAAGTGAAGCTAATTTGAATTTCGTAAGAAGATCTGGTGGGTTTTCTTTGAAAGACGAAATCAAGCATCCAATTCGCCAATTTGTTTTTTCATGTGTATATAGCGCTATTGCAGACGTGGCAAGATCCGGATTGGTGACAGGTATAAAAATGACATCAAAGGCAGACAGAGCTGTATTAAGTCATTCCAAGATTGTAGAGGAAGCTCTCATGTTATATGCTGACGCAAAAAACCAAGATCCCATTACGATAATCTTACCACCGACAGAGAAATATCCTGGAGGTAGATCTAGGACTTTTAAGAAAGGCGAGTTGGAAACAGGATTACTCAAGTTGTATGCGATGAAGGGCCGCAATCAGCCTGTTAGAACGGGGAAAGATGGTGAGGAGACATATATAGTTGAGAGAGATGCGATAGATTCCGAAACGCCGGGAGTTAATGCCGAACTTAGGAGTAAAAAAAGAGCGATGCTGCTTGCAGAATTTCAAGATCTCCTATTGCGAGGATTTGGGGATAAAAGACATATCGCACTTCTCATCAACGAAATGCGTCTAAGATTTGGACTGGCGAATAGTACTACTAAAGATGAACTAGCAAGAAGTATTGGAGTAACTCCAAGTAGAGTCAGTCAGTTGGTTTGTAATGATGATGAGCCGACCGGAAAACGTTTAAATCAATTATTCGGTCCAAGATTGCGTCAACATTTTACAGATGAAGAGATTATGATATTGATTGGACGCGATCAAGAAGAAACGATGGAAGATTATTTGTAAAACAAATATCTATTCTTCAATCATCACCTTTTCGCCATTCCTTGCTCCCGAAACCACCGATATCTTATCGCCAAGCCTTCCGAGCTTTCTCTCGCTATCTTCATAGCTGTTTTTTGCACGGCCCAAATGAGTTCCGACAAGGCGGAAGTCTTCATTGAACTTGGCGAAATCAACGTTTATGCGCGACAAGCCTGCCATAATTTCGCCGGCTTTTTTCTCGATTTCAAGTCCGCGTAGTCCGTTCAGGATAGTCGTTAAATAAATCGCAAAAGTGTTTGGGGAAACCGGAAAAACGTTTTTTGAAAATGCGTATTCGATCATACTCGGACCTTCGAGCTCTGTATCTTGAATTATAACTTCATAATAGACATTTTCCGCAGGTATATACATGAGCGCGAACTCAAGAGTGCCTTCGTCGGACAGAATATATTTATCCGCGATTTCATCTATTCGATTTTTTATATCTTGGCGAAAAGCTTTCTTGGCCTTTTTCTTCTCATCAGCTCCTTGCACCTCTATTAACTTCTTGAAATTTTCGAGCGAGAACTTGGCATCGATCGGAACAAGTTTGCCGTCTCTCAATTTAATTACAGCATCAACAATATCGCCGCTCTTGAATTTATATTGCATCTCGTATTGAGCAGGGGAGAATCTGTCCTTGAGTAAATTTTCAAGAAAAAGCTCGCCGAGTTGGCCTCTTAATTTAGGAGCTTTAAGTATCTGTTGAAGTTCGGTGAGATCTTTGCCGATATCGTGAATTCTCTTGTTGTGCTCTTTCAACGAAGAGAGTTCATTCATAACGCTGCTCATTGCGCGTGCCGCGCCGTCAAGACGTTCGTCTGTGGCTTTTCGTGATTCGTTTACCGACTTACCGACTTGATTAACAACGCTATTTAATTGGCCGAAAAGTATTTTTTGAGACTCTTCCATGCGTCTGTTCAGCTCGTCTATATTTTTTTGGCTACGCAAATTCTGCTGATTCAAATAGTAATAAAGCCCGAATCCGCCAAGTACCAATAACAGGAGAATTCCAGTCGTTTCCATATGTGTTTTTATAATTTTAAGTGAGCCAATTTTAGCCTATGCAAATTAAAAGCGTAAAAAAGGCACTTGACTGCACTTGTGAAAAATGGTATTATGTAGAGAATTCTAAGTTCCTTGAAATATTGCACCGCGGGAGAGAGATGCCGAAAAAAACATCTTTCTCGGTAACTCCCTCCTAGGTGCAGACAGATTTGACTGCTTATAGACTTCCCTTTAAGTCTTATAAGTTGCGTTTTTACTCCATTTAAGACGGGCTTAGGTTCTTACTTGGCTCTTGATTACGATGTTCTTTATAACCTTTGCTTATTTGTTCTTCGGAACTTGTAAGTAAATAGTAGCTTTTCTCTTCGGAGGGTTGTTACTTTCTTGAGCTTCTGTTTCTAGCAGCGCTCGCAAGAGCGCAGCACTATGAGCCGTTTCGCGAAAGCGAAACTCCATATGTGTTTCTAGCGGCGGAAACCCATAACCGAGGTTAATTGAATTTTCTTTCTGCTCTGTACCTTTGGGGGATTGAAATCCGATCTTTGAAACAAAAACAAATTTAGGGAGAGATATGCCGAGAAGGGGAGATTAAACCACAATTTTTGCGCTTTGCGCCTCCTTTCTTCCCGGCAGTTCTCTCCCTAAGTACAGACTGTTTTACACTTATATGACTTCCCTTTAAGTCTTTAAGTTGCGTTTTTACTCCATTTAAGACGGGCTTGGTTCTTATTTGGCTCTTAAGAGCGATGTTCTCTATAACCTTTGCATTGTTGCTTTACGTTTCAATGTAAAAAGTAAGTTCGCTTACTTTCTTGGGGTCCTGTTTCCAGACTCCTTGCGTTTCTGGCGACAGAAACCCACACACGAGGTTAACTGAATTTTCTTACTTTCTGATGCTTAGGGAGTTTTTTTGTTTTAACTTGTAACTAGTCTTCTTCTATAAGTTATTTCGCGTAAGCGAAATTCTTTAAGTTACAAGTTTTCCCTGCTGTCTGTGTCTTGTGCCTTGCTGTCTGCTGTCTATTCTCCTACAATCAGCTCATGAAAACAGCTCACACTCTTAACCCATCCCAACATCAGGCGGTAACAGAGATCGAAGGTCCGGTTCTTGTCGTTGCAGGTCCGGGAACAGGTAAGACGCAGGTATTAACTAAGAGAATTGCGGAAATTCTGAAGCAAACACAGATCGGGCCGGAGAACATTCTCGCGCTTACATTTACCGAAAGCGGAGTGGTTGCGATGCGCGATCGTCTTCGCGACCAAATCGGACAGACCGCCTATTATGTGGACATTTGCACGTTCCATTCTTTTTGTAATGATATCATCAAGAAATGGCCTGAAAAATTCGCATTCGCAAAAGAGTTGGAATCCGCAACAGATGTGGAGAAGGCGCAAATAATGAAGTCGATAATAGATGATTTAAATTTAAAAAAATTAAAACCTTTTGGCGATAAATATAAATACTTGAAGCCTGCACTGGGTACGATATCCAGTCTTAAGCGTGAAAACGTATCTGTGGAAAAATTAAACGAACTGATTGCGGCGGAAGAAATTCAAATTAAAAACGAGACGAAAATAAATCCGCGCACAGGCAAGCCGAGGGTGAAAGACATTAAGAAAATGGAAGGAGTTGAAAAACAAAAAGAACTTGCGCTTGTTTACGAGAATTATCAGAAAAAGATGATTGAGAAGGGGAGATATGACTACGAAGATATGATTATGTTCGTAGTTGATAAGCTGAAAAACGACGACTTCTTGAAGGCTTATTATCAGGAGAAATATCAGTATTTCTTGCTTGATGAATATCAAGATACAAACAGTGCGCAGAACGAGGTCGTAACGCTTTTGGGGGAGTTTTTTGACTCGCCGAATATATTTGCGGTTGGTGACGACGATCAGGCGATTTACAGGTTTCAAGGTGCATCTCTCGAAAATATTTTGGAATTTACCGGCAAATATCCGAATGCTCAAAAAATAGTTCTTACGGAAAATTATAGGAGCGATCAGAAGATTCTTGATGCGGCAAGGGCGCTTATTGTAAACAACAAGCAGAGGCTTGAAACGCGAATACCGGACATTATAAAAATATTAAAAGGGCAAAAGAACGAACAAGATAACGGGGTCATGCTATGCGAATTGGACGATGGGAACGAGGAGGCTTATTTTATAGCAAAGAAGATTTTCGAAATGCGCGAATCAGGTGCGGACTTGTCGGAGATCGCAGTTTTTTACAGGAGAAATCGCGATGTCACGGAGCTTATAAGGTTTTTTGAGAAGCTTGGGATCAAGTATGAAATTACGGGTGGCGGTAATTTGCTCGACGACATTCAGATCCAGAAGATAATCAGCCTGTTGAAGGTAATCAATAATCCTAGAGACGACATAGAGTTTTTCAGAATGCTTAATTTGGATTTTTTGGATATTGAGCGCGAGGATATTTTTAAACTTACAAGCCTCGCTCATAAGAAGAAAAAGCGCTATGCGGAAATCGTGAGAGATGTTGCCTTGTTGAAAGAATCAAACTTGAAAAACATAGTGAAGATTAGCAATCTGAGCGTGCTTCTCGATCAATGGACAGGATATAACTCCAATCTGATATTTGCAGAGTTTTTTGAGAAGGTTATAAACGAGTCCGGATTTATGGAGTATTTGCTTAAGAGGGAAGATGTTCGAGAACTAAACCGCATCAAGACTTTTTTCAATCAAATAAAAGAGTTCAATAGAGGCGATCACCACCTAAGACTTAAGTCGTTCCTCGAGATTCTCGATCTTATGGAGGAGTATTCGATTCAGATGGAGGAAGGCCATATAAGTACGGGAGATTCTTCTGTTAAATTGATGACCGCGCATAAGGCCAAGGGGCTCGAATTCGATCATGTTTTTATTTTTAAATCCATATCAAGCGCTTGGGAAAAATACAGAGGAGGTCGTAACGACATCAAGCTGCCGGCAAATATATTTGCGATGCAAGATTTGGACGAGAGCCTTGAGGAAGAGGATGAGCGCAGGCTTTTTTATGTGGCGCTAACGCGTGCGAAAAAACAGGCATACATTACATATGCGAAAAAATATGAAAAGGGCAGCGGCAAAATGAGGGAAGAGTCGCCGTCGGTTTTCGTGGCGGAAATATCCGATAAATCGCTTAAATTCGATACTCAAAAATACAAAGAGGAGGTGAGCGAAAGGTTAAAACTCTATTTGGCGCCTCCGGCACCGGAATCTTATTCGGAAGGATTGCAGAGCTATTTGAAAGAGTTGTTAAAAGACTATGTATTGAGCGTTACGGCTCTTAATAATTACCTGAATTGTCCGCGAAAATTCTTGTATCAGAATATCTTAAAAGTACCGCGCGTTAAGGTGAAATATATGTCTTTCGGAACTGCAGTGCATTTCGCGTTACAGGAGTTTTTCGAGGCGTTTAAACGGGAGAAGACAGCTCCAAGCTTGGACTTCTTGCTTAGTGCTTTTGAGGCAGGACTTAAGAAGGAAGTTCTTGAGCCAAGTGATTACGAGGAGTCTCTTGAAAAAGGCAAAAAAATGCTTACTGAATATTTGCAGTACCATAAGAATAACTTAAAAATACCGTTATTTAACGAATATAACTTCATATCACACAAGATTATCTTCGACGGGATCCCTTTGACCGGCAAGGCCGATAGGATAGATATGATAGATGAAAAATTGAGTACAGTTAATGTCGTGGATTATAAAACAGGCGCGGCCAAGACCGAGAACCAAATAAGAGGTTTAACGGAAGATGCGACATCTGACAACTACAGGCAGTTGGTTTTTTACAAACTGCTCGCGGAACTGGATAGATGGTTTAAGTGGAAAGTTGTTTCTTGCGAATTGGATTTTGTAGGCGAGCCGAATAGGAAATTCCAAACATCGATAATGCAAGCGGATATAGATGGACTCAAACAAGAGATAAAAACCGCATATCAAGCAATGCAAGATTTGAAGTTCGACAAAATTGTTAAAGGGAAAATTTGTTCAAAATGCGAGTTCTATAATGTTTGCTGGAGGACAAGGTCTCAATAAAAAAGAACCCCAAGATTTCTCCCAGGGCTCTAAGACTCTGTTTTTACTTAGTCACTTCTTCTTCTTCTTCCTTCTTCTCTTCCTTCGCAGGCTCTTTCTTGTCCAAATTGAGAGTCAAACCGATTCTGTGCTCATCAAGATTTACATCTATAATTCTTGCCTTAACCTTCTGTCCTGCAGATAAATTGGCAGGGGAGAGTTCACCCTCGCTTGGCATCTCGGAAACGTGGATAAGACCGTTGATTTCATCATTTAATTTGATGAATGCGCCGAATTGAGCAACGCGAGTGATTTCACCTTCAACAACTTTGCCTACCTTGAATTTCTGAGCAGCATCAATCCATGGATCAGGAGTAAGTCTCTTCATACTTAGAGAAATCTTGTCATTATCTACACCGATAACAAGAACTTCAACTTCATCACCGACTCTGCCGTAATCCGAAGGATCGCTGACATGTCCCCAAGCGATTTCGGAGATATGGACAAGTCCTTCAAGACCATCGAATGCAACGAATATACCGAACTTAACAACACCGCTGATTCTGCCTTTAACCTTTTGTCCAACCTTCAATTTCTTCATAGCGGTATCCCTTTGAGCTGATTGAGCCGCCTTTTCAGACAAGATCAATTTGCCATTGTCCTTATCAAGACCGATAACTTTACAGTCGAATAATTGACCGATTAATTTATTTAATTTCTGTAAAATCATGCCACTGTCAGCTCCGTTAACACGAGGATAATGGAGAGGCGCAAGTTGAGAAACAGGGATGAAACCCTTGATTCCATCGATTTCAAGAAGAAGACCACCTTTATTTGCTTCGTTTGGTCTAACTTCGATAATATTATTATTCTCATAAGCATCTGCAAATCTCTGCCAGCTCTTTTCTTGGCTAGCTCTTCTAAGAGAAAGAACAGCATAACCTTCTTCGTTTTCGACTTCCAATACGGAAGCGGAAATAGTATCGCCAACCTTTAAATTCTTGATTGTATCAAGACTGTCTTTCACCTCTTTACCTGTAATAAGACCGGTGATAACTCCGCCGATATCGATAAGAATTCGGCTTTTTGAAAGGCTGATTACCGTGCCGTCGATAAGCTTACCCGGAATAGGGAAGATCATCTGAGGGGAGTCTTCGAGCAACTCCTCCATTGAAATAATAGGATCATTTGCCATAAGCATCTGCGCGCAATAGAGAATTAAGGTTTAAAAGCTTCTATAACCTATGCTCTATCGCGAAATTAATGTCATAAGTTAAAAAAGCGGATGAAGTATAATAGGATATAGCTCAGGAGTCAAATTAATTAGACATAAGACATAAGTCGTAGGTCGTAGGTCTTTTATCTTTTATCTGCTGTCTGTGTCTTGCTCCTTGCTCCACTCCCCAGCTTCACACTCTTCCCATCTTTAATGACCTTAACGGTTGCGCCATCCTTGAATTTTCCTTCGAGAATTCCTTGAGACAGCGAGTCTTCGATAAGGTCTTGAATTTTTCTTCTGACAGGACGTGCACCGTAAGCAGGGTCGTAACTCAACTTGGCCAGATTATCGAGTCCACCGGGAGTGAGATCGATCTTAAGATTGCGCTCGTTTAATCTGTTCTGAAGCTCGGCAACCTGTAGCTTAACAATATCCTTTATGTTCGCATGAGTAAGAGGATCGAATACGATCACCTTGTCCACGCGATTCAGGAATTCGGGCCTGAAATGAGTTTTGAGCTCCTCGAGAACCTGTTCTTTTTTTTCTTTAAAAGCTTCAGCCGCCATTTTCAATTCATCGGAACCAAGACTGAAGCCGATCGGACCCGCGCTTTCAGTCAGTTTGGCCGCACCGATATTTGAAGTCATGACCACGATAGTATTCCTAAAATTAACCTTTCGGCCTTTGCTATCGGTCAAAACACCGTCTTCAAGTATCTGAAGAAGCAAATTGAATACATCCGGATGCGCCTTCTCGATTTCATCAAAAAGAATAACGCTGTAAGGCTTGGTTCTGACAGCCTCGGTCAATTGACCGCCTTCTTCGTATCCAACATAGCCGGCAGTTGCGCCGACAAGTCGGGAAGTATTGTGGCGTTCCATGAACTCGCTCATATCTATCTTGATGAGAGCGTTTTCATCATTATAGACTTCGCTCGCGAGAGCCTTAACAAGCTCCGTCTTACCGACTCCCGTAGGACCTAAGAATATAAATGAACCGATAGGTCTTTTTGGGCTTGCGATACCGGTTCGAGACCTCCTTATGGCGATGGAAACCGCCTTTACCGCCTCTTCTTGTCCTATGATTCTTTTGTGTAAATAATTTTCAAGCTTCATCAGTCTTTCGGAATCGGTTTTGAGAAGTTTATTTGCAGGTATACCTGTCATTCTTGCGATAACATTTGCGATTTCATCGGCGGCAATTTCTCCACGAAGAGATTTGGGCACTTTCACCTGTCTGGCAATTTCCATTTTTTTGATCACTTCTATTTCACCGGCGCGCAATTCGGCAGCCTTCTCGTAATCTTGGCGAGAAACGCACTCTTCTTTTTCCTTGATTATTTTATCGAGAGCTTTTTGCAAATCCTTCAATTCCGAACTGTCTGACTTCGCCTTCATGCCCTTAAGGGAAGCCGCCTCGTCTATCAAGTCAATAGCCTTATCAGGTAAGAATCTGTTTGTAATGTACCTTTTTGAAAGACTTACAGCTGAATGCAATGCTTCATCGGTAATTACAAGATTATGATGTTCTTCGAATGAAGGCCTGATGCCTTTCAGAATTGCCAAACACTCTTCTTCGCTTGGTTCCTCAACGTTAATAGGTTGGAATCTTCGTTCGAGAGCCGGATCTTTTTCGACATTTTTTCGATACTCGCTTATTGTCGTAGCGCCGATCAATTGCAATTTGCCCTTTGAAAGCGCAGGTTTAAGAATATTTGCAGCATCAAGACTTCCTTCGGCAGCGCCTGCGCCGATAACTGTATGGAGTTCATCAACGAACAATATAATATTATCGACAGACTGCGCTTCATCGATTATTTGTTTAAGTCTTTCTTCGAACTCACCTCTGTATTTAGTTCCTGCTACGACAGAAGCCATATTCAATGATAGGATTTTCTTATCGAGCATGTTTTGCGGAACATTTTCTTGAACAATGGCTTGAGCAAGACCTTCCACGACTGCAGTCTTACCGACACCGGGTTCACCGATAATAACAGGATTGTTTTTTGTCTTTCTTTGTAAAATACTTATGGCCCTTTCGATTTCCATATCGCGTCCGATAATCGGATCGAGTTTCTTCTCTCTATATTGCTGTACCAAGTCAGTACAGAAATAGTCCAATGCCGGAGTTTTGCTTGCGCCTTTCTTTTTCTTGTAAGGAGCCTCTTTTTGCTGACCGGCCATTACGTTTTGCAATCCACCTAAGATCATTTCGAGAGGATTGGCTCCCATTGCCTGACCCATCGCACCCATTGCGCCGCTACCTCCTTTAATTGTTTCAAAAGCATGCATAAGCTCGTTCTTGATATCCTCGGGATTAATCTTCATATTCTCAAGTATGACAGTTGCGGCAGTATTATCCTGGGAAACAAGAGAGTAGAGAAGGTGTTCGGTGCCAATGAACATATGTCCGAACTCATGAGCATATTTAACAGAATCTTCTATAATTTTTTTTGCAAAACCGCTTAGAGCGGCTCCTCCGGCCTGCCCGGCTAAACCTTTTGCAGAGGTTTTGGTTCTTCCTACGGTTTTCAATACCAAGTTCACATTCTCAAGAGATACACCGAAATTCATAAGAACTGCGGCGCCGAGAGAATTGGTTTGGCTCAAAATACCTATAAGTACATGTTCGGTACCCGTATAATCGCTTTTCATATCGCGAGCGACCTCTTGCGCAACTATGAGCGCTTGCTTGGCTTCCTTCGTGAATTTCTCGAATTTGTTTTGGTCAGTCATATTTTTATTTATTTGTAATTAAATCTTGTAAATTATACCAGTTTTCGAGCTGTCGAGCACTCAAATGTCTTTGCGTGATAGGTAGAAAAGTTTTGTAATTCACGCGAATACTGGCACTCGGAATTGTAGAGTGCTAAGAGTGGTAAGTCAAATATTCAAGTGGCGCTCCTATGGCGAACGGTATTTCTGCACGAGTCTGTCGATTGCGTATTTCGGATTGGTTTTGTCGGGGTGCTCGAGCAGTCGCCATTCGTGCGGTTGCTTATGTTCATTCTGGATCAGACTGTGATGGGCTAGATGATGATGTAATTTGCAGAGCGCGTGTATATGTTTCGGGTTATGTGTCGGGTTGAGTGCTTGTCGGTTGGCGTGATGAAGTTCTTCGGCCGGTTTGTGGCAATTAGGATAGGAGCAAATTCCGTTCGTTCTTGCTCGTACTATATTTTTTATGCGAGTCGGGACTTGTTTGGTTTGAGCAGGTTCGGGCTTCTGTTGGTTATCGAGTAGCTCTTTCATGAATGCATTCCAGTCGCGGTTACCTTTCATCTTTCTGAGTTGGTCGGCGACTGTGGGGTCGAGAGACATTTCTATCTGTTCGGTTTTCTCCCCGCGGAGAAAATCAGACTTATATTCTTTCGCGTAAATTTCAAGATCATGCTGGCTCATTTCAGTCGCTTTCTCAGCCCAAAAGCTTGCGGTCTCAACTGTTGCAATTGCCACGACAGGTTTTACGCAATTAATTCCTTTTTCCTCTACCACCTTCTTGAGCTCGG
>MFXH01000012.1:501-70085 GCA_001788795.1 Candidatus Peregrinibacteria bacterium RIFOXYA2_FULL_41_18 | reverse complement strand
AAACGGTTTTTTCAAAACCCATCTGAATAAAAACTTGAGCGCCATAATCCGTAAATTCAACGTAGCAGCGGCAAGCCCTCTTTCTTTCCCTTCAAGCACAAACCGCCTGACCGTATCAGACTCACAATCTCCTCCGAAACGCGAATACTCCTTCACAACTCTTGTATATGCGGTAACCGTCTTGCGACTGTATCCCCGTAATAGCAACTCCTCCTCAAGCACCTTCAAGTATTGATCCATGATTAGAAATATTAAGAAGTAATAGACTAAAAACTACTCCCTATATATACTAATCATGTTAAATTTTTATGGAAAAGAACCGCATATACAAGAGTTATATGCCATATATAAAACCAAAAATCAGAGATTTTTGATATTTGGAGAGATTTTCTATTGACATTCAGACAATAATTGTATACATTGTCAACTTAAATCACTAACCCAATTATATGAGAAATGCTCTAGCGTTTACAGCGACCATGGCCATTGCTGGCTGTTCAGAACCAAAAACCGAACAATTAAAACCAGCTCCTGCGCCTATTGAAATCGTTGATAGAGGAGTAGACACTCCACGGGAAGCACAGAGTCTTGTGGAACAATGGCGAAGAGAAGGATTCGCAAAATTAGCAGGACTGCTAGTCGAAGGTACTGCGGTACTTTGGGATCCAACAAAATGTGCAGGCACTAAGACAGATTATGCTAATGGAGTCGCTTTAACAGGTATGCAGGCCGTATCTGGAGGTGGCATTGAAATTGTTCAACCTGTTCATCCTTCTCTTCGCGCCATGGATGTTCAATATGTTCGGGTTTGCGATGACTCAACTGCCAATCTAACTGAACAGCCAGCAATTCCAGTACGAAACGCTGGTGACGAACAAGGAGTATATGAAACATTAGAAAGTTACAGAGCCGCAATGGCATCAATGGCCATGGCCAAGACTGAAAAGAGTAAATAGAGAACTGAATGGCAAGAAAATCTCTCCAAATATTAAGACCGCCTAACCCGGCGGTCTTGTTTTATATACAGCACATAACACGCATTATGCGGTTCGGGTTCTTTTGGGCTGGCTTCGCTCAGCCCTGAACCCTCCCCCAAGTTGACTGATGATATGCCTTCGGCATATTTTACCATCAGCCAACTTCGCATAATGCGAAACGTTAGGCGCAATAAAATCAGGTATAACGTTGACTAAGTTACAAAATAATGTTATCATTTAAGCCAATTAATAATTAAAACAAAATTATGCCTCCATCCGAAAATTTAGGGAAACCTGCAATCGAAGTTACTCGCGAAGAACTGCCGGACCTTCGATTTACGACAGCTGAAAAGGCTCGTGATTTCCTAATTGCAAGGGGGATGTTGAATCCTAGTCATGCTGTAATAGAAAATGGATGGAGCGTAAAAGATGCACGAGCCGATCTTCCTGGCTGGACACTAACTGAAAGAACAGAAGATGGAAATATAAAACTCAGTAAACAGGCTTGTGACCAAGGAAAGTCTCACTCGGAAATGCCAACAGATCTGACAGAAGCTTTAGAATATATTCAAGGTGTACGTGTTAAGGCAAGGAGGGACGAAACAGGTTGGCCACTACCAGGAGGGACTCCTGAGGCATAATTTTGTTAATGAAATAATAACCTGATTTTACATCGCCTAACACGCACTATGCGGTTCGGGTTCTTTTGGTCGGCTTCGCACGACCATGAACCCTCCCCCAAGTTGACTGATAGTATGCCTTCGGCTTATTTTACCATCAGTCAACTTCGCATAGTGCGGAACGTTAGCTGACATTCAAAAAAATGTTATAATTAACAATCAATATATTATATTTTATGGCAGAAATACCTTCAACAAATCCCACTCATATTCTCTCAGAACCTCCAGAACCTCGAAAATCTAGTCCCGGGAGTTTTTCAAAAATAGCGCGTGTCATAGGTCTAGGTGCACTACTAGCTGTTGCGCCACCAGGTGTCGCTAATGCTCAACAAGATCCTGCCGTAGAAGTCTCTGACAAGGATACTAAATCCATCGAAGCGGCAAAAGCTCATGTTGTTAAACTCGCGGAACAAAAAGGGAAACGTGTTGAATTTGGAAAAGCAGAGATCTACAGGAAGGGCGATCCGGATTTTGATTCTGCCATAAAACTTATCCAGAACAATCCCAACGATTATCCGAATAATAAATATTTGGATGAAAAATCGGTGGCATGTATTGTTTCTTTGGGAGTAACAAAGGAAAATGGGCACTTAGAGTATATTGTAATTGCTCTAGGTTCTAATGATGAACTGTTAGGGTTGGCGGATTAAACATTTTTTGAACGGCGTACAACACGCACTTTGCGGCTTCGCTCCATACGATCGCTTCGCCCATATTCTGGCAAAGCACTTCGTGCTAAATTATAACAGGCCAAAACATCGCATAGTGCGGAACGTTATATGGCATTAAAAAACACCACGTAAATCTTTATGAAAAAAAATAATACTTACAATAGTTAGCGCATTATTATTAGTAGGTTGCAGTCAAGAAAATAATACTGCTACTACAGAAAACATAAGTACGTACAACAACGAAGAGTTTAATATTTCTTTTCAATATCCTCCAAATTGGGAAGTTATAGATAAGCAAGTTGTAAAAAAATTGGTGGACGGGAAAGTGATAAGCGAAGAAGAAAAATTTGAACACTCAGTAGTACTGAAAACAGGAGGCAATGAAAGCATTTTTTTCGATTATGAATCGATAAGTTTTGATGAATATGAAAGTTCCAAACAGCTTAGAGAAATAGAAGATAGTGAAATCGGTGGATTCTTAATTGAAGAAATCATCATGGCAAATTATCCAGCCAAAAAGTACACAGAATATGGGGTAGAACTAGCTGGAATAAGTTACATAATCGAAAAAAATGGAAAATTCTTAATGTTCAGTACTGAATCTGGACTTAGCGAAGAGCAAAAAGTCGGAGCAGAAGAAATATTAAACTCTTTTGAATTTGAGTAGTTTTTATAACACTGCATAAGAGGATCCATACCAGTGACAAACATCGGCTAGCCCGAAACGTTATGTGACCACCTTGCCTCCTAAAATGGACAAATTGATTCTTTTTCTCTATTTTTAAATGGGAAACAAGGTGTTTTCTCCGTTTCGCTCTGGAAACGCTTTAATAATAAACGGCTTATGACCAAAATAAACGTCGCAATCATGGGAGTAGGCAGTCTGACCAAAGCGCTGGTCGAGGGTGTCTCTTTCTACACCAAAAATCCCAATGAAAAAACAGGGCTCATCCATCCGCTCATCGGGAACTACGGTGTGCACGATATTAATTTTGTAGCAGCTTTTGATGTTGATGAGCGCAAAGTCGGCAAAAAACTGCATGAAGCTATATCCGAAGGGGCAAATGTAACCAAACAAATCACAAAACCGATTGAATATGAAGCCATTGTTCATCGCGGCCCAACACTAGACGGTGTAATCGACGAAATGAAAGGTTCTTTTGTTGTAGAAAGCAACGCTCCAGTTGCTAACGTTGTAAATATACTCAAAAAAAGCAAAGCCGACATTGTCGTTAATCTCGTTCCAACGGGAAGCGATCAAGCAACTTACGCTTATGCCGAAGCCGCCCTCGACGCTGGCTGTAGTTTCATAAACTGCATTCCTACTCCGTTAGTTACGATCAAAGACTGGCGCAAACGGTTTGAGAACAAGGGCTTAGTGCTTTTGGGCGATGACACCAAAAGCCAGCTTGGTGCAACCATGCTTAATCGTTTCCTACTCCATTTGCTTAAAATGCGCGGTATCAGAGTCACCAAGACCGAACAGGAAAATCGCGGAGGAAACGCAGATCACTACAATTTACTATATCGCGCAAAATCCAAAGAGAAATCAAAAGGCGAAGCACTCACGAAATTTCTCGATAAAAACGACGCTAAACCAAAAGTGACATTCCATTACACCGGAGAATCTTCCGGTCACAAAAACGTATTTCTCAAAATTGAAGGTGAGATTTTTGGTCGCACACCAATTTCCATAGACGCAAAAATCGAAGACGAGATTAGTATCAATGGTGCTGGAACCATTGTTGACGCAATCCGAATCGCAAAATTGTTGGTCGATTCTAAAAAGCAAAATGAAGCATACAAAGCCTGTCCGTTTTTAATGAAATCTCCTCCAGAGCCACTATCCGATACAGAAGCATCTACAACTTTTGAGAATTTACTAAGTGAACTCGCACAGTTCACAATTTAATAACGTATACATCATATAACAGGGACTAGCCTCTCCTCGAAACGTTGCGTGAAACAAGAAAAAACTCCAAATTCTCAGCATTAAAAAACAGATATGCAATATGTCATAAAAATCATCATATCAGCCCTCATCATTGCTGGAGTATCAGAGCTTGGCAAAAAATTTACACCAGTCGCCGCAGTATTGGCCTCACTTCCACTCGTATCTATTCTGGCCATTATTTGGCTATATAGCGAAACGAAAAATGTACAAAAAATCATCGACCTATCAAATGGTATTTTTTGGGCAGTTCTACCATCTTTAATTTTCTTCTTGGTATTACCACTACTCCTGAAAAACGGCTTAAAGTTCACCCCGGCAATGATTATCTCTGCAATTACAATGTTCATCACATATAGTATATATATATTTGTACTTGCAAAATTCGGGATTAAAATCTGAAATTTTTTTCAATTTCATAATATAACACGGCATAGCCGGTTCGCTCGAAGCGTTATATGAAATACCAATCCCACTAAACCAACAAAAACGTGAAAATCTCATTGAAAAACAAAAGCAGCACGATTATTGCAAGTTTACTCGTGACCACTTTTTTCTTCCTTCATTATTTCGTATATCTGGACAACTTCGGCAATGATGTCCCTTTCTTACAAAGCTATACCGACCCACCATTTTCAATCCAGCAACTCACTTTGTGTAAAGAGAAATATCCAAGCTACTTTAATCCATTCCAAAAAGTCCAATACGGCTATCAAACATACGATCCTGTAACTGAAACTTATTCCGAATGCAATTTAACGGAAGAGGCGGAGTCGGTATTTACATCAAAAATGGTTGCAGACAATTGGAATCCGGAGGATTACTGGACCGGCTATGACACAGAAGGGTATATGCGACCACTCGCTGGTGGCGAATACGCAAACATTACGTTCTTCATAATTCAATATCTGATTATCGTTACTTTTATTTTTGTTCTATTTAAACCGGAAAAATCAAAACATTTATGAAAAAAGAAATTTCAAAATCCGAAGGATATGTTTGCCCAAAATGCTCATGCAACAATTATGAAGTTGATAGCATAAAAGTAATTAATGGAAACATCTTGAGCTTTAAAAAAGGACCGTCATTCAAATCAATGACGTGTTCGAAATGTAAATATACCGAATTTTACAAAGAATAAAGATTACACCTTCCTCACAAACTCCGACTTCAAATACATCTCGCCCATGCTATCTATTTTGCATGAAATATTATGACCGTTGTAATCCTCGATTAATTTTATGTTCTTCACCTTTGTTCCGGCTTTCACTCCGGATGAAGAGCCTTTCGCTTTCAGATCTTTGATCACCATTACACAATCGCCATCTTGAAGGACATTGCCATTTGAATCAATAACCCCCTTCGCTTGTGATTTCTCCTCAACCTCTTTTGCCAACGCGGACGGATTCCATTCGTGAGCACACTCAAGACAAACCCACAGAGCAACGTCTTGATACGTATTTTCGGAATTGCATTTCGGACACTTGTTTTCATTACTCATATTGGGATTTTTTAATTTTAATGAATTTATCTTATAAAAATTCCAGATTCTGTCAATAAGCGGAGGTAGCATCGTCCAGCACTTGGCGCACCACTTGAACTACTTCATAAGAAATGATACCATTCACTTCTTGAATTTCACACAACCAAATGCAACTCTCTCCGAGCTACGATTCACACAGTCCCGTCTTATATATTTCAAACTACATGGTAGGTGGATTCCAACGTGAACATGCCGAACTTGGACATCGCACAATGCAATTAGGAAGCGGTATTGAAGGCGTTCGAGAAGGAATAGTGGCAGTCGATCGACAAATCGATTCAAAATATTTAGAGTATTTGGAAAAAAACGGATTGTATAGTCCATCCACCGAGATTGTCGTAGTGAATAGCGATAACCCAACAATGGTAGGAAGACTTCTAGAGTCCGAAGAATCATTTGGAAAAATCCAAGCGGCATTAGCAAGAACAAGCGCGAAATTCATAAGGACATTTGGACATTCCGAAGTTGTACATAAACCTCACATGATTGGAGAATACAGAGATCTCGCAAGTCGACTGGGAATCCCTTTGATGTATAACCCAGAGATTGCATCATACCTAATGCGAAAAAGCCAATACAGAGAAACCGTTCAGAGATGGATAGACGAAGACGAGGAGATAAGTGAAATTCTGGAAATTCCAAAAGGAATCAATCACTTACAAATAGGACATGACAATAGAGAGAGAATTCGTGGATTCTTAGCGGAATGCAGATCCCAAAAGGTTATCATAAAAAAAGACATTGCTACTTTTAATCAAGGAAACAGAATTTGCACAAGAGAGGAATTGGAAAACGTTTTGCATTCTCAAGATGAATTTGACGCATTCCTTCAAAATACCTGTCGAATCGCAGAAGAAGATACGTTTTGCATTGAAGAGTATAGAGAACATGTCGGAACGCCAAGCAGTTATATAGAAGTTTCGCCAAATGGAGAAGTAGCCGTCAAAAGCATACAAGAACAGATATATGAATACGGCGCATTGGTCGGGTTCAAATATCCTTGCGATTACGACGCCAACACAATGGCAAAACTAAGAGATGCCAGTATGTTTTTAGGTCAAAAATTACACGAAGCGGGATATTGCGGAAATGCCGTTCCTGATTTTTGCATCCAACCAAACGGGGGCAAGTTAATACTAATGGAAATTAATATGCGTCGAGGAGGATCTTCGGTAGGACAAACCGTTGCCGCACGTTTACATGGAGAAGATCTGAAAGACATCTCTTACATCACTTCAACCATTCGTCTTGCAGCAGGAACAGCCATCCACGATATAGTTAAAGCATTAGCCAATACAGCCTATAGTCCGTCGAGCAAAGAAGGAATAATATTCGCCGAAGGAATCCGACTGCCTCAAACAGGGCTAGGAACACTGGTCGCAATGAAATGCAACAAAAGCATCATAAAAACTAGGAATTTATTATTCAGAGGCAAAGCCAATCTAGGTCCGCATTTAAACAATCCATTGATTTATACAAAACCCCGAAAATAAAAAACAGTACCAACACTTAGCAGCTTTCATGGAAATTTCTGCTATAATTTGAACAATAGCCACTCCATTATAAAAACAAAAATGATAAACCGCATCAAAAACGATCTTAGTAAACGGCTTGAACAAGCCCAAAAAAGCCTCCGTACAAACAAAGAAGTCGGCATAAAAAAACTCGAACAGCTCGGCGACGACTTGATGTCGGCATTCGACCGCGCAATCAGCTCGGTGGATTTCAAAACAAACGTATTCGCCGAACTAAAAGCAAAACGCAAACAGTTAAAAAAATGGCGCTTAAGCTGGATCAAATCTTTTTTCCCGATAAAAATAAAATACCTCCTGAGCGCGCCATTCATTTACGGCATGATCATACCGGGAATAATTTTCCATATCGGACTCGAAATCTATCATCAAATCTGCTTCAGAATCTACGGAATCCCTCGAGTAAAACCTAGCGACTATTTCGTTTACGACCGCCGACTCCTCCCCTACTTAAACTGGTTCGAGAAGCTCAACTGCATCTATTGCAGCTACTTCAACAACCTGCTTAGATACGCAACGGAAATCGCCGGCAGAACGGAAAGATTCTGGTGCCCTATCAAATACGCGCATCACATAAACAACACCCACTCTCAATACAACAAGTTCGTGGATTATCTGGATGCAAAAACATTCAGAGAAAAATGGAAAGACTTGAGAAACTTCTCTGATATCGAGGCTTGCGAAAAGGATAAATGCGATTTCACAAAAAAGAAAAAATGAACCAGTCTCTCCCAAAAAACGGCATCGTCTTCAACAGCGGCGGATTCACATCTTCAAACAGACAAATAATTGTCGATCTTGATAACAAGACCATAAACTACAAAATAGATCCAAAAACAGAAGAGAAAGTTGATCTTTCAGAAGACAACTTGAAACAAATACTCGCCCTAATGTATAAAATACAAAACAGTCAAAAAGACTTCAGCAATTTCCCTCCAACAGCAGATTTCACTGTAAACTTAATTCTCATAAATAACGACATACATAAAACTATAGAATCATACGGACCACCGATTGACGAAGTGGACCAGCTTTATACATATGTCTGGAACTTAACATCTTAATCATAAAAAAATATGACAGACCCAAAGCAAAAATTTTCATTCAAGCAAATCGCAGGAAAAATCGAATCAAAAGAAGAGGCGGTAAAAATTATAAAAGACTGTTCAAATGCATTTTTCATCCTCGCAGGAATAGAAATCGTGGCAGGAATCGTAATAATGGGCACGGCCGCAATTATAGACGGCATTATTTTCGGTATTCTGGCCTTTGTACTAAGAAAATTCTACAGCAGAGTTGCCGCAATAATACTCTTACTGATGTCATTAGGATCGGTTATCGTTACAGTAATGAATAATGCTTCCGGAGGAAATGGAGGAAGCAATATAATACTGGCAATCGTAATCGTTTACGCAAGCGCACGAGGAATACAAGCGACTTTCAAATACAATGAAAAAACAGATACAAAAGTCAAAATTTAGACTTACACGCTAAAACAGACAAAATGCTAGATATCATTTTCGGTCTAAAAACTCATGCAATACTGGATGTCTGGACAATAGAACACTTATTAAGCGGACTATCTGTCGGATCGGCAGTCAAAACAAAAAATCACAAAGTATTAAGCAGGATATTAAACACAAAAGATCACAAACATCACTCTTGGTGGTTCAACTTAACAGGAGTACTTTTTTTCGCATATCTCTGGGAAACATTAGAACACTATCTTGAAACAGGACTTGCGGGAACACGAGTTGAATATTGGTTCCAAGGAGTAGAGTTTTGGCCGAATAGATTAATCGCAGATCCGTTAATGTTAGTATTGGGATATATGATTGCAAAAAAATGGCCGTTCCTAGTATGGCCTGCGAGAGTGCTATCAATCGCATGGATCATTATCCACGTTTTTGTATTCCCTCACTCAATGTATCTGCAAGAAGTTTTACTGAAATAAATAAAAGCCAATCATGAAAAAAACACCATCCGTCTCGGCAAAATTCATCTGCTCAAAATGCAAATCAAAAGATTGCGAAACAGATGAAATTCAGGTTGTATCGGGAAGCGCTTGGTCTTTTCAAAAAGGTCCTCATTTCCAATCGGTAACATGTGCAAAATGCAAATACACAGAATTCTATAAAAAATAACCCAACAAAACACCATATGCCAACACGAAGAATAGACAACATCAGAATAAAAAAATTCACCAAGCTTATTTCTCCTCGTGAAATACGCGAATTAATACCAGCTTCGACAAAAGCAACCGAAACGATTGCAAAAGGACGCACGGATTTCTGCAACATTTTGAAAGGTAAAGACAATAGATTCGTTGTGATTACCGGACCTTGCTCGATCCACGACCGAAAAAGCGCAATCGAATACGCGCAAAAACTCAAGAAAATACAAAAAAAACTTGGCGATAAACTGTTCATAATGATGAGAGTTTATTTCGAGAAACCTAGGACAACAACAGGCTGGAAAGGGCTAATAAGCGATCCGTATCTCGATGAAAGCTACAATATGTCGGAAGGAACCAAGCTGGCAAGGGAAATTCTTATCGACATCGCAGAACTCGGCATCCCTGCAACAACAGAATTGCTTGATCCGATAACTGCGGCATACATTGCCGAACTTGTTTCATGGGTAGCAATAGGAGCACGCACAACCGAATCTCAAACACACAGACAGATGACCAGCGGATTGTCCACCCCAGTTGGATTCAAGAACAATAGCGACGGGAATTTGGATGTCGCGGTAAACGCAATGATGTCGGCAAAAAGCTCTCACAGCTTCTTGGGAATAGATGATGACGGGAATTGCGCCATAATAGAAACCAGTGGAAATCCGGACGCTCATATAGTCTTGAGAGGAGGAGCGGGACGACCGAATTATCATATGGAAGATATCGAGGAATGCGAGAATAAATTAAAAGCAAAAGGGTTCACGCCAAAAATAATGATCGACTGCAGTCATGAAAATTCAGGAAAAGATCCGAAAAAACAAAAAATAGTGATAATGGATATACTTGCACAAAAACAGATGGGCAATAAATCTATTTTTGGGATAATGATTGAAAGCAATTTGAAAGAAGGCCGACAAGACATCCCTGAAAATATATCGGATCTGAAATATGGATTATCCATAACCGATGCATGCATAGGATGGGAGGAAACCGAAAAACTGCTCAGGTACATACACAAAACCTTGTAACGCACCCTTACGCTCTCTCGTCTTCCCCATAAACGAATTCATATTCGCTCTTAGCATAATCGAAAAGGTCTTCAGTCTTGAAGAATCTCTTTATTTCTTTTGCAGCATTTTCGACTGAATCTGACGCATGAACGACATTGCAACTGACACTCATCGCCAAATCGCCTCTTATAGAACCGGCTTCAGCGCTTCTAGCCTTGGTAATACCGCATAACAATCTTACGGCATTTACACACTCAAGACCTTCCCAACACATGGCAATCGCAGGACTGCTCATCATAAACCCACTCAAACTCTTGAAAAACGGCTTATCCGCCAAATGCGCATAATGCTCCTTCAAAATAGCCTCATCAAGACTCATCATCTTCATGCCGACAAGTTTCAAACCCTTCTTTTCAAAACGGCTAACTATCTCCCCCACAAGCCCTCTTTGGATCGCATCCGGCTTGATCAACACTAATGTTCTTTCCATATTAACTGTTTGTTAAAGATTAGATAAATTGTGTTTTGCAGCCGCAAAACGGCTTATAATAGTAAGGTGCTCCGCTCTTCCGCTCCGCGGAATCACTTCGCACTGGCGGAGAAATTCTAATAGGAGACCGCGAAATTCACAAGAGTTCTCGTTGCAATAAGGATTTTCTTCTCTGCTGTCTGCTCCTTGCTGTCTGCTGTCTACCTAACATACGTCACCACCTTATCCCCCTCTTCAAGCCCACTCAACACTTCAACATATTGATCGCCTTTTACACCGATAGTTATATCGGTTTCATAAGTCTCACCGGCTCCATTGACTTGAAGGACATAGACTCTCGATCCGTCATATTTAACAGATCTTATGGGTACAGCCAATGCACCGTCCACAGAAGCGGTAGTAATATCCATATTTGCAGTCATACCGGGTTTGATCTCGGTATCTTCAGCCGTAAATACGGCCGTAATTTGATAATAGATAACACCCTCAACAACCGTTTCTGCCGGATCTATTTGAGCTATAACGGCATCAAAAACTTTATCGTAAGAAAAAGCATCAAGAGTCATACTCACCAAATCTCCAACTGCAATCTTGGTAATGTCAGTTTCAGAAACATTCGCATTTATTTCGTAATCGCTGGAAACCATAACCAAAAAATCATCAACCGCAGTAACGTTCTCACCTATATCAAATTTTATATCGGTAACAACACCTGAAACAGGAGCCGTAAGCGTAGTCAAAGAAAGATTATAATTAGCCAAATCGAGAGCCGCCTGCGCGCTATCTATGGAAGCTTGGAGCGCCTCCAAATCCACATCTCTAGGACCGGCTTCAACCTGATCAAGACTCGCCTCGGCTTGAGCCAAAAGAGCTTCATACACAGATACTGAAATCTCAGCTGAATTTTTATCGGCCTCCGCCTGAACGCTTGCGGTATCAAGAGCCTGCTCTGCGGAATCGAGTGCATCCTGAGCGGATTTCAAACTGTTATCTTCGGTAGTATAAGCGGACTCTATAGCCTGCTTTGAAGTGGAAAGACTGGAAGAAACAGATGCCAACGCACTTATTTCCACAGACATAATTTCACGCTTTGCATCTTTCACGTCTTCCGTATATCCACCTATAATCTGCGACTCGACCAAAATAGAATCCGTATCATCAGCAAGCTCTTCAACAGAAGACAAAAGATCCAATATTTCATCAAGCATGGCGTCCATTGCTTCGTGATCATCCGAACTCAAACCTCCAAATTCATCAAACAAGCCCTGATAATCATACATAACGCTCTCATAATCACCTTTGGCAACATTATAAGAAGTCTTATCTGAAGTGGTGAACGCAAGCTCAAAATCATCATTCGCAGTCTCATTATCAACCCCGAGAATATTGTCTATTTTCCTCATCGTATCATCAATCTGATTGAAAACATCTCCAACCACATCGTAGGCATCCTCATAAGAGTGAATCAAATCCTCTCCATAAGTAGCTGTGGCATTTTCGTAATCCGTCAACGCGGCATCATAAACCAACTGCGCCGCCGCAACACTCGCATCAGCCAAGACAGAAACACTATCCAAATTACTTACGGACTGGTCATAATCCGCTTGCGCTTTATCAAAAGCAGCCTGGGCAACAGCAATCGCTTCATCGGTACTGCCGGCAATCGCCTTATCGTAATTTGCCTGCGCCAACGCCAAATTGGCATCAGCTTGAGCGACAGAGATCGCTAAAGAAGTTGCTTCCAAAACTGCAAGCGCATCACCTTTTGACACAAAATCACCAACCTCAGCCGGTATGGAACTTATCTTGCCGGATGTCTGAAACTTCAAGTTGATCTTAGGATCGGCCTCAACAGTACCGGTAACAGAAACCTGCTGAACTATATCCTGATAAGAAACTTCGGCAAACTCATATTGAGCCTTGCCATTTCCATTGGATGTAAAAAAATACCAACCGATAAACAAACCCGCCAATCCAATGAAAACAAACTTCTTTTTTCCGGAAAAAATCTTAAACATAAATTCAATTTTAGTAAAAAAATATTACTCCAATAAATGAAATTTTACAAAACAAATAAAAAAAAGTAAGCTACTCGCGCAATCATGCACCGTTAAATCAAACATATATGAGCAAAACTCTCAAAACAGCTATTCCATTCATAATACTTATTGTATTCGCAGGAACATCGATAGCCCCTCTGTTGTCAACAAACTCCATGAAAGAGTTCAGCGCAAGCTTCGAAAAAACAACATTTTTGCAAGTACCATCAACGGGAGAAGTATTAGGCTCGGCAACAAGAACGTACGAGAACGATATATTTTCACTTACATTATCAGCTTCGCTAACCGAACCGAAAGAAGACAACCATTACGAAGCATGGATTATAAGACTAACACCATTCAAAATAACAGATATCGGACAAGTATCTAAATCCGAAAGCGGAACATATGACTTGCAATATACCGAATCGAATACGGGAGCGGACTACGAAGATTTTTCAACTATCGTAATAACGGAAGAATCCGATTCCGAAACAGCTGAAACACCAAACGAAATACATGTTTTAGAAGGAACTTTTTAATCAACTCTCAGTTACCAGTTATTAACTACCCCCCACCATGAAATTCAAAATAACACTTACGAAAAAAGCTGCTGCAGAGCTCAAGAAAATGCAGAAAGACGACAAGAAAACAGGATTCGGACTCAAATTCGATGCATATCCGGGAGGATGCGCAGGACTCCAATATTTTATGGATTTTGCTGAGAAAAAAGAGAAAGACGAAGAATCAACCAAATCCGGAGGGCTTGAAATTTTCGTACCAAAAGATTCAATTCCTCTGGTAAACGACTGCAAAATAGACTATATAGATGACTACGAAGGCTTCAAGATAGACAACCCGAACATTCAATCAGGAGGATGCGGAGGTTGTTGCGGAGGTTGCGGCGGAGGAGGCTGCAGCTAAGTTCATAGCCTAGTGACCCAATATAACTAATCCCCCTACTACAATGACAAACGCAATGCACAGCCATACCCATGGCTTAACAACGATGAATCAATCACGCCCTAAGAGCAAGTTAAGGAAAAGAGCAAACAAGGCAAAGGCAAAGGTAAGAAGCGAAGCAAGACAATCAGCTATCAAACAAGCTAAAGAGGCGCACCAGAAGTAAGAAAGAAGTGGGAGAAGTAAAAGAAGTGACGTAGTTATTCGTCATTCGTTATTCGTAATTCATGTGTTAAAATAGCGCCCGATCGCCAAACAGAAACAAAAAATGTTTTTTTTTAAGAAAAAAAAACTGGGGCATACCTTAACGCCAATAGGCAGATATCGCCCTAGTATTGCAGTAACAAACAGGAGAAAAGCAATCAAGCAACCAAAAAACTTCTTAAGTAATCCGGAGAAGAAAATCTTCAAAACGCGCGGAGGAGAAAAAAACTTCAAAAAGATCTTACGCCCAACCATCATAATTGCATTGGGAATTTTAATTTATTTCATAACGTATTTTTTCTTCATATCCGATACATTCGCAATAACAAAGATCGAGCTGAAAGTCGAAGGAGACGACTCGACTATAGTCGAAGATGAAAATTCTCTGGTTGAATATCTCAAGAATTTTGAAAACACAAACCTCTTCCTGTTTAACGACACAGAAGAAGAATCTTATCTGGAAACGATCTATCCGGAATATAAGACGATAAATATCAAGAAATCATTACCAGACACGTTAGTCTTGAAGCTCGAATCATATTCTCTTTCGGCAAATCTGATAGTTGAAAAAGATGATATTTCAAAGAAATTCATAATCAATGAAAGTGGAATCATAATTGCGGAAAACGAAGAAGACCCCTCTCTCCCCTACATATACATGGAAACAACAGAAGTAATAATGAAAGGACGGACCGCAATAAAATCTGAAAATTTGATATTCATACTGGAGGCTATTGACGATTTTCAAAACAAATTCGGAATGCAAGTCTTAGACACTACATATTATAAAATTGAACGAGAAGTGCATTTAAGGACAGAGAAATACTTCGATGTATGGTTGGATACGCAACTAACAGTAGACGAACAGCTGGATAAGCTTAAACAGGCTTTACCGAAACTCAACATATACGAAACGCCCCTTTACTATATAGACCTAAGGATATCCGGACAGAACGGAGATAAGGTCATATATATGGAGAAGTAGGAGAAGTTGGGGAAGTAGGGGAAGTGACATAGTTGAGGAAGTGATTTTCTCTCTTGAATTTCTAATGTTTTTTTGCTATAATTTATAGATTACAAAAATAAAAACAAAAACATATGGCATCACAAGCTTCCAAAATTGCTTTGGCTAAAGAAATGCTGGATACGGCCGAAAGCAATATTCGTTCCGCGAAAAAAATCCTAGCGGACATGGCAGGTGCTCCGGGAGAAAAAAACAAAAAACTAAAAGAGGCGGCTGAAGAATTGAGCATGGAAGAAGATGGTGAAATGAAAATCATCGAAGGAGTTTTTGATGGCCAAACAATGATCGGTCCGGACCAAAAAACTTATCCGGTTCCAGCAAACTACGCGAGCAAATCAAAACTTATTCCGGGAGACGTATTGAAGCTCACAATCAAAGAAGATGGCTCTTTTGTTTATAAACAAATCGGACCTGTAGAAAGAAAAAGGGTAAAAGGACTTCTTACTTATGAAGAAGGACAATATAAGGTAATAGCTGAAGGACGCGCATATAGTGTCATATTCGCCTCAGTTACATATTTCAAAGCCGAAATCGGCGATGAAATCACTCTAATCATCCCTGAGCATGGCGAAAGCGAATGGGGTGCAATCGAAAACGTTTTGCCGAAAGGAATGGAAGAATAAGGAAGAAGTAGGAGAAGTAAAAAAAGTGACATAGTAAAACAGTTCCCATCTACCCTCTACAATCTACCCTCACACCTCATGGACTCAATAAATCCACAAGATACAAAATCGGAACTTCAAAAGGCCATTGATCAAATCAAGCAATGGCAAAAAGAAGGAAAAAACGAAGATGCTATGCAAGGATGCAAAGAAATTTTGGAAATAGATCCTGCAAACACAGAAGTTAAATCTATTATGGAGACATTGCAAAAACCGGCTATGGCAACAGTCCCAGCTCCGACACCTACACCAGCAGTACCAACACCTGTCGCAACACCGGTAATAACAACGCCAACCCCTGCGACACCAGCTACTACTGCATCTACGCCTGCAACAATCCCAACTCCAATCGTATTACCAAAACCCGAAACAAAACCGGTGGCAGAAGAAAAGTCTTCTTTCGACATAACAGCACCTGAAAATCCGCTTTATAGCGCACTCAACAAATCCTCACCAACAAAAACCGAAGAGAAAAAAAACACAACGATAAAAAAAGAAACATCTCATGGGATTATCATAAACCTTATAATAATCGTTGTTACAATATCGTTACTCGGGGGAGGCGCATATGCTTATTTGAAATTTTTCGGACAAAGCGATGTAGCCAAAATTGATTTACCGAAAGAAGATACCGTTGTCACGACAACAGATGACAACAACACTCAAGAAGATGAAATAACCGACACAGAAGAACCAACCGTAGAAGTAACAGAAGCTTCACTAAGAAACGAACAAAGATTTTCCGATTTAACGGATATGGAGGATATCGTCAAGAATTATTACGACGTAAACGGCAAATATCCGGATGCAATCGAATTCGCAAGCTTTGTATCAAGCTATGATCCACTAGATGGACAAGTAGATGAAGCAGGACAAGTTTTTGCATATTCTTATGCGGTTTATGATACAGACCTTGGAGATAATCAGGAATATATCTTGGCAGCACTTTTTGAAGACAAATTAGAAGGAAATACCATATGGACAACAGGATCAGATCCACAAATACATCCGGATTACAGAGACTCTACGGCGGAAAATTTTGTCATGATAACTGTTCAAACGGAAACCGCACCGATTGTCGATGAACCTGCAACAGAAGAAACAACAACCAAGGTTAAAGTAAAAAAGTAGCAGAAAATTCTCATAAACTGTAAACTGTTACCTGTTAACTGTAAGCTTTTTCACCATGCCTCGCAAAAAAATCTTCTCTTGGGACAAAGCAAAAAAACCGATGCTCCTTCTGGCACCGATGGCAGGCTATACAGATTCGGCTTTCCGCCAAATCGTTAAAAAATTGGCACCAGAAACAATATGCATAACGGAATTGATAAGCGCAGACGGCATAAAATACAAAGGCGAAAAAACACTAGAATTTCTCGACCATACCGAATCTGAAAAACCGTTTATAGTACAGCTGTTCGGAAAACGCCCAGCATTCTTCCGCGAAGCTATCGAATCGGTGGAGAAAATGGGAGCGGACGGAATAGATATAAACATGGGGTGTCCTGCACGAAAAGTCATCGGCTCAATGCACGGTTCGGCACTCTTAACGAAGCCCGAACTCGCAGAAGAAATTGCAAGAACCTGCGTGGAATCGACCAAGCTTCCCGTATCTGTAAAAATGCGCATAGGTTTCAAAAACTATGACGAGCGTCATTTTTTGGATTTCATCAAAAGACTTGAACAAACAGGTATAAAAGCCCTAACGATTCACGGACGAACAACAGCGCAAGGATTCTCCGGCCAAGCGACTTGGGAGCCGATTTATTTGGCAAAAAAACATCTTCGCATTCCGGTAATCGGAAACGGAGATATTACTTCTGCGGAAATAGCAAAAGAACGACTCAAAGATCTCGACGGAATCATGGTAGGACGAGCAACTTTCGGCAACCCTTGGATAATGGCGGAAATCTCATCAGCTTTAAGAAATAAGAAATACACTCCTCCGCAATCTTTGAAAGAAAAAATCCCTCTTATACTCGAACATTCGCGCCTCGCAATCGAATCGAAAGACCGAAGAGGACTACTCGAAATGCGCAAACACTTATCTGTTTATATAAAAGGATTTCAGCACGCCGGAGAATTCAGAAGCAGGCTCGTGCAAGTGGAATCCATGAAGGATATTGAAAAAATATTTCGAGAAATCGATACTGAGTTTTGCTAACAGCCCCGACAGGGGCAAATCCTATAAGCGATTTGCCAAGGGCAATCTCCTTAACGCAAAACGACTTATAATAACAGTCACAGAATCGCTTCGCTTTCTGTGACTGTTATGCTAATATAAGCCCGTGAAAACACGAAACTTACAAATCGCAATCTGGTGGACTACCCCTCTAAACGGGTAGTTGATTTCGTGTAAAAATGTTCAGAACTATCAACGCCCGTTAAAAGGGCTATTTTTTTATGAAAAAATTTATTTTCAAAAACAGATCCGCGGAATATTGGCGACACAAAAAATCGCAACCTTTACCAAACTATTTTATTAAAAACAACTAACATGACTAAGCAAAATTTTCACACAAATTATCCCGATAATAACGGATTCTTCGGACAATACGGCGGACAATTCATCCCACCTCAATTGAAACCTGCAATGGATGAAGTCTTGAAGGCTTACGAAGATGCAAAAAACGACCCTTCGTTCCAAAAAGAATATGAGGATTTATTAAAAAATTTCGTAGGCCGCCCCTCCCCTCTTTATTTCGCAAAAAATCTGACAAAAATCTTGGGAGGCGCAAAAGTATATCTGAAACGCGAAGACCTGAATCACACAGGCGCTCACAAAATAAATCACACTCTCGGCGAAGCCCTCCTCGCAAAACGCATGGGCAAGAAAAAACTTCTCGCCGAAACGGGAGCCGGCCAACATGGAGTGGCACTTGCAACAGCCGCAGCATTAATGGGACTCGAATGCGAAATCCACATGGGCGCAATCGACATCGCCAAGCAACACCCGAATGTAATTAGAATGAAGCTGCTAGGCGCAAAAGTCGTTTCGGTAGAATCAGGCGGAAGATGCTTGAAAGACGCTGTAGACAGCGCTTTTGGAGCATATATGCAAGATTACAAAACGACATTCTTCGGCATCGGATCAGTAGTCGGACCACACCCCTACCCTATGATGGTAAGAGATTTCCAATCTGTAGTCGGAAGAGAAGCAAAAAAACAGATCATGGAACATGAAGGAAGATTGCCGGATTATTTGATAGCTTGTGTCGGAGGCGGCTCAAACGCAATCGGATTATTTAACGAATTCCTAAACGATCCGGAAGTAAAAATGATAGGAGTCGAACCAGCAGGCAAAAGCTTCAAACCCGGAGAACACGCAGCCACAATGACTCTCGGAAAACCGGGAACCCTGCACGGAATGTTCACATATCTGTTACAGAACGATAAAGGAGAGCCATTATCGGTTCATTCAATAGCCTCGGGCTTGGATTATCCGGGAGTCGGCCCAATCCATCCGGATCTGAAAGAACTTGGAAGAGTGCAATATGAAACTATTAACGATGTAGAAGCCATAGATGCGTTCAAACGCCTATCTCGAATAGAAGGAATCATTCCAGCACTCGAAAGCTCTCATGCAATTGCTCACGCAATCAAACTCGCTCCAGCCCTAAAAGAATCGGAAATAATCATTGTGAATCTATCTGGACGAGGAGATAAGGATATCGATTATATTGCAGAGAGGTTTCCGATTTGAGTAAAAACAATCAGAATTTACAACCATAGGATTCGACATTACCCTTGTTTTGTGCTACAATTATAAGAACTTTTAGAAACCCCAACATGCTAAAAATCGAAAAACTCCTCAGAACAGCAGTTAAGTACATGGCCTCGGATCTATTTCTGACGGCAGGCGCCAAACCTACGCTAAGAATAAACGGAGATCTTGTTGCAGTAAAAGAGCATCCTGTTGTAACGCCTCAAATGGCGGAGGAATACATTCTTGAAATACTTTCACCTGCACAAAGAGCGATATTCGACGAGGGAAACGATTTGGATTTCTCTTTTGAAATTGCTGAAGTTTCACACTTCAGGGTTAATATATTCAGGCAAAAGAACGGCATGGGCTCCAGCTTCCGCGTAATTTCATCAAAAATCCCGAAACTAGAAGAACTCGGCCTACCGGAACAGCTCAAAACATTAACCGATTTACCGCACGGATTAATCCTTATAACAGGCCCATCCGGCTCGGGTAAATCAACAACCCTTGCGTCTCTACTTAACGAAATCAACGAGAAATATTCAAAACACATCCTCACGATTGAAGACCCTATCGAGTATGTTTACACCAACAACAAATCGGTAATCGACCAAAGAGAGGTAAAAACACATTGTAAGAGCTTCACATCCGCTCTTAAGTCATCATTAAGAGAAAACCCTGATGTAATAATGGTCGGCGAATTGAGAGATTTGGAAACTATTTCACTCGCAATAACGGCAGCAGAAACGGGTCATTTGGTAATGGGAACGCTTCATACAAGCGGAGCTGCAAAAACGGTAAACAGAATTATCGATATTTTTCCGCACGATCAGCAAGAACAGATTAGGACACAGCTTGCAGAAAGCATGCAAGCAATCATCTGGCAACGTCTTGTTAAGTCATCTGACGGCAAATCGCGCCTACCGGCTCTTGAAATCATGCTCAACAACCCTGCAGTAGCCAATTTGATACGAAAAGGTCAAACACATCAACTTAACAACGTGATTGAAACAAGCCGCAAACAAGGTATGCAAACGATGAAACGCGCACTTCTCGAACTCGCCGCTGCAAATAAAATCACAAAAGAAGAGGCAATGAGATTCCTGCCAATGGAGTTGGAAGAATAAAAAAACACAACAGTGGAAACGAATAAAGTAGAATCACAGAATCTCGAAGTACAACACGGAGATATTTTGATAGTCGGCATACGCCATTTTTTGAATCCGGAAGAGAAAGTGAGACTCGAAAGTCATATAAAAAATGCCGACATCGTATGTATCGAATGGGACTCGATCAGAGACAACGAAGCAAGAAAACTTACGGGAGGATACAAAGAACATTTCCGAACAAGACCTTTCTCGGAACCAAGGCTTGAAGGAGACACCCTTATAACAGGGGTTTTCGACTCTTTTATACGTACACAAATACGCTTAGCGCTAAACAGTGGACAAGCACGCAGAGCCAGTCACAACAATGGAACAAGTAGTCTATATGATCCGGAAGGCAACGAATTCCTCTACATTCAAGAATTATGCGCACGATACGGAGTACCATGTCATTTCGTAGACAAACCTATAACACATACATATCAGGCAATACTGGAAAAATCCGAATATCTCGGAATTGCTCAAGCTTTCGATGAAGAAACAAAAAGCAGAAGCAAACACATGATAAGAAAAACCGAAGAAATTCAACGTACAACATCTGAAAAAATCGGACATCCGACAAAATGCGTCTTATTCGTAGGGGCAAGTCATATAAAAGACTTCAGCCGACAATAACTAAGCATTTTGAAAATATTTTGGATATATCTGCAACGCCAGGCCGGAACGGCCCATATTATTAGCTCGATTGCGTATGCAATCTCCTTCTCCTTATATTCTCCGGAGAATATCATGCATGCTCGAGAAAAACAGGAAGTGAGGACTAGTGAGAGGTTATAAATCTTTTACGCTGGTGGAGTTGAAGGGGCTCGAACCCTCGACCTCTTCCATGCCATGGAAGCGCTCTAGCCAACTGAGCTACAACCCCAAGCAACGAAATTTTACCATACCCAACCCCATAAACAATCATAACCTTCGAGATAGACTTTCGACACGAAAAATGGTATAATCAATAGATATAAAAAGCAAAAATATGCTCAAAAAACTGATCATAGGAACAACTATCATTGCAACACTCCTAATTTCATTTGCGCAAATCACATACGCAAACGGCACCACATCTGAAGGATCAGATAGTGGCGGATCAACAAGCGGCAATGGCTCGGCACCCACAACCAATACCGATTCACTCGACGATTTCAGCGTTAAAACATATTTAACAGTACCTGCGGAAGACGGAGACACCTCATCCGCGCAAGGACAAGGATATCTCGACGATACAGCAAATAATGGCTCTCCTGTCATAAATTTCATCATGATGATCATAAACACACTTCTGATGGTAATAGGTACAGCCTGCATGGTATTAATAATAATCGGCGGAGTTCTAATGATGAGTTCTGAAGGAGACGACAACAGGGTTCAGAAGGGGAAAACCATACTTACACAAGCAATAATCGGACTTGTGCTAGCATTCAGTTCATATGTTCTGGTAACTTTTGTACAATCACTTCTTTATGTTTCAGGTGAATAAAAAAATATTGATATTTGCAACCGCACTTATAACGATGTTTATTTCATCGCCAATAACACGTGCGGAAGAAATTAAAACATGCGACATAGCAGGAACCGAATATTCATATAACGGATTTATTCAAGAACATTCTGGATTCGATATTAATACGGCGAGGGTCGTAGAATTAACAGAATCTCTCCCAGGAGGAGGGAATACAGCGGATTCGGTAATAATTTCTGCATACAAAGGCACCTGCTGCGTTTCAAGTAAAGATGAAACATGCACTGAAACCGCAAACGTATATGACATTGACTATGAAGTATGTGAAGAAATGACAAACGACTCAGGAAGCTGCATTCCCATCCAAATTCTCGTATCGACCTCGGGAGTAAATCTACTCAAATTCTACGTCCTGCAACTTTACATTTGGGCGGCAAGCATCGTTGGAATAATAGCAGTTTTAATCATCGTAATAAGCGGTATCCAAATTGCAGCATCGGGAGGATCTGACCAAATATCAAGCGCAAAAACACGAATAACTCAATCTCTAGCAGGACTTGCGATATTATTCCTTTCAGCGCTAATCCTCTACACAATCAATCCGACATTCTTCACGAAATAAAATATGAAAAAAATCATCATAGCACTTACATTATTCATAATAGCCGGCTCTCAAATAACGGCAACCGTAGATCTGGCAACAGCGGAGTCTACAACTATGCCGTCAATTCCAAAATCCGAACTGCTCCCCGGTCCGGACGAAACATCCACACAAGATGAAATCCAAGGATATTTCCGAGAAAAAGCTTTGCCGTCATTCATTTCGGGATTCATCGGAATCGTAGGCGTGGCATCATTTATTTCTCTTCTGATATCCGGAATTCAATTCCTAACCGCATATGGCAATGACGAGAAGCTTGGCACGGCAAAAAAAACTGCAATTTATGCAATAACTGGATTTATCATCGCAATATTCTCTTATGCAATCGTTTCAATCATCAGCTCGCTGCCGATATCGGAAGATGAAGAGACGGCAAGCTTATTTTCAATCCCTGTCGCATATGCGGAAGAAATAGATTGTAGTAAACCTGAAACACTAACAGCCGATCAAAAACTCGACTGCCTTCTGCCATCTCAAACGGCACTGATAGAAGAATCACCAAACTCACAAGGATCATCACTTCCTTCGGGAGATTTGATAGAAGATACTATCCCGAAAGTTGTGAAACTTATACTTTTCGCTGTCAGCTTGGCGGTATTGGCAACAATAGTTTACGCCGGCATATTACTGGTAATCGCAAGAGGTAATGAAGAAGCAATAAAAAAAGGCCAAAACATGCTTCTATATGGCGCCATCGGAGTAATAATAATAGGAATAGCTTATGCCCTTGTCTATGGATTGTCTCAATTAAGCATATAAATATGAAAAAAATACTACTAGCCATAATCACTCTTACAACAACAATGACGATTGCTCAGTCGGCGCTTGCCGCATACGGCATCCCTGATGAATACAAACCGTCAAACATCGCCGAATCATGGTCGGCGCAACAAGACGGCTATACCGATGAACAAAAATACAACACCACATCTATCACCTACATTCTCGCGGACCTTGTCAGCGGTCTTCTGGCAATAGTAGGTGTAGTCGCAGTTTATTTCTTGGTTTCGAACGGACTTAGCTACGCGACATCGATGGGCCAGCAAGACAAAATCGACAAAGCGAAAAAAGGTATAACATGGTCAATAATAGGCCTTGGCGCAATATTAATATCTTACATATTGGTAAGATTCGTTATCAAAACACTTTTCACAATAGACGAATCCGAACTTGCGGAAGAAACTGCATTAGTAGTCTCTAGACTTGTTTCCTAGGGAATAATGGTCCGGCACTACCAACTTTTCCGCCTTCTTTCAGCATACCCCACTCATAGGCACGATAAACACCGGCATGACCTAATGATACAAGCATCTTGTCGGCAGTTTCAGGTATGAACGGCCAAAGCATCATCGCGATATGTCGAAGCAACTCAAGCAAAACATATATAACTTTCGCTAGTTTTTCCTTGTCGTTTTTAGCCAATTCCCAAGGCTTGTTTTCATCAACATATTGATTAGCAAGAGCGGCTAATTTATAAACCTCCTCGCAAGCTTTTTTCAAATCAAAACACTCAAAATACTCATCATATTTATCCCACGCCTGACCTACCGCCTCGGAAACATTCTTATCCTCATAAGAAGCCGGCACAACCCCCTCAAAATACTTGGCAGTCATCGCCAAGACCCGTGAAAATAAATTCCCAAAATTGTTCGCCAAATCGCTATCATAAACCGCCTTAAACCTATCCCTGCTGAAATCCCCATCATCCATAGTCGGAATTTCCTTCAGTAAATAATAACGAACCGGATCACATCCCCACTCCTCAATAATTCCAAAAGGATCAACCGTATTCCCAAGACTCTTACTCATCTTCTGCCCCTCGGAAGTGATATATCCATGCACGCAAATCGACTTGGGGATTGGGAGCTTCGCGGAAAGCAACATACCTATCCAAACACCGGCATGAAATCGCAAAATCCCCTTCCCTATCACATGCGCATCGGCGGGCCAATATTTCTTAAATTTCTCACCACCTTCCAGCGCGGTAACATAATTGGAAAGCGCGTCGCACCAGACATACATAATTTGATTTTCATCTTCGGGAACCGGTATTCCCCACTCAAGCGTCTTAACAGGACGCGAGAAACTCACATCTGTAAGTCCATCCTCACAAACCGCCAAAATTTCATTCTTGCGAGCCTCCGGCCAAACTCTCAACTCGTCAGACCTTATCAACTCAGCAATCTGAGCCGAATACTTGGACAACTTAAAAAAATAATTCTCCTCAATCACCAACTCCGGCTCCTTGTCATGCTCAGGACACTTGCCATTCACAAGATCCTTCTCGGTAACAAAAGCCTCACATCCAACACAATAATGCCCTTTATATTCAGCTTTATAAATATCACCAACCTCAACCAATTTCTTCCATATCTCGGCAGCACCCTTCTTATGGCGAGCACTACTCGTACGTATGAAGTCATCATTCGATAAATTCAAATCCTTAGCCAATTTCTCAAACAAAGGCGCATTTTTATCAGCCAACTCTTGAGGCGTCATTTCGAACTTCTTGGCAGTCTGCTGAATTTTGGTGCCATGCTCATCCGTACCTGTAAGAAACCACACATCTTCACCCCGAGCCCTATGATATCTGGCAAGACAGTCTGCCTGAATAATTTCCATAGCAAAACCGATATGCGGAGCCGCATTAACATAAGCGATTGCGGTAGTAACGTAGAACTTGGATTTCTTTTTAGGCATCAGTAAAAATTAAAGATGCCTGAAAAATACCATAAACAGGAGAGATAAAGCAAAATGAGTAAAATCTATAAGGCTTTAGGAACAAACTGTTTTGCGAAATAACGAGTGCTTTTTCCAACGACTTGTTCAGCAAGTCCTCTACTTACTAAATCACCAAGCATAGTAGGAAACATACTAGAGATAGCATTAGGCAACGTCCTAGATTCACTAGAGTTATTAAACAGTCTCATAAGATCACCAACGGAAACCCCTTTATCCCCTGCACTAATCATTAAATCCAAAGCATCCTTCTTAAACCCATACAACCCGACTTCAACAGCAGAAGAAACTTTTGAACCCATCTCCTTCGCAACTGTAGCAACAGGAGCCGCGAAACTGCGACTCAAAAGTTCATCAGTAAAACCGTCAGCTTCTTTATTCAACTCAGAAGTTAAATCGAGAAAAACAGCTGAACTCTTTATCAATCTTTCTGTAAGTCTGCTAGAAAGCGACGAATCCTTTCTTTTTTTCTCCAGTTCGGAAACAATTGCACGAACACGATCACTACATCTCACATCGATATCTTCACCAACCGATTTTAAAACCATAAACAACCTTAAATCATCCTTGGCATCAAAAACAACCTTCTGATAACCATCATGCTTGGCAATCTCGAGAAGAGCTCTTGCAGCGGCCAAAATCCTATAATCCGTTTCCTGATTCTTAAATTCAGGCTGTAAATTATCAAGGATATCGGCGCGAGCCAAATGCTCAGAACCAACATCTCGCAACAAATCCGCAGGACCTCTGGCTACACGACCAAATAAGAAATCCTTAGCTGCATCTTTGGCATCACCAATATTATCCTCCGAAACATCAAGCGCTTTAAACCCGCTTTCACTTGCAGAACGGAAATTTTCACTAAAAGAAACTTCCAAAACCTTCTCGCCAGCACTTTCAACAGGTTTCAATGAAAATCTCGACATAGACGCAGTCCCAGATTCAAAATCAGAACTAGAAACATCAGATACATGACTCCTGCTTCTAGAATGACCGACACCGTTACAGAACGCAAAAGCGTCTCCAGAAACAGCAAGGAGGCAATTAGGAGCACTTTCGTCACCATAGCTGGAACCACTACCACCAACATTCGCAATATTAATAAAACGAGATTTATCACCTATGCAAGGACTAGGGTCAGCTTGAAGAACATCTTTAAGTTGAGAATCGACCAAATTAGGCACAAAACCTCGACTAGATCGATCAAAAATCGCTTCTCGACGCGTTGCATAATATTGATCATTAGGATCAACCACTGCGCGAGAGCCATCCTCTAAACTTGAAGGAAGAAACTCTTTTACATCTAATTGTTTGTCAGGAGAACCATTCATACAATTTAAATTACGAATACAACGTAGAATTATAACACGAAAACCGTCTCCGCGCAAGCGCTCGAAGGAAACGGAAAGCGAAGCCACATGCACTAATAACTTAAAGGGATTTATAATTTCTTGCATATATCTGCAGTGCTCCCGTTTCTGAAAGTTGTCTTAGCGGTAGCTAAGACAGGTGAAGAAACAGGAAACGAAGCCATATGCAAGAAGTTATAAATCCTTCTCCCACAGAACGAAATCAAACACCGGCAACGGTTCTCCCTGCTTGATATAAGCATCGATCTGCTGAATATAATCGCCCATCAATCCATCAGCCTCAACCTTGGTATATTCACAAACAAACTCGCGATCCGCTTCGCTTAGTCGCACATAAAGATTTTCATCCAGCCCATCTTCACCGGAATAGATATTCGTAAGAATCAAATAATTGTAATCATGCGAATCGATGAAGTTTTTGACACTTTCCGACTCATTCATAGCGTACATCCTACCACCCCAGCTTCCACCGAGGTCTTCATAATAAAACCCATGACCTGATTCCTCATCAAAAGACCCAGAAGAAAGATCCTCTTCATAATTAGAAATCGCCTCCGTCAAACCAAGACTGTATCCTTCACTACTGATTCCCATAATTTTCCACCTCAAATTCTCATACATACCGGGAGTATCGGTATAATATTCAATCTTAAACTCCTTAATACCATCCATATCAACAAACAAAGGAACCATCACAGACTCCTCCGGCGCAAGAACTCTCCATAAATCACCGACATCATTTTCAACGACCTGCCCACCGTACATATCACATGGCCAATTTTCACCTCTCGCCACAATATCGTATTTGTAAGAAGCCTCGCTAACAACATCACCTGACTCATCAGACACTTCATATCCGGCCAAATTCGTCTCTATATCATACATTGCCAACTCGGACGCCCCTTCGGCGGAATAATAAGCCTGTCCACCATCTATAAGAGCAGCTTCCACGCGCAACTCCTTCACAATCAACCTGTTAATCCCCAATCCGAAAACCAAAAGCACAGCCATTATCAATATGGCAATCAGCAACGCATTTCCACCCTTCTGCCTGTTTATTTTCTTATTCATAAATTCTTGTTGATACTGAAGTTTCGAGAGAATAATCCCCACCAAGCCCACCGACTACAGTCAAATAAATGGTGACATATGGCATAAACTGATAATCTGCAGAATCATAATTGGCATCAGGATCGGAATAAGGGAAAATTCTGAAATTCAAGTTGGTAAAATTAACACCTTCTGCGGAAATCCGAAGCGCCCCGTCTTCATAACCATACGACGGCGTAAAATCACCCGTATTAATATCAATAGAATACTCTCTTACAAAAACCCCTTCATCTGAAAAAGAATAAACAATCAATGAGTCTTCCGCTCTATTAACAAGCGCAAGTACATCTGTAGGCAACCCTAGCGCAAGATCAAAAACACCACATTCCGAAACTCCGGAAACTAAATCCTCATAACAAGGATAATAAATTTTATTAAGCTTAATTTCCTTCGAAATTTCTTCAATCACGTCACGCGCACCGGAATAAAACTTGCGATCTTCCGCCAAATCTCGCTGCGCTCTCGCAATATACAAATAAGTACCAACCAACATAGAAACAAAAATCGTAAATATTGTGACCGCAACAATCATCTCCAGCAACGTAAAAGCCGCCTTACTCATGCCTTCTGCCTTTTGCCTTTTGCCTATTTCCTTATTCATCGTTCCAATTTGTTAAGAAAGTACTCAGAACCAAAGACTTCTCGCTTCCTCTCTCATTCCAACTCACAACCGCACTAATCTCGGCCGACTCAATATCGCAATCATCATAAGACACTTCAATATACCTGCTGAAAACAGTCTCTTCGCCATTGCTGTCATGCATAAATTTAACGTATCCACCCTCGTCAGAAACCTTATACAAAATATTCGAAGGGGAATCGGTAAGCGTAACTGCCAGATCCCATGGAAAATCAGGACTTGAACCAAAAGCATCAGCCACGTAATCCGGAAGCGCATCCATATCAAAATCAATTCGAAGGGCATTAACCGAATCATCTTCATCAATCGTATAATACTTCACCATTTCAAGCTCATCACATTCAAACCCGTTATTCCAAGAATAATTTTGCATCCAATTTGAATCTCTCAGATTTCTCATGCCCTCGACCCCCTGCTGCGCCAAATAATAAGCTTGAAGCGAGTTCATATTCGCCGCATTAACGCGAATAGTCACAACCACAAGCGACGCCATAGCCGTCAACGTAACCGCCAAAACAGAGACCGCAATAAGAATCTCTATTAACGTAAAACCTTTTTTTACAGCATTTTTATTCATTTTCAAGACTTATACTTCCGGTTAAAGAATTGAGTCTTACAAACTTATTCGAATCAACATTCTCACCACTCAAAGAAATCTCAAGCGTATCCAATTCCTCGCGCACACCTATATCGGTTTGTTTCAAAATAATCATATCTCCGTAAGGTGGCTCAAACACAACAAGAAAATTATCACCTTCGACACCACCAACAGATACAGCAACCCCATCGGGCAACAATATACCACCTCCGCCGCTATAAACAGTCATACCGTCATAATCACACCCGCTCTCCGCAGAATAATCCATATAAAAAACCTCTATATCTGTTTCCGTAACAACCATACTCCAGCAATAAAAAATATCTTCAGCCCCATCATTGAAATAACTGCCATCTGCGACCCTGCTTCTCAAGTCCTGCAGTTCCGCATAGACAGATTCACCGGAAACACGAACCTTACTCTTCTTAACTTCGCTGATGTAATCGGCCATAACCACATAACCCAGCACTCCAAGTATTGTTATAACAACAAGCAGTTCAATCAATGTGAAACCGCGCTTGTCCGCTGCCGCATTTTTTAAAAAATCATATTTCATATTTCAAATTCAGAAAGAGAAAATTATGCAACGATATCGCTGAGAGAGAAGATCGGTCCAAGTATCGCAAGTGCCACAACCGCAACCGCTAAGCCGACAATAACGATCACAACAGGTTCCAAAATCGTAGTCATATTTTTAACCGCATGCTCAACTTCGGTTTCATAATGATCGGCAACTTTGTCAGAAGATTTGCCAAGACCGGCAGACTGCTCACCTATTTGCAACATTTGCGTAACGGTCTCTGGGAACAAAAATGGCGCAGTCGCCATGCTCTCCGAAACTTTCTCTCCATTTTCAACCTCATCTTGAACATCTCTAAGCTTCATCGCATAAAGCGCATTACCACTCGCACCAGCCAAAATCTCAAGAGTTTTATTTATAGGCAAACCTGCATTAACCAAAACGGATAACAGCCTGAGCAATCTGGACAATATAGACTTTCTGATCAATTCACCAAATATGGGCATATTTAATTTGAACCTATCCCACCTGACTCGTCCGAACTTAGTATTCACATAGAAACTCCAAGCCGCAAACAAGAATAACACCACAATCGCCATCAACCACCAGTAAGTGGAAACAAAATTACTCAAGCGCAAAACCGCAAGCGTCAACCATGGCAATTCAACTCCGCTCTCGGTAAAGAAATCTTGTATCTTAGGAATGATAAATGTCAAAACTATCCACATAGCAAAAATCAAAGCTATAAAAACGGTAATAGGATAAATCATCGCTCCTTTAACCTTCAAATACAACCGATAGCTACTCTCCAACTGCTTTGATAACTTGAACAACAATTGACTCATATTTCCGATAGATTCGCCGCTTTTCACAACACCAACTTCGGCATCGTCAAAAACAGATGGGAATTTCGACATTGCATCGGACAACTTCTTACCATGCTCAACATCATAAGCAAGAGTATTAACAACTCTTTTGAAATGAGGACTTTCAACCTTATTTTTAAGAACCTGCAATGTCTTCAATATAGGCACACCTGCATCAAGCATAACAGCCGTAAGGTGGAAAAAATAAGATTTCTCTCTGAGACTTATCCTGCTTCGATCAACAAGAAAATCGTTCGCCTTAACCCACGCAGACTGCTTATTCGAATCATAAACACCATAAACAACCTTCTCGTCTTTTGACTTCCCCTCTTTCTGATTCAATTGGCGCAAAAGATCGTCGATACTTTTATCCTTAAGATCCATGGGAGATAGATTATAGATTATATTTTACTATGTCACTTCTACTACTTCTTCAACTTCCCCTACTTCTTCTATTGATAATACGCCTCCATCAACAAGCTGAAACTTGCATGCGCTACAGCATCTTCCTCGGACAATTGAACGCTTATAGCTTTTACTCTAATTTTTCTAGTATTGTCTTCGACAGCTTGCAAGAAAGTAATCAAGTCCTCATAGTCCCCATCAAAACTGGCAGAAATCCCCAGAACTCCACTCTCCTCACCTTCAACCGCGCTGAAACTCATACCGTTAAGAGCAACACCTGCTTCAGCCGCCAAATCATTCAGATCAGCAATGATTCCGCTCTGATCCATGCCAGATGGAACTTGTAATAGAAGCTTGCCTTCAGTAGCTCCGGACTTGCCTATTTCATCTCTAAGAGTTTCAAGTTCGACAACTCTAGCCATCAACTCAGAAACTTGCGCCTCCTTAGACTCAAGCTGAATTGCAAGAGCAGAGACATCCTGCTTCATTGGATTGATATAAAAAACCGCGGCAACTATAACAATCAGAAGTAATATAACCGATAGAAGATTCATGAACGTGGAAGTCTTTCTCATAAGAGTTATTTGTTAAAATTTTTATTAAAATTATTGAGCCGCAACAGTTCCATCATCACCAACGGGAACATCAACTTCCACATTGTCTTCCTCTACAGAGACAGAATCATCTGCATAAGAAAAATTCAAACTAAAAGTGGCCATCTCTCCGGTTTCAGAAGCGGAAAGAGCAGTCGAAGGAACAAACACGTCAGCAAAGCTGTTCTCTTCGGAAATAGCGTCTATCAAACCTGAAATTGAAATATAAGTATCACCAAGTCCGTTGATAGTAACGGAACCATCTTCGTTACCGGCATAAGACACGTAATAAATATCCAACGGCGTCACGGCCAAAAGGCCGGAAACAACGTCAGACCAGACGATCTCCGATCCTTCAACACTGTTTATAACTTTTTGAGCAATCGTAACCTCATCAAGGCTCTGCGCTTCGAGAGAAGATATTTGCTCTTCAAGATCTGCAATTTGACTATCCGTATCTGCGATATCCGCATCCAAACCGGACTTAGACATAAACACATATCCTCCATATACAACCATGCACAAAAAGACTAAAAAAGAGACGAGGTGTAAAAACGAAAACCTCCTCTGGGAATACATGAGATCTTTTGGATTCATAATCTGATTTTTTAAATTATTGACTTCTTTGCTAAAATAGTACCAAGTCACTCCCTAATCCGCAAGCAAAAATGTTCCATATAAACGAACCATTCACATGCAAAAAATGCGGCGCTCAAGTACCGCCTCAGAAAAAAACGTGCCGAAACCACTGCACAAACTGCCTTTTCTCCCTACATGTAGACGATACCGACCCGGGCGATAGAGCATCGAAATGCCACGGACTTATGGAACCAATCGGGCTTGAATACAAAGGTAAAAAAGGCTATCAAATAATCCATCGATGCGGGACTTGCGGCAAAATTCGTCTTAATATGGTAGCGGAAGATGACAATCAAGAAGAGATTGTGAAAATAAACTTCAGAAACAGCTTATAAATTACGATCTGCAACCTTCGGCAATACCAATCAACAACTCTTGAAAACTAGAATCAGGATTAACAGAACAAAGCATACTACCGAAATCATACTCTTTATCAAAAATACCTTGTTCAGACGGATCAACTTGAACAAAAGAAACTCTTAAATAAACGAATGGACGTTCAGGTCTTTGCCCCTTCATCTCTCGCAAGAAAGTTACCACATTTTCTCGATCACCAACCTCAGCAGATTCGGCCAAATCAACTACAACAACACCGCTAACATCACCTAAAAAAGCCTCCTGAACCACTGCACGATCGGCAAATGACAACGGCTGAAAAAACGGACCACCCCCCTCATACCCACATACAGATTGCAATTGATCTTGTACGCCTCTCACTGAATCAAACCCATCCCCAACAATCAGAACTTTCTTGCCACCCAAAGCTTCAAGCGCACTATCAAAACTCATTTTCTCAGAAGACTCGGCAGACAATGGCGGTGTAGACATACCCATATAGAATGTATTAAATTGTGAAGGGATTAATTAAATCACCATCATGAAGAAAGTCAAATCAATCCTAGCCTTCTCAGGCGGTCCCGACTCTATGTATTTGCTGCACATGCTTTTGGCAAAACGCGAAAAACCAATCCTGGCTCATTTAAACCACGGACTTCGCGGAGCGGAAAGCGATCAGGATGAACTTTTTTGTAAACGCATTGCAAAAAAATACGGCCTCCAAATCGAAACTGAAAAAATCGCCCCTCCCAAGAACGAAGAAACGGCGCGCATCGCGCGTTATGAATTTCTTGAACGAATAAGAAAAAAACATAACGCTTCAAAAATAATCACAGCTCACCACCTGAACGATTCAATCGAAACGGTAATACTTAATTTAACAAGAGGCACAGGATTGAAAGGCCTCACCGGAATCAAATCGGACAAAATCGAGCGACCGCTTCTAAACACAACAAAAGAAGAAATTTTATCTTATTTGAAAAAATACAAAATCCCTTACCGCAAAGACTCATCAAATAAAGATACGAAATATTCACGCAACAGAATCCGCCTGAACGTAATCCCCGAACTCAAAAAAATAAATCCGAATTTCGAAAAATCTTTCGCATCTACAATAGAGAATCTGCAAGAAGCACAGTCCTTCATCGAATCGCAAACTCCAAAATGGCATGGAGAATTTTTCACAAAAAAATTCTCCGCTCTTCATCCTTGCATCCAAGCAAACTTACTATTGCAAATCAACAGAGAGTTTTCACAAAAGAACATTAAGGAACTGCAATCTTTCATCAAGAAAAACAAAACAGGCACGCGCAAACTCGGACTGGAAATAGCTTATGGGAAATTTTTCACGCAAAAAAAATCACACAACTTCAAAATAATTTTTCACATACTCAAGAAACATCCGAAAACGCTAAAAACATCTAACATTGTTTTTCTCGACTTCGACAAGATTAAAAAAATCTCAAACTTAAAAATAAGAACATTCCAACCGGGAGATTCAATCAAACCACTCGGACTAGAAGGCAAATCGCAAAAACTCCAAGATGTTTTCACTAACAAAAAAATTGCAGCCGCGTTGCGTAATAAAATTCCTGTAATCACATTAAACAATCGCGAGATCTTGGCAGTCGGCACGCTGACGATTTCCGAAGAATACAAAGTAAGCGCGTCAACAAAAAAAATTCTCAAAGTTAATTTCAGCAAGTGTTAAATTATGGTAAAGTAAACAAGTCTAATCTTTAAGCTTTAATCTTCATACCATCTTCATGAAACTCCCCCAACCTTCACAGAAACATTCATCAACTCTGGGATATATAATTCTTTTCGCATTTATAGCGACATTGATTTACATATTCATAAATCCGAATCCGCAAGCTCCGGAGAAAGTAAGCTTGGACTCATTCATAGGAGACATCAATTCGGGAATAGTTGAAGAAATAAGAGTCGAAGACAACAGGATTTACTACATAGCAACGGGAGGTGCGGAATTCTATACGGTCAAAGAGCCTTCCGAAACGCTCACTGAATTAATGGCGGAAATACCTGCGGAAAAAACCGAATCTATAAAGGTGGAAATCGTTGATACGACTGGAAATAATTTCTGGATGGAAATACTCGTATCGATAATACCATTCATATTAATAGTAGGATTCCTGATGTTCATGATGCGACAAGCGGCAAGCGCAAACAATCAAGCGATGTCTTTCGGCAAATCCCAAGCACGCATAAGCGACCCGGAAAAAAAGAAAAAGACAACATTCAAGGACGTAGCTGGAGCGAAAGAAGCAAAGGAAGAATTGATTGAGATTGTAGATTTCTTGAAAAACCCAAGCAAATATACTCAAATGGGTGCCAAAATCCCAAGAGGCGTAATCCTTGTCGGCGCACCGGGAACAGGAAAAACTCTTCTCGCTCGCGCAGTTGCGGGAGAAGCTGGCGTTCCATTCTTCAACATCTCAGGTTCCGAATTCGTAGAAATGTTCGTAGGTGTCGGCGCATCACGCGTTCGCGATCTTTTCAAAAAAGCTAAACGCAACGCCCCATGCATAATTTTCATAGATGAAATAGACGCAGTCGGAAGACACAGAGGAGCAGGAATGGGAGGCGGACATGACGAACGCGAACAAACCCTAAACCAAATCCTCACGGAAATGGACGGATTCGAACAAGACACAAACATAATAGTCATGGCGGCAACAAACAGACCGGACGTACTCGACCCTGCGTTATTAAGACCGGGAAGATTCGACAGGCGCGTAGTTATAGACATACCTGACATCGAAGATCGCGAAGCGATTTTAAAAATACACACCGCAAAAAAACCGCTCGCGCAAGACATCGACCTTAATAAAATATCACGCCAAACACCGGGTTTCTCCGGAGCAGACCTCGAGAACTTAGCAAACGAAGCTGCAATCTTGGCGGCGAAAAACAATCAAAAAGAAATCACTCAACCGGACCTTGAAACATCGATCGAAAAAGTCCTAATGGGACCTGAAAGAAAATCACGCGTACTGAACAAAAAAGAGAAAGAGATGATCGCTTATCACGAAACCGGTCACGCAATAGTCGGACATATGCTTCCGGAATGTGACCCAGTTCACAAAATATCCATAATATCTCGCGGCATGGCATTGGGCGTAACATGGTTCATGCCGGAAGAAGATAAGCACTTGTATTCAAAAACCAAATTCGAACACGAGCTCGCTTCCCTACTGGGCGGATACGCAACCGAAAAAATGGTTTTCGGCGAAGTCTCCACAGGCCCATCAAACGACCTCGAAAGAGCAACAAAAATGGCTAGAAAAATGGTCACAAAATACGGCATGAGCGATATGGGACCTGTAATTTTCGGAGAAGGAAATGAAGAGATTTTCTTGGGAAAAGATTTCGGACATGTCAGGAACTACTCGGAGGAAATAGCTTCGAAAATCGATCAAGCTGTGGAACAAATAGTAGGACGCGCTCTTGATAAAGCTGCGGAAATAGTGAAGAAGTACCGAAAAGAAATGGATAGAATCGTGAAAGAGCTTTTACAAAAAGAAACTCTTACCCGCGAAGAATTCATAGAATTGCTTGAAGGGAAAAAAACAAAAACCAAATCTTCTAACTAGACCACACAATGGCAACTCAAACAAAAGATGGCCAACTGTCAGTCGATGTCTTCCAAGGAAAAGACGAGATCGCGATAGTCGCTCCGATAGCGGGCGTAAAACCGGAAGATGTTGCAATCACGATTACCGACGACGTAATAACAATAAAAGGCGAACGCACAAATGGCACAGCTCTTAAAAAAGAAGACTGTTTCATACAAGAATGTTTCTGGGGAACTTTTTCCCGTTCAATCGTATTGCCAGAAGATGCCGACACCTCAAAAACCGAAGCAGCATTCAATAACAACGTACTAGTTATCAGGATCCCCAGAATAGAAAAGGTAAAAACAAAAGTAGTAAAGATTAAGAGGTCATAAATCGCCTACTCTCGTAATTCGTAATTCGTAATTCATGATTCATCCTACCATCCGCAAAGCCGTCCTTCCGGCCGCAGGATTCGGAACAAGATTCCTTCCTGCAACAAAAGCTCAACCAAAAGAGATGCTTCCTATAGTAGATAAGCCTGTCATACAATATATAGTGGAAGAGGCTGTAAATTCCGGCATCACGGAAATAATAATTATCACCGGACGCGGTAAACGAGCGATCGAAGACCATTTCGATACATCTTTCGAACTCGAACATACTCTTGTCGAAAAAGGCAAAACGAACCTATTAAAAGAGATTAAGAAGCTCGAGAAACTCGCGAAATTCATTTATGTCCGCCAACCAAAACCTCTTGGAGATGGACACGCGATCCTTTGCGCAAAGGAAGTTATCGGAAACGAACCTTTTGCGGTTTTATTCGGCGACGATATTGTAGATAACGAGAAACCGGCGCTGAAACAACTGATAGATATATATAACAAGCATAAATCTTCAGTAATTGCTCTCGAGAACATACCACGAAGCGAAACCGGCAGTTATGGGATTATCAAACCATCATCAAGCAAAGGAAGACTTCATAAGATAGAATCATTAGTGGAAAAACCCGAACCGAGCAAATCACCTTCAACACTCGGTATTATAGGTAAGTATATTTGCACACCTGAAATCTTCAAACATTTGGAAAAAACCACTTCAGGCACAGCCGATAAAGAAATCCGACTCATCGACGGCTTCCGATCACTCATAAAAGAACAAGACATTTACGGATATGAAATTGAAGGAACAAGGTACGATACTGGAGACAAACTCGGATTAATCAAGGCAACTATAGATTACGCACTTAAACGACCAGAACTGAGAACCGACCTGCTTAAATTCATAAAGACCAAATAAAACAACATTCGAGTAGTTTTGTCTTCTGCTTCACTTAATAAAACTACACATCAGGATTGAAACTCCTGCGTTTTTTTGCTATAATTACTAGATTTCTTGAATCGAAAATAAAAACGAAACAGATGTCAGACGAACAAATATACAACATAGAACCATTGGTAGAAGCCGACAAGCTCAAGCTTGAAGGCAGACATCAAGATGCAATTAAGCTTTGTGAAAAAGTTCTTTTGGAAGACCTCGACTGCGCGGAAGCTTATGAAGAAATCGGAGACAACTACTTAAGCATTCGCGAATTCGAAAAAGCCCTCAAGGCACTTAATCATGCACTCAAATTAAATCCAAAAAGCGCAAACGCTCACTATTTAAAAGGATTCACTTACTCGGCAACCGGAGAATGGAAGAAATCCATCGAAGAACTCGAAGAATCCAACTCAATCCAACCGAATCATCCTGAAATTCTAAGATGTCTCGGATGGTCCGTCTTTCACGGCGACAATCGAACAAAAGGATTGGTCTTATTGGAACGCGCTCTCACAATGGCAAAAGATGACGTACTTATAATATGCGATCTCGCAGTTTGCTATCTGAATGAAAGAAAATTCGAACGCACAATCGCACTTCTCAAACACGCGCTCGCCGTCGAACCTGAAAACAAAAAAGCCAAAGACTGTTTGCAAACAGCTTTATTCTTCCAAAGGGAATTCAAGAAACTGGATAGATAGAGGAGAAGTAGAAGAAGTTAAAGAAGTGACGTAGTTAAATGATTAACTATATTTCACTATTTCACCATGTCACTTCCCCTACTTCCCCTACTTCTGCTATACTTATTCAGCAGTGTTCTTTGATAGTTCGCAGTCGCTTATATCTCGAGCAATCGAGATACGAGAGGAAAGTCCGGGCAACATAAGGACGGGAAGTTCCTAACGGGAATCGGGATGGTACCTAACAAGGCCATTCAAGGGAAAGTACCACAGAGACAATACTACTCCCGCAAGGGAGGAAAGGTGAAAAGTCCCACTTAGTGGGAACACTATCTACTTCGAGAGGGTAAACCTCAAAAGAGTAGCCGGTTGTGGGTAAACCCTTCCTGTTGCAAGGTGAGACTGGTAGCATGGAATAAATTGAGTCCTTACGATCCACGCTACTCACCGCTAGATCCATTCGGCAACGAATGGGCCAGATAGATGACTGCTTAAATACAGAACCCGGCTTATGGACCGAAGAACACTGCTTTTTTTTCGAATACCGAATTTCGAATACGGAATTCCGGAAATACATCTTCTGCCTTCTGCCTTCTGCCTCATGCCTCATGCCTCATGCCTTCTGCCTTCTGCCTTGTGCCTCATGCCTTCTGTCTTGTAAACTATTCTCAATGAAAAAATCGGAAATAATTTTCGGCCTGCTAAAAATCCCAATGGACTTTTTCATGGTAGTTTTTGCATTTCTGATAGCTTTCAAGTTAAGAACTTATCCAACCTTAATCCCGAATCTGACGCTGCCGGTCGATATGATGAATTTTCCACTTCTAACCGAATATTTAACGCTAATAGGTAAATTCAGCGCCGTATTAATCGGCATTTTCGCAATAAACAATATGTATTCTCTCAAGATAACGAGCAAGATCTCGAAAGAGGTAATGAAAGTGTTTTTCCTATCGTCGGCATGGATCATGGCGATAATCGCCTACTTCTTCTTGGCAAGAGAATTTTTCTTCTCACGCTTGGTATTGGGATATGGATTAATTTTAACAATAATTCTTATTTCATTCGGAAGAATCGGGATAAGAATTGTCCAAAACCTACTAGCTCGCATCGGAATCGGCCAAAGAAGGGTTTTATTTTTAAGCCTAAATGAAAAAACCGCCGGCCTACTCGAACAGTTCGAAAAAAATCCTCACTATAAAGTAATCGGCTGCCTGCGCAGAAAAAAAGATCCGGAGAACATGAACTGCTGCAAAATACTTGGGACAATAGATGATTTGAAAAAAGTAATAAACGAATACAAGATCGAAGAGGTCGTACAGACGCAATACAACCTCGGAGACAAGGAAGCGCCTGAAATATTGGAATTCTGCCGTTCCCGCCAAATCCAATACCATTTCATCCCTGATTTGGTACAAATCCATCAAAAAAACATAGATGTCGCAACAATCGCAGGAGTTCCTTTAATAACCTTAAAGCCAACCCCTCTCGAAGGCTGGGGCAAGGTTTGGAAAAGGATATTCGATATAATCGGCTCAGGAACGGGACTTATCGTTACAAGTCCACTAATGCTGATCATTTCAATATTGATAAAACTCGATGATCCAAAATCAACAATCATATTCAAATATCTGGATGACGGAAGCCGAGTAAAAAGAGTCGGCAAATACGGCAACCTATTCAACTTCTACAAATTCAGAACAATGAAGCCGGGAACTCATAATTTAAGATATACCGACTTGGCAGGCAAAAACACCCGCGACGGCCCGCTTGTTAAGATAGAAAACGATCCGCGCATCACACGCATAGGAAATTTCATAAGAAGAACCGACATAGATGAGCTTCCGCAATTATGGAATGTTCTGAAAGGCGAAATGAGCCTTGTCGGCCCTCGCCCCCACCTTCCGGAAGAGGTCGCCAAATACGAAGACCACAACAGATTCGTCTTCACGATTAAACCCGGCATCACAGGCCTTGCTCAAATATCCGGCCGCTCCGACTTATCATTCAAAGAAGAGATCAGTCTCGACTCGTACTATATTGAAAACTGGTCACTTATATTGGATGTGAAAATAATCCTTAGAACCTTCTGGGCGATTATTAAGGAAAGAAAAGCGAGTTAACTAAAGCGAATCAAAATACCCCTGACCGGCATTGTAACTATCCCAATTGCAAGGATTTGTAAGACCGGTGACGCCTAAGTCTCTTGTACGTGAAGGCTCAATTCTTACAGTACATCCTTGAGCACCGCCGCCAAAGCTTGCATCTCCTGTTTTGACAACAGGCAACTCGGCTAGAGGAATGCCATTTCGCATCATACATCGTCTAAGTTCTGCAACAATATTGCATGTATTATCGCAATCACGCTCTATATCATCAACTACATCATCACCACATTGATCCCAAACCTCACCATATTCAGACGCAGCCCACGTCTCACCGCTAATATCACGTTGTTGATCAGCGTCACACCTAGCAATACCTGCACAAAAAGCAGTAGTTAAAATCAAACCACCACCAACCTTAAGAGCAGTTGTCCTATCTCTGTTAATTTGGTCCTGATTTTCACCCAATCTGTTCGCCATAAAAAACTAAATTAAAATACAAAGGATGCATATTATGCACATCCACTAGTATTTTGTCAAGCCCTTGCGCACCACTACGTCACTTCTCCAACTTCCCCTACTTCTTCTAGTACTCATACACCCATACCGCCGTCGCCGTCGCCAAATACATCCTGCCTTCATCTTGAGCGACATAAATATCCTTAATCTCGCCCACTCCGTCAAAAACATATTGAGTCGAATATACAAGATCTCCATCCTTGGCATCTTTGTTGAATACCAACACTTTGCTTGCAGCCGAATCCAGAACATACAACTGACTGCTTTCAAAAGATGTATAAATCTTATTAGCACCCTCGAAACCACTCAAAGGAGCTCTCTCGAGATTATAATCCGTAACAGTTCCACTTAGAAGCTTGGTAATCGTTCCATCGTTATTTAGTACCCAAACAGCTCCGTCTATAGCCATTGCAACGGCATTGCTCAAGTCCGCATCAATGTTATATCCCTCCGCAGATCCGTATCCTTCTCTTTCGCGATAATATTTCCAAATCTGATTATTTGTCGGATCCAAAATATACAACTTGGTAGAATAAGGTTCAGCCTGAACACCAACCTTAAACCCGCCATCGGCGCTATCCATTTTGCTGAAAACCATACCGTCATATTCAATAACCTCTCCATCTTGCGTATAGAAGAGAATCGTATCTTGATCCTCAAAATAAGAACCATCAATTACAACCTCTTCATCATCTATGGTAAGCGGGTCCTTCACCTCGTTAAGTTCAATTTCATAAAGCCCATTGTATTCATACGCATATATACTCTCTTGATAAGGAGCAAGTCCGAGTGCATTAACAGTAGTTCTCTTTTTCGATAAATCCGCAACCATCGTCGCAGAAGTGACTTTTATAATATTGTCCAAATACCCTCTTTGCTCTTCGATTTCACTCAAATATTGACTTGCACTACTCCTAAGATAACCTGATGACAAAACCTCCATAGCTATCTCCTCGGCCTGATCCAGTAATTCGGCCGCCGCATCCTTGTCATAAGAACCCTTTGTTTCAGCTTGGCTTATATTGTCCGAAGCTGTAGCCAACTTAGCCTCAAGCTCTTCGATATATTTCTGTTTTTGACCTTGATTTCTTACAAGATAAATACCGGCTATAAGGACCAAAACAACCAAAATAAGAGATATCAAAACTTTATCACGACCCAACCTTCTCCACTCGGATGTAGCTTTCTGCTCACCACCTTTATTAAACAAATGTTTCAAATCAGCCAATTTCTCGCTCAAAAAATTAACAACCTTATTATCTCCTATCACATCTGTTAATTTAGAAAACAGACTTGGTCGGGACGGACTGGCTGCTTTTTCATTGGGTAAAGGAAGTGCAGATCCGAAATCCGATTGACCTCCGCCAACAATTCCAATCCCGCAAACGGAGATTCTATCCGCAAGCTCCATTGAAACCAAACTCGAAAGCTCCTTAAGCCCATCGCCAAGCTCGTAATCGGAAAACACTTTTGCCAAATCCATCTTCGTAATATACCTGTAAAGCCTCGAAGTACTATAAACGAGTACATCACCCGGAATTACCGTACCACTGGCAACATTTGCAAAAAGTTCTTTATTGACAGTATTGGCATCATGCAATCCATCGCTTATAACATTAACATGCCTCTTCCTAACCAAATACGCCTCGGCGTCACCATGCTGCGACAGATACAGAGAACCTCCAGCGATAGCCGCAACAATTACACTTACATTCGCCAAGAATTTAACGCCAAAAGCAGACTCTTTTTCGGCAATTACGTTGTTCATCATCTTCAAACTCTCTTCAAATCTGGAATAAGGATCTTTCTCAAGATCTTGAAAAAAATTATTCTTAAAAACATCAAACATAGCATCGGCAACCTCGGAACCGGGGATTTTGGTACTCCTGATATCAATATTCAAAACAAGTTGTGCGGCATCCTCTCCCAAATCTTCATCCCACTGTGCATGATAACACTTAGAAAATCCGACTTTCTCGCGACCGATGAAAATATGCTGAAATTCGGGTTGCTTTAACATAAAAAATCAATAAAGTGATCGGGGTAAAAAATACTACGGGAAGCCAAAAAGCGCAAATAGTTTTTGGACTGAAAAGAAGACTTGAGACAAATAACATTGCATAAGCCGATAACTGCATATAAAATTCACAAGCACAGTTAATATGCCTTAAACCAATTTTATGCTAAAGAAAGGTAACAAAAGGAAGCGAGCAAAGAAACACGGTTTCCTCCGAAAAAGCCGCACGACCGGCGGAAGAAGAGTGTTAAAAGCACGAAGATCGAGAGGTCGAAAGAATCTCGTCCCAAAGACAAGAAAGAAATAATTCACAAATCCGCAAAGCCCTTTTTAAGCACAACTGACGTAATTTCTGATAATATTTCAAAAAAGGGTAGTTATCGTTTTTAAACATGCTGGCAAAAGATATAAAACTAAGCCGCAAAGACAATATAAGAGAGATCATTGAAAAAGGGACAGAAATCAGATCATCGTACTTTGTAATAAAAATTTCACCTTCGGATTCCGATCATACCAAATTTGCAGTCGTAGTAAGCTCGAAAATTTCGAAAAAAGCTGTCGAAAGAAACAAGCTACGAAGAAGGATTTATGAAATAATTAGACTGAACCTGAATAAATTCTCAATAGAACCTGCCGAAAAAATAGTGATTCTGACAAGATCCCGCGCAATCTCCGCATCATACAAAACCCTTGAAAACGAACTGATTAAAATATTATGAAAAAAAACTTACTGCTTCTCGGCATAATAATGATGATGTTTACGCTTCTGAGAGGATGCGGAAGCAATTCGGATTTAAACACAACCCTATCACAAGGGGATATAGGAATAGCAACAGGGAAGACCGAATATGCATACGGCAAAGAGGTTAAGTTTTACGTACAAAACAATACTCAAACCGAAATAACGATAACAAGCGACTGCCCTTACGAATACTTGGATGTTTTTGAATATAAAAACAATGAATGGGTTCAGCTATCGGCGGAACACGACGAGATAGACTGCACTACAATATCTGACATAAAAATAGCCGCAGGGGAAAGAAGCTCATTAAGTTACGCCAAGTGGACATATTCGCTTTTTAGCGAAACCGGAAGGTATCAAATCAGATACACTGACTCTAACGGAACAATATATTATTCGAACGAATTTTCGATAGTCGAAACCGGAATATTGACAACTGTATGGAGAGAAGCTTTTTATAAACCGATTTATAACGGCCTGATCTTCATTATAGAAGTAATGCCGGGACATTCTTTGGCTTTGGCAATTATAATACTCACTCTGATTATAAGGACTATCCTGCTTGTACCATCTCAGCACGCAATTAAATCTCAGAAAAAACTTCAAGAAATACAGCCTAAACTGGAAGAGATCAAACAAAAATATGCAGGCAATCAAGAGAAAATAGCAATGGAAACCATGAGAGTTTGGCAAGAAAACAAAGTCAATCCTTTCGGAAGCTGCCTACCTCTGCTTGTTCAATTCCCTATTTTAATAGCGCTGTTCTATACCATAAAAGACGGACTAAACCCTGATAAAATTATTTTGCTTTATGACTTCCAAAAAGATTTTTCTCTAGCTCTGATCAATACAAATTTCTTGGGATATTTCGATCTTACAAAAATCGACTTCTACTTCTTCCCTGTCGGAGTAGGCCTCTTGCAATTCCTGCAAATGAAATTATCCATGGCACGAAAAGCAAAAAAGAACCAATCAAAAGAGATTGCGAAAACAGATGATAAGCAAGATTTCGCAAGCGACATGGAAAGAGCAAATAAAATGATGATATACATGATGCCTCTAATGATCGCATTCTTCACAGCATCCGTCCCGACAGGCGTTGGATTATATTGGGGCGTATCGACAACATACGGAATAGTGCAGCAAATAGTCGCGAATCGTGAAGGGAAAGACAAAACCGAACCGACAATTCGCGTAATAGAGAAGCAATAGACCTTACTGCAAACTACTTACTACTAACTCTAGATATATGGAAAATGATATCAAAGACATCGTCATCGACCTTCTCAAAGCGATGAACTTGCAAGTCTCGAACATCGATATAACGCTAGACGAAGACAATAAAACCTACCGAGTCAACATACAATCTGACGACTCGAGCTTGTTAATAGGCAAGCATGGAGAAAACATGCAAGCTCTTCAAACAATAGCTAAATTGATAGTTTATAAAAAATTTGAAGACAAGAAAGACTTCTCGATAATTCTCGATATAGACGACTACAGAAAACGCCAAGAAGAAAGCGTAATCGAAATTGCCAACAGAAAAGCTGCACAGGTAAGACAAACCGGAAAAACTCAATCGTTACCGCCTATGTCGCCTTACTTCAGAAGAATCGTGCACATGCATTTAATGCAACCTGAATTTGAGGATTTGGCAACAGAAAGTCTTGGAAACGGAGCGTTCCGACAAGTTACAATTAAGCTGAAATAATTTTAACCATGGCCAAGATTTATAAAAAATTATTATTCGCTGTTTTCGGGTTCGCAGTTTTATTCCAGACGGCAAGCGCATCAAGTATTGAGACGCTCCCTTTTTCAGATGTTTCGGAAGGCACCAAATATTACGATGCAATATCCGACCTATATGAAGCCGGCATAATAACAGGATATAGCGACAATACATTTAAGCCAGACCAAGAGGTAAACCGAGCGGAAGCTCTCAAGCTCATAATTGCGAGCACCGGAATCACAACAACGTCAGATTCGCAAACTAGCGAATTTACAGATGTTGAAGGTACGGAATGGTATGCGCCATATATAACTGTGGCATTGGGAAAAAACATAATTTCCGGATATGAAGACGGATCTTTCAAGGCTGAAAATCCGGTAAACCTTGCTGAGTTTTTGAAAATCTTCATCAACGCGAACGAGCTAATAGGGATAGACCCTACGGAATCCGAAGAATTTTTCGCAGATGCGGATAAAACAGCTTGGTACGCCCAGTATATAAATTTCGCAGCGGAAAACGCACTTATATATTCGGATACAGACAACAACATTCATCCGGGAGAAAACATGACACGTGCAGAAATCGCCTACGTAATCTATAGATACAAAAACGCGGATTACTTCTCCGGCGAAGTCGGATTCGGGAAGGCAACATATTATGCGGATATTTTTGAGGGAGATCATACGGCGAACGGTGAAGTCTTCGACCAAAACAAAATGACTGCAGCGCACTTGACTCTGCCATTCGGCACAGTTGTAAGAGTAACAAATTTGGCAAACAACAATACGGTCGAAGTAACCATAAACGATCGAGGACCTTATGCGGATGGATACGTTTTGGATCTTTCGAAAGCGGCATTCCAGCAACTCGGATACATGAGTTCGGGAGTTTTCAATGTTGAATATGAAATAATCTATCCTACAGATGAATAAGTACTATTACGGACACAAAAAAAACAACTCAAATGTTTTAAACGAGGGTCGTCCGCGTCTTTTATCGGAAGATATACGTTCAACATATTATCTTTTAATAAGCACATTGGCGGTAATGCTAATTGTTTGTGTTTTATCATATCTATACATTTCCAGCCAAAAAGCTGCAAAAGGATATCTCTTGCAGGAACTCCAAAACAATTATGAATCACTGACATCGGAATCGAAAGAGCTCGACACGAAACTTCTTGACGCTCAATCGCTAACGAACATGACCGAAAACGACGAAGTCACAAATATGAACACGCCTGACGGAGAAGACGAGTTCACGTTTATCGAGAATGACAATGGCTACGCACAAAATTAAAATCATCAATGTGCGTCTTACCTTTGTTTTCGGGGGTTTCAAGAATTAACGGAATAGAATGTTCGGCGGCAAATTTCGCAATGGCACAAAGAGATTTTTCACCAATACATCCATCCCCCAAATTGGCATGACGATCGACTCGAGAACCGCGCTCTTTCATTGCATCATTGAAATGAATAAGTGTTAGATTTTTCAGACCCAAAACCCTATCAAAGTCCTTCAAAACAGCATCCGCATTCGACCAATCATATCCCCACGCCCACGAATGACAAGTATCTAGGCAAAACCCAATCTTCTTAGACTGTCCTAGCGAATCATATATCTCGGCAAGCTCTTCAAAACTTCTACCCATCTCTGTCCCCTGCCCGGCTGTATTTTCAAGAATAATTTTGGCACCAATATCTTCAGTTTCGACAAGAATCTTTTTGAGATTTTTTATCAAAAAATCAAACGCATCGGCTTGCGACAATTCAAGTGACTTACCAACGTGCAAAACGACACCAGCCCCTCCGAGCATTTCAACACCGCGCAAATCATCGATAAGAGATGCAAGCGCCCAACAGCGCGAAGAAAGCGAAGCGCTTCTTGGCGCCTCTCCTATAAGCTGTTTTGCGTCAGCAAAACTCAAATCAACCACAGGTTTCGCGAAATTCAAGAGATACGAGCAATGCGCAACAACGAATTTGAAATCTATTTTCTTGGCATACGCCTTAAACTCCCCCGCTTCTTGCGGAGTCAGTTTGGTAATCGCTCGCCCACGTGGAGATTTCATGAAAATCTGCATCGCATTGGCGGTCATCTCCTCATGCGACCTCTTAAGCGCATCGGTAAACCCATTCGCAATCGACATGTGTGCCCCAAAGATAAAATTCATACTGAGAAAATACATTGGAAAAAGCACATTAGAAAGTTGCAAGGAGTGGCTGTATATGTTATAATATATAAATATGATTACAAAAATAAAATTTCATCACAAGAACAAGATAATTCGAAGCCTCGCACTCGAATTCGATGCATTATTGAAGAAAAACGCAATTTCGAAAGAGCAAGCGGCAAGTATTAAAACAGATTTGGAAACTAAAATAATCCAAGCCGTAAGTGCGATACGGTTTTGCGAAAACTTAAATGAATTTTTCAAGAATCATCAGGAATTCGCAAAGACGGGAAAAGAAATAGAAAACATGATAAACGAACTTCTTCAGAAAATAGGTGAAGAATGTACTGAATCAGTCGTCGATGACGATCCGGAAGCATGGGAGGTTTTATCGCAAAAAACCACAGACATTAACGAAAAAAATCTGGATGAGTTTGCGAACGATTTGCCTGAAACGGCATATCCGAATTTTATACAAAAACTAATAAACGCTTAAATGGGATTCGACATGCCAAATCTCGGAGAACTGGTGGATAAAGGCAAGGAAGCAATGAAAGGAGCCGTAAAAGAAGCTTCAAAAGATCTTCAAGAGTTTCGTGAATGGTCCAGATATGTAATAACCGGAAACGAATCTGATGGAAAAAAATTCGCAGAAAAATATGCGCAAGAAACCGCAATCGACAATGATCACGCACAAATGGTAGCGCAATTCGCAGAAAAAACATGGGATCCGGATACGATGACCAATTATTTAACAAATAAGCAACCGGGAACCCTTGATCCTTCGACAATGTACGATATGTTGAGATTCGGAGATCAGTGCTATTTCGCGAACTACTCAGAATATTCGCCAAGAACATCAGAAGAATCAGATGGCATAATAGATTATTATTCGCAACTAATAGAAAAAGGTGAAACGATAAATGATGACAGATATCTCATGCAATATGGAAAAGAAATGGACATAGGAAAATGGGAAAACAAAGCACCGGAATATTTGGCAGCTCTATCGCCTGAACAAAAAGCCGAAGCATACAACATGAATCCGATAGGATATGCTCGAACATTCCCATCATCAGCTCTAGTAAAAGGAGACATACTGGAAAAGATAGTAAAAGAAGAGGTTGATTGGTTGACATCTCAGGGACTCGAAAGAGCGGCAAACGTAGGACAAATCGGTCGCGAAGCTAATAAAACTCTTCTCGCAAACCCGAACCTTACACCGGCTCAAAGGGCGTCAATATGCGCAGCAATAAAAAGCATAGACCTCGAAAACAGACTGCAAACAGAAGGCGCAAGGTCGATGGATACGATTGTTAGGAATATTGCATTAAACCCAACTTCCGCAAAAGATTTCGTCGAAACGGTTAGCAAATTCTATGGTCCGAGATTCAAAAAAGGATATATGTCCGCAGAAACATATGCGGCAATAGAATCGCGAGCACAGAAAATCATGGAGAATAATCGCGTAGCACCTGAAGGGAAAAAACCACAGGACAAACAAATATCATATGATGACTATAAGATGCTTCTTGATACAAAAAGATTCGTACCAGGAAATACGGAGGCAAATAAATCACGCAAGCTAACTTCATAAAAGTTGCTCTTTGGATTAGGTGGAATATCATAGCGGCATGAAGATCGTGAAAATCTTAAACCGCCTTTATCCAAACCCAGTTCCAACTCTCATTTGGCACTCCCCTTTTGAAGCGCTTATAGCAGTAATACTCTCCGCTCAATGCACGGACAAAAAAGTGAATCTCGTAACGCACAAACTTTTTCAGCAAGCAAACACACCTGAAAAAATGCTCGACCTTGGCCAAAAACACCTTGCCCGAATAATCAAACCTTGCGGACTTTTTAATACAAAATCCCGCAATATAATCGCGACATGCGAGATTTTAATAAAAAAATTCCACAGCAAAATACCTCAAACGCAATCGGAACTCGAATCACTCGCCGGAGTCGGCCAAAAAACCGCACAAGTAATACTCTCCCAAATCTGGAACAAGCCTGCTTTCCCTGTCGACACGCACATCCACAGAGTCGCAAACCGGCTCGGCCTATGCGATGCGAAAACACCGGAACAAACCGAGAAATGTCTTAAAAAAACTTTCGCGCAAAAATATTGGCACGACCTACATCTTCAAATGATTTTTCACGGAAGAGGAACTTGCAAGGCAAGAAAACCGCTATGCGAAAAATGCGCGCTTAAGAAACTCTGCACGTACTATTTAGGATTGAATTGAGCCAAAAACCCCAAAAATATATCAAAATCCCTGCTGTTTTTCGGGAATTCTTGCTGACGCTTAAGACACATATGCCTCATATATAATACGCACGGCGCAGATGGAAGCCTCGGCCATGCATCGGTAAGATCGCAATTATGCTCTCTTTTTTTGCCCTTAACCGAATTGTAATCCGTATCGCGAAAAATCCTATACATAACGAAACGATAATAATCAGTATGCCAATCTTCGATAAGACGATTCAGATATGTGTATCCGCCTCGTTCCAAAAAAGACATGAAATTTCTAAGCCTAATTTCGAAATCAGGCATTGGCACGGGACCTATTTCTTCCGGCAAATTGAAATCTATAGGAGTAACATCTGACAATCTTGCCAGAGGGAAAGATTCAACGGGTTCGACTGGAGTAGAATCCGCCGAATCGATCGATCCGACACCACCATCATCTTCCTCTCCAGGGATGGATTCCAAAAATCTACCAATTGACGCACGCACCTCTTCATAAATACGACCCATACTTGGCATCGCCATCTCTTCCTCAAAAGCTCGCATAACATCATCATACAGTCCGCTACCGCGCACACCAGAATCAAGCAAAGCGTCATACTCCTCGGCAGTACGAGCTTTTTGCAAATAACAAAAAATCACATAACTTGTACATATGGTCGCGGATGCAACTTGATTAAACCTGCCTAATTCGGCACGACTCAATCTTCTTTTATATTCCAAAACATCAGACCTCCCCAGCTCAGGCTCAAACCCAGTAGAAACCTCCCATAAACCATCTATAAATTCTCTTACTTGCATATATATTTAAAAGGCCACGGGATTATGACACAAAGCAAGACGTGCGTCAAGTACGTGCGGGATGGCGCAATGGCTTCATACTTGAAAAGTCGGTACTACTCAAATTCCTGCATCAATGCATTACACCTATGCTGAAAATCACTTATAACATATTCAGCATTATCACCCAAAACGCCTTCATTAATTTTATCAGCCAACAAACCGGATTCTAAAACAAGCGCTTGCACGCGCGGATCTGTAACGTGCAATACGAAACTATCTCGTTGAAACTGAAGATTATACTCAACAACATATTCAGTAAAAGAAAGTGCCCGACTCCCTTGAATAGCAACACGCATCAATGCATTTGAATAATCGCAACTCATCCACTCAAGAACACCTCTGTTGTAAAAGTTATAAACACGCGGAGGGATATCGCGATGATAACCAGGTTGAATTCTTGAATGCGATCTACCACCAAAAGATTCAGTCCACAAATCGGTACACTGCTCTTGAAATTCAAGAAGTGCATCAAGGCACCTTTCAACCCCTTCATCATCAAATTTCGACATCGCTTCGTTAAGACGATCTGTTAAAACGCCGGTCTCATCAACAAACGCAATAATGCGCGGATCGGTAATCCTCAAAACCATGGGAAACTGGGGAAATTGCTCATTTTTATGAGCAATATATCGTCTAAAAGATTTAGTACGCAAACGAACAGGATCGCGACAAGTATCCCAAATCATACGAACAAGAAGCCACGCATTCTCATAATCATTGACCAACTTATCAAGAACACCTCGATCATCGAGACAAGTAGTTTCGCCCTCTTCAACTTGATCAGCCTCACGACAACTTGTATCAGTTTTACCCATAGTGAAAAATGATATCACGACCCATTTGCAATTTGCAACCTGCCATCTGCTCTCTACCTACGGCCTAAACCTACTAAGCATCCTCGGAAACGGAATCGTCTCCCTTATATGCTCAATTCCGCAGATGAAACGAACCATTCTCTCAAGTCCAAGTCCGAATCCGCTATGAGGCACGCCGCCATATTTGCGAAGATCGAGATACCATTGATACTCCGGCCCTTTTAACCCTTCCTTCTCGATAGCAGCCTTAAGAACCTCATAACTATCCTCTCTCTGCGACCCACCGATTAACTCGCCGGATCCTTCCGTTCCAATCATGTCGTCATTAAGAACCAACTCAGGATTCTCAGGATCGACTTTCATATAAAAAGGCTTAATCGACTTGGGCCATTTATGGATAAAAACCGGAACCTCGCTATCGCGCGTCAGCGTCACCTCATCATCATTCCCAAGATCCTCGCCAAACTTAATATCTGAACCGTTTTCATTAAGAAACTTAATCGCCTCGGTATAAGTTAATCTCTTGAAAGGCGCCTTGATCTTCTTCAACGGCTCGATATTTCTCTCAAGAATCTTCAATTCTTTAGCGCATCTCTCAAGACATCTTTCAACTATAAAAACAATCATATTCTCCTGCATTTTGAGGTTATCTTCATGCTCAACATAAGCCGCCTCCGCATCCATCATCCAGAACTCCGTAAGATGCCTCTTGGTCTTGCTTTTTTCCGCCCTGAAAACCGGTCCGAAATCAAAAGCTCTACCAACCGACATCACAGCCGCCTCCAGATATAACTGCCCCGACTGTGACAGATAAAGAGTCGCCTCATCAAAATAATTTATTTCAAAAAGAGTCGTCGCCCCCTCACACGCGTTTGGCGTAAGAATCGGGGTATCGATTTTGATAAAATTCTCCTGATGGAAATAATCGAAAACTGCAGAAATGATCGTGTCGCGAACGCGTTGAATCGCCCACTGCTTGCTTGATCTAAGCCACAAATGCCTGTTATCCATCAAGAAATCCGGCCCATGCTCTTTCTTGGCAATCGGATAATCTTCAGGTGGGATCTGAACAATCTCGATATCTGTAACCTGCAACTCAAAAACATCATCAAACTTCGGATGCTTGGTAACCGTACCTGTCACCTTGCAAGAAGATTCCATCTGTAATTTCTCAGCCTTCGCCATAACTTCCGCGGAAACGGAATCAGCAGATACAACCGCCTGCGCGAAACCGCTACCATCTCTTAATTGAAGGAAATATATCTTGCCGCTTCCGCGCTTGTTGTACATCCAGCCTTGGATTGTGACTTCGGCGCCGACGTGAGAGGAGAGGGAGGAGATGAGAGTTGCCATAAAAAAAATTTAGTTTTACACGAAAAACATCTTAAACGAAAACCGGCTTAAGAAGCAAAACTATTCCACTCTCTCAATTTTCTGAGTAAAACCGTCAGAAACCACTCTGACTTTTCGAGACCCTTTTGCCACATCAAAACCCCTACTGGCAAGACTTACATCCGCAAAGCCATGCTCATGCCGCAACGCCGCCTGTACAAACCTTGTAGTCTGATGAGATAAAGCACTATTAGATCTCCCCCCACCAAAATAACCTGCAATCCTAGGATCTGCGACTTGATGCATCTCCAAGAGAGAACTATTATAACCAACAACCAATGCAAAAAGCTGATCATCGCCGGCATCATTCGGCACCTTTCGCCCATGCGAAACATCAACCAAAACCCCATCCTCCGGCGTAACACCAAAAACACGCCTAATCCTTATATTCGACCTGCCGTCAACTTCGAAATTCGCACTTGCTCTTCTCGCAAATTCCCTCACTTGAAACAATATGGGATTTCGACCTCCACTACCACACTCAAACTGATAAGCAATATTCGAGTCCAAAACGCCGGATTCTCTTAACCATTTTTGAACAGGTAGAAATCTTTTAAAACCTCTATCGCATCGATATTTATAAACAAGCTCGTCATCAAGAAAATCTGCAGCATTATGATCAAAAGCAGTATCACTATCGCCATATGGTGTAAATTGATCAACCAACCTCACTCCGTCCTGATTCGGATGCTCCGTAACCAGTCCATGTGGATATCCTGAAAAAGGCGTAACCGAAACACTAACCCTTTTTGGATCATATCCAAATCCTTCAACCTCGGCATATCTGAGAACATCTGGATGAGCACATCTCTGTCTGACTTGCTCAATAACCTTCGCAATACGCCCACGAGAAAACCAACCTCCTGCATCAACAACCCTCGTAGGCATCGCGTCCACCATCCCTTGAAAATCTGTCGGCTCGCTTGTTCTTATAATAACCCTATCGGAACCAACTTCTTTGCACGCCGCCTTAACAGCCCTATGATTCTCTCCGGTATAAGCGTCTCCATCCTTTAAGACTTCGAGCGGCAACACGTATTTACCCCCCCCGTCAACCTGCTCTCGCAGATAAACAAGCGCACCGTGTTTACCGCCATATTCCTCTATATGTTCACGAAGTTTACCGTCCAAAATAATATTTTAAGGAAGCGAATAATATCAGAGAAACGCCACAAGTCAAAAAAAAGCCGCCTCGCAGAATCACCTGCAAAGCGGCTTTTACTTATGCCTTATGCCTTCTACCTTCTGCCTTTTCTCATCTTCCTAACAATCTTCACAACCACCCAAACAACTGGCACAATCCACAAATAAACAACAACAACTATCACGAAATTGACAATCTCCTGCAAGAAAACTATCCAACCAGAAACAGCCTCTTTGAACACCTCGACAGGTCTCCAGTCCTTAGCCGGCGTGGTAATTGTAATATTTTCACTCAAATAAACCGTAATCGTCGAATAAGAAGATTGATTTTCATAATACTGCATCTGTCCTTCAAGCGAATCAATCTCACTTCTTACGCTTTCGAGATAACTGTAAACAGATAAAATATCTGTCACATTCGTAGCGCTATTAAGGACCTCAAGATACTGCGCTTCAAGCGCTTTTTTATTTTCAAGCCTTGCCTCCAAATCGATATACTCTTCAGTAACATCCTGCGCATCAACCGATTCGGCATCTATAACATCAGCCATTCCCTTAACACCCGTCATGGCATCATCGAATTTATCGGCAGGAACGCGGAACTCAACACTGCCTGCCATAGAACCATCATAATTCTCATAAGTGGATGAATAAGAAACATATCCACCAAGACTCTTCGCCAAATCCGAAATAGCGGAAACACTCTCGTTCGTACTATCAACTCGCATGGTCAAACTGCCGTTTTTGATAATCATCGCATCCGTAAAATCTATCTGGCTGACATCAACAGCAGACTCTCCGGGAGAAGGCATTTCGTCATAATAGTAATCATAAGAAATAGATGACTCTGACATCACCTTGTTCTCACCCTCACTATAATCATAGTAATCATCATAGCTCGATCCGACTACTCCATAATAAGACTCCTCGTAACTCGTGGTATATCCGCCTTTATTAAAACCTGCACCATAAACAAGAATGAGTAACAAAACAAAAGCGGCTATTTTCACAACTTTGCCCCATTTTGTTTTCATGAATTCACAACATTTCATTTTTATTTTTGTTAAATTTTAAAAAATCCACATTATGATTTTTGCATAATCCCACCCGACTTCTTGCTTGCAACCTTCTTGCCAATAAGCACAACACTCGCGATCGCCAACACCGCCACGACCACAAGCGCAATAACACTATGCACAACCATTGAAACCAGAATTGTAACTCCTGCGAAAACCACAGAAACCACAAACGTAATCGCACCAATAATGAATCTGCTTACACCTCCCAAGAAAGGAAGCACATCAAGCACTGTCGATAAAGGCGCAAAAATAAGCATCAAACCAAACCACATCATCACAAATCCCAAAGCTCTGAGAAGCCAAAGAGAAGTAACATATTCGGCGTGCAAAATAACAATCGCATCTTCCCTCGTAGCATTAAAAATCCTGAAAAGCGTATTACCATCTTCGTCCATATAAGAAGCAATCGCACCTCCACTCAATTTACCGAAAACAGTGACATTACCACCCGTATTCAAAACCTCATATTTGATTCTCAAATCACCCACCTGCGGAACTTCCGGAGTACCTTTGCCAACATAAATATATCCGCCTGAAAGCTTAGCGGTCATATCGGAAACCTGCGGCAAAACAATATTCTGATCTGTTAAAGTAACTGCGCTGAATTCAGGCAAAACAACATTTGCAATATCTACGGAATACTGACCAACAGTTGCGGAAGTAACTCTTTTCTCCACACTTTCAATCGCCTTAGCAGGATTATAGTGATCAGCGGAATACTCAAAACTTGTTGAATCCGCCGGATACTCCGTCCATATATTCTTGTAATTATAAGTTGTCGTCGTTGTTTCAGATCCGCCGACGTTTGTATTTGAACTCGAATCCGTCTCTTGATCCCAAGAATACATTTCAACAATTCGACCCACCGCAATATAAGATCCGGCAACCAAATAATTATCACCAAGAGTCTCAGTCGAACTCAAAACGTCTGAAACAGACACGAGCGAACCATCAACAGCAACAGTTGCATCCACACTGATATCGGTAGCCGTCACTGCAATTTTCGACAAATCAGCTCTACCCTCATTCCAATAAAGAACCGCAAACGAACCTATAAACAAAGCAATCCCGAGAAGAACCCCAACAATCGACTTCATGATACGAGAACCGTACCCGACCGTAGTGGTCTTGGTAAATACGTTTGGCATGTTTTGTTTTTTTATTTTTTAAAATAAAACCAAAGACAAAATAATCCAACAGATAAGGATTTGCAACAGAAAAGATTGACTTAAAACGACAAGCGTAATATAGTTAAGCGCACCTAACTTAAGTACATGAAAAGCATAAACAGAGAGGATTACCTGCGCGCAATGTTCTGCATAAACGAATCGAGCGAAGGCACAATTAAGTCCATAGAAATCGCCAACAGGCTGAATGTCTCCAAGCCCGCGGCATCCGAAATGTTGAAAAAACTGAAAACAGACGGATATATAGAAATGCCTCCGTACTCAAACATCAAGCTTACCAAAAAGGGATTAAAAGAGGCGCGCAAAATCACATACAGGCACAGAATCGCCGAATCATTCATGCATAACATACTGAAAATCAATAAACGCGATCTGCACAAGGAAGCCCACAGGCTCGAACATTCTTTGTCAGACAAAGTCGTAAAGAGAATGGCAAAAATACTTAAAAATCCAAAAGTCTGCCCGTGCGGACACGTAATCCCCAAGCCATAAATGAGAACACTATCAGAGCTAAAACAAGGATCCGAAGCGGAAATAACAGGAATAAATTGCGGCAAGGATTTTTCAAGAAGATTATGCGACCTCGGAATTTTCGAGGGAACAAAACTAACAGTTATGAAAAACGATAATTTCGGACCAATAATAATTCACGTACTCAACTCGAAAATAGCAATCGGTCGAGGCGAGGCGTCTAAAATTCATGCAAAAACACTCAATTAAAATTGGAATAGTCGGGAACCCCAATACAGGAAAATCCACTTTGTTCAACGCTCTTACGGGTGCCAGACAACACGTGGGAAACTGGCCGGGTAAAACCATCGAAAAAAAAGAGGGGGTTTTCACGCACAACAATCATGCAATAAAAATTATAGACCTTCCGGGTTCTTATAGCCTCACTGCCTATACGGAAGAAGAAACTATAACATCTCAATTCATACTTGAAGAACGCCCTGACGCAATAATACAAATCCTCGACGCCCAAAACTTGGAAAGAAATCTTTTCATGACGATACAGCTAATCGAACTGGGCGCACCTCTCGTAATCGCAATCAACATGCTGGATCTTGCAGAGGAATCGGGAATAAAAATAGACACAAAAAAACTATCAACACTGCTTGGAGTACCGGTAGTAAGAATCGCCGCAAAAAATAAAAAAGGAATAAAAGATCTGCTCGACACGGCAATCAATCACTCCGCGTCTAGCAGAAAAACAGGTATAAAACTTAAATACGGCGAGGATATAGACCGCGAGTTAATCAAAATAAAAGATTTTCTAAAGATCCAAAAACACGAATCGCCAAGTCCGGAATGGACAGCCATAAAACTTCTGGAACAAGATTTGAGAATAGAACAGGAAATGGTCAAAAAACCTTATTACTTCGACCTCAAAAGAGAATCGGACAACAGCATCGCCAACCTCGAAAAAATATTCGGCAAAGATATAAACACCATATTGGCTCAAACACGATACGGTTTCATAAAAGGTCTTGCTAAGGAAACTATCCGACAAGAAAAAGAGGAATCAATCACGAAATCAGACAAGGCCGACAAAATACTCACAAATAAGTTTCTCGGTCTGCCAATATTCATGCTAATAGCATGGATTATATTCCAAATAACATTCAAACTTTCCAAACCATTAAGCCACCTCATAGAATTATTTATAGCAGAGATTTCAGAAAGATTAACAAGCATACTTGCAAGCCTTAATGCATCGGAATGGCTAAGATCAATGGTGATAGACGGAATAATCGGAGGGGTCGGCGGAATGCTTACATTCACACCGATAATAGGAATTTTATTTCTGATAATAGCCATACTGGAAGACTCGGGCTACATGTCGAGAGTCGCATATTTAATGGACAAATTCATGCACAAAATAGGACTGCATGGAAAAGCTTTCATACCAATGATTCTTGGATTCGGATGCAATGTACCGGGAATCATGGCGACAAGAACGCTTGAATCAAAACGCGACAGGCTGATTGCAATACTTATAAATCCATTCATGTCATGCGGAGCCAGATTGCCTGTATACGCAATGTTTACAGCAGCTTTTTTCTCTGCAAACGAAGGCCTGATTGTATTTTCTCTTTATGGACTTGGAATCGTAATCGCAATTTTGAGCGGACTTTTTTTCAAAAAAATCTTTTCAAAAAAACTCTCCACCCCTTTCGTAATAGAACTACCACCTTACAGATGGCCAGCGGTAACAGGCATAACAATTCACGCATTGAGCAAAATGTGGATATTCATTAAAAAAGCTGGAACAATAATTTTGGCATTTTCAATCCTAATATGGCTCATGGCAAACCTTCCGCAAGGTGTCGAATATGGATCGGAGGAAAGCATAGTTGGAATATTGGGGAAGGCGATATCGCCGATCTTCAAACCTCTTGGATTCGGGACATGGGAGGCTTCGGTCGCATTACTGTTTGGACTTGTAGCAAAAGAAGTCGTAGTCGGAACTTTCGGAACATTATACGGGATAGCGGGAACAGGAGATACTCAATCGCTATCGACAATTTTACAACAAAACTTCACTCCCCTCTCGGCGTACTCATTCATGGTCTTCACGCTTCTGTACATACCGTGCATAGCAACTCTTGCCACTATAAAAAAAGAAACGAATTCATGGAAATGGATGTTTTTCTCGGTTTTCTATTCGACTTTAACAGCATGGATAATAGCTTTCTTAATATACCAAACAGGAAAACTCTTAGGATTTAACTGATCAATATGAAAACAACAATCGAAACAATCATTCTTCTATCGGCAATATCTTTCACCGCAATATACATCGTGAAATACATAAAAGACTCTCTGGACTGCGAAAAAAGTTGCAAAAACTGCCCTCATTCAAAGAATTGCGGAAAGAAGTAATCTAATGATATAAGCAACTTATACATATTATATTTAACCCAACAGCTAATATGAAAAAGGTCATAATGGTTTTGATTTTAGGAATAGCTATTGCTGTACCAATTAAACAAATTTTCGCATCTGACACTGAAGATTCTTATGATGAGGTCGAACAGGAGGACCAAGCGGAAGAATCTGACGACGAATCTGATTCCTCAAGCTATTGTTCAGAAGGTTATAAAAACGAAGTCGAAGAATGCTCAGGAGAAAACTGTTTCTTATACGAATTTTACAACGACGAATTTGGAGTACCAAGTCTTAATGCTTCAGATTGCGCAGGTGGATGCGAAGATGGAACGTGCATAAGTGAAACCGGAATCATGTGTACGGATTCAGATGATGAAGACTATTACGAACAAGGAACAACAGTATCGAATCCTGACACCGACTTGGCATCGGAATTCTCAGACTACTGCTCGGAAGGATATAAAAACCCTGTAGATTCCTGCTCCGGAGAACACTGCTACCTTTTCGAAAATATTTGTAACGATGACGGCATAACGGAAGTAGAAGCAGTTGATTGCGAAAACGGATGCAGCGACGGCGCTTGCATAGAAGAAGAGGAAGATGAAAGCTCCGACGATAGCGACGAAGACGACGATACCGACGAGCAAACAACATCTGTCTTATTACCACCGGCAGGTTTTGAAGATGTGGTGATTACAAATCTAGAATCATACGAAAATCCTTTTTCTGATACAGACATTACATCATTAGAAGGGCAATCAGCCGCAGAATTATATAGACGCGGTATAATCGGAGGATATCCTGACGGAGAATTCAAAGGAGATAAAGAGGTCAACCGAGCGGAAGCTGCAAAATTCCTTCTATACGCAAAATACGAAACCGTAGAAGATGAAATGAATAATGGATCATTCAGCGATGTAGTCGACAATCAATGGTACACAAAATTCGTTATGAAAGCAGCAAAGCTTGGAATAATTAATGGATATGCGGACGGAACATTCGGACCGGCGAATACAGTAAACACAGCTGAATTTCTAAAAATGCTAACACTTACTTTCGAACTAGAAGAAAACCTCGACTATTCATATACAGACGTCTCCGCGGAAGACTGGTTTGCTCCGTACGCAGGCACGGCAGTTAAATACGACCTATTCCCAGATCGCTCGGAAGATACGCTATATCCTGCTCAAAATCTCACGCGAAAAGAAGTCGCGGTAGCGATATACCAATACTTGGCAAACCGATAATGTGTTGGTAGGGCCAAGGAGAATCGAACTCCTGTTGTCGGGATGAAAACCCGGTGTCCTAACCCCTAGACGATGGCCCCACATTTCAAATGAGCACAACAAATATAAGGATTAAAGGAGAAAAGTCAAAGAAAAAGCTGATAGATAGCAACTTGTAACTGGTAACTTGTAGTGAAATCCCATCTACCTTCTTCACTATGTCACTTCTTCTACTTCTCCTACTTCCCCGACTTCCCCTCGTATCTCCTCATCTTCAACAAACTCTGCTGCCCCAATATCTCCTTAGATAAAGGATCATCATAATCACTATCATAAACAACCTCCTTGATACCGGCATTTAAGATCATTTTCGCACAAATAACACATGGAAAAGTATTGCAATAAAGAGTACCTCCTTCAATATTTATACCGAACTTTGCCGCCTGAGTGATCGCATTCTGTTCTGCGTGCGTTCCTCTACATATCTCGGCGCGTTGACCTGATGGGATACCAAGCTTGGCTCTCAAACATCCGCCAACATCGGCACAGTGCGGAACCCCGCGAGGAGCACCGTTATATCCTGCCGTAAGCTGCTGACCGTCTTTCGCAATAACCGCTCCAACACTGCGCCTCAAGCAAGTCGCTCTTTTTGCCCATGTATAAGAGATTTCCATAAAAACCTCGTCAAAAGTCGGTCTATCAGTTCGATTCAACAGATTCAGATAATGTTGGAATTTCTTATGCAAATCCTCAAGAGTACCCTCATTAAGAATAAAACAATCCACCATTCCCAAGCATTTCTTAACCTGTTGTCCTGCCTCGGGCTCACCAACCCCCTTCTCTCTATTAAGCTTCATCAAAACCTCTTCACGAGTCAATACAGCCCCCTCGCGCCCGCGCTCAAGCAGCCTATTAATAAGAAGCTCGTCATTGGCACTAATACCAACAACCTTAAATTCGGGCAATTTTCGCAACTCTATAATACAAGCCGGATTTCTAATGCCGTCTATAATCCAATCCGACTCCAAATCACCAGCAACAACCTCTCGTACCCTCATACCAAGAACTCCGGCGCCATGCTGCGCCCTAAGCTCATTCCCTATATTCTGCAGCACCTCTCTGGTCAGTGGAAACCCTCTATCCGTTGCCTCTTTCCTAACTATATCCGAAAGCGAAATGTATTTAAAACCTTTGCCGTGGAGATATTTAACGACCTCCCCTTTTCCACTCCCCATGTAACCTGTTAATCCAATTATTTTAGCCATATTTTTTGTTAAATTTTTCTCGCACATCATTATATGCTCATACACTCAAAAACAAACTGGATTTTTATTGAAAACATGCCGAAATATGCTTACAGAAGCCAATTTCGGCAAAAAACACTATTCCAATCTGTAAAGTCGACTCGTATATCCTACTCTTTACTTATTTGAATCTGTAAATATATACTCGATGCAGAATTTTACTCCTAACCCAAAAAACACAATGGCTTACAGTGTAAAAAACAGCCGTGGGGAAACTTACTACCTTCATGGAAGGAAGGTTACCCTAAGAGGTGGCCAAGAAGTACAAATCTACTACTTCGCTCGAAAACCAAAGGGCAAGCACGAGGTTGAAGAAATGCCAAGTGCGTACAAAGTAGTCGAGAACAAGAGAACAGGTCTTCCAATCTTGAAGAAAAAGTAAGAGGCGATAAATCGCAAAAAATAAAACCCTGTCGGAATGGCAGGGTTTTTTTGTTGATCAATAATTACAAACTATTCAATAACCAATGGAGTCCCCCACGCAAAATAGAAAACCGCAACAACCACAAGCGTCAATAGAACAACCATAACAAGAGACGAGAAAAGCACTTTCATCCCCAAAATAATATCTTTTTCTTTAACTGTATAAAAAACTGCAGGTCCCATAAGAACAAGAACCTCGGCGGTAATCGCCAACATCACCATCACCATAAACAACCACGATCCGAGACTATACAAACTGTTTTGTTCGACAAAAGAAAAGAGATATTGAGGCGCAACAGTCATAAGCGCCAATACGAGCAATGACAAAGCTGAGCAAACAAGCCCAACCAACGCAATGTGTCCCCAATTAAGTTTTTTTATGTGTCGAAATAACATTTTTGTTTTGGTTATATATTAGGACATAAAAAAGAATACTCTTTTAAAAAATCGCTGTAAATAAAAACTGGCGTAAAAAATAAGACATACTGTATATTCACCTACGACTTACAACTTACGACTTATGCCTCTCTCCGACCAATCAAAATTTCTTATCGCCGAAGCAATTCTTTTTGTATTTATAATAATCCCCACCCTTTACGCATTGATTTGGGGAGCGCCGTTTGTCCCGACTCCTCTGGCAAGAGTCAGAACAATGCTGAAACTCGCGAACATAAAAAAAGGAGAAAAGGTTTACGATCTGGGATGCGGCGATGGAAGACTCGTTCATCTTGCATCTCGCGAACATGGAGCTAACGCAATCGGATTCGAACTTTCCCCTTTTATATATATGTATGCAAAAATCTGCCAACCTTTCTGGCGATCAAAAGCAAAAATTAAATTTAAAAACTTCTATTCTCAAAACATTTCCGACGCAGATGTTATCGTCTGCTATTTAATGCCGGAAACACTCAAGCGTTTTCAAACCGAACTCAAAAAACTCAGAAAAGGTACTCGCGTAATTTCATATGCCTTCCGAATCCCTGACCTGAAACTGATTCATTCCGAACCGAAAGTTCCAGAAAAAAACTTAAGCCCGATTTGGGTGTATGAAATCTAGACAGCAAACAGTCTAAACCACTCTATTCTCTGTGTCTTGTGTCTTGTGTCTTGTGTCTTGCTCCTTACCCAGAAAACCATCCCGCCACCTTCACAATCGCCTCAATGAAAAACCACGCATAATACCCAACCAAAAGCGCGAACAATTTTAATCGCACCAAGTACAAAACCGCCGCCCCGAAAGAAAACATCATTGCCATCGGAATCATTGGCGCCACAATCACATTCACAATCGGCGCGACTAGTGAAACTCTCCCGAAGCTGTTTAGCATAATCGGAAGAGTCGTAATTTGAGCGGAAAGAGTCAGAAACAAACTATCACGCACGGAAAAAGTCTCCGGAATAATCGAGTAAATTCGCGATAATCTTTTCTCGAAAAACTCCTTCAAAATCGGCGACACGTAAATAATTCCAAAAGTCGCCGCAAACGACAATTGAAAACCGACGTCATAAATGAGAATTTTCGGATTAAATAAATTCATGAAAAAAGCCGCAAACAACATCGACCTTAAAGCGAAATTTCGCCGTCCGAAAAAAATCGCCATCAAAGAAATCAGCCCCATAATCGCGGCACGAACAACAGCCGCAGAAGCCCCAACAAAGAACGTAAAGAGCACGACAAAAACACACGAAAACATTATTTGTTTCCGCTTGGGCAGGAAGCTCAAAAGCGAACAAACAAACGCAATAACGATTGTGATATTATATCCTGAAATCGCAACGATATGCGACAAACCGACATCACGAAAATCATTCTGCACATCCTCCGGAATTCCGCGCCTACTGCCAAGCAATAATCCTGCCGCCAAGCTTGAAGAAGGTTCGGGAAAAATTTCATTCAAAACATCTTCAAACTTTCCTTTGAAAGCAAACATCGCAGCCAAAAACCAATTCCCGTTCCCGCGCGAAACAAGCTCAATATAAGGATCATAAGAAACGCTATAAACCGAATATCGCGCCAAGTAGTTTTTATAAGAGAAATCGGAAAAAGATGTAGGCTCGGCAATCTCGCCGGAAATAAAAACTTCATCACCATATTCATACTCAGGATATCTCGCGGTATTTACAAGAATCGTTCCGTAGAAAGGCTCGCTCGCTTCAATATACAGTTTTTGACAATCGCTTCTCCTATCAACTTCGCGCGCAACAACTCCTTCGAAAGAAATTTCGGAACCATTATAAAATCCTATAAAAGAGCTGTCTGAAAAATCAGGGAAACTCACGAACAACCTGAATGCACCGAAAAAAATCCCCGCAATAAAAATCAAAAATTTATTCTTAAACTTGAAGGCAGCGACAACCAAACAAACCGCAAGCGGCAAAAACCAAGGAGAACCGAAAAAATCTTTCGCGCAAAAAATTCCGGCGAAAAAACCGAAACAAAAACCCTGAAAAAATGTGATCTTGCGTAAAAACATAACCTTCAACTATCACACCCATATTAAAAAAACATTAAATCCATCCAGTCTGCCTTCTGCCTTCTGCCTTCTGCCTTCCCCTCTACTGTTTGCTATTTGCTCCTTGCTGTCTTAGAATACCGCCCGTAAAAAAAACACAAATCGCAACTCGTAAATAATTATTTCGCTCTTGAGCGACCTTCAGGCCGGAACGGCCCATGTTATAAGCCGTTTTGCGGAGGCAAAACTCATATTAATTACGGGAGCGAAAGAACGAAATAATTATGAATTTCGAAAAGAAAAAAATCCGCTCCGATCAGTACATAAAAAGACGCGAAACGGCAAAAAACGCCGCGTCATGGATTTTCAAGAAAACTAAATCTCACTTTTTAATAATAGCGATTGTAATAGGAGGGCTTTTTATTACATATAACGTAGGAGCAAAAGTCATAGACACGATATCAACCTTATCATTCAAGAACGTTATTCTATCGGTAGTTAGCAGCCCTATCAAAGAAGATGCTTACGGCCATACGAATTTCTTACTTCTTGGGATTGGAGGTGGAGAGCATGACGGAGCAGAATTGACGGATTCAATAATAGTCGCATCTCTTAACGAAGAGAACAAGCTGGTACCTATGATTTCAATACCAAGAGACTTATTCGTTAAGGACGAAAAAATCGGGAACGACCGCATAAATCGATATTATGAACTTACCAAATTAACTTACGAAAACGAAGGCTACACCGAGACTGAAGCTCAAACCTTGGCGCTGGAAGACACGTCAATCAAAATAGGAGAAATACTTGGCATAGAAATACAGTATTACGCCCTCATTGACTTCGACGGATTCACGGAAATCGTAGATGCAATGGATGGAATAGATGTTTATCTGGAAGAAAGCTTCTATGATGATCAATATCCGATTGGTGAAACCGGTCTTTATGAAACGTTTTCATTACCTGCCGGCGAAAACCATCTAGACGGAGAATCGGCTCTCAAATATGCGCGCAGCCGCAAAACAACTTCGGATTTCGACAGAGGTCTTCGCCAGCAATCAATATTGAACGCAATAAAAGAAAAAGCACTTTCAACAGGAGTTCTTACAAGTCCGAGCAAAATAAAAAATTTGTATGAAGCGATTACCGGCAACTTCGTAACAAATCTTTCATTAACCGAAATGGCATCACTCGGTGAAATGGCTGACGAATTCGACCAAGATTCAATGCTATCTCAAGTGATTAACGACGACCCAGGTAAGGTAGGAGGGTTCCTGTACACTCCTCCGCGCGAAGAATACAACGGAGCCTTCGTATTAGTCCCAAGCTCAGGAGATTATTCCGAGATACAGCTTTTCACAAACTTCTTTTTTTATCATACGAAAATCTACCAAGAGAATATACCGCTACAAGTAGTTAACAGTTCCAAAACCGAAGGCATGGCAACAGACACAATGGTATATCTGACAAGATACGGACTGAACGTGGTAAGATGGGGAAACGCACCTCGAATCGGAGAAACGGAAACATCCATGTTCGACATAGGAACAACTCCGAACACAGACTCTGAAACTAAAAATGCACTGATACAATTAATTCCAACTGTAACGACCCAAACGATCGTACCTACCGACTATTCGCCTATGAACTGGGAATCTGAGGCGGAAATTTTAATCGAGCTAGGCTCGAATTTTACCCAATTTTATGAAGAAAACTACGACAAAAAGTTCTATTACTGGGTCCAGTAAAAAAACTGCAGCCAAAACTGCAAAACCAGTCGAACCAACAACATCAACACAGGAACGCATTCAGAAAATCATTGCAAACTTCGGATATTGCTCGCGCAGACACGCGGAAAATTTAATCTCCGAAGGAAAAGTTTTGGTAAATGGTAAAAAAGTTACACTCGGCCAAAAAGCCGACCCTATTACTGACGAAATAAAAGTTGAAGGTAATGTAATAAAAAAACTCAAGACGCATCTTTACATCGCACTGAACAAACCAAAAGAATATCTTTCGACGGTAGAAGATTACAGCGACAGAAAGACCGTTATGGATTTGCTGCCAAAAGAATTTCAAAAAACAAAACCTGCGGGAAGGCTCGACTACGAATCGCAAGGCTTGATAATTCTCTCAACGGACGGAACTCTAATAAACAGGATCACTCACCCGAAATTTCCTCACGAAAAAGTTTACGAAGTTGTAGTTAAGGGGAAACCGTCCAGAGAAACTCTTAAAAAACTTACATCGGGAACATTGAAACTTCATGGCTATACTCTTAATCCAATGCCATACAAGGTGCTAGATTCAAACGAGCGTCACACAAAAGTGGAACTAACACTTACGGAAGGACGCAAAAGACAAATAAGAAAAGTTTTTGAAATGCTGGGCCATCCGGTTGCAAAACTTCTTAGAACACGCATCGGACCTGTCGAACTCAAAAGCCTGAAGGAAGGCAAATATCGCGAGTTAACACCGGCAGAAATTTCAAAAATTCTAGGCGACTCTTAATCGGTATTCGGTATTCAATATCCGGTATTCCTCTTAAAATGCTACGAGCAATTCTATCATTTCTACTACTGGGATCATTGCAGACAAATTCGCTTGAAGCGAGCATGCTGCCATCTTTGGGATCAGAAGAGGAATTTGAATTAAGAGATCTTATAGAAATCAAATCAACTCCGACTCTGAAAGAAAACAAAATAGAGCCTGTAATTTATGCAGATGCCGCATATGCGCTAGATATAACATCAAACACAATCCTCTACACAAACAACGAACACGACAAATTAGCGATCGCAAGCCTTACAAAACTCATGACAGCATACATAATACTTGAGGAAGAACAGCTTGGAGATATCGTAACCGTAAGCAGAAACGCTTCTTCGAAAGAAGGTTCAAAAATGTGGCTGGGATCAGGAGAAACTATAACAGTGGAAGCTTTACTTTACGGACTTTTAATACAATCCGGTAATGACGCGGCAACAGCTCTTGCGGAATTCAACGCCGGAAGCGAAGAGAATTTCGTAGAAAAAATGAATCAAAAAGCGAAACTGCTTGGACTCGACGAGACTCATTTCACAACTGCAAGCGGAATAGACGACGAAGGCTATTCTACAGCTCAAGATCTTGCAAGACTAAGCATGTACCTGCTGAAAAACGATTTTATAAGAAACATCACAAGCCTCACGTCAGCAACTGTCACGGGAACTGATGGCTATCCTACGCACAACCTTACATCCACAAACGAACTTCTGGATTCTTATTTGAACGTAAAAGGATTAAAAACGGGTAAAACAGGCGGTGCGGGCGAATGCCTGATTGCAGTCGGAGAAAATGCAGCTCAACATGAAATACTTACAGTTATGCTGGGATCAGAAGATCGTTTCGGAGAAACAAAATTATTACTTGATTGGATCTACAATTCGTATGTCTGGTAACACACTTCCTTGCGCCTTACTGTAATCTCAATATAAAATAAATACATCTTCTCCCCCCTTCAAGTTACCAGTTACTAACTGACAACTATCGCCCCCATGCTCCCACTCACAGACACCGTCCGCCATTTGTTATTAATTTTCATTCCATCAAGCTTGGCATTTTTAATCGCACTTTTTTCAGCAAAACCTTTCATACAATTTTTACTTAAATACAAGCTCGGCAAACAAATTCGAGAAACAACAACGGATGGCAAAAAAGCTGAGATCTTCAACCAACTCCATGCCAAAAAAAGCGGAACTCCGACGATGGGTGGAATCCTGATCTGGGCAACAGTCTTGCTTGTAATAATAATTTCACAAGCACTTGCATATTTTGACATAATCGAAAGATCGCTATGGAATAGAAACGAAACATATTTGCCAATATTCACGCTGATAACAGTTGCACTACTCGGAGCAATCGACGATTATTTTAATATTCGCGGATGGGGAAAATCAAAAGGGATAAATGTAAAACCAAAAATGTTCTGGCTCACGCTTTTCGCACTGGCAGGATCCTTATGGTTTTATTTCAAATTAGGGTATAACGAACTACACATCCCAGGCATCGGAGATTTCCCCATAGGCTGGTGGTACATACCGCTTTTTATATTCATAATTCTTGCATCGGCAAATTCAGTAAATATAACCGACGGCCTGGATGGTCTTGCCGGAGGGCTTATAATTATCGCTTTCTTGGGGCTGGGAGCGATTTCTTTCGCAAAAGGATTATTCATACTATCGGCACTTTGCGGAATCATAACAGGCGGGACTCTTGCGTTTTTGTGGTTCAACATTCCTCCTGCGAAATTCTATATGGGCGATACAGGCGCTCTCGCGCTCGGGGCAACTATGGGGGTAATTTCCATGATGACAAACACAGTCGCCATACTCCCCTTTATAGGCTTCATTTTTGTAATAGAAACAATCTCAGTAATTATACAGCTCCTTTCGAAAAAACTTCGCAAAGGGAAAAAAGTTTTCCGAATAGCCCCTCTTCATCATCATTTCGAAGCAATCGGCTGGCCTGAATCACAAATAGTCATGCGCTTCTGGACAATCGGCGCAATAATCGGCGTTTTCGGAATAATAATCGGACTGATCGGGATGGGGATGTGAAATAGTCAGCAATGAGCAGACAGCATGAAAAACATACTTAAAGAAAAGGTATTTGTTTTGAACGACCTCAATTCTGATTACGGGAGTGAGAGACAATAAATTTCATGCAATTTATTTTCTGCATTCTCCACTATGTCACTTCCCCTACTTCTTCTACTTCATTCACTAACCAGCACCACCACCTCTCCTTCATCAAAATAAACATCCTCAATATCGTTTATCTGCTTCATCATATCGAAGTCCATTGGAACATCGCGTTTCAAATTGCTCAGAACTTGAATCTGAATCGTCTCATCGGCCTGAACCTGACCAAGAAAATCGGTAATCGTGCTTATAGCACGGTCTTTAAGCGAGACAACCAGCGCATTTATTTCATAAAGAGCCTGCAACT
>MFXH01000012.1:0-444 GCA_001788795.1 Candidatus Peregrinibacteria bacterium RIFOXYA2_FULL_41_18 | reverse complement strand
TCTTTGCTACAATTATCTTAAGTAAATGTAAATCCTCTATTTTGTTATCAAAAACCTGACTGACAACCTCCGCCCTTTCCTCAGAAGAAACAGACGAAATATCGGTAGCAATTTCAAGAGAATTGTCTTTGTAATCTTCCAAATATGACATGGCAGACTCATAAGACCCCTCATCTATCAAGCTGACAGCCATAACAAGCTTGTCAGAAGCATTATCAACCTTCTTCATATTCTTACTGCCTTCGGTATCTGCAGTGATTTCCTCAGCCTGATTTACAGCCTGCTGTATAAGAATCAGATCTTGATTCTCAGACATCTTAACCGTCAAGGATTTAGTCGTTTGGTCTGCCTGCTCTATCAGCGCATCTACAACATCATCAGTTTCACCGCCGGAATTTACAACAGTCTCAATAATCTCAACATATTCATCAACTTTTTCCTGAG
>MFXH01000011.1 GCA_001788795.1 Candidatus Peregrinibacteria bacterium RIFOXYA2_FULL_41_18 | reverse complement strand
AATAAAAGTACTGATCGTAGATGATTCCTATTTTATGAGGAAGATTTTGACAGATATTTTATCAAAAGATTCAAGAATTGAAGTGATAGGAACTGCTGAAGACGGGATAGAAGCTATCGCAAAAATAGAAACCTTGAATCCGGATGTCGTGACAATGGATATAAACATGCCGAAACTCGATGGCAAACAAGCTATTAAAAAAATAATGGCTCGCCATCCCGTGCCGGTGATTGTGATAAGCGCATATACCTCAAAAGACGCACCTCTTACATTGGATTGCTTGGAATTGGGCGCAATCGACGTAGTGGAGAAGGCTTCTGGCGAAATATCTTTTGATCTTGATGATTCGACTGCTGAAATAATAGAAAAAATTGTAGCCGCATCAAAAAGCAATATCGCGATGCAAAAGAGCATTCCCGAAATGGAAAATGGTATAAAAGATTTCGTGAAAAAATTAAGCAAAAGTAATAACAAAGTTGTTGTAATAGGAGCAAGTACCGGAGGTCCGAGTACGATAGAAATGATAATTTCAAGTTTAGACGGAGATCTGAAAACTCCGATAGTGATCGCTCAACACATGCCTTATGTTTTTATAAAGAATTTCGCAGAAAGGCTTAATGGAAAATATAGAATAAAAGTTAAAGAGGCTATGCCAAGTGAGAAATTGGAAGAAGGATATATTTATATATGCGGAGCGGAAAGCGATTGCAATACTCTAATCAAAGAAAAAGATGATCATTTAGTATTTTCATGCGTGAAAAATACAAGTCCTGGGAAACATCTTTCTCCATCTGTGGACGAGTTGTTTGTTTCGGCGGCCAAGGCTGTCGGAGAAGGTTTACTTGGGATAGTTCTAACAGGTATGGGAGATGATGGGAAAAAAGGTGTTGTGGAGATTAAGAAACATGGAGGGATGGTGATTGCGCAAGATGAAGAGTCATCGCTTATTTATGGTATGCCGGACGAGGCTGTAAAAAGCGGCAGCGTTGATATTCAATTAAATCCGATCGAAATAGCTCAAGTAATTAACAAGTTTGGTGCATGAATAACGATTTGAAACAATACATGGGCTTATTCGAGACAGAGTCTAAGAAATACATACAAGACTTGAACAATAATCTTGTTAAACTTGAAAAAGATCCGAAAAATCAGAATTTGCTTTATGAGATCATGAGATTTTCACACTCGCTTAAGGGTATGAATGCAACTATGGGATTTCATAAGCTGCAAGAATTGTGCCATAAAATGGAGGACATATTTGATGCTGCTAGAAAAGGGAAGCTCGATATAACAAAAGAGGTTACAAGTGTTGTATTTGAAGCACTTGACGTTTTGGAACTGGGGTTGAAGAAAGTTATGAAAGAAGAAGCCGAACCGGAAACGCAGGAAATGGTTTCAAAACTCGAAAATTCGGCAAAACAGTCCGGAACGACAACGGAAAATATTGCCGATATTCAAAAAAAAGAGCCTGCGCAGCAGATTGAAGTGGAAGAAATAAAAGAAGTTACGGTATCTGTTGAAAGACTCGATACTCTTATGGGGCTTATGGAAGACATGGTAACTCTCGAAATGCGTCTGAGCGAGATCGATAAGACCAAAAACTATAAAAATGTAAGCGTGGAAATAGATAAATTGAAGAGGATTACTCAAGAAATTCAATACAATGTTACGCAAGCAAGAATGGTGCAGGTCGGATATCTCTTTCAACGATTCCCGAGAATGGTGAGAGATCTGGCATCTGAACAGGGAAAAGAAATAGAATTCGAAGTCGAGGGCGATGATATCAAGCTTGATAGAAATATAATCGATGAATTGAGCGAACCGCTTGTACATCTCTTAAGGAATTCTGTCGATCATGGGATAGAAAAAACCGGCAAGATCAGACTGGTTGCAAGAAGAGAGAAAAACACCGCAATTATAGAACTAAGTGATAATGGAAAAGGATTGGATTTGGTTAAAATAAAAAAAGTCGCTATTGATAAGAAAATAGTTACAAAAGAAGAGGCGGACAGCCTTGATGAAAAAGGGATAATTAATCTTATTTTCGATCCGCTTCTAAGTACAAAAGATGAGGTAACGGATGTTTCCGGACGCGGAGTTGGAATGGCTGCGGTGAAGAGCAAAATGGAAGCTCTGAACGGAGTTATACATATAGAAACAAAACTTGGAGAAGGTACCAAGTTCACGCTCGAACTGCCTCTGACCCTCGCGATAATCAAGGCGCTACTTGTCGGAGTGGAAGACGAGATATATGCGATACCTCTCAACTACATAGACAGGAATGTTTATTTCTCGAATAAAGAAATTAAGAAAGCCGCAGACAGCAAAGTTGGGATACTTGAAGGCGATGATATTCCTTTGGTAAGCCTTGCGAACGTGTTCGGGATTAAGAAAACAAAAGAAGAAAAAGATAAAGTTTTGGCGGTTGTGGTAAGGAAAGGGGATGGCAGAGTCGGACTTGTAATAGACAGGCTCATTCAAGAACAAGACATAATCGTTAAGCCATTATCAAAATTATTCAAAGGCAGAAAAGAGTTCGGCGGAATAACCGTGCTTGGAGATGGCAGGTCTGTATTAATAATAGATGTACAAAACTTAACTTAAACTTATGATTTCAAAAGAAGATTTGAAAAAAATGGGTGAGATATCGGAGGCGGGAAGTAAAAGCGCATCAAGCGCGCTTTCCGTTATGACCGGGCAAGATATAGCGATTGAGATTTCAGATCCCGAGATTGTACAGATAGAGCAGTTACAGAAAAACTCTAAAAACGGACTGGTTGTCTCGGTTTTGTTGAAGATAGAAGGAGAATTGAACGGGGAAATGTTGCTTGTATTGCCTGAATCATCGGCGATGAAATTGGTTGATATTTTATTGAGAAAGAAATCGCAGAAGACTGTGAAACTGGATAAGCTGAGCGAATCGGCACTTAGAGAAGTAGGGAATATTTTGGTGGGGAATTATCTGTCGGCATTATCGAATGCATTAAAAATGGAACTTCTTGAGTCGGTACCGGACTTGGTATTGGACACAAGAGAATCGATCATGAATTCATTGGTGGTGGAGATAAGCCAACACGGATATGAAACAATTGTATTTAAGATGGAATTCGAAGTGCAAAAAGAAGAGGTAAAAGGTGAGATGTTTATGTTTTTCAATCCTCAATCGATCGAGAAAATTCTGGAAAAAATTAAGAAATAAAAATGTCGAGTCAAATATACGAAGTAGGCATGAGCGAATATAAAATAGCGGAGAATCCGGTAATACTGGTGTCTTCCGGTGTCGGTTCGTGCTTGATAATAGCTCTTTACGATAGGACGAGAAAAATAGGAGCGATGGCTCACGCGATGTTGCCGCAAGCCGCAGATTTGCAGGCGGCAAAAGAGACTCCGGCAAGGTTTGTAGAGCAAATAATCCCAATACTCATAGAAGAAATGGAAGATGTCGGATGCAAGAAAGAGAATATCATTGCGAAATTGGCGGGCGGTGCGAATATGTTTGCAACTCTGGGTATATATTCAAGGGAAATAGGTGTGAAAAATATACAAAAAGCGCACGAAATGCTTGAGCATTTGAATATAGAAATAGATGCGGAGAATACGGGTGGAAATAACGGTCGCCATGTGGAATTCAATTTGGCAAACGGAGTGCTTTCAATAATTTCTAAAATATAAAAATATGAAAAAAGTATTAATCATTGAAGACGATTCATTTATCCAAGAAATGTTTGCGGAAAAATTCGCCAAATATGACGCGATCACCTTAAACGCAAGAACTTCTGCCAAAGGGGAGAAAATAGCAAAGGAAGAGATGCCCGACATGATAATACTCGATCTGGTACTCCCGGATGGTGATGGCTTGGAACTCTTGAAACGATTGAAGTCTAATGCGGAGACGAAACACATAAAGGTTATTGTAATTACAAATATGGACTCAAAAGAAAAGATGGAAGAGGCTCTTAGCCTTGGAGTTGAGGATTATTTTATAAAAACAAATGAATCTTTTATGTCGGTAGTAAAAATGATAAAAACTTACCTTGGACTCAAAGATGCGAAATAAAAAGCAAATAATACAACACACAGAAGTCTTTAGATCTGTTATTGAAAAGATAACGACAGGTGTTTGGGTTGCGGATAAGCACGACCGTATATATTTCGTAAATAAAGGGATTACGAAAATAGCTGGTATTGATAAGAAATCGATGGTCGGATTAAACGTCTTGAAGGATTTTGGAGAAGAAACATTGAAATACTTCAGGCCGATCTATTTAAGAGCAAAAAAAACTCTCAAGAAAATAAGTTACGACTCGATACCCGTATTGACGCCCGCCGGAGTGCAGAGCTATCAATCCGGTTGGATAATACCTTTGAAAAAGAACGGTAAATTCGATGGGATTCTATGTACTGTAAAAGATGTGACTTTTCAGGAGCAAGCAAAGGAAAAATTCGCACTCGGCAAAAAAGAGCTGGAAATAGCTGTAGATAACAGCAAGCAGCTAATATACAACTACAACATTACAAAAGGTGACATAAAATGGTCGGGCGCAATAAAAGAAGTTACAGGCTACAGCAAAAAAGATTTTGAAAAAATGGATATTAAAAAATGGAGTGAATATATACATCCGATGGATAGATATAACACTTTAAAGGGGTTGGATGCGGCTGCTAAAAATATCACCAGATACAGTGAGGAATATAGATTCAAGCACAAGAACGGTTCGTATGTTTATATCGAAGATCAAGGGATATTCTTGAAGAACAAAGACGGCTCGATAAGAATGCTTGGAACGATGAAAGATATAAGCGAAAGAAAAAGAATCGAGCATGATCTTATACAAAGCAATAAAAAATACAGAGAGCTATTCGAGCTTAGCGGAGACGGGATGTTGATAGTTGATGCGAATAAGCACGAGGTGAAAGAAGCGAATATCGCAGCGGCGGGGATATTAGGCTATACGGTCTCGGAACTGAAAGGCATGAGCTGCAATAATATTTTAGATAAAAATTCAAAAGCAACATGCGACCTTATGAGTGGCGAAAATTTATTTTTCCAGAAGAAACCGTTGGTTACAATGGAGATAAAGAAGAAAGATGGTAGTAAGATTTTCGTTGAAGCGAACAGTACGATAATAGTTTCTGAAGGCGAAAAGATAATGATAGTTGCGCTTCGCGATATTACGCAGAAGAAAGAGGTTGATAGAATGAAGACTGAATTCATTTCATTGGTCTCTCATCAGTTGAGGACTCCTTTGTCGGCCATAAGATGGGCAGGCGAAATGCTGAAAGATAAAGAACTCGGTAGTCTTAACGCAGAGCAGCTGGATATATTAACTGATATCAATACACTTAATCAGAAAATGATAGATCTTGTTAACTCTTTGCTTAATTTGTCGAAGATCGAATCGGGTAAGATAACTGTAGAGAAGAAGCCTGTTGATATACCTGTGATTTTGCAGGGTATAGTTTCAGTTTTTCAAGAAAAAATTCTTAATAAAAACTTGAAGATAATAATAAGTAAACAAAAGGGAATTAAGAAAGTGACAACCGATCCGAAGTTGCTATCGGAGATTTATTTCAATCTTATAAGCAACGCTATTAAATACTCTAACGATGGAGGTAGTGTGACGATTTCAATCCTTGAAAAAGGGAACGAAATAATATCTAGTATAAAAGATGAAGGCATAGGAATACCTGCGGATGAAGAGAAAAAGATTTTTGAAAGATTCTTCAGGGGAGTAAGGGTAACAAGAAAAGATACCGAAGGTATAGGACTGGGATTGTATATAACAAAACTTATTGTTGAAGCATTGGGAGGAAAAGTTTGGCTAGATGGGAAAGCAAAGAAAGGTTCAACATTCTATTTCTCTATTCCCAAAAAGATAATAGAATGAAATTAATCTAATCAGAAAAATGGATAAAAAAACAAAAGTATTGATAGCTGAAGATGATAAGTTTTTGAGCAAACTTCTCGAGAAGAAACTTGGAATGGAAGGATATTCTGTAATGATTGCATATGACGGGAAGGAATCGCTTGAAATGTGCAAGAAAGACCCACCGGACATCATATTGTTGGATTTGATCATGCCTAACATGAACGGATTCGAGTTTCTCGATGCGATTAAGAAAGACAGCAAGCTGAAATCAATACCTGTAATTATATTCTCGAACCTTGGACAGGATGATGATGTTAAGAAAGGATTGGCCGCAGGTGCAAAAGATTATGTCATCAAAGCAAACATCTCAATAAATGATATCGTTGCGAAGATAGAGAAATATCTCTAAGCAAGCTTCTTCGCTCGTTTCAACCTATCATCCGCATGTTCGGGCAAATCTCTGCTTGGTGCATAAGCTTCTATATACTCTTTTACGCGTGCAACAATCTCTTCGGGAGACATGCTGCTCTTTACAAGATATCCTATAGCGCCAAGCTCAAGGCCATGTTGGATATCGTCATCTGATCTTGAAACGTTTGTAAGGAATACGAACGGAATTTTCGCAAGCTTCTTATCGGCCTTCAGATGTTTAAGAAGTTCAAGGCCGGTCATTCCGGGGACCATTATGTCGCTCAAAACAAGAGTTGGAGGGTCTTTCTTTATTTGGGCTAATGCGTCTTCACCGTTTGTAGCGATATGAATATCATATCCGGCCTGCTCGAATTTATCCGCATACATGCGTCCGAAAAATCTATCATCTTCAAGAATAACAAGCTTAACCATATGTTTCTGATTTTTAAATTGACCTATATATCTATTATAGATTAATCTTTAAAAAAATAAAAAACAAATACATGGGGGACATGAAAAAACTTAAGAAGTTAACTTCTTGCATACTTATTTTCGCAATGGCGATAGGCATGAATATAGATACTGCTATGGCAGCTGTAAGCGGTACTGCGGGGTTTTCGCCTAATTGGTTTCAGGCGGGTACGCAAGGGACTCTGACACTTACAGTCAACGGCACTGGAACGACTAATATAATATGTGTAGCGGTTAAGAACCCTTCGACAAGCTATACTTGGGTTTCCGGGGTTGCATCAGGATGGACTTATAAAGTTTCCGGGGATTCAATAATTTTTGACGGAGGTCCGATTTCACAAGGCGGTAGTCAAACTTTTTCAATTACATTCAGCCCTCCCTCGGCAACCCAAGGGAGTGCGAACATCTCTGTAAAAGGAGGCAGCAGCGCATCAAACAGCAACAGTTGTCCGGGAGGGAAGACTCTGGATGCCTCTTCAACAGGGGCGCTTTCAATAGGTACAGACGGTACAGCTCCTGTGAATAACGGCATACTAAGTGTTACTGCTATAAGCTCAACGGAGATTCAAGTAATTGCAAATGCGGGAAGTGATGCGAATTCCGGACTGAACAGTTCTCCATATCAATTCGATGAAACGACAACAAATTCGGGAGGTACTGACTCCGCATGGCAGTCTTCGACAACTTATAGTGACACCGGATTAAGCCCAAATACTCAATATTGTTATAGAGTGAAAGTTCGTGATTTTGTCTTGAATGAAAGTACTTATTCTGCGCAGGTTTGTGCAACAACGCCGGCTGTGGTAACCGATTCGGATGGGGATGGATTGACCGATGCCCAAGAAGCTACGCTTGGCACAAATCCGAATAACGCGGACAGCGACGGTGATGGATTGAATGACGGAGCGGAAGTAAATACTCACAACACCAATCCTTTGGCTTCAGACAGTGATTCGGATGGTTTAAGCGATAATGCGGAAGTTTCGACGCATCTTACAAATCCTAATTCTTCAGATTCAGATAGCGACGGACTATCCGATGGAGCCGAGGTAAATACACATCAGACGAACCCATTGGCCTCAGATAGCGATTCCGACGGACTTAGCGATAGCGTAGAGATTAATACTGAAAATACCGATCCGCTAGACTCGGATAGTGATAATGACGGACTTAACGATGGAGCGGAAGTTAATACATATTTAACCGATCCGCTTATTGCAGACACTGATGGAGATGGGATTTCGGATGGGACAGAAATAACAAATGGAACAGACCCTTTGGATGCGAATGATCCGGCTATTCCGCCAACCGATACGGATGGAGATGGACTTTCTGACAGCGCAGAGACAAACACATATGGTACCAATCCGAACATGGCTGACACCGATGGAGATGGACTTAACGACGGGGCGGAAGTTAATACATATTTAACCGATCCGCTTGTCGCAGACACAGATGGAGATGGGATTTCGGATGGGACAGAAATAACAAATGGAACAGATCCTTTGGATGCGAATGATCCTGCGATTCCGCCAACCGATACGGATGGCGACGGACTTTCTGACAGCGCAGAGACAAGCATATATGGCACCAATCCGAACATGGCTGACACGGATGGAGATGGACTCAACGATGGCGCGGAAGTTAGCACATATTTAACCGACCCGCTTCTTGCAGACACGGATGGAGATGGAATCAACGATGGGACAGAAATAACAAATGGAACAGATCCTTTGGATGCGAATGATCCGGCGAGTCCAGACTTAATAGTAATGAATATTGCAAGAAATGCAGGCGACCAACTTGTATTCACATTGAAAAATCAAGGGAATCAAAACGCTTCAGGAGAAGGTTCGGTATTCGTTTGGATGGATGACGTATACTACAAAAGTTACGATTTTAGTAGCATAGATACAACATTTATGACTGCCGGCAGTCAATCCGATTTTAATACTTTTTCGCAATTCGAGAATCCTGTAGAAGTAAAAGCCTGCGTGGATGCAACAAATCAAATCGCTGAAAGAAACGAATCTAATAACTGCCTAACGGTGAATTTTAATGCGTCTGCGAATTTGGATTCGGATAACGACGGATTAACAGACACAGATGAAATAAATATACACGGAACCAATCCGAACATTGCTGACACGGATGGAGATATTTTAAACGATGGTGATGAAGTAAATACATATAATACAAATCCTTCAGACGGAGATAGCGATGATGACGGTATAAATGACGGGACGGAGATATTCATTACATTAACAAACCCTCTTAGCGATGATAGCGATAATGATGGGCTGAGCGACTATGTTGAAGTAAATACATACAATACCGATCCGAATAATTCGGATACGGATAATGATGCCTACTCTGACGGAGTTGAATTGACAAATGGTACGGATCCTTTAGATCCACTTGATCCCAGTAGCAGTGATTATGAAGGTGGTGGAGGCGGTGACAATACTCAACAACCAGCAAGCCAAACGGATGAAACATCTTATGGAGGAGGTGCTATAACTTATCCGGAAACCTCGTCGGAAAATATCGCTACTGATATTATTACAATAATCAGCGAAGAAGAGCTGATAGATCTGGATCCTGAGGATTATTTAATACCAATCGAACAGGAGGAGATTGTAACAATAGATACAGAAGCTGAAGTAGGTGCTTCCGGCACAACAGTTCCTGTAAATAGTCCGGGAGAAACAGCCACACTGGTACCAATTGCGGCAACTATCGGTGATGAAACACCTCCTGAAGTTGAGATACAGCTATTATCATCAGGAGTTATTGAAGGAGATCAATTGTATTTCGAAGGTGCAATATCAGATATCGGAGGTGTTGTAGAGGTGATCAGAATATCTCTTGATGGTGGAGTTTCGACGTTCCCAGCATCTTCTGTGACAGGTCTTGGCACTAGGAATGTGAATTTCTCATTCGACACATCTTCACTTGTAGATGGAAATTATAGAGTTATGGTTTATGCGGAAGACAACAGCGGAAACCTCGGAGAATCCGCAAGTTACGAAATAATTATAGATAAATATGATCCGTATATCGGTACGAACTTGTTTTCGGTCGGAGTGCTTGGCGTATTGCCTAACGATTCACTCATACACTCTTCCGCAGTCGGTATAACTGAGGACTTTTATATAGCTGTTGGCGGTGGTGCGACGGAGGTTACAATGACGGACTCCATGCAATCTTACAACCTCGCTTATATTCCGGAAATAAATCTCTGGAAGACAACCGTTACATATACGGATCCGGGATATAAGAACTTCACGGTCCATGCAAAAGACGGGGCCGGTAATGAAAAAGAAAAACAATTGGATTCGGTCTATGTATATGATGCCGGAGCTGTTACTGATGAAAGCACGGAAGATAAAATCTCCGATTATTTCGTAGAAATATATTCAAAAACTTCTGAAGGCGATTGGGTGATATGGGATTCTACACCTTTCAATCAGAAAAATCCTATGGAAAGTACCGGAGGTGCATTCATCTTGCCACAAGGGACTTATTACATTGTAGTTGATGCGAACGGATATAGAGAATCTACGAGCGAGCCTTTTAAAATAGAAGAAACCGGAGTGATTATCCCTGAATTGTCGCTTGAAAAAATTCCGACATTTTTCCGAAACGGCATTGCCGGATATTTATATTCGCAAATTGATTGGGGGACCAAATGGGAAGTTGCATCTGTTGAAGTGCATGATAATACCGAACCGGAAGGATTCCTTGATGTTGGAGATAAATTTCCGGAACAAGAATTATTTGGCGAGACGATTGCGACTGACGAATACAGATTGATATCAATGTTCCCTACATGGAATCCGTTCGGGAAGATGCAGTTGAATATATTCGAGTCGCTTCAAGATGAAGGGCTTAAGGATAACATCATAGTTTTCTCTACAATAGAACCGAGCGGACTTCTCTCGAGCTTCTTGGCAAGAGGACTTGAGACTATCGAAATTAAACACGATAAGATAGGAGTTTCATCAGATTATATCAATGTTGCTTCGGCGCCTTATCATTATTTGGTTGCGCCAGATGGGACGATAGTTGAGAGATCAACGGGCGTGCTTTCTGAAGAAAAAATAAATGAACTTTTTAATCAAATTAATTAATTTTTAATCTATGTTAAAAGAATTTCTTTTCAGTACTGGCAACTTCATTATCTACGTCCTGTCGGCGTTTGCAGCGTTGATTATGGGCTGGCTTATTTGGGATTCCGAGAGGAGGATTGATGAAAAAAGCTGGTATATAAAAATAGAAGCTGTAGGCTTTTGGTTTATTGCCGCCTATCTGTTGTCGGGTGGGGCTTTTGAATTTACCGATAAGATTCAAGCGGTTTTCGAAGGTATGTTCGGTATAGGACTTTTCTTGGTAGCGCTTGGACTTTATTACAATCCTACCCCGAAACTTCTTGTTGAGAAAAATAAAGCAAAATTCATCAAGAAGACCCCGATGATTTACAGGCCGTCAATTGTAGTTGCCTTTTTGCTTGGCACGATTACGCTTGCGGAATTAACGACATCCGTAGGTATGATAATGGGGAATGAGTTTTTGAGCGGACTTGCAGTTTATTTCAAGCCGGCTGATTTGATTATTTTGATATTTATATTCGTACTTTTGGCGATTAAATATTTCCCAGGGATGCAGAAGCAGTTGTCGGGAGAAACTTGGGGCTTTTTCTTCTTTATGCTTTCTTATCTATTCCTGAACATATCGTATGCACTTGTTGTGATTAACGATATAAGATTCGTGAGCCTGACTCCGGAATATGGGATCTTATGGATATTGGAAAAAGCTTGTTTGTTTATCGGTTTCGCGATTATAGGCAACTATGCGGTTTCATTCTTGAAATTCAGATTAAAACCGCAACTATTTATAACATTTATAACTTTTTCTCTAATAATATTTTTCTCGGTTACAATTATTTTCTTGCTTGTTCTGCTTGGCGATTTCCAGAAGAACACGCTTTTCAATTTGCAGGCATCGGGCAAGGCTATTGAATTATCGATGGTAGAGCTGCAAAACGATTCGATACTTGCAGTTAAAGCATTAAACAACAACAGTACTGTCGTAAGCGCGATATCGCTGGAAGATCGCAATCTATTGGACAATCCCGTACAAGACATATTAACAACAAGTGGAGCGGATTTCATAATAATCACAAATGAAGCAGGGGTATCGCTATATGAAACAAATGACACGGAAATATCAGGAGTGAATTATTCGAATGACGGATTCTTGGTGCGCGCGCTTGAAGGTGTACCGACAAGTACGATAGCGGTTGAAGAAGGCGTTCTGGCTCCAACGATTGTCGCAAAAACTTACATTGCGGTAGTGGAAAACGAGCGTCCGATAGGAGCGATCGTTGTAGGTTATTATTTTGATGAACAGCTTGTGGATGCTCTCAAAAAAAGAACATCACTGGACGTGACTATATTTGCAGATAACGTCAGAGCGGCGACAACATTCACGACCGAAGACGGGTTGAGCAGATTGGCGGGTACTGTCGAGAGTGACCCTGTTGTTATTGAAACCGTATTGCAGAAAGGAGAATCTTACCAAGGAGTAATAAATATTTTTAATAAAGAATATCTTGCGACATATTCTCCGTTAAGAGATTCGGATGACAATATTATAGGGATGATTTTCGTTGGAGAGCCTTCAAAAGTATTGATTGCAGTTGCGCAAGGTTCAGTCCAAAAAACTCTAAAGCTGGTTTCTCTCTTGATAGTGCTTTCATTAATCCCAACTTATTTCATGGTGAAGAAGATGGCGATAAGGCAGATGATATAGGGTAAGGAGCAGACAGCAAGGAGCAGAAAATACAAAAGAGGCAGTCTATACTGACCTGTTTCAATGCTTCTTCATCTGCTGTCTGTGTCTTGCTGCTTGTTCCTTACCCTAAAATGGCCTCTTCACCTTCGGCCAACCTTTCCAAACCGTAATTCCGCACCATCTCGGGCCTTCGGGGCATGGACCTTCTTTGCCAGTATAAGTGCCAAATCTGCGATTGAAACACGGCGGTCCTATATGTTTCGCCAGCCTTGGATGTACTGCTGTGACAGCATCTAATTCATCTCTCGATGCTTCGTAAATTTCCAACTGCGCGTTGAAACATAGTCTTAGTCTCCATTTGTGTAAGAAATTCAAGAAAGAACCGTTTTGAATAAATCTGACATTCACGGCATTTGGTAATAAGTAGCACGCATCGCCGGCAGGCACTCCCATCTCAATCAGGTTATTTTTGGCCTCCCATAGCATATCCATAGTCTCCTTATAGAGAGCTGAAACCTCACTGTTTTTTTCTATAACACTTGGAGTGTAATAGTCAGGCCTTGATGTATGTACCTTAGACAATAGCGGCCTGCACGCAGGTGTCATTCGATGTCTCTGATCTTGCGAATCGGCCGTATGGCTTAAGCGTTTTTTGAAAACATAATTCACATTATTGAGAGATCTCATAACAGGGGAGTGAGCCCAATTATTGAGTGTGTCTAATAAATATGGATTCTTTTGTGGGTTTAAAATTTCCTCAATAATCTCATCCGTGCTTTTAGCGGTTCCGGTCGCAATTCTTACGGATTCGGCAACGACCTCTTCGGCGTTTTTATCATAAGAAATGAGTTTTGAATTTTTCCCACCTAAGTCCATATCGAAGCTCGAACCGAAATCATTTCCGCCAATAAATTTATCTTCAAGTGTATCCTCGATCGTTCCTTCGCCGATTTTGCTTATGAAATCGGGATCTACCTTCTTAACTTCCTCGACCATCGCAGCAACAACCTCACGTGCTTCGGTCGGACAATCGCAAGCATTCGCCATGCGAATATACCTCTTGAGTACAAGTCCTGAAATCGTGTGATAAAGGCTTGTGTTGGCGCAAATCGGCAAGACGTACCTGCCGTTCTCGATAGCTTTTTTCTCAGAATCGATTCTGATGTTTTTCTCGTCCTGACCTTTTATGCGACCAATCCCAGCCATCAATTTGTAATTGTCCTCTTTCAGAAGCTCGGAAATGCGCTCATAAGCAGACCAAGCCTTGGTGACGGCATCTTTATAGATCGACATAGCTTCGCCCTCGAGAGATGGCACATAGACCGAAATCTGATCCATTACGACATACCTCTGCGAAGTCTGATCAGAATTATAGAAAGGATGAGAATGTAAAAAACTCCAAACGCACTGACGCGAAATCCCGCTTATACCGAAAACGAAAGTCGCATGTTGGAATGGGGTATGATGGCCGGCCTTAAAAATCGCCTCTCCAATCCTAGAGCGTTGGCCTTCGGTAACCTCTTTCGGATCTACAACAGAAGGGCTATAGCAGGTACGCGCGCTTGCGATCGAAAGATCAAACGCGGCGGGCGTATAAGATATAAGTTTAACTTGCGGTTTTTGAGGTGAAAATTCTGGCATCGGAATAAAGATACTTGCAGGAAAGAGATTTGCAAAAAAATACGCCAAAGGTAGATAGCTAAAAAGCCTAAAATATGTTAAAATATTAATATGTTTAAATGGCTTTTAAATCTATTCTCCCCATACGTTAACCCTTTCGAGCGAAAGGTGGGCAGGTTTTTCAAAAATATCAAATCAACAAGCAATCCGTTCGCTGTACAGCAAGAACTTGCGAAGTTGATGCAGGAGAATTTGGTTGTGCTCGACCTCTTCATGGAGAAGAAGTACAAGAACTACAAATATCTCAAAAAAAGTGTTCGTCGACAGATGTATAAGAACGTCGAAGTGTTGAACAAAGAATTTGATCAACACGCTGCGGGAACGTTAGAAAAAAAGAAATATGTAGAAGCGATAATGTCTTATCTCAAGCCGGGATCTCATTATCAATATGAGAAGGCTGCTAACTTCGGAAAACTTCTCAAGGATCCTACGAAAGAACCATTGATAGGCGACTGTAATCAGATAGTTACCCTTTATGCTTATCTGTATTCGCGCAAGTTTCCAATTACAGATCTTCAGATAAAAATCCTCCCGGGCCATGTCTGTTTGCATATGGACGGGCATGATATAGAGGCGACAAACGGAACTTTTCAAGAATATAAAGAATTCGAGCATATCCTTCCGATAACGGAAATTATTTCGACAAATCTTCTCGATACGACAGATATGACAGAGGAAACGGGAGAGATAGACCCGCGAACAATCGTGAAACGAGCACAATTGGCATATATGATTAGCAGTATGAAAGATTTGGTTACAAAAAATCTCAATGTCTCATATAGGAACCTTGGGATTATGCTTATGGATAGGCAGAAATTTGATTCGGCGATTTTCTTCCTTGAGAAACTTGGCGACCAATCGCTTATCAGTACTGCGTATAGAAATGCGGGGGTCTTTTATTTAAACAAAAAAGATTTCCGTCGTGCATCTCATTACGCAGGCAAATCCGGCGACGAGAAGTTGAAAACAACAATAATCCGCAATCAAGGTGTCGCGTTTTATAATAAAAAGGATTATAAAAAGGCGATTTCTTACTTCCAACAGATGGGAGATCTCGAAATGGTGAGGGCTTGCAAGATGGGCGAATACAGCCTGCTTGCGAAGAGGGTTAGCGGGGTTAAAACCGTTGCAGATGCGAAAAAATATCGCTCTACTTATCAGCATATGCTTGAACTCGCCACTGCGGCCGGAGACGAAAATGCGGTGGCTTCAGTTCGGGATGTACTAGGGAAGATATAGAGGTTGTGAATAAAAAAGTTATACAAAACCCGCGAGCTTGACAGGAGGGGGCTTTTCGAGTGTAATATGGCGCACGTATGACAGAAATACCTAGTCAAAACATCAAGGATCAAATAGGTGTATTGAAGTCGCAGATGGTTGCGAAACCGACTGCCGATGTATCTGCTTTTATAGATAAAACACCTGAGCAGATAGCGCAGTGGGCGGAATCTGAGCCAATAGCACAAGTTTTAAGTATATCTAAGGCTGCACCTTTTGAAGTGGAGAAATTCAAGAAGGCAAACGAGATATTGAAGGGTAAAGGATCTCAAGAAATTACATTGATTGATCTTGGAGAAGCCGAATCCGGAATATGCAGAGAAATAACGACAGAAGTTGTTTCTCAGGCAAGAGAAGCATTCCATGCTTTTGTAGAAGAGATGTTGAAAGATGAAAATATCAATTTATTAACATATGAGTTTAATAATTTTACGATCAGAGAAGGAAGGAAACTGGAAGATCACCATTATTGGAACAACATGGGATTGGCCGATAAGGAAAACGGCTTGCGAAATGAAGTTATGGGAGCGATAGATGAAGTGATCGCAAAAGTGTCAAAAGTCCTCGAGAAAAAAGTCGATCCGACTCTGGTTGATAGCAGTAAGCAATTTGAAACATCTCAAGATAGATATAGAGGGTTGCTCTTAGGTCTTATAAGTGACATGGTACGAGGAATTTTCTATCAAGAATTAAATCCTGATAAGGTAAAAGCGTATAAGCCTAGAGAGATTGCGATAGGGGTGATAAAGAAAATGCACGATGGTCTAATCCGTTAATTCTCTCCCAGGAGAATTTTGCAAGAATTAAAGAATTGTTACAGCTTGTGATAATAGAAAAGGTCCCTCCGTCTCGCGTTGCGAGACTACGGGACTGGTGGGCATGAGAGGACTTGAACCTCCAATCCCGTGAGGGAACTACGACCTGAACGTAGCGCGTCTGCCATTTCGCCACATGCCCTTGGTCGAACTAACTGGCAATCTGTGTTTTTTTCGCGTGCACTCTGGATTTCCAGAAGAAAAATGCTACAACGCCGAATGTGATTGCCGGAGAAACATAGCTTGGAATCTCAACGCCATAGCTGTCTAGAATCATAACCATTCCCAAGAACAAAATAGAATACATAGCTCCATTCTTCAAGAATACATATTTTTTAATTCTATCTATATTTCCGATTGTGATTTCTCTAACTACAAACGCTCCCAATCCATTGCCAAGTAATATCAATGGAACCGACATCGTGAACGCGAATGCTCCAAGAACTCCATCTATTGAGAATGTCGCATCAATAACTTCAAGATAAAGAATTTTGCTTATATCTGATAAATTCCCACTGGAAGCTAATTTTTTCTCGGCCAATTCGGCGTTTTGCTTGAATCCATGAGTTATGAAAAAAGCTGTCGAACCAATAACGGATCCGAAAGCCATAACCGGATTTACCTGCAAATCATTCCAAACCAACACTGATAAAATTATAGATACAACAGCATAAAACCAGATGCCATTTTGATAGAAAAATTTCTCTCCTTTAATTCCAAAATTCTTAGGTTCCAGAAACAACCAGTGGAAGAATAAAAATATCAAAAACACGCCACCTCCGGAAAGGAGTATAGGGGCGGATTGTTCAACGGCTTCGATGACAGCAGGATCGCTACTGAAAGTAGCCGTCAAAGCGTCGATCGGCCCAAGTCCGGGTGTTGCAACCCAAACAATAATCCAAGGCAATAGACCTCTGACCATGAAAACCGCGATAATCAGACCGTAAACAAGAAACCATCTTCTGGCCTTAGGCTTCATAGTGCCGAGAACCTCGGCATTGATTATGGCATTATCTATACTCGAAATAGTCTCAAATAAGCAGAGACCGAGAACTACGACGATGAGAGAAATTATATCCATTTTGTGTTTTGATATGGCCGTCACGTGACGGCGAGTTGTTTTTTCTCCGCAGGGAGAATAGGAAGGAGTTTCGCTTGTGCGAAACAACTCATAATAAAAGTGCTCCGTCCCTCGCGTTGCGAGGGCCTACGCACTGGTGGGCCCGGCTGGGATCGAACCAGCGACCAATCGGTTATGCTTATCACTATCGTTTTCACGACCCTTTTCAGGTTTGTAATCTGGACTATACCTTGTCCCGCAAGATGAGTTTTTGCTTGTGCAAAAACAAACTTGATAATATTGCGCTCTTTGAGCGCTACGGGACCCTGCCATCTAGTCTCTACACCTTCATCACATAATGTGAAGCTTGGCTCGGGATTATCATCGCATTTGCTGCGGTAAGACTTCCCCGAATTTGACAGGTTATCGTTAACAAATTGCTTCGTTAACAGCCCTATGACATGGATACGTATCTTTGACTTAGCATCCACATCCTTAAGCCGACTGCTCTAACCACTGAGCTACAGGCCCTGATTTTGAAAGAACGGATTTCGACAAAAAACATTCTAGTATAAAACCACAAAACTTCAAAAACTTTTCATCAACCCTACTTCGCAGCCTTCTTCACAGGCTTAGCAGCGATTGTTCTTGCCAAAAAAGCTTTTTTCCTTGAAGCCGTATTCTTGTGCATAAGATGTTTCTTTGCGGCCATATCTATTAACTTTTGAGCTTTTGAAAGAGATTTTACAGCAACATCGGCCTTGCCGGCTTTTACCGCATCCATAACCTCTCTGATAGCAGTCTTATAATCCAACTTCGTCTTAAGATTGCGTTTTTGGTGAGTTCTTGATTGTCTTAGAGCTTTCTTTGCGGCCTTTATAATTGGCATAAAATTTTTCTAAAAAATAAGCGAATGAAAATATAAAGAAATCCCTTGAATAAGTCAATAATGATTTTATCGGTATTCGCAATTCGGTATTCGATATTCCACCTTTATTTAATGTCGGTCTGATATTTTAGGATAAATTTTTCGGCGCACGAAAAAATAAAAATTATAACCAAACCAAAAAATGAAGAAAAAAATCTCCATACTGCTGATGTGCTCGCTTTTAGTTCCTGTTCTACAGATGGAAAACGTATCGGCTGCATCAGCGTTAGACGTCGTTATAAACGAAGTCGCATGGGCTGGATCGCTGGACAGTTCATCAGATGAATGGATAGAGCTCAAAAACAACACAAGTTCTGCTATAGACCTTACAGGATGGTCTATATTGGACGACGGATCCTCAACTTACAGTCTGTCCGGAACCATACCGGCGAACGGATACTTTCTTATAGAGAGTAATGAGAGTGCAATTTCCACGATATCTGCGGATAGCGTAGTCACTCTTTCACTTGCCAATACCGGCGACTCGCTTGTATTGCAAGACGCTTCCGGGAATACGATAGATACGGTAGACGGAACCGGAGGTGCATGGATGGCGGGAAGCAATACGACTAAGTCAACAATGGAAAGAATAGACTCAAGTGCTTCCGGCGATTCGAATTGGGGTGAATGTACATCCGGTAACGGCAATCTATCAAGTGCAGGTTCAAGCATCCTTGGAACGCCAAATAGCCTGAACAGCGTCAGCACAAGTTCAAGCGGCACAACGGTTTCATTAAGCATTTCCGATTCAAGTCCGGAAGTTGGAGATTCAATAACCGTTACAGCGGCAATTTCCGACGTGACTGATCTCTTCTCTTATGGATTCGATATCGATTACGACGCTTCAGTTCTTGATTTTCAATCAGCATCCGAAGGCTCATTCTTAAGCGTTTCAAGCGCAGTACAGACAGCTTTCAATGCGGAATTGCAAGATGATACTGAAGGAGTTTTGGTAATAGGAGATGCTAGGACTCAAACAGAGAAAACAGGAGTTTCAGGAGATGGTACGCTTTTTACAATCCAATTCAATGTAATCGGCGGCAACGGATCTTCGGCAATCACTATTGATACAAGTGCAAGCTTCATAGCAAATACAACAACAGATATAGAAGCTAATATGGAAAACACATCAATAACGGTATTGTCAGGCGCGGAACAGGTTTCGAATCCTCAATCTGCTGAAGGAACGGACAGGTACTCAATAGCCCTTGCATGGACAGCTCCATCCGCAGGCGCAACCTCGTATAGAGTCTTAAGGCTCAATCAGGAAGGCGATTACGAAGAGCTCGGTACCGCAACCGGCACGACATATACGGATAGTAATAACATAATCCCGAACATCACTTATACTTATCAAATAATCACGATAAAAGGAGTGTCGGAAAGCTCGGCGGTTTCTGTAACGGGAATTGAAACAAGAGGTATAAAAGGCGACAACAACAGGTCGGATAGAGTTGACGGGCGTGATCTCGAAGCTCTCGCTCAACACTACGGTGAAACATATGTCGATAGCACATATGAAGATCTACTAGATACTACTTATGATGGATCGATCAACGGCAGCGATCTCATAGATGTCGGTATAAATTGGGCTGTAACTTATTCGGAATAATTGACAAGCAAGGAGGCCGAACCTACCGGTTCGGCCTCCAACTTAATCACGAAACAATGAGAAAAACAATATTAGCATTTCTGATTTCGCTGGCATTGATACAGACGGTAAACGCTGAATCTGACGGAATATACATGAAGACTTATGAAGTAGATGATGGCGAACTTATAGTTGAAATAAAAGCATTGGACATGACGATTCCGGTGATTGGTATGGCTTTTGATCTATATTACGATCCTTATATAATCGAGTACGAGTCTTATGAAGAAGGGGAGTTTTTTGAGCGCGGAGGTGAGCCGATTTATATGGTTGCGGAAGATGTGGATGAAAAAGGGAGGAAAATAATTTCCGGGGTCACGTTGAGGCGAATAGATTCGCAAGTTGATGACATGGGATTGATAATGAGTTTTCATTTTAAAATTCTTAAACGTGAAAACATTATGTTAAAATTCGATGATGCGGTGATTTCAAGTCTGGAAGAAGGAGCTCGGGTGGACTTGACGAATATCGAGTGGACGAATGCGAATATGAATTTTGCAACAGAGGAGATTTCAGAAGAGGTCGCCAAGACGCAAGTCGAAGATTACAAGCAGATCGAGACGGGAACTGGATCGGCGATTGAAAACACGAAAAGTACGCTTTATACCGATGTATTTATGCCGGAAGCGATTGCAGCGGGATTGCTTCCAATAGCAATCGGCGTCTGTTATATTTTATGGCGCCAGCGCAAGGACACGAAGTATTCCTTGCGCAATAGTATAAGCCGTTTTGTTTATACAAAACTCAATAATAAAAAACATGAAGAAAAAACTGATATTGGCGTCTCAGAGCCCGAGAAGGAAAAGTCTGATTACAGAACTTGGACTGAAATTTAAAACAGATCCTGCAAGAAATTTTCAAGAGAAATTCGAAACAAAAAACTCTTCGCCTGCGCAAATTGTTGTTCACAATGCGGAAGGAAAAGCTCTTGAAATAGCGCAGAAACACAAGAACGCATACATACTTGGTGTAGATACGATAGGCTCTTATAAAGGCGAGATACTTTCCAAACCGAAAAACACAAAAGACGCGAAAAGGATACTGCGATTCATAAACAATACAACTCATGAAGTAATATCGGGGATATGTATAATTTCGACAGATAAAAAAGGCAAAATCGTTAAGAAAATATCAGACTTCGAGCGGACATATGTCACATTCGATCGCATGACCGAAAAAGAAATTGATGCATATATCAATTCGGGCGAGTCGATGGACAAGGCTGCGGCATTCGCGATACAGGGTCTTGGATCTTTATTTATAAAAAAGATAGACGGAGATTATTTTAATGTCGTGGGTCTCCCTATATTTAAAATGAAGAAGATGTTTGAAGAGCTTGGAGAAAAATTAGTATGATGATATAACAGAGCTAGGGAAGCGAAGCGCTCACTAGCTCCATATTATCAAGCTCGTTTTGCGCAAGCGAAACTCCTATAAATAAATTTAAACAAAAATAAAAATGTCAAAAAAAGGAGGCAAAATAGCATTGGCTCTCGGACTCGTAACCGGAGCACTGACAGGGATTTTATTCGCGCCTGAAAAGGGGAAAAGTCTTCGCGATAAAATCATGCATGAGAAAAAAGACGGAGGGAGTGGTGCAAAAGCGGTTGGTGACAACTTGAAAAAAATGGGATCTGAAATCTATGATCTCATGAAGGAAATTGCAGAAACGGAAGAGGTAAAAGGTGCCTTCAGCAAGGCGAAAGGAGCGGTTGCAGATATGACGAACGTTAAGAAAGAAAAGCTTGATGAGTTGTTGCTTAAGGCTCACAAGAAAGCTGATGAGATGAAAAAAATGGTAACGCAATATGTCGCTAAGAAAAAGACTGCGACAATAAAAAAGGCGAAGAAAATTGTTAAGAAAAATGCAAAAAAATAACAAGCCGATAATAGGTATCATAGGTGGAAAGGGGAATATGGGTTCCGTATTTGCAGATTTTTTTGAAGGGCTTGGGTACAAGGTTTTGATAAGTGATTTGAAGACCAATCTCAAGTCGGCCGAATTGGTTAAGAAATCAAATGTTGTTATCGTTTCCGTACCAATCGATAAAACAATAGAGGTAATAAAATCCATAGTCCCTCTTCTTAAGAAAGATCAGCTGTTAATGGATTTTACATCCTTGAAGGAAGCCCCAATTGCCGAGATGTTAAAAAGCAAGGCTTCGGTTATAGGACTGCATCCAATGTTCGGCAATTCAACCTTCGGTCCGGGACAAAAGATACTGGTGTCTCCGGCAAGATCGGGGAAATGGATGCCATGGATAAAAGAGGTGTTTGAAGAAAAAGGTGAATTTATTTTGAAAACAATTTCTCCGCAAGATCACGATAAACTTATGAGCTTGGAGCAGGTACTTGTGCATTTTACGGATTTTGCGTTTTGCAAAGCGCTGCAAGAAAGAGGAGTTAAGGTGGAAGATATTCTTTATTACGCAACTCCTGCGGCCGGACTCAAGATGGAGATGGCGGCGAGACTTTTATCGCAAGACGCAGGGCTTTATGCGAATATACAGATAAACAATAAATACTCCGAAGATGTGATTAGAACATTGCTCAAGACATCTGCGGAACTTTTTTATTTGGTTAAAAATAAGGACTTAAAAGGTTTCATGAATTATTTCAATACGGCAGGTGAGTTCCTTGGGGATTACAGGACGAAAGCTCAAAGCGAAAGTGATTGGTTGATATTTCAATGGCTGGAAAAATTTAATCAAACTGATCATATAAAAAAGGGAAAATATTCCAAGTCCGATATCGGAGTTCTTGGCCCGAAAAATTCCTATAGTCACCAAGCTAGTGAAAAAATAATTAACAGTATTAAGCTGAAAAACGATATTTGTTTTATGAGCAGTATAGATGAGATCTTCATGGCTGTTGAAAAAGGAGAGATATTCGCCGGCATAGTTCCGCTCGAGAATTTGATAACGGGAACAATAAGAGAGACTATGGATAATTTATTTAAGAAAAATATAAAAATAGTTCATGAATATAAAATGGATATACACCATTGCTTAGCTGTTTTGCCGAGTGTTGGCGCGAAAAAAGGAATAAAATCTATTTATTCACATCAGCAAGGACTGTATCAATGTTCCGATTTTATTAAGAAGCATTATAAGAACGCGGAGTTGATAAATAAGCCGAGCACGTCTTGGTCTTTTGATTATATTAAGAAGCTGCATTTGAATGATGCGGCGGTGATAGCATCGGAGAAAACCGCCATTGAAAATGGATTCGAAGTGATTGCGAAAAACATCGAGAACGATAAAAACAACAAGACGACTTTTGTTCTGATAGGGAGGCAAAACATGAAATTGAAAACGAAAAAACAGAACAAGGTTTCAATCTCATTTCATTTTTCACGCGATAATGCAGGAAGTTTATATGGGGTGCTTGGAGATTTTGCCAAGGCGAAAATAAATCTGACAAGGCTCGAGTCTCGTCCGGCCGAACATAGATTGGGCGAGTACATATTCTTTGTGGACTTCGATGGTACTGTCGCCGCAGCGGAACCAGTCTTGAGGGCAATCAAGAAAAAAGTCGCGAAACTCAAGATACTTGGAGAGTATTAACCTCTGAGCTCTTTCATCATCTTCAGTCTTTTATCTATAAGCTCTTTCGTTCCGATATCCTTTCTGTAGAAAACCGGCCCTTCCACCATACCAAGGGCTGAAGTTGCGATTGCGGAAGCCTCATCAAGACTATCAGCGATTCCAACAAAAGCTATTGCCCGAGAGCCACTTAGATAAAGACCATCTTCGCGCTGATCCACAGATGCATAATAAGTTTTAACTTGAGGTGGGATAACTCCAACCTCGACTTTCTTGTCTTTGCATGGATTGTCAGGATACCCTTCCGGTACTAAGTATTTGCAGACCGTAGCTTTTTTCTCAAACTCGACATTCAAATCGGCAAGAGTTCCATTTATCATCGCGAGACAAATATCTACAAAATCCGTTTTCAAAATAGGCAAAACATTCATTGCCTCCGGATCGCCGAAACGCACATTATATTCAATCAATCGGACTCCATCGCGAACGGCAATAAACCCGCCGTACATGATCCCTTTATAATATTTGCCGGTTTCTTTATAGAGAGCTTCTGCGACAGCAACATTAATGGCCTGAGCATCTTTCACGTCCGACTCTTGCAAGAAGGGGAGGCTGTGATTCTCGCAACTATAAGTGCCCATTCCACCCGTATTTGGCCCTTTATCTCCGTCATAAGCGCGTTTGTGGTCTTGAACGGCAGGCATACTCACAACAGTCTTCCCATCGACAAAAGCCATCAAGCTGAACTCCTGCCCAATAAATTTCTCTTCAATAACAACCTTGCCATCGCTGTTCAAACATTCAAGAGCATATGCGATACCTTCATCAAGAGTTTTTAAATGATCTCCGGAGACTTTAACACCTTTGCCACCTTTGAGCCCGTCAGCCTTAACAACATAGTTTCCGCCAAGTTGTTCTATGAAATCTTTCACTCCCTCCGGTTTATAAAAAACTTTGAACTTCGGATTCCCCAGTATCGAATATTTCTCAAGAATATTTCTGGCAAAAGACTTGGAAGATTCGAGTTCTCCAAGCTGTTTGCAAGGTGCAACAGATTTAATCCCGTTTTCCTCAAGCAGATCCACAACACCGTCTGCAATCGGAGCCTCCGGTCCAACTATCGCAAAATCGGGTTTAATTCCAAGCGCGAAATTTTTCAATTTATCAAAATCTTTCAAATTACCAACCTCATAAGAACTGGATAATGCAGCAAGTCCCGGATTTTTTGAGGAACCGTAAATGTGAATCTCAGGTTGGTGAGAACTTCTCTGAAGAGTCTCGGCAATTACATGCTCTCTCGCCCCGCTTCCGATTATAAGTATTTTCATATATTAACTTGTAACTATTAGTTAGTAACTTGAAACCCGAAATTACTATCTCAACTATGTCACTTCTGCCTCATCCCTTCCCATCTGCTGTCTGTGTCTTGTGTCTTGTGTCTTGCTCCTTACTTACAGCAACGGCACCTGCGGCATATCACTGGTTATAACTTCCGCACTAGGATTTGTACCCCTCCTATCACATTCCCTATCAACCTCGGCTTTTTTCAAAACGTCCTCATCGATATTGCCGGTCGGATAATCACCATTGAAACAAGCCAGACAGAAGTTTTCAACGCCGGCATATTTAACGGCATCAACAAGATCATCGAGAGTTTGATAGAAGAGCGCATCTGCACCGATAGCTTTGCATATTTCATCATGATCGAGTTCGTTTGCGATGTACTCTTTTCTTGTTGGTAAATCGATTCCATATAAACATGGGAATTTAAGCATCGGCGCCGCGGAAGCGAAATAAACCTTTTTCGCTCCGGCTTGTCTGACCATATCTACAATCTTCTTGGAAGTATTTCCGCGAACTATACTGTCATCGACAAGCAAAACGTTTTTACCCGCTATTTCAGGTATGTTTGGAGTGAGTTTGTATTTTATGGATTTCTGACGAATACCTTGTCCGGCCATTATGAATGTCCTGCCGATATACCTGTTTTTGATAAGACACTCGCGGCATTTAATTCCTACTTTGTCGGCAAGTGCCGTAGCGGTAACTCTTGAAGTGTCCGGAACGGCTGAGATAACATCAATATCGAGATTCGCTTTTTTAACTTGTTCGGCAAGTTTTTCACCCATTTTCAACCTTGCCTTGTAGACAGAGATTCCATCCATAACGGAGTCCGGGCGGGCAAAATAAACATATTCAAAAATGCAAGGAGTATGTTTCTTGTTTGTGATTTTTTGTCTGTGAACTTTTCTATCATTATCTATGAATATCGCTTCGCCAGCACCTATATCGGAGATTTTTTCAAATCCGAGAAGTTCTAGCGTTACGGATTCGGAAGCAAAAATGTATTCCGTGTTTAGACGTTCCCTTTTTCCGAAAACACCGGGTCTGATACCATGCTGATCTCGGAATGCGACCATACCTTGTCCAGCAATATGAGCAACTACCGTGTAAGCACCGCTTATTTTCTCATAAACCTCTTTGACTGCATCCCAAACTTTCTGAGGTTCGAGCACTTTTCCCGGATTTTGCCTTCTGAGAGCCTTTGCGAAAATGTGTAAAATAACTTCAACATCGCAATCGGAATTTACCATAACAAGTTCATTGTCCTTCAAATGCTCCTTCATCTCTTTATGATGCATAATGTTTCCATTATGAGCCATCGCGATCCCGTAAGGAGCTGATCTTGTAAAAGGCTGTGCATCCCTGATGCCTCCTCCGCCAACGGTCGGATATCTCAAATGGCCGATTCCTATTGATCCGCCGAGATTTTTCATAACTTCAGGAGTAAAAACATCTCGCGTTAACCCCATGCCCTTATGCGTGTTGAAATGTTCGCCGTCATAAGTTGTAATTCCGCACGCATCTTGTCCTCTGTGTTGCAAAACTACCATCGCATCATATAGATCATAAACGACATTCCCACTACCATAAATTCCAATTACTCCACACATAATTTATAGGGTTAAAGTTTAAAATGTTTTTTATAAGCGATGAGTGTGTTTTCCATCAAGCAAGCCACAGTCATCGGCCCGACTCCTCCCGGTACGGGAGTTATATAAGATGCTTTTTTGAAAATCTTCTCAAAATCCGTATCTCCGACCAATTTCCCATCGACCTTGTTTATACCGACATCTATTACTATAACACCTTTCTTAACCATATCTGCCGTAATCAATTTCGGCTTGCCGACGGCTACAACAAGCAAATCCGCATTCTTAGTATGTTTCTTGAGATCCTTCGTATCTATATGACAAGTCGTAACGGTCGCATTTCTATTGAGCAACATTATTGAAATAGGTTTCCCGACAATATTACTGTGTCCGACAACAGTAGCGTCAAGCCCGCGAACATCTATTTTATAATGATCCAGAATTTTCATAACTCCCTTGGCTGTGCAAGGTGCCAAATCTTCAAATTCCTTCGAGAGAAAAGTCTTCCCAACATTATAAGCATGAAAGCCGTCTACATCCTTATATGGGTCGATCGCCTTTATAACTTCTGGCGCATAAACATGTTTAGGTAATGGTAATTGAACCAAAATCCCATGTATATCATCTCGCGCATTTAAATCCTTAATCTGCGAAATAATGCTCTCGGTAGTTGCATCTTTCTCGAGAATACTTATTTGCTCCCACGCTATTCCAACTTCTTCGCACGCACGTCTCTTATTGCGCACATAGGTCAGACTGGCTGGATTTTCCCCAACCAAAAAAACCGCGATCTTAGGTTTGATCCCTGTTTGCTTTGATAATTGATAGACCTCTCCCTTGACCTTGTTTAGAACCAAACTTGCGACCAGCTTGCCATCTAGTATTGCCATTGGTAAGGGAGGATTAGGCAAAAAGATATTACCAGTAAGCTGGGGCGAAAACAAAGGGATTTTGCAGGAGTTTCCCTATATTACCTGTCACATTGAGCCGAATTTTGGTATAATCATATGATATGCCTATACCAGATTTCGAACTCAAGCCGTCAGAAGACCAAGTAGAATCTTTCATAAGAAGGAATGATACTGCCAGAAAAGAATTATCTGACTTGGAAGCGTGGCTGAAGGAGCTTGCGGGTATGTCGGAGGAAGAAAGGATGAATTATATTCCACCGGAAGAGTCACGCACCAGATTCAGAGCAAAGGTTCTTGATATTTATGAAGAGGGGCCTCTGACAAAAGAAGAAATTGAAGAATCTTTTACGACAGATAATTTGAGACGACTTTCTCTTGAAGAATATGTTGCGTTGTTGCGAAAAGTGCCTGCAAAATTTATTACGCATATAACCAGACACGGATTCTGCGATAGAACATCTCATCATCATTTTGATAAAGAATCTTTTCATCATGGATTTGAAGGCCTTTTGGCAGGAAGGAATATCCAATCCGGTATGGACCGTATAGCCGAAGGTGAATGGGATAAGGATAAAGTTCGCTTAATGCTGCGAGAAATAGGGATACCTAGTGAATACTGTAAGACAAGAGGCGATGCGGTTGAAATACTGAATGAATTTTCAAGAAGATCTGTAACAGGACTTCCGACATCGGATTTCACGGATTTGAATGCGGTTCATGGTGCTCTGGACTATGTAGCCGACTGGTATTACGGCAGCGAAATTGGGAATCAAATCTTCGTTTTGTATCCGGCAGCATTTGTAGCCTCTCAATATGAATCTACGAGCCAAAACGGCAATGTTCCGGATAATTTTGCGCAACCGAAAGACAGCAGACATGATGCTAGGAATGATATATGGATGATGCGTAAAGGTGACGAACGAGGCATTTTACCTCTTGATGCTGGGATAGTATTCATACCGGCAAATGCAAGAGTGAATCCGAATACAGGGTCGAAATATGAAATAGCAGAAAACGGATCAAGAGAGGAAGGCTCGCCTTTGACACAAGAGTCGATATCATCTCAAGAATACTGGGAAAATTATTTCAATCGCACAGGCTATAGACCTTCAAAAATAATTTATTATGATGAAGAGGATCCAAACGAAGCGCTTGAAGAATTTAGGCGAAAAGCCAGATTACCGGACTCTCTTCATGATGGATTGAATCTGAAAACTATGTTCCAAACAAGTACAATGGGACTTAGGGATATGGATGCAAAAATGGCTGCACGAAAACAAGAATTCAAGAATCTCGCCGAAGGTATAATAAACGAAATGTACCCAGCCGGTGATATCTTACCTGATTGGCTAAAAGCCTCTGAGTGATTCTCCACCTTCTCCCTTCTGCCTCATCCCTAATGCCTACTTCCCCTCTACTTCTCCCTTCACCACCTCCCACAGCATAGCCGCAGTATCATCGACGTTTTTCTGCAATAACACAGTCCTCCATCCGTATTTTTCAGCCAAATCATGCAAGACTTTTCTGCATTTCTCAGACAGATCATCGTCGGCTTCATGAATATGTACCTGTTCTTTGGCAGTCAAAACGCGATGTCCGTCTATCAGAATAGGCAAGTCTTCAGGCGTTAAATACATGTTGATTCTTTCAAGCCAAGAAGTATCGACCCCTTTTGCCGTACCCCAAGCGATACCTGTGCCTATATAATCTTCCGCAACGACAATAGTGCCATCCTCAAGCCATTTTTTGAGCTGAGGTTCGAATTGATAACGATTGATGGTAAACCACATTTGAAGCTCGTGCTCAGAAATGCTTTGAGGGTTACCGCTTCTGATAATTTTATTTAAATAAGGTCCGGTTGGTTCCAAGTCATAAATAGGATACTTAATATAAACAGCTTTTTTACCCATTGCTTGCAATTTGGCGACAAGCCTCTTCGCATGAGTCGTCTTGCCGATATTGTTTACTCCATAAAGGGTAATGAACATGAGAAGATTTATTAAATTTTTTGACCCGTGCTTCCGAACCCACCTCTGCTTTCAGTGCGAATTTCGTCAACTTCTTCCCATTCAAACTTATCTATTCTGACAAAAACGCCTTGAGCTATTTTCGTTCCTCTTTCTATCAATATATCTTTACCGCTGAAGTTATATACCTGAATTTTGATCTCATCCTGAGGTCCGCAATAATCATGATCGATTATTCCAAAACCGTGCGGCTGCATAACGCCATGTTTTCGAGGAGTGCTTGAACGTGAAGCAACAACCAGCATATAACCTACAGGCACTTCGACAATAACATTCCCAGGGATAAGAATTATCTCGCCGGATTTCACAGTCATGCTTTCGCGAGCGATCAAGTCAAATCCAACAGATCCATCTGTTTCATATTTTGGCAAAGGCAACTCCTTATCGACTCGTTTTATTTTAATTTTCATATCAATCTCTTAATACTTACTACCTTCTACATCTTCTCAACAATACCGCGCAACTCTTTTAATAAATCTCCTTCTATAACAGCCCCATGTCCCGGAAATATAACATCTGCAATATCAAAAATTTCTTTCATACTTTTTACAAATTTATCCGAATCGGATTTTCCAGATGGTATCGAGTTGTCGCGAATAATATCCTCGCGAACCGCATCTCCGGCGCAAACATAAGTCTTGCCATCCTCTTCATAAACAAAAGAGACGCTGTCCTCGGTATGTCCAGGAGTTTTAATCATGCGAATAGAAGGCGGAAATTTCATTCTGTGCAATTCGGGGTCCTTATATATTGAGGACTTGCCGTTTTGCCACAAGATTCCTGAATTCGTATAAATAGGCGCGGTTGAATGAAATAGGAAATTATTGGAAATATGATCGAGATGATGGTGGGTATTAAAAACCATATCTATTTCTTGAGGAGTAACCCCTAGAAAAGCCAATTCCGTAAGCAGCCTCTCTTTGTGCGAAAAAGCTCCAGGGTCAACAAGTATCATTTTGCCTCCAGTCTCATGTATCAAAACAGGACCGGCCGATAGGGGAGATATTTCATACAAACCATCTCCTTGTACATTCTGATGGTCTCCTTGGAAAAGCTGTTTGATCATTCTAATTAAAATGTGAGTTCGCAAAGGAATAACCCAAGGTCTCCTTCACAATATTTACAAATTTTTAAGAGCATCAAGGTGATCAATCTTCACAGCAGGACCCATAGTCGTAGCCAAGGTGATAGAATTGATAAAAGTTCCCTTAACATCCTTAGGCTTATTCTCCATAACAGCCTTCAAATAAGACTTAAGATTGTCGGACAATTTAGCTCCGTCAAAAGAAACTTTTCCTATAACATTGTGCAAGTTGCAGAGCTTGTCGTTCCTGAACTCAACTTTACCTTTCTTGATTTCAGCAACAGTCTTAGCTACTTCAACAGTGATTGTTCCAGCCTTAGGATTTGGCATAAGACCTTTCTGACCAAGAGTTCTCGCGATTTTACCAAGACCCTTCATCATATCGGGTGTAGCAATAGCTGTATCAAATTCAAGCCATCCTTTTTCTATTTCAGCGACGAGTTCTTCACTTCCGGCCTTGATTGCACCTGCAGAGAGAGCTTCCTTAACCTTATCTTCCGGTACAAAAGCGATAACTCGGACCTCCTTACCAATACCATGAGGGAGAGCAACTGTGCTTCTTAATTGTTGTTCAGCCTTTGCAGGGTCGATGCTCAAGTTAACATGAACTTCAACCGTTGAATCGAACTTTGTTGTCGATGTTTCCCTGACGAGAGCGCAAGCTTCGTCAAGAAGATAGAATTTGTTAGCATCTACCTTTTCGAGCGCAGCTCGATACTTTTTTCCGTGTGCCATTTTATGATTGGGTTACGTGGTGCAAACGTCTCGCATTGCGAGACTCCCACAAATAAATAATTTAAGCTATCTCTTCGTCCTTCTTCTTCCTTATTACCATCCAGTGATAAATCCAGATTGGAGTACCAATAACGACTTCTGCAACTCCGTTAGCAAGATCGCGCTTGCGTGCATCTGAATCTGAAATTGCTCTTTCTTCCTCCTGTTTTACTTCGCATGCATCCATGTCTTCAGTTGATAGAGCTGTCCCATCAGGATTAGTCTTCCATTGGCATCCATATGTATCGTTCCACCATTCTTGATAATGAGTTAATTGGAATACGTAAGTCTTAAGGACTACATTTACAAGGGTTATGCCTCCAACTATGAAGATAACTAGACCGACTGTTGAGAAAATGTATAAATACAGATTCCCTACGATTTTTCTAAATGTGGTTGTCATGGTGGGATGAATTAGGGGGTACGAATTATGAATTACGGATTTTTTTCACTTATGCCTTCTCCCTCATGCCTTCTGCCTTCTTCCTAGTCTTCAACTTCCACTCCCATACTCTTAGCTGTTCCGGCAATAATCTTAACAGCGGCATCCATATCGTTAGCATTAAGATCGGCCATCTTCTTCTCAGCTATTTCCTCAAGTTGTTTTCGGTTGATTTTGCCTACCTTTTTCTTATTTGGCTCTCCTGAACCTGTTTCAAGGCCGATAGCCTTCTTGATAAGAACTGCAGCAGGAGGAGTCTTGGTGATAAAAGTAAAACTTCTATCTTCATAAATCGTTACTATAACAGGAACGATTGTATCTCCCATTTGCTTAGTTTTCTCGTTGAACTTGGTGCAGAATTCTTGAATCTGTACACCATGCTGACCAAGTGCAGGACCTACCGGAGGTGCTGGGTTAGCCCTTCCTGCAGGTATCTGTAGTTTTACGTTTGTGAGTACTTTTTTAGCCATAAATAGTGGTTTTAAACTTAAAAAATATGCTTGAAGCTAGAGTGCGCAGAGAGATTCTACGGATTTAGAGAAGGAAAGTCAACATAATGAAGAAGTATGGGAAGTAGGAGAAGTGACATAGTAAAAAAGTATGTGGACGATTCTTCACTATGTCACTTACCATACTTCTACAAACTGTCAGCAACTTCTTTAAACACATCATGCATCGCTTTCTGATAGGTGAGCGCATAAACGCGATCTTCGCTCAAAATAACCAAGAAAACAGTATCTGTTTTTACATTGTCGTTGAAATAGAAAGATGCCAGTCCGTAATTATTGACTTCATTCATCGTACCGTTATCAGGCTGATCGAGGGCGCTGGACTTCAAATCTGTATAAACCGTAAAAGCATCTGTTGGATTTTCGCAAATTATCTCATACAAACCACCTTCATAAGATTTGCCGTCAAACATCTCCCAGTACATGCCATCTGTATTATCGAAATCAAACTCTAAGAATTGAAAAACATTGTCGGGAAAATTTTTCTCTTTTAAATAAGATCCATCTGTAAATCCAAACAGTTGATAATCCAGTCCTGCAAGAATACTTGTGTTTGCCGGTTCCTCGGCTGGTAAATCAATAACACTTGCTTGAATATCACTGCCGTCAACTTCCGCAACTGCAGATCCTTCGTCAGAGTGTCTATCTATATAGTCATGAACAACAAGCTCACTCACAGTCACTATAACGACTGCCGAGAAAATGATGGTAAAAATGGTGAACTTCTGCATTTGAACTTAAATTACTTCTTTCTAACTTGAGTGAAGTCCAATTCTACAGGGGTCTCGCGTCCGAAAATCGTAATTAATACTTTAACCTTGCCTTTTTCTTCATCAATTGTATTGATAATACCTTCATAGTTTGCAAAAGGTCCGTCCAAAACAACAACATGGTCGCTGACTGTGAAGTCGATCTTGAATTTAGGTTCAGCCTGACCCATATGCCTTCTGATAATCTTGAACTCTTCTTCAGAAACTGGAACAGGTATTGTGCCGGAACCGACGAAACCTGTTACGTTTGGGGTGTTTCTTACAACATACCAAGATTCATCGTCCACATTCATATCAACCAAAACATATCCGGGGAAAAGCCTCTTTTTCTCTGTTTTCGGTTCACCTTTCTTGATGACGATCTGAGTCTCTTTCGGTACGACAACATCAAAAATCTTATCTTGCATATTCATCGATTCGATTCTCTGTATGAGAGCTTCTCTCACGGCATCTTCATAACCTGAATAGGTGTGTACCACATACCAGTGGCGTCCGGTGTTTTTAGCCTGTTTAGCCATAAGTTTTTAAAGATAAGAATTATTATTTCTGAGCAGCGAGCTTGAGTAGTTCTTCCATACCGAATCCGAAACCGTAATCGAGAACGCCCATGATTGCGGCGAAAATAGCGCATACGCCTATTACAACTAATCCCAGCATAACAGCCTGATTTTTTGTAGGCCAAGTAACCTTTCCCAACTCAGAGAAGCTGTCAACGAAGTATTGCTTGATTTTATTCATCTTATTTTAATTAATTAGAATACCTTTAAAAGGCCCGCAGAACAAGAATGCGCTGGTATTTTATTTGCTAAATAGGGGAAAAGTCAATCAAAACCGTAATAAAATGCTTGGGATTTATTTCGACGGAATACGTTTTCTGCTTTCTGTAATTCCGTAATTCTGAAATTCTCATCGTCATTATCCTTGTTCAGAATTAGGAAATATGGTAAAATAAATAGATAAAAACTCGAATGAACAAACAAAAAAACAAAAAGGCGGACTATTTGAAACCGCTTCTGCTCGCGGCGATTCTGATCGGAGTTATAGTTTATCTCATATTGACCTCTCCGATTTCGGCTCACGCAAGCGGATTTTTCAACTTGCCGGATTCTGACAGTTTTGGTGGCGTACCAGCTCCGGAAGGAGATGATGCGATTGAGCAAGCGGAAAATATTGCGACAAGGATACTGCGTCCTCTTCGTATCATTATGGCTGCGGTTGGAGTTTTGCTGATAGTTCTTTATGGCTTTACGCTTGTTGTTGCTGGAAGAAACGAGCAGACAGTGGAAACACAGAAGAGAGCTCTATGGAAAGGTATAATCGGTCTGGCATTGATAAGTATAGCGGGCACGGTTTCCGAAGTGTTCAGTTTTCAAGAGCAGAACATATTTGGCAGTGAAGAAAATATATTGGTGAGCGCCGGACTTTTCAACGAAGGTACTACGCTCATTATCACATTCATGAAGTACATACTTGGAAGCGTCGCTGTATTTACGATAGTACGTTCGGGTTTCGTAATGGTTGTATCAGGAGGGGCGGAAGAGTCCACGACACGAGAAAAGAAAAATTTGCTCGCAGGTTTTGTGGCGCTCGCATTCGTAATGATAGGAGATTTCTTTGTGAAAAAAGTAATATTCAACGTTGAACAGGGCAATAATGAGGCTATTGTTAGTATAGATGCCGCATCAGGGGTAAAAGAGATTGCGGCAATAACGAATTTCATGGTCTCGTTTATAGGGCCTTTCATGGTGCTTGGAATAGTTGCCGGAGGGCTTATGTATGCGATGGCGGGAGGTGATGAGGAAAGGGCTGGAAAAGCGAAGAAAATTCTCGTCAATTCGGCAATAGGAAGCATTGTAATTTATGGCGCATATGCGCTGGTCGCAACGATGATAGGCGGGGCACTTTAAATAAAAAAATGCAAAAGATTTTAAAACAATTAGTTCTAGTAATAACGATGATGGTTGTGATGCTGACGGTTATGCATAGCAATCTCCCACACGCTTTTGCGCTAGGTTATGATGAGTTTTTAAACACAATCGGAGAAGAGGCGGATTTACCGACTTACGAGTCGGGTGATGCACATGAACAAGCTTATAACGAAACAGGGTTGGAAAGCATAACGAGTGCGCTTTATTATGTACTTGATTACATCAAATATGTTCTTGGAGGAATCGCTGTGCTTTTCATGGTTATATCGGCATATCAACTGTTAACAGCCGGTGAAGGTTCGGACGAAGAAATTAAAAAACAGAAAGAATATTTCACGTGGGCGATCGTCGGTCTGATTTTCGTCTTTGCGGCTGATACTCTTGTGAAAGATATGTTTTTCGGTGAAGAAGGTCAGATATTGCAAGATGAAGAAACAGCTTTGACTTTCGCGGGACAGGCAAATAAAGGCATCAGAGGCATATATATGCTGCTTGAAGTCTTCGTTGGAGCCGGTGCAGTTCTTGCGATTGCTTACGATGGATCAAAAATGGTTATCGCTTCATACAATGAAGAAGAAGTTACAAATGCAAAAAAACATATTTTCTGGGCGCTTATCGGCCTTTTCTTCATAGGAACGTCCGAGCTTATAGTTAAGAAAATATTGTTTCCGTACGAACCCGGTGAAGGAGCGAAAATCAATGTTTCGGAAGGAAAAATTTTCATTGCGAATATAACGAATTTCATTTCGGCGATTATAGGATTCGTATCTATAGGAATGTTGATTTACGGAGGTTATTTATATGTAACTGGCGGAGTCAGTGAGGAGAATACCGGCAAGGCGAAAAAAGTTATTTTTGGTGCAATTGCCGGCATACTTTTGGCAGGTGCCGCATTCGCAATTGCATCTACGATTATTCCGATGGATCCGGGTACTTGAAATCGAATGAAATTTCTGCTATAATTAACAGATAAAATCCACCAAAAACAAAATATGCGCGTAAAAAAATATATAGTTTCGGTGTTACTAGGACTTATGTCGGCATTGATTTTTCCGATTTTTGCGGCGAATGCGGCAGATATAAGCATCGATTTAATACCTGATGAAGCGGAAGATGCTCTTTGTGAGGGATTGGACGAAGCGACGGGCGAGATTATAAGCTGCTCGGAAACAAGCGGAGATATAACTAGTTTCACGGAATACGATGGATCATTCGAAGCGCCAGATGCTTCGGGTTATGACTCTGGGCTTACAAAAGCGACAAGCGCTCGTGAATTCATTTTGAATGTAACAAATTTCGCACTGTCATTCTTGGGCTTGGTGGCTGTCGTGGTGATAATTTATGGAGGATTTCTTTATGTTACTGCAGCAGGAGAAGAAGAGAAAAGCGGCAAAGGTAAGAAAGCTGTCATGTATGCGATTATAGGTATAATTATAGTACTTGCTTCTTATGCGATAGTTAATACGCTTATTGGAGAGGCGGCAGGAGGAGGAGAAGATAGAGGTGGAGGTATATATTCAACAGGAGAAGGGGTGTCGGGTTCGGAAGTCAGTACTTACAATGTCAATTATATAGCTGATGAATTGCAGTCGATTGCAGCGGAATATGTTGACGTGTTTACGGTTTACTCGAATGTTTATTCTTATGTGAAATACGCAAACGGTTATGAAGTACCATCGGTTGATCAGGTTATAACTTTATTCACAAATGACGAGCCGGTTGATGAAGACAGCGTTAGAGAAATAAGAGAATATCTTGAAATAATAAATCAAGTTGCTGTTGAAATTCAGAATACTGTTGATCAATACAGCGATACATATGAGACTGCGGAAAAGATGAAAGACTATACCGATAAAATGATAGAATTGGCACAACCTACTGGTAACTATTCGTCGTCGGTTTTCGGTATAGGAAAAGCTTACGCTGCGGAACAGGAATATTATGATTATAACGATTTCGAAGATTATGGTGATAAAATAAGCGGTTATCTTGATGATCTTAAGTCTTCTGCAAACAGCGATTTCAATGAATATATGGATGATTATTACGACAGACTTGATGCGATATATAGT